>JAQGMI010000039.1 GCA_028292435.1 Betaproteobacteria bacterium
GATGGTGATGCTTTCGCGGGTGACAACTTTCATATCCAGTGTCCACTCGTCTTCCGCGTCGTCACGGCGTATCCCGCGGAATACCGTCGTCCACTTGCGGCCAACGCGGTATTCGTCGGTAAAAACCTGATTGTTCACGAAGCTCTGGCCGCGCGGATTGCGGATCTGATTGCCGAGCAGATCGGTAATGCGGCCATTGCCATAGATGACTTCGCTGTCGGTCACTTCCTTAACCATGCCGCCGCGCACTTCACTCGTTTCGAGTTTGGTCAATACGTCGACGATGCGATAACGATAGCGGTCGCCGACCTTCCAGTTCGAATCGGTTCTGGCGGTGCCTTTTGTAAATGGATTCCCGCCTGCCGCCAGTTCCGACGACAGGCCGGCGACGACCGCGGAAGGCACATTGCGCGCGACCATCGGCAAAATTTCATTCTTGATGGCGCGGTCAATTTGTTCCGCGCTCATCGAGTCGGGAAAGTCGATCTTGCCAAAACCTTCGATGTTGACTATCGGCATGCCCGCCTCATTGCACGCGCGTGGGTTGGTAGACGAAATCGGCGGCGCCGCCTGACGCAGGCTTCAGCGGCCCGCCCACGGCGGCGACCTGCACCGCGATTTCGCGCTTGGCGAGCAATCGGGTCAGCCGGAAATTCGCCAGCTCGAAAAATTTTCCGCTCGGATATTTGCGCAGGTACTCTTCAATCGGCGCCGCGTCCCTGCTGTCCTTGATTTTGTCCCAGCCGGCAAGTTCTTCCTCAAATTGTTTTTCCACGTCCGCTTCCGACAGCTTCACCACCTGCTTTAGCGGCTGAAAATAGAAATCTTCTTCGAGCGAAGTGCTTTCCCACGGAATCTGCCGGCCTTCGGAGCGCCGGCGTACGGCAAGGCGCACGCGCTTAAACACGTCCTCGATTTTGGCGGCGGGCGCATTCAGCTCGCGCAGCAGATTCTCAGTGTAAAGGCCGTTCTGTCCTTCGCCGTCGGCAGCCGTGTTGCCCGGCGAGGTTGCGTAAGCGAGCAGCGAGCCTGGCGGTGCATCGAACTGGGACAGGCCTTTCTGCTCGATCGGCACTTTGTTGCCGAACGGATTGTCGCGGCAGGCGTCGAGAATGATGACGTTCATCGGGTTCGCCGCCTTGACCAGTCCTTGCAGCACGGAATTTAATTCGACCGTTTTGTCGCGCATGTCCTCGAGCTTCTGGACGTCGGCGTCAACTGGAATCAAATAGTTGCGCCACGCAAGCTGGGCACCGTGACCGGCGTAATAAAACAGGCCGACGCCTTTCGTTTTGCCAAGAGTGCCGCCGAACGCCTGGATTGAACTGGCCATCTGCGCGCGGCTCGCATCGAGCAGCAAGTCGACTTTGAAGCCGAGCTTCTGCAATTCACCGCCGATGGCCTTCGCGTCATTGACGGGATTGCGCAGCGGCGACTGCGAATAATTGGTGTTGCCGATCACGAGCGCCGTTCGCGGCAGCGTACTCAACGCGGAATCGGATTGGGCGGAGGCGTCGGGAATCCAGAACGGCAGCGTCGCCGACGAAGCGAGCAGTCCGGCTTGTTTCAGCCAGCGGCGGCGCGCCTGCTCCAAACGTGAACGTTGGTGGTCCTGCATCGAGCGCAAGTCTCGCATTGCGACGGACGCGGCGTCAACCTGTGCCGCGCGGGTTGCGGGCTTGCGCCGTCACGGTCACAATTCGGACGCAAGCGATTTAACGAACCAATCGCGCGTCCTGTACCCTTAGGGACGTGCCGATTTCACTCATGAGGTTGCAATGACTACTGTCGTCGAACAACTAAGCGCCTATGCCGGCGCGCTGCGCTATGAAGACTTGCCCGCTGTTGTTGTTGCGCAGGCCAAGCGACTGATCATCGATTCGGTCGGCTGCGCGCTCGGCGGTTACTCGAGCGAGCCGGCGAAGATAGCGCGCGAAATGGCGGCGACCGTCACCAGCAGCATGCCGGCGACGCTGCTCGGCAGCGGCCAGCGCACGAGCCTGGACCTTGCGACATTCGCGAACGGCGTGATGATTCGATTTCTGGATTTCAACGACGGCTATACGAGCACCGGCGAGTCGGGTCATCCGAGCGACAGCATCGCGGCGATTCTGACCGTCGCCGATGCGTTTCATCGCAGCGGAAAGGAAGTTATTGTCGCGACCGTTCTTGCCTACGAAGTCTTCTGCCGCATCTGCGATCAGGTTGATCTGAAACCGATCGGTTTCGACCACGTGACGGTCGGCGGCATGGCGAGCACCGCTGCGGCCGCGCGGCTGTTCGGATTAAGTGGAAAGCAATTCGAGCAGGCAATGAATCTCGGCATTGCACCGAATATCGCGCTGTATCAGACGCGCATCGGTCACGTGTCGATGTGGAAGGGTTGCGCCTACGCGAATGCCAGTCGCAATGCCGTGTTTGCAACGATGCTCGCCTCGCGCGGCATGACCGGCCCGGCGCCGATCTTCGAAGGCGTCGGCGGCTACTTCAAGGCGGTCACCCGCGCGCCGTTTCAGTTGCCGGCCTTTGGCGGCCCTGACACGCCGTACAAAATCCTCGAGTGCAGCATCAAGCGCTATCCGCTCGGGCAGTATTCGCAGACGGTGGTGCAGGCGGCGCTCGAATTGCGCGGCAAGGTTGCGAATGCTGAAGAGATTGCGGAGATCCGCATCGAAACCGTCACCGCCGCCGTGCGCCTGATGGCGGGTGACCCCGAGAAGTGGACGCCCGCGACGCGTGAAACCGCGGACCACAGCATGCCGTATATCGTAGCGGTCGCGCTTATTTACGGAACCGTCGAGTCGCAGCACTTCGACGAGCGCTATTTGCGTGATCCGGCAATACTGGCGCTCGCACAACGCGTGAAGGTGGCGATTTCGGCAGAAGCCGACCGTCACATGCCGCATGCCATGCGCTGCGATTTCACGCTGGTGACGAAGTCGGGCGCAACGCACAAAACTGTCGTCGACTATCACAAGGGCCACTATCGAAATCCAATGACCGATGCCGAGGTCGAAGCCAAGTTCCGGCCGCTCGCAGCCGAAGTTTTGACTTCCGCGCAGACTGACCGCCTTCTGGCGGCGTTGTGGCGACTCGATGAGCAACCGCTAATGCATGATGTGATGGCGCTGACGGTGGGCGGCAAATGATCAGATCATTGCTGTTTGTTGCTACCTGCGGTGCATTCGGCCATGCGGTGGCGGCGGAGGAAATATATCCGGCGCGGCCGATCCGTTTGCTCGTGCCGTTTCCGCCGGGCGGCGGCGCGGACACGCTCGGCCGCATCATCACACCGAAGTTGTCGGCCGCGCTTGGCCAGCAATGGGTCATCGATAATCGAGGTGGCGCGGCAGGCAATCTCGCGACGGAAGTGGTTGCGCGAGCGGCGCCCGATGGTTACACGCTGCTGCTCGACTTCAGTACCGCCCTGACGGTCAACCCGAACCTGTACAAGCTGCCGTTCGATGTCATCAAAGATCTGCAGCCGATCTGCATGATTGCCAGCGCGCAATACATGCTGGTCCTGCATCCGTCGGTCAAAGCGGACAACATTAAAGACTTCATCGAGTATGTGAAAGCGAACCCGGGCAAGTTGAATTACGCGTCGGCAGGTGTCGGCAGTCCGTTGCATCTCGCCGCGGAACTATTCAAGTATCGCGGCAAGCTCAATCTCGTGCACGTCCCGTATAAGGGCGGCGGCCCGGCTGCGGCGGCGGTGCTGGGCGGCGAGGCGCAGGTTTTGTTCGGCAGCTTCGCATCGTCACATCCGCATGTGAAGAGCGGACGCCTGAAGGGGCTCGCCGTAACGGGATTGAAGCGCAGTGCGGTTGCACCGGATATTCCGACGATTGCGGAAAGCGCGTTTCCCGGTTTCGACGTGACTGCCTGGTACGGATTCTCGGCGCCGGCGAAAACATCGCCTGGCATCGTCAAGCGCCTGTACGACGAGACGATGAAAGCGATCAAGCTGCCTGACGTGCAGGAGGCGCTGTCGCGTCAGGGGCTCGACGAGTCGCCGCTGGGGCCGGCTGAATTCGCGGCGCGGATCAAAAAGGAAACGGCCGTCTGGGCGAAGCTCATCAAAGACGCCGGCATACACGCCGATTAGCGTGATTGAATCGTTTCGTTTCTAAGCTGTGTAAAGCTTCCGCAGCGCGCGCACGTCCGGGATACGGTCGAAATGCCACAAAGTATGGAGCAGTGCGGTGCTGCGCTTTTTGCCGAGGATCGGCACGATCAGGTCGAGCGCTTTCTCGGTTTCTTCCGCCGGCGTCAATGGATTTTCCGAACTGCCTTTGGCTGCCATCGTTTGATGATTGAGCACGCGGCCGTCCTTCAAGCGCACTTCCATCACGCAGCGCCAGCGGCGTTGCACGTCCGTGAGCGATGCGTCGCCGACCGCTTCGATGCGCTGGCGCACGGCGAGGACTTTCGCGTCCTGCATGCGGCGAAAACTATGCGCAGATTTGAATGAAACGTTGCCGTCGACAAGCATGACGGCGAGCAAGTGCTGAACGGATATATCGGGTGAAGCGCGGTTGTTGACGATCTCGAGTTCCTTGTCCGGCATACGCGCGATAACTTTTTCGACATCGGCCGCCTTTATGCCATGTTCGACGATCAGATCGCGCAGCACGTGCATCGGTCCCTGGATCGGCCCGCCCACCGGCCAGCGCTTAATGCCGGCGCGCATGATTTCGTAGTCCGTGCCAAGGCCGCGCACCATTTCATCGCGATCGACGTCTTCAGGCGCAAACGTAAAAAAGAAATCGCGCTCGCCCGAAAAAATATCTTCGACGCCGGTCCAGCCGTGCGTGACCATCAACGCCGCCTGCGTGCCGTTGTGCGCCGGCATGCCGCCCATCGCGTACGCTTTCTCGATGTGCTCGGGATCGCGGAACATCGTATAAAGGCCCGCGGTTTGCTGGCCCGCATATGAAAGCATCCACCGGACCTTGCGCGGGTTAAGCCGCAGCAGCGTGCCGGCGGCCGCTGCTGCGCCGAATACCTGGCCTGTCGCCGCGGCATGGTGACCGGAACGCAGATACGGCATTGGCTTCAACGTAAGCAGCATGCGCGAGCAGATGTCATAACCGAGCACGATTGCGCGCATCACCGCTTTGCCCGACAGGCGGTTTTGTTCGCCGATCGCCAGCGCGGCGGGCACGACGCTGGTGCCCGGATGCGTAAGCGAAGGCGGGTGCGTGTCGTCGGTCTCGTCGGCGTGCCCGAACATGCCATTGGCCAGCGCGGCATTTTGCGGTGTCGTGACCATGCGCGTGCCGATGATGCCGGCAACTGGCTTGCCGCCGAGCGTTTTCGCGTAAGCAATCGCTTTCTCGCCCGGCAACAGGCGCGAGCCCGAAATCATGGCGGCGAATGTGTCGACGATATGCAGCCGCGCGCGAGCGATGACTGCGGGCGGCAGCGGACGCGTGGCGGCAGCGGCGATATACGCGCTGAGTTTCAGCATCATGGGTGATACGGTGTCTGGTTTCATCGCAGTGAGCGTCGGTGATGGATGCGGCAAGCTGCCCATATTAACCGATTCGATTCCATGCGTTTGCGGGGAGTCTGGTGCGTCGTTATACTGGCCGCCACCATTTTCCCGCGGGGATTCCCATGGCTAAACAATGGAATTACAAAGGCATCATTCCGGCGCTCGCGCTCCCGCTCAAAGCCGATTATTCAGTCGACGAAGCAGACCTGCGCCGGCTGACGAGCTGGCTTGCGACGTTCAAAGGCATTTCCGCGCTGATGACCAATGGTCACACTGGCGATGTCTTCAGTCTTACGCTCAAGGAGCGCGTCGAAGTCACCCGCATTGTTGCCGATGAATTGAAAGGCAAGCTGCCGGTGATCTCAGCTGTCACCGCCGAAGGCATCCACGAAGCCATCGAGCATGCGTTGCAGCAGAAAGCGGCGGGCGCGTCAGGACTCGACATCATGCCGCCACACCATTGGCTGCGCTTCGGAATGCGGCCGGAGCACGTGGTCGAATATTTTGCGGCAATCGGTGAGGCGAGCGGGCTTGATCTCGCCGTGCACGTCTATCCCTCGTGGTCGAAAGCGAGCTACAGCTGCGAAGTGCTGGCGGACCTCGCGCGCCTCCCGTGGGTAAAGGTGTTTAAAGTCGGCACCCGCGAGATGAACAAGTATGCGCGCGACATCGAAGCGATTCGAAAAGCCGATGCTGACGTCGCGGTGCTGACGTGTCATGACGAGTATCTGCTGGCATCGATGGTGCAGGGCGTCGACGGGGGACTGCTCGGCTTCGCGTCGTTTATTCCCGAACTGATTCTCGAACTGGTGAACGCAGTCAACGCGGGCGACTTGAAGCGCGCCATGGATTGCCAGGCTCGCATCAATCCGCTCAAGGATATCGTTTACGGCATGGGCGAGCCGACCGGCGACGCGCACGCGCGCATGAAGTACGCGATGGTGCTCGCCGGCCGCTTGAGTTCGCCCGTTGTGCGGCCGCCGACCCACCAGCCCGACGAAGCGACATGCAAAAAAATTGCCGACGTGCTGCGCGCCGCCGGCATGCTGCACAAGCAAGCAGCCTGACGTGCGAGTGTTGGCGGCAACGATGCTGATTGCCGCGTCGCTTGCGAGCGCGCAGGACTTTCCGGTCAAGCCCATTCGCTTCGTCGTGCCGTATGCGCCGGGCGGCGCCTCTGATGTCACTGCGCGGCTGCTTGGGCAGAAGATGACGGAAGCGTGGGGGCAAACCGTTGCCGTGGACAATCGCGCCGGCGCCAACGGCATTGTCGCACTCGAGTTCGTCGCCAAGTCGCCTGCCGACGGCTACACAATATTGATGGCGAATCTGGGGCCGAACGCGATTAATCCCGCGGTGTACAGCAAGTTGCCGTACGATGCGGTCAAGGATTTTTCCGCCGTGACACTGACAACGCTGGTTCCCAACATTCTCGTGGTGAATCCGTATCTGCCGGCGCGCACGCTCAAGGAAATTTTTGTGCTCGCGCGCGCGAAGCCCGATCAATTGAGCTACGGCACCGGCGGCTACGGGTCATCGAACCATCTCTCGATGGAATTGATGAAGTCGATGACCGGCATTCGCATTACGCACGTCCCGTACAAAGGCGACGTGCCGGCGATGACGGACGCGATGGCCGGGCAAATCGCGATGAGCGTGCCGACCGTGGTCGCCGCAACGCCATATGTGAAATCGGGCAAGCTGCGCGGCATCGCTGTTACGAGCAAGGCGCGCGTGCGATCCTTGCCCGACGTGCCGACGGTTGCCGAGGCCGCGGTGCCCGGGTTCGAATCAGTCTCGTGGGGCGGTGTGATGGCGCCGGGCGGCACGCCGCCGGCAATCGTCAACAGGCTGAATACGGAAATCGTGCGCATCCTCAAGTTGCCCGACATGCAGGAGCGCCTGCAAGCGCTGGGCGCCGAAGTAGTCGGCAGCTCACCCGCCGAGTTCGCGACCTATCTCGCAGCCGAAATCGATCGCTGGAGCAAAGTCGCCAAGGCTGCAAGCGTCAAACTTGATTGATGCAGGCGCGGGGGCCCAAGATTGAGTTATTCCCGATCCGAAGTCATGAAGCCTCGCTTGGCCGATCCACATTCTTCAATTCACAATTCTGACCTCAAATGAAAATCACTGCTATTCACGAAACCGTTGCACCGATCAGCTCCGACATCCGTAACGCTTATATCGATTTCAGCAAAATGACGGCGAGCGTCGTCGCCGTCGTGACGGACGTCAAGCGCAACGGTAAATACGTCGTTGGCTACGGGTTCAACTCGAACGGCCGTTACGCGCAAAGCGGTTTGCTGCGCGAGCGATTCATTCCGCGCATCATGGGCGCGGATCCGAAGACGCTGATCGACGACACGGGCGATAACCTCGACCCGCACAAGATCTGGGCGTGCGCGATGTCGAATGAAAAGCCGGGCGGTCACGGCGAGCGTTCGGTCGCGGTCGGCGTCATCGACATGGCCGTGTGGGATGCGGTCGCCAAGATCGAAGGCAAGCCTTTGTATCGCGTGCTCGGCGAGCGCTATCGCGGCGGCGACGTCGACGACAAAGTGTTCGTCTACGCGGCTGGCGGCTATTACTATCCCGGCAAAAACGTCAAGGCGCTGCAGGACGAGATGAAAAAATATCTCGATCTTGGCTATTCGGTCGTCAAGATAAAAATCGGTGGCGAGTCGCTGGCAGACGATATTAAGCGCATCGAAGCCGTAATCAAGGTCGTCGGTGATGGCAAGAATCTGGCGGTCGATGCGAACGGCCGCTTTGACCTTAAGACTGCGATTGAATATGCGCGCGCGTTGAAACCGTACGGCTTGTTTTGGTACGAAGAGGCCGGCGATCCACTCGATTATTCGCTGCAGGCCGAGCTTGCGCATCATTACGAAGGACCGATGGCGACCGGCGAAAATCTTTTTTCGATGCAGGACGCGCGTAACCTGATTCGTCACGGCGGCATGCGGCCGGAGCGCGACTGGCTGCAGTTCGACTGTGCGTTGTCGTACGGGCTGGTCGAATACCTGCGCACGCTCGAGATGTTGAAACGGCATGCATGGTCGCCACGCCGCTGCGTGCCGCATGGCGGGCACCAGATGTCGCTCAACATCGCCGCGGGTCTGGGCCTGGGCGGCAACGAATCGTATCCCGATGTGTTCCAGCCGTTCGGCGGCTTTGCCGATGGCGCGCCGGTCGTCAATAGCTACGTGACGATGCCGGACGTACCGGGCGTCGGGTTCGAGGCCAAGCCGAAGCTCCATGCCGTCATGAAAAATCTGGCGTCGGGCTGAACGCAATCGAGTATTGAACGAGATTAACGATGAACGACAAAACCAATCCGCACGCCGGGCGCGGTGAGAATGAGCGCAAAGTAATGCAGCACGACAGAAGTCCGCATATCTTCCGGCCTATTACGTTTCGTTCGGTGACCGCCCGCAATCGCATCATGGTGTCACCGATGTGCCAATATTCGGCGGACGACGGCGTCGCCAACGACTGGCATTTTCAGCATTTGGGTTGCCGGGCCGTCGGCGGCGCGGGCATCGTGTTTACGGAAGTCGTGCATACCGAGCCGCGCGGCCGCATCACGCCTTACTGCCTCGGCTTGTGGAACGACGAACAGCGCGACGCGCTCGCGCGGATCGTGCGCTTCATGAAAGGGCAGGGCGCCGTGGCCGGCATGCAGCTCGGGCATGCGGGCCGCAAGGGATCGACAACGCGGCCGTGGGATGGCGGCAAAGGCCTCGCTGCGGCAGACGGCGGCTGGCAAACCATCGCCCCATCGGCGCTGCAGTTCACGGACACTTATACGGTGCCGTTCGAAATGGATCAGCGCACGATCAAGGAATCGATTGCGCAGTTCGCTGCCAACACCCGGCGCGCACGTGATGCGGGCTTCGACATCATCGAAATTCATTCCGCGCACGGTTACCTGATTCACGAATTCCTGTCGCCGCTCTCGAACCGGCGCAGCGACGAGTACGGCGGTAGTTTTGATAACCGTATCCGCTTCCTGCTCGAGGTCATCGATGCGGTGCGCAGCGAGTGGCCAGCGGATAAACCGTTGTTCGTGCGCATCTCGGCTTCCGACTGGATCGATGGCGGTTGGGACCTGGACAACAGCGTCAATCTCGCGCAGCGGTTGAAGGCGGGCGGCCAGGTCGATCTTGTCGATTGCTCAAGCGGCGGACTTGCCCCGCAACAGAAAATACCGCTCTATCCCGGTTACCAGGTGCCATTTGCAGCCGCTATCCGTACACGCGCGCAGATCGCAACCGGCGCTGTGGGGCTCATCAATTCGCCCGAGCTTGCCGAACAGATTGTCGCGAGCGGACAAGCCGATCTCATCATCATGGCGCGCGCGATGTTGAACGATCCGTATTGGCCGCTGCATGCCGCCAAAGTACTTAAAGCGAAAGTTGCGTGGCCGCCGCAATACGAGCGCGGCGATATCTACTAGGTCCGGGCGCTTTGCGACGTTGACGGCCGGGTCGCGCCGCACTTCCAGCAATCGGTAAATTGGCCTTCGAGATTTTCGCCGCAATGCGTGCAAGTCCAGCGATCATGCCCGTGCCGGCGCGCGGCGCCGCCGCGCAAAAAGTCTACGACGAGTCCATCGGCGTGTGCCGCGAGTGCGTTGTCGAGCACCCAGACCGTTGGCAGCACGGGCAACTCGCCGTAGGCACCGTAAAGTTGATCGCCGAGAACGGATGCGCGTATGCCTTCGGCTTCGAGCATGCCTTTAACCAGGTGGGCTTCGGCCGGATGGCGTGCGGTGTGAACGAGTTTCATCGCGATCTATTGTGATGCGTCCGGGTGCAGGGCGCAACGCGGCCTGTTAAACTGCCGGCTGTGTTTGCAGATGATCACGGGCCGACTGAATCGTTTTTCATTCGAGCCTCATGCCGGGTTACCAATCGACTGTCATGTTTGAAAGCAAAGGCCAGCAGGTCATTCCGGTTCAGCGCTTTGCGCGCCGCCTCGGCTGGTCGCTCGCACTATCGGCGTTGATTGCAATCGTCGCGCTGCTGCTCGGGGTCGTCGGCTTTCACTATGTGGCCGGACTCAAATGGATTGATGCACTTCATAATTCGTCGATGATACTCGGCGGCATGGGGCCGGTCGCCGAAATGAAGACCGACGGAGCAAAGCTGTTTTCGTCTGGCTACGCGCTGTTTTGCGGACTCGTGTTCATCAGCGTTATCGCGGTGACGCTGGTGCCGGTGCTGCATCGTGTATTGCACAAATTTCATATCGACGAAGCGGATTTGAAGAAAAAGAAGTAACCGACCAACAGGAGATTCAGGTGGCAACATTAAATATATTTTGCGCCGGAGCGGCGCAGGCAGTGATGATGCAGATCGCGGCCAAATACAAAAGCGACAGCGGCAATGACGTCGTGACTAATTTCGGTGCGGTAGGTGCGATGAAAGCGCGCGTCGTCGCCGGTGAGCCCGCCGACGTCATTGTGCTGACAGCAGCCCTGATCGATGAATTGATTGCGCAGGGCCTCGCGGTCGCGGGCTCGCGCGTCGACCTCGGCAAGGTCGGCACCGGCGTGGCAGTACGCGCGGGCACGCCGCTGCCCGATGTCGGTGATACGCGGGTATTACGCGGCAACCTGCTTGCCGCGAAGCGGGTGTTGTTCCCTGACCCTGCGGTTGCGACGGCGGGAAAAGTGGTGATGAGCGCGCTCGACAAGATGGGCATTACGGACGAACTGAAAGGCCGGCTGCATTTTTTTCCGAACGGCTATGCGGCGATGAATAATCTCGCGCAAAGTAAAGGCCTGCATGAAATGGGCATAACGCAAATCACTGAAATCGTCGCCAACAAGGGCGTGACGCTCGTCGGGCCGCTGCCCGCTGAAGTGCAGAACATTGCGGTTTATTCTGCCGGGCTCGCGGCGGATTCCGCGAATGCGCAACTCGGCCAGGAATTTATACGTCGCCTGACCGGATTTGCAGCGCAGCCGGTTTTAAGCGCCGCGGGCTTTGACGTCGGGAGTTAGAGTATTGCGAAGGGAATGCGACTGAATATTATTACGCCCCTAGGGTAACACAGCCCGCTTGCGCGAGCGGGACGTGCTGTGCGACTGTCAGGTTCTGATCCGCGCATTGCGCGGCGTCCGGCAATTAAACATTCAGCTACAGGAGGCGGCATGAACCGCATCGTTCATCTTGCATTGAAAGTAGAAGATCTCGAAAAAACGACTGAGTTTTACGAGAAGGTATTTGGGTTTCGCGAAGTGGAAACGCGCAAGACGCGAGATCATCTGTCGCGCCATTTGAGCGACGGCGCAATCGACTTCACGCTGATCAAATACGACGCCGGCACCGAGTCCGCTGAATCCAAAGCGGCGGGCGAAAAGCCGTGCATTCACCATTTCGCCATCGAAGTTGAGGACCTCAAGGCTTCGGAAGCGCAGATCAGGTCGTACGGCTGCGAAATCATCAGCGATCCGGGCGTGATTCCCATCAAGTTCCGCGCTCCCGGCGGCACCGTCGCCGAACTCGTGCCGGTTGGCCGCTATAAAGCGCCGGTGTTCAAATGAAGCAAATCACTGCGCACGGGGAGAAGCGATGAAAGCGTCGATTGCGCAAACGGCTTCGGTCAGCGAACGTCTGGTCGACTGCGTCGCGAAAGTTACGGCGGATCAAATTCCCCCTGCAGTCCGTGCGCGTACTGAAGACTTGCTGGTCGATATCGTCGGCTTGTGCGTTGCCGCGCGCAATACGGATTACATCAAGGCGCTCATTGCCAGCGTCGATCGCGGCGGTGCATGTACAGCGCTCGGCCACGGCGGCGAGTTCAGCGCGGAAGATGCGGCCATGATCAACGGGACGGCCGGCCATGGCGAGGACTTCGACGACACCTTTGAAGGTGGACCGGTTCATAGCAGCACGGTCATCGTGCCGGCGGTGCTCGCGGCGTGCGAACGTTTTGGCCGCGGCGGCCGCTCGGCCTTGCTTGGCATGACGATCGGTATCGAGACGATGTGCCGGCTCAGCATGGTCATTCCGAAAGCGATCCATAAAGCGGGCTTTCACCCGACGGCTGTCATCGGCGCGATGAGCGCAACGCTCGCGGTGTCGGTCACGTTGGGCCTCAATCGCAAGCAGACGGTTGATGCGCTCGGCATCGCCGGCAGCATGGCGAGCGGTATTATCGAATACCTCGCTGAAGGCGCGTGGACCAAGCGCCTGCATGCGGGCTGGGCAGCGCGGATTGGCTTGCATGCCGCACGCATCGCACAGCATGGATTTCTGGGGCCCCGCACAGTATTCGAAGGCACGCACGGATTTTTTTACACGTTTGCGCGCAATCCGGCCGGTGATTTCGACATAGTCACGAAAGATTTCGGCAAGGAATGGTTCATCGACAAGATTACGTTCAAGCCGTACGCGACCGGCACCATGAACCAGCCGTATATCGACTGCGCATTGCGGCTCGCACGCAAAGGTTTCAGCGCGGACGACGTCACCGACGTTTTATGTGAAACGGCGGAAGGCTATGTTCATCGCTTGTGGGATCCGTTGCCCGCCAAGCAGAAGCCGGCCAACGATTACGCCGCCAAGTTCAGCGCGCCATTCAACGTCGCAGTTGCGTTCGTGACCGGCAGCGCCGGCCTTGACGCGTTTAGCGAGAAAACCGTGCGCGATCCGCGCATTCTCGGGCTCGCCGGCAAAGTGAAATACGTCGTCGATCCGAACAATCCGTACCCCAAAGCATTTACCGGTCATGTGAAAATGACGCTCAAGGACGGACGCGTGTTCGAAGAGCGCCAGCCGCACATTCGCGGCGGTGTGCACGACCCGTTGTCGCGCGACGACATCGAGCGCAAGTTTCGCGGCAATGTCGCGTATGGCGGCTGGACCGACCGCCGTGCCGACGAGTTCCTGCAGTTCGCGGGCAATGTATTCAAGGGCAAGATCGACCTGACGCCGTTTCGCGGGTAAATAGTGAAGCGACGAAATCGCGTGGCTTAGTCCGCGTGGCTTAATGTAGAAGCGTTTGTTTGTGTCGCAGTGGGGAGGATCGGATCGCATGGATAAATACCTGATTCGCTCGCACTATGTTTATGTCGTTTTGGCCTGGTCGCTTACATTTTTATTCTTTTTGCGTGTCGGCGCACAAGCGCTGCAGCGCTGGGCACCTCAAACGTATTTGCCTGCGTTTAACGATTTTCAGGGCAGCAGCTTGCCATACTGGCTGCTCTTCGCCAGTCAGCTCATTATTTTGATCCTGATGTTGCGCTATTCATGGCGCATTGGCGCCAATAGGTTAGCCGTTAACGCCAGGGCCGGTAAATTGCTGATCCGGATTGGTTCAATTTACATGTTTGGATCATTGGCTCGCGTAGCCGTTGGCTTAACGATACCTGCTGCCCCGGCGTGGTTTACCTCATGGATTCCAGCTACATTTCATCTTGTGCTGGCCGCGTTTGTGTTAACGATAAGTGCATATCACACATTCGATTTACGCCAGCCATGCGAGAGGACAAGCATGATGGATTTTAAAATAACGTCATATTTGTTGTATCCATCGTTCGTCGCGCTTGCAGTGATGATGTTCGGCGCTCTGCTTGATGCTGGATTATCGCCCTTGATCGCAGCATACGTTCCTATCATTCTGGTTGGCATTGCAATCGTCGCGCTGGAATTACGTTTTTCCGAAAGGCCGGATTGGAAACCCAAACTGACCGATATCAAAGCAGACGCGGCTTTCATGGTCGCCGTGCAAATTGCTCTGCCAAGGATGCTTGCGGTTGCATTTGTAATTGCAGTTTCGGAATGGTCGCACGTCACTTATGCAACTTCCTGGTGGCCCCAATCATGGCCTCTTGCGATCCAGATAATTGCAATGGTACTTCTGGTCGATTTTTTACGGTATTGGCTACATCGCGCCTGTCATCATTTTGTTCCGCTATGGCGACTGCATGAAGTGCATCATTCGCCGGACATTTTGTACGTCCTGAATGTCGGTCGCTTTCATCCGTTCGAAAAAAGCCTGCATTTTTGTCTGGACACAATGCCTTTTCTGCTGCTCGGAGTCGGGCCGGACGTGATTGCGGGATATTTTCTTTTGTATTCTGTTAATGGTTTTTTTCAGCACAGCAATGTCCGTCTTCACTACGGTTGGTTGAATTACGTGGTCGGAAGCGCGGAAACCCATCGTTGGCATCACGCGCGCGATCCACTTATTGCAGCATGCAACTTTGGTAATACGACAATTGTGTGGGACTTGATGTTCCGGACTTGGTACCTTCCAAAACAGATCGCAGTACAAGATATAGGAATTTTAGACCGGAGATACCCGAAAGATTTCTGGTCACAAATGGCGGCGCCGTTTGTACAGCGATAAAAACGTCGCGTTTTTGGACGCCTGTAATCTTGCTCGCTGACGCGCTGCTTACGCTTTACTTGCGGTACCTACAGTCTCTTCACGGATGGCGAATCCGAGCGGCCGCTCGGGATCCGATGAATGTGCAGATCGCGCTATTGAAACGCATTCTTGCCGAAAACCGACAGACAGAATTCGGTCTCAAGTATGACTTCCGGTCCATAAAAGACTTTCCCGGCTTTTGTGAGCGAGTACCGATAAACGAATACGAAGCGCTTAGGCCCTACATTGCGAGTGAAATTGCGGGCGGCAAAAGTACGCTCACAAAATGCCCGCCGATTCGCTATGTTCGGACAAGTGGTACTACGGACAAGCACAAAGATATTCCTTTGATACGGAAACATCTGTTCGGTCTGCGCACTGTTCACCGGGCCGCCGTAGGTTTTCAGTACCGTTCGTGCCCTGAGGCATTTGCAGGGGGAATCCTCGCAATTGTAAGTCCCACCTTTGAAGGGTTTCTCGCGAATGGGAAGCAGTATGGCTCGGCGTCCGGAATTGTAGCGGGCAACACTCCTGCATTAGTTCGCGAGAAATTCGTGTTACCTAAGGAAGTGTTGACCGTATCGAACAGCCGGCTCAAGTACTTGCTCATTTTAAGACTGGCACTTCAGCGTTCGGACATCACCTATATATCGACCGCAAATGCAACGACACTGTTGACGATGATGAAGCTGTATCAGGAGCATGCATCCGAATTGGCGGACGATCTGCGCGAAGGCACCTTTTTTTTAATGGATCAGTTACCCGATGAGGTGAAGCTCCCGGTAACAAAACGCCTGGTAGCCAGTCCGAACCGGGCGTTGGAACTTATTAAAATTGCGTCGAAGTCGGCGACGGTCAGAATGTCGGATCTGTGGCCTCATTTAAAGCTCATCGTAACGTGGACCTGCGGGAGTGCCGGTATAGCAGTCGATCGCTTGCGGCACGAGTTGACTCCGTCAATGCGGGTGTTCGAGCTTGGATATGTTTCCAGCGAATTCCGCGGCACTATCACGCTTGGCAAGAATTTTGGTACCGGATTTCCAACTATAGACAATCACTTTTTTGAGTTTGTGGAAAGAAGTAAGTGGGAACAGGGGTCAACCGAAACCCTGACGGTTTGCGACGTCAAAAAGGGTCGCGATTACTATCTAATCGTTACGACGCCGTCTGGCTTGTATCGTTACTTCATTAATGATCTTGTCAGGGTGACGGGGTTTTTCTTCAAGACGCCGCTACTCAAGTTTTTGCAGAAGGGTAAAGGCGTGACGAATATAACGGGAGAGAAACTTTATGAGTCACAAGTGCTCTCCGCAGTCCGAATCGCAATGACACGCTTAAGTCGGCCCGCGTTTTTCGTAATGATGCTCGCCGACGAAGAAAATCGGAGATACAGGCTTTATGTAGAAACGGACAGTGGCCCGAAACCAGACGGAGAATGGCTTGCCCGGGAAGTTGATGCGTCACTTAAAGAATCAAACATCGAATACTTTGCAAAGCGAGAGAGCGAGAGGCTTGGTTCGCCCATTGCATGCTGGCTCGCGCCCGAGACCGGCGAAGCTTATAAACAATTTTGCACGGAAAGAGGGCAGCGGGAAGGGCAGTTTAAAATTGTCGCACTTTGTTATCAAAAGGACTTTGGCTTTGATTTGGACGCGCGAGTTGAAAAAGACTGATTAATGCTGATTAAATCAATCAGGGGATTCAGCCTTTCGATTCCATTCAAAGCTGCGTTCAAACATGCGTCCGCGATACGCTCAAGTACATTGTCGGTGTGGGTTGAGGCGTCAACCGAAGGAGGGATCTGCGGATTTGGCGAAGGATGTCCTCGTGCGTACGTTACGACTGAAAATCTGACAACCGCACATCGCTTCTTTGTGGAAAACACTGATGGTTGGCTGCATTCGATTCATGATGTTGAAACACTCCGAGATTGGTGCCTCAACAAATCAGAGGCAATCGACAAAAATCCATCGGCGTGGTGCGCGGCGGAACTAGCATTCCTTGATCTTATCGGTAAATGCACAGACAAAGCCGTCGATGAGCTGCTTGGGCTAAGCCCGCTCAACGGCCGATACTTGTATTCGGCGGTGCTTGGAGACGACTCGGCAGATGCATTTGAGCGACAGTTAAATCGCTACATGCAAGTGGGGTTTGAAAACTTCAAAATCAAGCTTTCCGGCGACCATGAACGCGACTTGGAGAAAGTGCGAATCTTGGAAAACCTGAATGTTTCGCCCGGCAAGGTGCGCGCTGACGCGAATAATCTCTGGCAGGACGCGGAGTCGGCGATTCGTTTTCTGGACGCACTGAAATTTTCGTTTTACGGCATTGAAGAACCATTGCGTTCGTGCGACTACCAAGGAATGCTAAAGATCGCTGAGGCGTTGAACACGAACATCATTCTCGATGAGAGCTTTACCCGGATCGACCAACTGGACAGAATTGTAGATTCGCCGGATCGCTGGATAATTAATGTGCGCGTCTCAAAGTTAGGCGGCTTGTTGCGATCTCTGAACATCATCGAGCGTGCTCGACGTCAGGGTTTCAGGATGATAATAGGCGCGCATGTTGGAGAAACCAGCATTCTCACGCGTGCGGCGCTTTCAATAGCGAATAATTCGCGTGATATCTTGCTCGCACAGGAAGGTGCGTTCGGTACCCATCTGCTCGAGAACGACGTAGCGGAGCCGCCGCTTATGTTCGGAGAACGCGGGGTTTTGGATCTGTCTAAATCACCGCAACGCGCGGGCCTGGGACTTTCGATCCAGCACCCCGGACCATTTGTGCAAGTACTAAATGCCTCGATAGAAGGATCCTGATGGAGGAGGCGTTCATGCACAGCACGATGATGCAGTTTCCATTGACGCTGACGCACATCTTCGAGCGCGCAGGGCAGTTGTTCGGCGCCTCCGAAATCGTTTCGCGCCTGCCGGATAAGTCACTGCATCGCTATCGGTATCGCGATTTTCATGAGCGCGCGCGAGCGCTCGGCGGCGCGCTGCAGGCAGCCGGCCTGCAAACCGGCGATCGCGTCGCGACGTTGATGTGGAACCATTACGCGCACCTGGAAGCTTATTTCGGCATCCCGTGCGCCGGCGGCGTGCTGCATACGCTTAATCTGCGCTTGCATGCGGACGACATCGGCTACATCGCCAATCATGCAGGCGACCGCTTTCTGATCGTCGATGACGCGCTGCTGCCGCTCTATGAGAAATTCAGGCACCTCGTAAAATTCGAACGTGTATTCGTCGTGCCGCTCACCGGCCAACCGGTGCCGGCCGGCTATGAAAGCTACGAAGATTTCATTCGCGGCAACGCCGTCATGCAGACACCGGCCCTGGATGAAAGAGCCGCCGCCGGCATGTGTTATACGTCGGGCACGACCGGCAGACCGAAAGGTGTCGTGTATTCGCATCGCGCGCTCGTGCTGCATTCGATGGCTTGCGCAATGGGCGACACACTCGGCTTGAAACAAAGTGATTCCCTATGTCCGGTCGTGCCGATGTTTCACGTCAACGCCTGGGGCCTGCCGTTTACCGGGGTGATGGTCGGTTGCAAACTGGTGTTGCCCGGCCCGCATCTCGATGCGGTCAGCCTGCTCGATCTGTATCAGGCCGAGGCGGTGACGTTTACCGCCGGCGTGCCGACTATCTGGATGGGCATTCTGCAAGCGCTCGAAAAGGCGCCGGCTCAATGGAAGCTGACGCCGGGCATGCGCATGGTAGTCGGCGGTGCCGCTGCGCCCGAGTCGATGATTCGAGCGTTCGACCGGTTCAACCTGAACGTGCTGCATGCCTGGGGCATGACTGAAACCACGCCGCTCGGTACGACCGCGCATATCAAACATGCCCTGAAAAATTTGCCGGTCGAGGATCAATACGCCTATCGGCGCAAGCAGGGCGTGCCGGCGCCATTCGTCGAAGTGCGTGCGATGACGGACGAGGGCAACGCGCCGCGGGACGGCGTGACGATGGGGGAGCTGCAGGTGCGCGGCCCGTGGGTCGCGGCAGGGTATTACAACTTGGATGGCGAAGACGACAAATGGACGGCCGACGGCTGGTTTCGGACCGGCGACGTGGCCACCATCGACGCGGAAGGCTATGTCAGGATCACCGACCGCACCAAAGACCTTATCAAGTCAGGCGGCGAATGGATCAGCTCGCTTGAAGTAGAAAATGCGCTGATCGGGCATCCGGCCGTGCAGGAAGCGGCGGTCATTGGAATTGCGCATCCCAAATGGGACGAGCGGCCCTTGGCCGTGATCGTCTGCAAGTCCGGCAAGAGCGTAACAAGTGCCGAGTTACACGCATATCTAACGCCGCAGTTTGCGAAATTCTGGTTGCCGGATGACTACTCATTCGTCATGGAGATCCCGCGGACGTCGACCGGCAAAATGTTGAAGTCCAAACTGCGTGAACAGTTTCGCGACTGGCAATGGTCTTAGGCTGGAAAGCCCCCGTGACCGGAAGCGGCTAACACTTGGTTTTTGAAGCAAATTCAGGGATGATGCGCGCAGGGATGTGCGACAGGGATGCGGGGTGAGCGTTTAGAGAGCAGGCGCACCAGATATGGTCGAAATACTCAATTACCGAAATGCGCTCCCGCTGGACTCGATGCTCCTCGAGTACCGGCTGGAATCGGTGCTGGGCTCGGGCGGCTTCGGTATGACGTATCTGGCGTACGATACCAATCTCGAGCTGAAGGTCGCAATCAAGGAATACCTGCCGGTCGAGCTTGCGGTGAGGGCGCTCGACGGATCGATCGTACCGGTCAGCACCGGCACCGAATACGACTATAAGTGGGGACTCGACCGCTTTCTGCAGGAAGCGCGCGTGCTCGCCAAATTCCGCCATCCCAACATCGTGACGGTCGGCCGCTATTTCGAGGCGAACGGCACCGCGTACATGGTGATGAACTACGAGTCGGGCGTGTCGCTGAGCCAGATGTTGAAACGCATTGCGCAACCCGATGAAGCGCTCTTGCTGCGGATCGTTCTGCCGCTGCTCGATGGATTGCATGCCGTTCACCTGGCGGGATTTCTGCATCGCGACATCAAGCCGTCGAACATCTTCATTCGCGATACCGGCGTTCCGGTGCTGCTCGATTTCGGCGCGGCGCGGCTCGCGATCGGTAACTCCACCCATACCGTTACTTCAATTCTCACGCCGGGCTATGCGCCGCTCGAGCAATATTCGAAAGACGGTGATCAGGGCGCGTGGACGGATATTTATTCGCTGGCGGCAGTCTGTTATCGCGCCGTCATCGGCGACAATCCGCCCGACGTCGTAACGCGGCTGAGGGATGATCAGGTGCTCCAGTCGCTCAGCGACGCACGCGACCGCTTCACGACCGGCTTTCTGCACGCGATCAATCGCGGCCTCAGCGTCGACGAGAAAAAGCGGCCGCAATCGGTGCCCGAATGGAAGGCGATGTTTACGGGCGAAGCCTACGTCGCGCCGGCGCCGTCACCGCTGGCTTACGCCGTCGCCTCCACCAAAGGCGATGCGCCGGACGACGCGCCGACTTTGCGCGCAAGTCAGACTGCGATGTTGACCTCATTGAAACCAAAGCCGGCCTGGATGTCGCAGGTAACGTGGATGGCGTCCGGCGCACTGGTGTTGTTTCTGGTGATTGGCGGTCAGCAGTTGTATGAAAAGCTTTCAGGCAATGAAGCCGCGCAGTCGGTACAAGCCGGCAACCAGCAGGCTGAAAAGCCGGGCAAGCTCACGCCGCGCGAATTTTATGTGCTCGACCGCGATCGCAGCGGCTACCTGACGCGCGACGAAGTCAAAGGCGACGCAGTCCTGGAGCAAAACTTTAAAAAGATCGACAAGAACAGCGATGGCCGTGTGTCGCTCGAGGAATTCACCAACTTCCCGTGACGCTCCTGGAATCGCCTGAGCGGGTCGCCGCTATGCCGGTTCGAGCAGGAAGTCCCTCACCACCTTGATCTGATCTTCAGCCATCAACACCGGCGCATGGCCGATGCCGGCGAACTCGACCAATCGCGCGCGCGGTCCGCGGGTCTGCATTTCCTCAGCGGTCGATTTAAGCAGCAAATCGGAATCGGCGCCGCGTAGTATGAGCGTCGGGCAGGTGATCGTGTCCCAGAATGTCCACAGGTTGACGTCCTGCGCTGGGCCCTTGCGAAATGGCGCCGAGAGATCGGGGTCGTAGCTCATGCCCCAGGCGCCATCTTCATGCTGCTTGGCGCCGGTCACCGTCAGATGCTGCCACTGGGCATCGGTCAGCGGACCGAATGGCGCGGATACGGCGCGCACATAAGTCTCGAGCTCAACGAGCGTCTTGAACCGTGGATCCTTGCCGACGTAGGTTGCAATCCGTTCGAGCGACGCTTTCGGAATCAAAGGTCCCACATCATTGACCACGAGCTTTCTAATCGGTGAATTCGGGCGCGATGCGAGCAGCATACCGAGCATGCCGCCCATTGAAGTGCCGACCCAATAAAGCGAGCGCGGTTCGAAACGGCTTTGCAGAATGTCTGCAAGTTTGCCGAGGAGGCCCGGTACCGCGGGCTTGCACAATACGCGCGAGATCAGCGCATTCATGTCCGCCATGTATTGCGGATACGAATAGTCGTCCTTATTGTAGAGCCAGTCACTGCGGCCGCGGCCGGCGATGTCCGGACAGACGACCCGAAAATCGGCGGCGAGCGCCTGCGCGAGAAAATCGAAATCCCGGCAGTTGCGCGTGAGGCCGTGCACGCAGATGACGGCGCGTTCACTCGCGGGATCGCCCCAGTCGGTGTAGAAAATTTTATGAAAGCCGCTGGCGGTCAGGCCGAGCAGAAAATCGGAGCGCATGTACGCAGACGCAGGAAGTGGAAAGAGCGCTTAGTGTAGTGGCTTGGATGCAAACATTCTAGCGCCGCCGGCGCGAATGCATCCGCATCCGCGATCAAAGCAATACCATGCACAAGCCCGCGGCGGCGACGAACGTAACCGCATGCGCCCATGCCCAGCGCAAAAATCGCAAACGCAGCGCAGCCGGGAGTACGTTCGACAGCAGGAACGGCCGGCCATCGGTGGGTGCCCGCATGATATTAGTGCCCGCACTCGAGAGCACCTCGCGATGCCTGGCTTCGACTTCGCGCACTGCCTGGCGCCGCGCGAGTTCCCACTCCTTCAGATCGATGCTGCCGCTGGCGTCGAGATCGAATCGCTTGAGCAAAGCCGGCTGATCTTTTTTCCATTCGCTTAGCAGCGTACTGACATCGGCGGTCAGGTCCAGTTGACTGTTGGAGCCGCCCACCGTAGCGAAATTACCCAGCGCATACACTTTTTCACGCGGCACGAGCAGCGATTCCGTGTAGCGATGGCTCCCCTCGGTCCATGTGCGTTCGTGTGAGCACACGATTTCTGCACCTTCGGGATCGATTACGCAGTATGCGTCGGCACTTCTGATGATGAAGGGATCGTCGCTGGCGCCCGAGTCCTGCACCACCCAGTCGTCGTTTTTCTTTTCACAAATGGTGTATTCGTACCAGACGCACGGCGTGAGCGAAACCTTGGAGCGAAGCGGCTCACCTGCCGGCGCTTCGGCGGCGCCTGCAATTTCGACATAGCCCTGGGCCGCGGTAGCAATATTGGAGAGCGGCGTGTCGGCAATATGGCGCAGCCGCCGGTAATTGCCGATCCACGCCGCAAAACTGACGATGGACATCGCCCCCATCGCAAAAGGCCACACCGCGGTGGATTCAGCCTGCGCTGCACCGCTCAGGATAAGTGCGTGGAGCCCGCCCGTCAGCCAGTTGAGCTTCCGGAGGTGAAAACTGCCGGCCATGCGGGCGGTTCGCCGCCGCCCTTACTTGAACAGTTCCTTGACGTCGACGTCGTTTTTTTCAGCAGCGCCGAACTCGAGCAGTTGCGCCGGTTTGAAGTTGAACATGCCGGCGACGATGGCGTCCGGAAACTGCTCGACGCGCACGTTATTGATGTTGGCGGATTCGTTGTAGAACTCGCGGCGATCGGCAATTGCGTTTTCGAGCCCGCTGATGCGGCTTTGCAATTGCTGAAACGTCTGGTTGGTTTTCAGGTCCGGATACTGTTCGGCGAGCGCAAACAAATGGCCCACGCTTGAACGCAATCCCGCTTCGGCCGCTCCCAGCGCGGGAATATCCTGCGATTCGCGCGCTGAAGAAACACGCGAGCGCGCTTCGATTACCTTTTGCAGCGTCTCCTGCTCGAACTTCATGTACTGCTTGCAGGTCTCGACGAGCTTGGGCAATTCGTCGTGACGCTGCTTCAAGAGCACGTCGATATTCGCCCACGCTTTGGAGACATTGTGCTTTACCTGGACGAGGTTGTTGTAAATCATGACCAGGTAAACCAGCGCCAGAATTGCCACGCCCAGTAATACGATTGCGACGACGCCCATGAAGACCCTCCCAAAAGTCTGCTCAGCTCGCGGGCGAGTATAGCATCGGCGGATTTAGCGGATTGTCACCACGTGTAGTGAACCGCGTAGCGAAAGGTTGCCTCGGCGCCGGCGGCGACTTTGACCGGCACGTGAATGGTGCGCGCATCCTGTTTCTGATAATCGTGGGTATTCGCGACAATCTGCCAGTTGACCCAGCGGTACAGATTTTCCTTGACGAGCACCGTGACCGCTTCCTTTTTTTGGTTGCGCAATTTGACTTCGATTTCCTCGGTCATCGTCTTGCGCGACGTATCGATCTTGAAGTCCACCTGGCGGCGTTCGCCAACAACATCGAAAGCTGAGCCGAGCTTGACGAGAACTTTTTCGTTTTTTGCCGTGTGATCGATCACGTCTTCGCCGATAAACTCGAGCGTGCGGTCAGCGCTGTCGAGCTTGCTTACGCGCACGCGGCCCACGGGCAGAGGCATGCCCATGTTCTGTTTCTGTGAGTTGCTGAATCCGAGATAGACGTCGACTTTCTTGTTGGTTTGCACGCCCAAGTTGCGGTCGGTCACCGGGCTTGCCTGGTAAGCAGAGTAGCCGGGCGTCAACCCATAATAGACGAACGTTTTCTCGCACGGTACGTTGCGCGCCGCCGGGAACAACTCGATTTGCTTGGTTGAATTGTCCGGCAGCGTTGTCGGGCGGCCGAGCGTATACAAATGGTATTCAAAGAACGATTTTTCCGCGAAGCCCGCATCTCTTTCCTCGACGCGCATCGATTTTGCCATGGCAAGCTGGTCGTTCATGCGGCCGGTTTTCTGCACGCGTTGAACGTCGCCGGCGATGAGCTTTAACTTCGCATTTTGATATCCGGCGCCGGATTGATTGACGATGCTGACCCACGCCCCTATATCGAGCTTGCATGCGTTGGTGCCGCTGCCTTCCGCATAGGTCACGTTGTAGTCGGCCCACCACGTAAGACCAGCGGTTTGATAGGAAACACGGGCGCGGTGGTTTCCAGCCTGTTTTGCATTCATGTCCCACACGAGCGTCGGGCGCGTGATCAGGCCGCCCGGCAAACCAGGCAGCGTAACGCCGGCGTTGTGAGGCAATAATTTGATGGTGCCGTCGTCGCGCTTGAGGATCATGCCGCCGGCGGTCGACAGCAGGGTGCCGGTGAAGGTCTCGACGGCATTGCCGCGAACCTGGTCAACCTTGATCGTCTGGTCGACATAGCGCTGCAGGAGCTTCTCCTGATTGACGAGATCGAATTGAAAATTTTGCTCGGTGACGCTGGTCCCGGCGGGATCAGTCAGCGATTCGAACATCACGGTGGTCGGATCGATGTAAGCCGCCACGTCGGTAAAACGTACCGTATTGCGTCCGCCTATAAGATTGATGTCGCGCTGATGGCGGACCACGGCATAGCCTGGCACCGGCTGGCCGCGACCGCCGTTGCGATAAACGTCCGGTGAAACGGCGCCCGGCTGCGCGGTGCTGTAAATGGTGAGTGCGTCTCCGCCGGGTTCATTCTGCGCCGCGGCGTGCGACATTCCGAACACCAATCCTGCAGCGGCCGAGCATGCTTGAAATCGAGTGTTTTTTTTCACGGAGGCTTTCCCCTGAGAGATTTAAGAATGGATGATTCCTGCCCTGCATGAAACGGGACGGCGGGGGAAAAGGGGTTAAACGCACGTGCTGAATGCCGCCTGACTGCACGGCGGCCGGATTCGGATGAACGGGCATTTCCCCTCTTCGGACGGCTCGAAAATTGTTGATTTCAACGGCATAAATCTATAACCTAATCAATCCCATGCCGGCTTTTCGCGGACTACTTTTTACTTGTTGAGATAGAGGGCGCAATGAGCGAATCAAACGTTTCCAAAGATAAACTCGTCGAAGACTTTCGCGCCGTTGTCGCGGACGCCGAAGAATTACTCAAGGCGACCGCCAACCAGGCCGGCGAGAAAGTTGCCGCTGCCCGTGAGCGCATTCAGGACAGCTTGCACAATGCCAAAGTCAAACTGGCGGAAGCCGAGGACGTCATAGTTCAGCGCAGCCGTCAGGCAGCGCGCGCGACCGATGACTTCGTGCGTGAAAGCCCGTGGCAGGCTGTCGGCGCCGCGGCAGGCATAGGACTTGTGATTGGCCTCCTGATCGGTCGCCGCTAATCGCATGGCCGGCACAGAATCCGAGGCCGGCGCCCGCCTCAACGGGCTTTTAAACTCACTTAAGCAATTGGTCGCCACGGTGGTGGCGATCGTGCAAACACGTCTTGAGCTGCTTGGAGTCGAAGTCCATGCAGAAGGACGGCGGCTTTCTCAGTTGTTATTTCTGGGGGCGGCGGCGCTGTTCTTTCTCGGCTGCAGCATCTTGCTGCTTACCTTGCTGGTGATCGTCATTTTCTGGGACAGCAATCGCCTGCTGGTCATCGGTGCATTCACCGTTTTGTATCTCGGCATCGGCATCGTGCTCGCATTGGCCGCGCGTCGACGCGCCGCCGCGGAGTCTCATTTATTCGAGACCAGCCTCGCTGAGTTCGAGAAGGATCGGCAACGATTGTCAGCCTGACGCGGGGAACAGCAATCATCGAGACGACCAAACGGGAGCAACTGATTGCGCGCTGCGCCGCTCAACGCGACGAAATTAGCGCCGTGTTCGTTCGCCTTGAAGGACCTCTGAAGCTCGCCGACCGCGGCGTTGCCGTAGTCCGTTATCTGCGCGCGCGACCGCTTGTGCTTGGCGCGCTGGCGGCTGTGTTAACTGCGAGCCGCGGCCGCGGCGTGTGGAAATGGGCGCAGCGCGGGTTTCTCGCATGGCGCACGTATCGCGCGATGACCACCAAGAGCGGCGAGCAGGCTGGATGAAAGATCAATCGAATATCACGCGGTTTCGCGATGCCAGCGTTATCTGTTACCGCTCGATTCGTGACCTTACGGAGCGCGAAAAAAAGCATCTCCTGCAAGAGATTTTGCAGGTTCGCGGTCTGATGCCGCTGCTGATGAAGCCGCGCAACAAGCAGCTATGGACGCTCGAGGATAAGGCCGAGCTGCGCACGCATCTACGGCGATTGTCCGATATCAGTCCGTATCTTTTCGTGCTTGTGTTGCCGGGGTCGTTTCTCATGTTGCCGGCGCTTGCTTGGTGGCTTGACCGCAGGCGCAATCGCCAGCAACCGGCGGCGCCGGCGTAGGCGGGACGGATCATGATTGATGAATCCAAATTCAAATTGCTCGGCAGCGGGGCGGAATTCAAAGCGCAGTTGTTTGCGATGCTGCAAGGCAGCGACTTCTTCGGTGATTTTCCACCGGCGGAAATCGAAACACTGACTAAGTACGCGCAGGCATACAGTGTCGGCGCCGGTACGGTGATTTTCGACGAAGGTGAACGCGGCGGATTCATGTGCCTCGTGATCGAAGGCAGCGCGGAAATCTTCAAGCAGGACAACAAGTACGGCAACAAGCGCGTCGGTACGATTGAATCGGGCAAGACCGTCGGCGAAATGGCGCTCGTCGATGGCGAGCAGCGTTCGGCCACCTGCATTTGCCCGCAGGCATCCAGGCTCGTCATGCTGACACGCGAGCAGTTCGTGCGCATCATTCGGGAGCATCCTGCATTGAGCGTGAACATTTTGCTCAAGCTGCTGACGATGATGAGCCGGCGCTTGCGCCAGACGAGCGGGCAACTCGTAGATCACCTGCAGAACTAGCGCGACGCCGCGATGTGGTACCTGATCGCCCTGGTCTGGATCGCGGTAATGGTCGTAATCGTTTTGCGCTACACGAAAAAACAGCGACGCCGCGCGAGCGAGCGTGCGCAGCATATGGAAACCATGCTCGTCGAGCTCACCGCGAGCGCCCAAGCGGACGCTGCCGCATTCGCCGCTGAAACCGCCGCGACCGCCGCAATTGCGAAGGCCGCCGCGAACCCGGATTTTCGCAAAAAACCACGGTTATTACCGCAGCCTGCGGCGGTGCTCTACTACGTTTTTCGCGCGGGCCTGCCGGATCACGAGATTTTCGCCGGCGTTGCACTGACCGAAGTGCTCGAGCTTGCGGCCGGGATTCACGCCGGACGGCGCGAGCCGCTGCAACGCAAACTCGCCGAACAGCGCCTTGACTTTGTCATATGCACCAAGCAACTCGAAGTCGTTGCCGCCGTGATCGTGCGGCCTCAGCCGCCCGCGGGCGCTGCGAATGAAAAACCGTTTCTGGATGAGTGCTTGCAGGCGGCGGGCGTTCGTCTCGTGAAGATCGACCCCGTGTCGCCGCCGCGACATCATCAAATTCATGCACTGATATACGGCTGACGCCGGGCGGTTCCAACGACGCCGCCCATTCGCCGTCAGTGTGCCAAGAGAAGACATTGAACGTTTACCGCGATCAGGCAATGCCAGTCCTTACGTGGGATATTTTCTGCTCCGTAGTCGATAACTATGGCGACATCGGCGTATGTTGGCGACTTGCGCGCCAGTTGTCCGGCGATCTTGGTCAGACGGTGCGGCTGTGGGTCGACGATCTCTCCAGCTTCCAGCGGATTCGCAGCGAACTCGATGCATCGCGCGATATGCAGATGCTCCAAGGCGTTGAAGTGCGGCATTGGAATACGCCGTTCGATGATGTCGAACCGGCCGCTGTCGTGGTTGAAGGTTTCGGCGTGAGGCTGCCTGATAATTACATCGTCGCAATGACAGCGTGCAAGCGCGCGCCGGTCTGGATCAATCTCGAACACATCAGCGCCGAACCGTGGGTCGATGGTTATCATGCATTGCCGTCGCCGCACCCGAAGCTGCCGCTTACGAAACATTTTTTCTTTCCCGGTTACACCGCGGCAACCGGCGGGCTTCTCATCGAGCGCGACCTTGTCGCGGCGCGCGATGCATTCCAGGCGGATGCCGATGCGCAAACTGCTTTTCTGCGCGCTCTTGGCGTCTTGCCCGCCGACAGCGAAGCGCTATGCATCTCGCTTTTTTGCTATGACAATGCAGCGCTGGATGAACTTGTTTCAGCTTGGTCGACCGGCGAGACGTCAATCCTTTGTCTGATACCGCCGGGCGCTGCGCTCACCGGCATGTCGACGATTCTCGGCACACCGCTCGCATCCGGCGGTCGTGTCGTCCACGGCCGACTGACTGCGCTTGCAATCCCGTTTCTCGATGTGGACGACTATGACCGCCTGCTGTGGGCCTGCGACGTGAATTTTGTGCGCGGTGAGGATTCGTTTGTGCGGGCGCAGCTCGCGGCGTGTCCGCTCGTGTGGCAGGCCTATGTGCAGGCGGAGAATACGCATCTCGCCAAGCAGGCAGCATTTGTCGACCGCTATCTGGAAAACCTCGACGCGGCGGCGGCGGACGCACTGCGGGCGCTTCATGACTGCTGGAATCGGCAATCCGCCGGCGTGGGCGAGGCGTGGGCTGCCTTTATCGCTGCGCGCGTGGCGGCTGCGGTTCACGCAAAAGCGTGGGCGGATCGGCTCGCGGGTGGCGGCAACCTCGCAAACAAGCTGGCCGAATTCTGCATGAATCAGCTAAAATAATGGGCTTTTAAGCTTAGAGCCGCGGAAAAACATGAAAATCGCACAGGAAATCAGGGCCGGCAACGTCATCATGCTCGGAAAAGACCCGATGGTCGTGCAAAAGGCCGACTTCTCGAAATCCGGCCGCAACGCTTCAGTCGTAAAAATGAAGATGCGCAATCTGCTCACGGGTGCGCCGGCCGAAAGTGTTTATCGTGCCGACGACAAATTCGAAATGGTGGTGCTCGAGCGCAAGGAAGTTACGTTCTCGTATTACTCCGACCCCATGTACGTGTTCATGGATGGAGAGTATAACCAGCACGAGGTCGAGAAAGACAACATGGGCGAGGCGCTCAACTATCTCGATGAGGGTATGGCCTGCGAAGTCGTTTTCTACAACGAGAAGCCAATTTCGGTGGTGATTCCGCAATCGCTCGAGCGCGAAATCGAATACACCGAACCGGCGATTCGCGGCGATACGTCGGGCAAAGTTTTAAAGCCCGCCAAACTCAAAACCGGCTTTATTGTTCAGGTGCCGTTGTTTTGCGCGACCGGCGATAAGATCGAAATCGACACCCGTACCGGCGAATACCGCCGCCGGGTTTGATGCTGTTGCCGTCCACAGGTATACGTTAATTGCTCAGGCAAGCATCGGCTGACGGATTCAATGCGCGACGCAGTTAAAAAAGAACGCTACCAGACGGTAGCGTTTTTTATTTGGCCGCCGAGAGCGGTAACCGCGGGGCGGCTATTTTTCACCGCCGGTCTGCTCGCCCTGTTTGCGGGTTGTGCCAAAGTGCCGGATCTCGGCATCACGCCGTTGAAGGAGCCGACGCTCGCCGCTTTGCAGAATCACCTGCTCACTCACAAGGCCGACCTTGATATGTTCAGGCTGCGCGGCCCGTTTCCCGTGACGGTGGACACCAATCATGAAATCGGGCTCTCTTCGAGCGAGCACATTAATTCCGACCTGTTTCTCGCGGCGCCCGCCGGCAAAGCACCGCTCGTCATATTCATGCATGGCTATGCGAGCACCAAGGAATCGCACAGCTATCAGGCAATGCACCTCGCATCGTGGGGGTTGCATAGTATGTCCGTGCAGTTACCGAATACCGGTTCGTGGAATGCGAATGGCAAAACCCTTGCGCGCATCGTCAATCTCATTCAACGGTCGCCGGAACTGGTCGACCGGCGCGTTGATGTGGACAGGATTATCCTCGTTGGCCATTCATTCGGCGGTACTTCCGTGTGCATTGCGCTGGCTGAAGGCGCGCGCGCGGCGGGCGGCATCCTGCTCGATCCCGCCAGTGTGGGCAGGGACCTGCCGGCCTATCTGCGAAAAATCGCGGCGCCGGTCATCGTGCTCGGAGCCGACGAGCATGTCTCTGAAACCCGCAACCGCGATTTTTTTTACCGCTATATCCAGGCAGGCGTCGGCGAAATTTCCATCAAGAATGCGTCACACGAAGATGCGCAATTCCCGTCGCAGCTGGCGCAGACGACCGAGGAATTGCAGGTCAGCTTCGTCAGCGCACTGACAGCTGCGGACATCAGTCTTTCGGCGACCGGCAAGTTCGACTATGCATGGACGAGTTTTGACGGCGCGATCCAGAACGGCAAACTTTTTAATGCGAAGCGGAAATGACCAAAACGTTTTTTGATTATCTCAATCGGGCGGTAATGGCCGCCATGGCCAATCGCCTGCGCAATGCGATCGTCGTGCTGTCCATCCAAAGCGTGTTTGCAGGTGCCGCACTTGCGCAAGCCCCGGTGCCGGTTCCGAAGCCGGCAGCACCCGACTTCAAATCGGAATGGTCGAAACAGGAGAACATTTATCGCAGTGAAGGGGACAAGGTTCCCTCCGGCTATACCATCGATCGCTCACTATCCGACTACGTGCGTGCGCTTGCGGCCGGCTTCGACAGTAAACTTGCGGCGCTCACGCCGGCGGACCGCTGGCTGGATATCGGTGCCGGACGGGGCCAGGCGATACTCGATTATTTTGCGCCTGAATATGACATCACTTATCCCGAGGGGCGCGCACAGCGCGGCATCAAGGCGCAAACGGTCGCGATGTCTATCGAAGACCGCCGTACGGTGGAGTGGCGGTTGATCGCCGCGAATAAAAGCGCGAACCGGTTGCAATACTGGTTCAACCGCCGATTGCGTGACTATACGTTGCAGGAATCCGGCCAGTTTCAATTGATCACCGATGTCATCGGCGGGTTTTCGTATTCGACTGATCTTAGCTTCTTCATGGAAAAGGTGATCAGCATGCTCGCCACCGGTGGCATTTTTTATTCAGTGCTGCAGGACGTTCGCTCGGAAGCGGGCACGAATGAGCCGTACTATGAAAAGGCACCGTTTCTGACGGAAATAGTGAATCAAAAAAACGAGCAGTTGTCGGTCTGCTCGTGGCTCAAACGAATTACCTGCGTGGAGGTAATCTGCGAGTCGAAAAAAGGCTGGCGGCCTCCGGTTCAGGCCTATCAAGTGCAGAAGTTATGCAGCGACGTAAAAGTGCCTGCACTGACGCCGGTTCACTTCGAATCAGGTACGCCGCCCGAACGCCGGTACCAATTGCAAGACTGACGTCTATAGCGCCTATTAGATGTCGCGGCATTCCCGCGCGTTCTCTTCCTTCCTATTCTCCACGCGATACCGCGTTCGACACGCTCCGTGTTTGCGCCGATGGCAGCTCTAGATCTTCGTGCTCGGCGTCACTGACCGCCGGGTTTCGATGCGGGCGAGCGCGATAAAAATCGTCGCTTGTAGGACCGCCGAGCAGATATGAAGCGGAATGGCTGCGCATCAGCGAGCTGTCCTACATTTGCCTTAAGTGACTGATTGCGAGGCGTCGATTCGTCCTACGTCGTGGATCAAATCGGGTAAATGGAGGTCAGCGAGACTCCGATATGTTGGCCATAATCGTTTGGCGTGGAAAATACAACGTCCGCAGCACGGGAAAGATAATAAAAGCGAAATCCGAATCCACTTGGCATGTTCTTTTAGAGGCGTTCCTACAACGCTGCTCTCGGATGGCTGACAGACTTTCGCGCATAAACTTGTAGGATTCCATTTGAGCAAGGGGCTCAATCAGCACCCGCGCTAACGCAGCCAATTTCTGATTTCTCATCCTACTGCGAGCGGTCTGTCAGCGGCTTGCAAGAACATTAAGTAAAACATTCTTGGAGGTTACCCCATGGAATTGCGCGACATCAGAAACATACTCAAGGGGAAAAAACATGCGGTGAATCCCCTGACGGCGGTGCCGGTCGAGCAACCTACGCCCTTCGCAAAAAAGTCGCCCGCGCTCGAACCCTACGTAAAATTAAAAAAAACATTGGGCCTGCGGATCCGGGATAGGGTAGACCAAACTTCCATGGAGGCGATGTCCGAGCCACTGCTGCGTCAGGAAATCAGCAGCGTCTGCGATCACTTATTTGACGATAATCCCGCCCTGATCGATGAATTCGAACGACGCATGTTGATGCGTGACATTCAGAATGAGATGGCGGGGCTGGGACCGCTCGACCCACTGCTGGGCGATCCATCGATCTCGGGCATCATGGTCAACAGATATAACCGGATATACGTCGAGCGCCACGGACGGATTGAACTGACTGACGCAACTTTTGGCGACGACAAGCACTTGCTACGAATAATCGACAGGATTGTCTCCCGCGCCGGATCCTGGATCAACGAATCCAGCCCGATGGTTCGCGCATCAATGCAGTCATCCCGCTGGTCGCGATCGACGGTGCGACGTTGTCCATACGTCGCTATACGGCGGCGCTGCCGAAAATGAACGATCTGGTCAATTGTTATAAATCGATGACGCCGGAAATGGCGTTGCTGATGGAGGGCTGCGTCAAGTCGAAAATTAATATGATTATTTCCGGCGCGGCCGGATCCGGAAAAACTACGTTGCTCAATATTTTGTCTGCGTGCATTCCCGGCAGCGAACGGATCGTAACTATTGAAAATGAACCCGAAACTGCAATTGCAGCAGGAGAGCGTGATCCGCTTGGAAATGCGACCGCCGGATATCGAAGGCAAAGGTGAGATCAATCAAAGCGCGCTTGTGCGTAACGCGTTAAGAATGCGGCCGGATCTCATCGTGATGGGTGAGATACGTGGCGCAGAAGCGCTGGAGATGATGCAGGCAATGGCTACTGGTCCTGAAGGATCGCTGACTACGGTGCGCGCCGACAGTCCGCACGACGCAATTTCACGACTCGAAAATATGGTAAGCATGGCGGGTGCCAGACTGCTGCGCAAAGTGGCGCGCGCGCAAATTGCGTCAGCAATTACTGTAGTTGTTCAATTAAACCGGTTGCCAGACGGCCAGCACAAAGTCACAAGCATGCAGGAAATCACCGGCATAGACGGCGAAGTGTTGACGATGCAGGAGTTTTTCAATTTCCGCCAGACGGGCAGGGGCACAAATGGAAAAATCACCGGGTATTTTCAGGCCACGGGTATCCGCCCAACGTTTTTCGAACAACTGCGTGACTATGGCGTGAATTTGCAGACCTCGATCTTCGATCCGAGCAAACGCTACCAATAAAGACCAAGACTAGGATAAAGCGCGCATGGAAATCAATTACACGCGAGCTCGTGATTGCCATGGCGTCACCGGGCTCGCCAAGCGCACGTGAAAGTTTTGTTGTCGAAGCGGCGGGTAAGATCCTAGGTTCAGTCGACAAACTAAAAGGCCACCCGAAGGTGGCCTTTTAGTTTGGTGGAGGCGGCGGGAATCGAACCCGCGTCCGCAAGCACTCTACAGCCAGTTCTACATACTTAGCCGGGTCATTTGATTTAGCTGCATGCACGCCGACAGGCAAGCTGGCATACCGCGAGTTACCTTGGATTTAGCGCTCGTGCAAAGTAACCCTGCACGGCACGATCTCATGTGAATGACTCTGCGCCGGAACCTGTTACCAGGCGCCGCCCGGCCCATGAGAAAGCCGGTGCAGAGTCCAACCGGTTATTAAGCGGCTAGAGCGTAGTTATCGTCGTTCGCGTTTATAGCGACCCAGTTGTATTTACGAGGTAGCTGGCCCTCGGTATGCCCTGAACTGCTTTGCAACCCACGTCGAAGCCAAGTCGCCCCCGAAATCGGGATAAGAAAGCGGATGTTCTGCTTCACTCGGCATGCGCATTATCGCATATGCGGGCGTTGCGCCCGATTTCAACGCCGGTCTTGCGTGTTTTGCCTACAGGTAGTGGAGGACATCGCCCGGGGCGTCGATCATAGCGTCGGCCGCCCACGTTTCCGGATCGTTGCCATGCAAGTAGCCGAATTTGGCGACGATCGTCATCATCCCGGCAGCGCGCCCGGCCTGGACGTCGCGGCGATCGTCCCCGACATAGATGCAGCGAGACGGCGCAATGCTGATGCGCTCGCACGCGGCGAAAAGCGGCGCCGGATCTGGTTTTGTCTTGCCGGTTGTATCGCCGCCGATAATGCATGCGGCGCGATGATGCACGCCGAGTTGCTTGAGCAAAGGGTGTGTATAGCGTTCCGCCTTATTGGTGACGACGCCCCATTTCACCCCGCGGATCTCGAGTGCCTCGAGCAATTCACCCATGCCGGGAAACAATTTCGATTCGCGGCACAGATTGTCGGCATAGATGCCGAGAAACTCGTCGCGCATCGCTTCGTAATCGGCATGCTCGGGCGTCACGTCAAGACCGACGCCGAGCAAGCCGCGAGCGCCCATCGATGTGTAGGCGCGAGTCGCGGCGACGGGCAGCACCTCGAGCTTGCGCGACACGCGCATGCAGTTGAGCGCATAGACAAGGTCGGGCGCAGTGTCGATAAGCGTGCCGTCGAGGTCAAACAGTACCGCCTGGATCTTAGGGATCGCCACTACGCGGAACAATGCATGAGGTAATTGACGGCAGTGTCCGCACCTAATGCATAACGGCCGGTAAGCGGGTTGTAAGTCATGCCGATGACATTACGAACGTCGAGACCCGATTGTCGGCAGCAAGCCGCGAGTTCGGACGGCTTCACGAATTTTTCGTAGCGATGCGTTCCGCGCGGCAGCAGACGCAGCACGTACTCGGCCCCGATCACTGCGAACAGGTACGATTTCAAATTACGATTGATGGTCGAAAAAAATAAGTGGCCGCCGGGTTTGGCCAAAGTGGCGCATGCGCGGATGGTGCTCGCCGGATCTGGCACATGTTCGAGCAATTCCATGCAAGTAACCACGTCAAAATGTCCGGGCTTTATATCAGCAAAGTCTTCGGCCGAAGCGCGTTCGTAATCAAGTGCGACTCCGCTTTCCAGCGTGTGCAACTGCGCGACCTTGAGCGCCTGGTCCGAGAGGTCGATTCCGGTCACTCGAGCGCCGCGCTGTGCCATGCTTTCGGCGAGGATGCCGCCGCCGCATCCGACATCCAGTACGGTTTTGCCTGCGAGAGCCGCCGCGCGATCGATGAAATCGAGCCGCAACGGATTGATGTCGTGCAGCGGCTTGAAGTCGCTCGCAGGATCCCACCATCGATGCGCAAGCTCGCTGAATTTGGCGATTTCCGCCGGATCTACGTTGATAGTCATGCCGAACCTATGCGTTCGTGCCAGTACGCCGACCTGGCGATGATCTCATTCGAATCGAGTGTCGTTAAGTGCCGGTCGTCGAGCAACAGCTTGCCGTTGACCCAGACATGGCTCACCTGCTCGCGGCCGCTCGCATAAACAAGATGCGAATGTGGATCGTAGCAGGGTGTGGTTTCAATTTCATCCATGCGAACGGCCGCGATGTCCGCCGCCTTGCCTGCTGTGAGCGAGCCAATCAGGCTGTCGAGGCCGAGCGCGCGCGCGCCGCTTAGCGTTGCCATTTCGAGTGCCTGCCACGCCGGCACCGCAGTCGGATCGCCGCTGACACCTTTTGCGACCAGCGCGGCGAAGCGCATTTCGCTTAGAAGATCGAGCCGGTTATTACTGGCCGCCCCGTCTGTGCCAAGGCCGACATTGACGCCGGCCTCGAGCAAGGCCTTTATCGGGGCAGTCCCGCTTGCGAGTTTCAAGTTGGAGGACGCGCAATGCGCGACATGACAGCCATGCTGCGCAAACAATGCGATTTCTTCAGGCGTCAGATGCACTGTATGAACTGCGATCAGACCGGGCCCCAGTAGTCCTAATTCGTTGAGGCGTTGCAGCGGGCGCACGCCGTGCGACTTCAGGCTTTGCTCGATTTCAGCGGTTGTCTCGTGCACGTGAATATGCACGGGCAGGTCGAGTTCGCTCGCGAACGTCGCGACCTGCTTCAGACTTTCATTGCTGACGGTATACGGCGCGTGCGGCGCAAGGCAGAAACTGAGCAACGGCGTGTTGCGCAGCTTGTCGCGCAACGCAAGCCCCTTGCTTAAATAGTCTTGGGCATCGGACGCGTAAGGCGACGGGAATTCGGTCACGATCATGCCGATCGCGGCGCGCATGCCTGCATCAAGCGCCGCGCGTGCGGTCGCTTCCGGAAAAAAATACATGTCGTTAAAACACGTGATGCCACCGCGCAGCATTTCCGCGCAGGCCAGCAAACTGCCGTCGTAAACGAATTGATCGGACACATGCTGTTTTTCAGCCGGCCAGATATGGTGATTCAGCCAATCCATCAGCGCGAGATCGTCCGCCAATCCACGCATCAGCGTCATGGCGGCATGCGTATGCAGATTAACCAGTCCGGGAATTACCGCGTGTGCAGTCAGTTCCATGCGCTCACGCGGGGCATAGCGGATGCGCGCCTCAGCAGTGGGTAACACGGCCTGAATGCGCCCGCCATCGATGACGACCGAGTGGTCAGGGAGAATCTGGCGTGCAGGCTCGACGGGAATGACCCAGCGTGCTTCGATTACGGTGTCGGCAGGAGCGGGGCTGATACTCATGTAAGTAGCATACAAAAAAAAGCCCTGCCGAAGCAGGGCTTTTTCGGAGCGGAAATCTGCTCGAGAGAGTTACTTCGCTTCCGGTTTTGCTTCCGGCTTGGCTTCCGGCTTCGCCGGCGGCATGATCGTGCCGACCACTTCCACCGTAACGCGGCGGTTCGGGGCCAGACATTCGATCAACTGCTTGCGCTTCATCTTGTTCTCGCAGAACTTGGTGACCGGGATCGGCTGTTTCGGGCCTTTGCCTTCCCAGAAGATCAGTTTCTGGTCGATGCCTTTGCTGACGACATAGTCCTTCACGCCAAGTGCACGCTTTTCGGACAACTTCTTATTGTATTTCTCGCTGCCGATGCGATCCGTGTGGCCGGTGATGATCACTGCGCCGACGGTCGTCAACGGTTTGACTTCTTTCGCGAGGAACTCATCGAGTTCTTTGCGATTGTCTGCCGTCATCTCGGTCTTGTTGAACGGAATGCCTTGCAACTCAATCTTAAGTTCAACATTGCGCGGTTCGGGTTTCGGCGCCGGCTTAGCAGCAGGTTTCGCTTCCGGTTTCGCTTCCGGTTTTACTTCGGGCTTCGGCGCCGGCGGTGCTGGCGGTTTCGGGCACAGGTCCGGAGTGCACTTTTTGCAAGCCTCGGCTGCCGCAGCGCGTGCGGGCGTCCAATCGCTGGTGCGCACGCAAACTGTGCCGCCCACTGCGGTTACGACGTCGAAATTGGGGCCGTTCACCAGATAGCCTTGGTTCTTGCCATTGACTTGTGCCTGGGCAGCAGGGATACATGCTGCAACCATGGCCAGCCCGGCGAGGGCGTTTCTTAATGCTGAATTCATGATTTTTATTCCTCCTGAGCGACTACAGTTTAAAACGTAACTTGGATTTAGGTTTAGCGGTCAAACTTACAAACTTAACCTGCTTAATCAATAACACACGTAACTAATATCACAGGCAATGCAATTACGCAAATTATGCCCGAATCATACCATAAGTTGTGCAGTCCGGTTGCATGAATACAACATCAGACGAAAGACGCAAATATTGTAAGAATCGGTTTACTTGGTGCCGCTCACCTCGACGTCTACTCGGCGGTCGGGCTGCAGGCATGCGATCAGCGCCTTACGATTCTTCATTTTGCAATCACCGGGTTTGGTGCGCGGTTGAGTTTCGCCCTTACTGTCGGCGTAAATGCGATTGGGCGCAATTCCTTTGTCGACCAAATATTTCTTCACGCTTTCAGCGCGCCGTAGCGATAGCTTCTGGTTGTACTTTGCGCTGCCGATGCGGTCGGCATGGCCGATGGCAAGGATCACTTCGTAATTCGCGCCTTCAATTACGCGACTCAAATCGTCAAGCATGGCCTTGCCTTGCGCCTTAAGATCGGCTTTGTCGAAATCGAACAATGCATCGGCCGAGAAATTGATTTTCTGCGGCAACATTTTTTCCGGCGCCGGCTTGGCCGCAGCCGGCGGTTTGGCGGCCGGGGCAGGTGCGGGCGCTGGTGCAGCCGCCACCGGCCCCGGTTTCTTGGGCACCAGATCGCGGTCGCAGAATGCGCCTGCTTCGGCCGCAGCGGCCCGTGCGGGCGTCCAATCGCTCGTGCGCACGCACACAGTTCCGCCAACCGCGGTAACGACCTTGAAATCCTGGTCGACGAGATAGCCCTGATTTTTGCCGTTGACCTGGGCCAGCGTCGAGGCCGGCATCATGATTGTCATACCGCCCAAAACCACCAGTGCCGATTTCAATGTTGCGTTCATTTCTTGAGACTCCTTTTTTTCCGGCCTGCTGCGTTTGCTTTTTACGACGACTTTTTTTGGGTCTGCCGCAGGGTTCGCCGGGCGCAGAGGACGATAATCTGCGGGTCGCGAACGGTTACTTTTTTACGTTATCAGATAGTGCAAAAGAATAACATATTCACACGTCATTTCCAATCCGGAATCGCGTTTTTAAACGCCACGCGAAGCGGTCGCGCAAACCACAATAACGGTGACTGGAACTGCGCGCGCATGTTAGAATTACTCGGTTTATCCGGCTCGTTTTTTACGCCGTATTTTTGCAGTTTTCTCACCTGAGTTTGCATGGACCAATTCGCCAAAGAAACCATCCCAGTAAGTCTCGAAGAAGAAATGCGGCGTTCGTATCTCGATTACGCAATGAGCGTGATCGTGGGCCGTGCGCTACCTGACGTCAGGGACGGTTTAAAGCCGGTGCATCGGCGTGTCTTGTTCGCGATGCATGAACTCTCCAACGACTGGAACCGCGCCTATAAAAAGTCGGCGCGTATCGTTGGTGACGTCATCGGTAAATATCACCCGCATGGCGACACCGCGGTGTACGACACTATCGTGCGCATGGCGCAGGATTTTTCGTTGCGCTATCCGCTCATTGACGGGCAGGGCAATTTCGGCTCGGTTGACGGCGATAACGCGGCGGCGATGCGCTATACCGAGATCCGCATGGCGCGCATTGCCAGCGAGTTACTCGAGGACATTGATAAGGAAACGGTCGATTTCGGGCCCAACTATGACGGCTCCGAGCATGAGCCGCTGATACTGCCGTCCAAGATTCCGAACCTGCTCATCAACGGCTCTTCAGGCATTGCGGTCGGCATGGCGACCAATATACCCCCGCACAACCTCAACGAGGTCGTCGATGCCTGCCAGGCGCTGCTCAAGGATCCCGATATCGGGATTGAAGACCTGATCAAGATCGTCCCGGCGCCCGATTTTCCGACGCGCGGCATCATCTATGGTACGTCGGGCGTCAAGGATGCGCTGCGCACAGGCCGCGGCCGCGTCGTCATCCGGGCACGTGCTCACATTGAAGACATGGAGAAAGGCAATCGCCAGGCCATCATCATCGATGAACTGCCTTACCAGGTGAACAAGGCGAATTTGCTGATCAAGATCGGCGAGCTCGTTCGTGACAAGCGCCTCGAAGGCATCAGTGAGATTCGCGACGAGTCGGATAAATCGGGCATGCGCGCGGTGATTGAATTGAAGCGCGGCGAAAACGCCGACGTGATCCTGAACAATCTGTACAAGGAAACGTCGATGCAGGACAGCTTCGGCGTGAACATGGTCGCACTGGTCGATGGCCAGCCGCGCGTGTTGAATTTGCGTCAGATGCTCGACGCATTTTTACGCCATCGCCGCGAAGTTGTTACGCGTCGCACGATTTTCGAACTCAAGAAGGCTCGCGAGCGCGGCCACATCCTTGAAGGCCTCGCCGTCGCGCTCTCCAATGTCGATGACGTCATTGCACTGATCAAGGCGGCCAAGACGCCGGCCGAGGCAAAAGAGCAGCTGATGGCGCGCCTATGGCGCTCGAACCTCGTTGAGGAAATGCTCTCGCGAGTTGATCCGACCTCGGCGCGGCCGGCGGGCCTGGCGCCCGAATTTGGCTACCAGAAGAGCGGCTACCGCCTGTCAGAAGCGCAGACCCAGCGCATTCTTGAAATGCAATTGCAGCGCCTGACCGGCCTCGAGCAGGACAAGATCGTCGACGAATACAAGGAAGTGATGGACAAGATCGTCGACTTGCTCGACATCCTTGCCAGGCCGGCACGCATCACCGCAATCATCAGCGAAGAACTCGACAGCGTGAAAAAGCAATACGGCGACGAGCGCCGCAGCGAGATTGTCGAGAATACGCAAGATTTGTCGATGGAAGACCTGATCGTTGCGGAAGAAGTCGTGGTCACCTTGTCGCATGGCGGCTATATGAAATCGCAGCCAGTCACCGACTATCGCGCGCAGAAGCGCGGCGGCCGCGGCAAGCAGGCGACGACGACGAAAGAAGACGATTTCGTCGAGAAGCTGTTCATTGCAAACACGCATGATTTCATTCTGTGTTTTTCGAATCGCGGGCGCGTGTACTGGCTGAAGGTCTATAACGTGCCGCAGGGCGGCCGCAACAGCCGCGGCAAGCCGATCGTGAATCTCGTGCCGTTGCTCGAGCACGAGAAAATTACCGCAGTGCTGCCGGTCAAGGAATTCGACGAGCAGCATTTTGTATTCATGGCAACGGCCAATGGCACGGTCAAGAAAACCGCGCTGTCCTCATTTTCGCGTCCGCGCCCCTCCGGCATCATCGCGGTCAACCTCGATGAGGGCGATTTCCTGATCGGCGTTGCGCTGACGGACGACAAGCAGGACGTCATGCTGTTTTCCGACGCCGGCAAAGCAGTGCGTTTCGCTGAAAGCGAAGTGCGCGGGATGGGCCGCAACGCCGGCGGCGTGCGCGGAATGAAACTTGGTGCGGGCGGGCATGTCATATCGTTGCTCACGGCGGACAACGAAAACGTGTCCGTGCTGACAGCAACCGAAAATGGATATGGCAAACGCACGCCGATCGGCGATTACACCAAGCATGGCCGCGGCACGCAGGGCATGATTGCAATTCAGGCCTCGGACCGCAATGGCAAGCTGGTCGCCGCGCAGATCGTCGGCGACGACGATGAAATTATGTTGATTACGACAGGCGGCGTGCTGATTCGGACCCGCATCAATGAAATCCGCGACATGGGCCGCGCCACGCAGGGCGTGCGTCTGATCAATCTCGGCGAGGGCGAAAAACTCGCCGGTCTCGAGAAAATCCTCGAACGCGACGACGAGGAAAACGGCGCGGAATAAACGCAACGCCGTTTTACTTCTGCCGTTCTGACCTTAGACGAAAGACCGAAAGCCTCCTATGCCTCGCATATTTAATTTCGCCGCCGGCCCCGCGGTTTTACCGGAGCCAGTACTCGAGCAGGCGAGCCGTGAAATGCTCGACTGGCATGGCTGCGGCACGTCAGTTATGGAGATGAGTCATCGCGGCAAAGAGTTTATCGGCATTGCCGCCGCCGCTGAAGCCGATTTGCGCGAATTGCTCGGCATTCCCGGTAATTACAAAGTACTGTTCCTGCAGGGCGGCGCGACGCTGCAATTTGCTGCGATCCCGATGAATCTTCTTCGCGGCAAACAAAGCGTGGACTACGTCAACACCGGCGAATGGTCGAAAAAAGCGATCAAGGAAGCGAAACGCTACGCGAGCGTCAACATTGCAGCGAGTTCGGAAGACCGGAACTTTACATACGCGCCGAAGCAGGCCGCGTGGAAACTGGACCCGCAGGCTGCCTACGTTCACGTCTGCACTAACGAGACGATCGGCGGCGTTGAATTTAACTGGTTGCCGGACACCGGCAGCGTGCCACTCGTTGCCGACATGTCGTCGCACATTCTGTCGCGTCCGGTGGACGTGGCGAAGTACGGCCTCATTTACGCGGGCGCGCAGAAAAACATCGGTCCCGCGGGATTGACGATCGTCATCGTACGCGACGACCTGCTCGGTCAGACGCTGCCGATTACGCCGACCGTGCTCGATTACAAGGCGCAGGCCGAATCGGATTCAATGCTGAATACGCCGGCAACCTACGGCATCTATATTGCAGGGCTTGTGTTCCAGTGGCTGAAAAAACAAGGCGGATTGCAGAAGGTCGCGCAAAACAATCGCACCAAGGCCAACGTCCTTTATGACTTTCTGGATCAGACGGAGTTTTATTACTCGCCGGTCGACAAGGAAGACCGCTCACTGATGAATGTGCCGTTCAGGCTGCGCAACGAAGCGCTGAACGATGAATTTCTGAAGCAGGCGAAAGCGCGCGGTATGGTCGAGCTTAAAGGTCATCGTTCGGTCGGCGGCATGCGGGCATCCATCTATAACGCGATGCCGATCGAAGGCGTCAAGGCGCTGGTCGAATTTATGCGCGAATTCCAGACGCGGCAGGGCTGATCAAATGGCAGCGAGATTTAATGTTCTGACGCTTAATAACATCGCCAAGGTTGGTCTTACGCGCCTGCCCGGCGATCGCTACGAAGTGGGCGGCAAAGTCGCCGATCCCGACGCAATACTCGTGCGCTCGCAGGACATGCACTCGATGCCAATCGGCGAGCGCGTGCGCGCGGTTGCCCGCGCCGGCGCCGGAACCAACAACATTCCGGTTAAGCCATTGAGCGCCCGCGGCGTGCCGGTGTTCAATGCACCGGGCGCGAACGCGAACGCCGTCAAAGAACTGGTGATTGCTGGCATGCTGATTGCGGCGCGTAATCTGCTTCCCGCGACACGCTTCGTCGACGGGCTTGCCGGCGACGACGAAACGCTCCATAAACTGGTTGAAGACGGTAAGAAAGACTTCGCCGGCATCGAGCTGCCCAAGCACACGCTCGGTGTCATCGGCTTGGGTAAAATCGGCAGCCTGGTCGCGGATGCCGCTATCAAGCTCGGCATGAATGTGCTGGGATACGATCCGCATATTACGGTTGACGCGGCATGGGGCCTGCCGTCGCAGGTCAGAAAAGCAAACTCGGTTGAAGAAGTCTTGAAAGCGGCCGACTTTGCGACACTGCACGTGCCTTACGTCGAGGCGACAAAGAATCTGATTAACGCCGAGCGTCTTGCGCTCATGCGCGACAGCGCGATCCTGCTCAATTTTTCGCGCGACGGAATTGTCGACAATACGGCAGTGCTCGCGGCGCTCAAGGCGAAGAAGATTCGCGCCTACGTGTGCGATTTTCCAGCGCAGGCGCTCGTTAACCAGCCGGGCGTCATCGCATTGCCGCATTTGGGAGCGTCGACACGCGAGGCGGAGGACAATTGCGCGATCATGGTTGTCGACCAGCTGCGCGACTATCTCGAGCACGGCAATATCCAGAACGCAGTGAATTTTCCCGACGTCGTAATGGCGCGCGAGTCCCAGTACCGCGTCGGCATCGCGAATTCGAACATGCCCAATATGCTGGGCCAGATTTCCACGGCGATGGCTAACGCCGGCCTTAATATTCACAACATGCTGAATAAATCAAAAGGCGAGATGGCCTATACGCTCGTCGATGTCGACAGTGCAGTGCCCGCCGATTTGATTGGCAAGATCGCCGCGACCAAAGGGGTACTTGCGGTGCGCTATTTACCGCTCGAATAAGCGGACGCGCGCATTGCCGGCGATGCCGCCAAATTACCCCCGTGGCCCGTATTGATTTAAACTTCGTGTCCATTCGCGTGCATTCGCGGATTCAGGGAATTTCGCCGTGACGGACACGCTCAAAAAAATTCGCGCCCGCATCGATGCGATCGACGATGACATCGTCGATCTGCTCGGCGAGCGCGCCGCGCTCGCGCAGGATATCGGCCATGCCAAAACCGGCGCGAAATACCGTCCCGAGCGTGAAGCTCAGGTCCTCCGCCGCGTTACCGGGCGCAACAAGGGCCCGTTGCCTAGTGCCGCGCTCGCCCGGCTATACACTGAAATCATGTCGGCGTGCCGCGCGCTGGAAGACGGCATCCGTGTCGCTTATCTCGGGCCGCAAGGTACATTCAGTGAGGAAGCCGCGATCCGCCAGTTCGGCGGCCAGACGCAATTGCAGCCCTGCGCGTCGATCGATGAAGTATTTCGCCAGGTAGAGAGTGGCGCTTCGCACTATGGTGTCGTGCCGATTGAAAACTCAACCGAAGGCAGCATCAGCCGCACTCACGATCTGTTGCTGGCGACGCCGCTCAAAATTTGCGGCGAAGTGCTGCTCGCGGTGCATCAATGCCTGATGAGCAAGAGCGGCAAGACTGCGGGCGTCAAGAAAATACTGTCGCATAGTCAGAGCCTCGCGCAATGCCATGAGTGGCTTAACCAGCATTATGCGAAAGCCAGGCGCGTGCCGGTCGTGAGCAACGCCGAGGCTGCGCGGATGGCGGCGAAAGACGCGACAGCCGGCGCCATTGCCAGCAAAACGGCGGCCGTTGTGTACGGTTTGAAAATCATTGCGAACAATATTGAGGACGAGCCGCGCAATACCACCCGTTTCGTGGTGATTGCGGCGCATGACGCAGGGCCGTCAGGCAAAGACAAGACCTCGCTCGTCATGTCGACGCGCAATCAGCCGGGCGCGATTCATACGCTGTTGACGCCGCTCGCGCAGCACGGCGTCAGCATGTCGCGGCTCGAGTCGCGTCCGGCACGCACCGGGCGCTGGGAATATCTGTTCTATGTTGATATCGAAGGCCACCAGCAGGACGCGAATGTCGGGCAAGCTTTGCGCGAACTGACCGAGAAAGCGGCTTTTATCAAAAACCTCGGCTCATATCCGGCGGGTACCGCCTAGGCCTGGCTTGAGCAGAGCTATCGGCGTTCGCGTCCGGCGCCGTATTGAAAATTAAATTTAAATGAAAAATTCCGCAGCTAACCGGGTGTCTGATCTTCGCGATCTCGCGCCGGCCTACATACGTTCGATCGCGCCATACCAGCCGGGGAAGCCGATCGCTGAACTGGCTCGCGAACTGGGCATCCACCCCGACAAAATCATCAAGCTCGCGTCCAACGAAAATCCGCTCGGCGTCAGTCCGCTGGCAATGCGCGCCATTGAGGCGGCGATTGCCGATCTCGCGCGCTATCCGGACGGCAACGGGTTCGAGCTGAAACAGGCACTGTGCAAGCGCTATGGCGTCGACATGGCGCAGATCGTTCTCGGCAATGGCTCCAATGACGTGCTCAATTCGGCGGCGCGCGCGTTCCTCGCGCCGTCACTCGAAGCGGTGTACTCGCAGCACGCATTTGCAATCTATGCGCTCGAGATTCAATACACCGGCGCGACTGGCGTAGAGGCGCCCGCGCGCGAATACGCGCATGATCTCAAGGCCATGCTTGCCGCCATCACGCCGCGCACGCGCATGGTTTTTCTCGCGAATCCAAACAATCCGACTGGCACGCTGATTACCGCTGCTGATTTGCATGCTTTCCTGCGCCAGGTGCCATCGAACGTTATCGTGGTGCTTGATGAGGCGTACAATGAATACATTCCGGAAGCACTGAGATCGGATTCGCTCGCATGGCTTGCGGAATTTCCCAATCTTATCGTCACGCGCACGTTTTCAAAGGCGTACGGGCTGGCTGGTTTGCGCGTCGGCTATGCGTTTGCGCATCCGGATGTCGCCGACCTGATGAACCGCGTGCGCCAGCCGTTCAACGTCAACAGCATTTCGCTCGCCGCCGCGGCCGCCGGCCTCGAAGATCATGAATTCGTGCGCCGCAGCTTTGAGCTGAACCAGGCGGGCATGCGGCAAATGACCGCCGGACTGACGAAGCTCGGCGTCGACTACATTCCATCGGCCGGCAATTTCGTCAGCATTAAAGTCACGGATGCCGCCGGTGTATTTCAGCGGCTTTTGCAGCGCGGCGTGATAGTACGTCCGATCGCGGCGTATCAAATGCCCGACTTCCTGCGCGTGAGCATCGGCCTCGAAGCGGAGAACGCGCGTTTCCTCGATGCGCTCAAGCAGTCGTTAGCCGCATGAAGAAAAAACGGCAACCCGCGCGCAAAGCAGGCGGTCGAAAACCGCCGAAACCGCTGATCGGCAAACTCGTCATATTCGGCGTCGGTCTCATCGGCGGTTCGTTTGCATTGGCGCTGAAGAGACAGCGCGCCGTCGGCCACGTGGTCGGAGTAGGGCGCAGCCGTTCGAATCTTCTCGCTGCAAAACGGCTCGGTGTGATCGATGAAATGGCGACCGATCCGGCCGTCGCCGTTAAGAATGCCGATCTTGTGTTGCTCGCCGTGCCGCTAGGACAAACGCGGGCGGTGCTTGCGCATATCGCGCCGCACCTTGCATCGCACACGGTAGTAACGGACGCCGGCAGCACCAAACGCGATGTAATCGAAAGTGCGCGCCGGCAGCTTGGTGCGACGTTTTCACGGTTTGTGCCCGCGCATCCCATCGCAGGCACGGAAAAAAGTGGTGCCGCGGCGGCATTTGCCGAGCTGTTCGAGCAGCGTAACTTAATTCTGACGCCAGAGCCTGAAACCTCGGCGCGTGCGATGAAACTGGTGAGGGCCGCCTGGAAATTGGCCGGCATGCGCATACTTGAAATGACGGCGTCGCAACACGACCGGATCTTTGCGCTCGTGAGTCATTTGCCGCATCTGCTGTCGTTTACCGCGGTCGCCAATATCGCGGGGCAGGCGAATGCGCCCAAACTTTTTCAGCACACCGGCGGCGGATTTCGCGACCTCACACGCATCGCCGGCAGTTCTCCCGAAATGTGGCGCGATATCTGTCTTGCCAATCGCGACGCGATTCTTTCCGCGCTCGACGGGTACTTAAGCGATCTTGAAGCCGTGCGCGGTATGGTCGAGGCGAGCGACGGTGCAGCGCTCGAACAGAAATTCGCGGCATCGCGGAATGCGCGCGCGAAGTGGCTGCTAAAAAAATGACGACCGTAAAGGCGATGGAATTGCACGCATGAGCGGAGCGGCGCACGTGGATTATCTCGATCTGGCGCCCGTTCGGCGCGCCCACGGCATCGTAAAGTTGCCTGGTTCCAAAAGTATTTCCAACCGCATATTGTTGCTGGCAGCGCTCGCCGAAGGCGAGACACGTATTTACGACTTACTCGATTCCGACGATACGCGCTATATGCTCAATGCTTTGCGCAAGCTTGGGGTCGCCTGGACACAGGGTGGAGAGCAGTTCGTGCGCGTGCGCGGCGCGAACGGCGTACTGCCAGTCAAGCATGCAGATCTATTTCTCGGCAACGCGGGCACTGCCTTTCGTCCGCTGACCGCGGCGCTTGCGCTGAGTGGCGGCAGCTACAAACTCGACGGCGTCGCACGCATGCATGAGCGGCCGATTGGCGATCTCGTCGATGCACTTAGCTCGCTTGACGCCGAAATAGAATATCTCGGCGCGCGCGGGTTTCCGCCGCTTCAGATTCATCCAGGCAAGATCCGCGCGGGCGCAGATGTCAGCGTGAGGGGCAACGTCTCAAGCCAGTTCCTGACTGCGTTGCTGATGAGCCTGCCGCTTTTGCGAGCTAATACTGTCGTGAAAGTGATCGGCGATCTTGTTTCTAAGCCGTACGTCGAAATTACGCTCAACATGATGCGACGTTTTGGTGTTGAGGTAGTGCGCGACGATTGGCAGAAATTCTCGATTCCGCTTACGGCGCGTTACAAAACGCCGGGCGACATCTACGTGGAAGGCGATGCTTCGGCCGCGTCGTATTTCCTGGCCGCCGGCGCAATCAGTGGATTAACGGGCGGCGGTCCGGTGCGCGTCGAGGGTGTAGGGAAGGCGAGTATTCAGGGCGACGTGCGTTTTATCGATACGCTGCGCACCATGGGAGCAACTATCGAACTTGGCGCCAACTGGATTTCGGCCGGCGCCGGTCCGGCTGCCGCGCTTGCGGGCAAACTGCGCGCGATCGACGCGGACTTCAATCACATCCCGGACGCTGCAATGACTGTCGCGGTGCTCGCATTGTTTGCCGATGGCCCAAGCACGCTGCGCAACATCGGCAGTTGGCGCGTCAAAGAAACCGATCGCATCGCGGCGATGGCGACCGAATTACGCAAGGTCGGCGCCCGCGTCGAAGAAACTGCCGACAGCCTGACAATTTTTCCGCCGGCGGCGCTCCTGCCGGCTACCATCGACACTTACGACGACCATCGCATGGCGATGTGCTTCTCGCTGGTCGCCCTGGGCGGAGTCGCCGTACGCATTAACGATCCCGGCTGCGTCGCCAAGACGTTTCCCGACTATTTCAGCGTTTTGGCCGGCATCACGGAACACTGACCGATGGACCGTCATGTGCCGGTAATTGCAATCGATGGACCGTCCGCGTCGGGCAAAGGCACGGTCGCGCAAAAGGTCGCACAACACTTGCATTTTCATTATCTCGACAGCGGGGCGCTGTACAGGCTGGTCGGCGAGGCAGCCCGGTATGCCCACGTCAGCACGTCAGACGAACCTCAAGTGGCGCGACTCGCGGAGACCTTAAACGCGCGGTTCGATAATGACAATATCTATTTAAATCAAAAGAATGTCACGGACGCGATCCGGTCCGAGGCGGCAGGGAAAGCGGCCTCGGAAGTCGCCGCGTTGCCCTTGGTGCGACAAGCGTTACTCCTGCGCCAGCGGGGCTTTCGGACGAAGCCCGGACTGGTGGCTGACGGTCGGGACATGGGTTCGGTCGTATTTCCCGACGCAATGCTCAAAATCTACCTGACGGCGGACCCCGCAGCGCGTGCCGCACGGCGATATAAACAGTTGATAGGTAAAGGAATGAGTGCTAATATGGCCGCCCTTTTGCAGGATATCAAAGCACGTGACGACCGCGACAGCGGACGCGCAATTGCTCCCTTGCACAAGAGTAGCGACGCTATTTTGCTCGACACGACGAACCTGTCGATCGACGACGCCGTAGAGCAAGTGCTGGCCCGCTACGCAGCAGCAACACAGGTGCCATGAGCTGCCAGGCTCACGGCGTTTACTAATGAACCCCCGTTGATATAACGGGTTAAATTCAGGCCAAACGTGCAAACAATGACATCAGCTTCTTCCCCTGCAGCCACCGAATCTTTTGCGGCATTATTCGAGGAAAGCCTCGCCCGCAAGGAGATGCGTATTGGCGAAGTGATCACCGCTGAAGTGATCCGAGTCGACGCGAACCATGTGGTTGTTAATGCAGGATTAAAGTCAGAAAGTTACATCCCCACCGAAGAATTCCGCACCGACCGCGGTGAAATCGAAGTCAAAGTCGGCGATTTTGTGCAAGTCGCAATCGATGCGCTCGAAGACGGCTTTGGCGAAACGCGCCTGTCGCGCGACAAAGCCAAGCGCCTTGCCGCGTGGATGGACCTCGAACAAGCGCTCGAAAAGAGCACCGTCGTCGAAGGCCTGATTAACGGCAAAGTTAAAGGGGGCCTCACGGTCATGGTGAACGGCATCCGAGCCTTCCTGCCCGGCTCGCTAGTGGATATACGCCCAGTCAAAGACACGTCACCGTATGAGAACAAGGTGATGGAGTTCAAAGTCATCAAACTCGACCGCAAGCGCAACAACGTGGTTGTTTCGCGCCGCGCGGTGCTTGAAGCGTCGCAAGGTGCGGAACGCCAGGCGCTGCTGTCGAGCCTCACCGAAGGCGCAGTGGTCAAGGGTATCGTCAAAAACATCACCGACTACGGCGCGTTCGTCGACTTGGGCGGCATCGATGGCCTGCTGCATATCACCGATCTCGCATGGCGCCGCGTGAAGCATCCGTCGGAAGTGCTGGCGGTCGGCGATGAAGTCGAAGCCAAAGTGCTCAAGTTCGACCAGGAAAAAAACCGCGTCTCGCTCGGTATGAAACAGTTGGGCGAAGATCCGTGGGTCGGCCTCTCGCGCCGTTATCCGCAGGGTACGCGCCTGTTCGGTAAAGTCAGCAACCTGACCGACTACGGCGCGTTTGTCGAAATCGAGCAGGGTATCGAAGGCTTGGTGCACGTGTCGGAGATGGACTGGACCAACAAGAACGTGCATCCGTCGCGCGTCGTCGCCCTGGGTGACGAAGTTGAAGTGATGGTGCTTGAAATTGACGAAGACCGCCGCCGGATTTCGCTAGGCATGAAGCAGTGCAAGCCGAATCCGTGGGAAGAGTTCTCGATGAATTCCAAGAAGGGCGACAAGGTCAAAGGCCAGATCAAGTCGATCACCGACTTCGGCGTGTTCATCGGGCTGGCGGGCAATATCGACGGCCTCGTCCATCTGTCGGACCTGTCGTGGAACATGCCGGGCGAAGAAGCAGTGCGCAACTACAAGAAGGGCGACGAAACCGAAGCCATGGTCCTGTCGATCGACGTCGAGCGCGAACGTATTTCGCTGGGCATCAAGCAGCTCGACGGCGACCCGTTCACCGGCTACGTGTCGACCAACGACAAGAACAGCATTGTCAAAGGCACGGTGAAGTCGATCGATGCCAAGGGTGCGGTAATCGCGCTCGAGGGCGAAGTCGAAGGTTACCTGCGCGCCTCCGAAGTTTCGCGCGACCGCGTCGAGGATATCCGCACGCATCTGAAAGAGGGCGACGCGGTCACGGCGATGATCATCAACATTGATCGCAAGAACCGCACGATCAACCTGTCGATCAAGGCGCGCGATATGGCGGACGAATCCAATGCGATGCAGAAGATGGCGGCCGACAAGCCGGCCAATGCCGGCACGACAAGTCTCGGCGCGTTGCTCAAAGCCAAGATGGATACCGCCAACACCGGTCAATAAGGGGACGCAACGATCATGACGAAGTCCGAGTTGATCGCGAAGCTGGCGGCGCGCTACCCCCAGCTGGTGGCGAAAGACGCCGAGCTTGCAGTTAAGATGGTTCTCGATGCGATGGGCAAAAGTCTGTCTGAAGGCCAGCGCATCGAGATTCGCGGATTCGGCAGCTTTGGTCTGAATTACCGTCCGCCGCGCACCGGTCGCAATCCGAAATCGGGCGACAAGGTGCAGGTGCCTGCGAAATATGTGCCGCATTTCAAGGCCGGCAAGGAATTGCGCGAACGCGTCGATTTCAAGAAGTAATCGCGGCGCGATTAAAGTCCGTGCGGCATCATCGAAAGATAATGCCGCTTTTTTTTGTCCGCACCGGACATGAGTAAATTGCGGGTGCGGCGGAGGTGTGACAATGCAACGCTTGGTTTTGCTCGTTAAAACGGTCGCCGGCGTTTCGATATTTTTAATGCTGCTCGGGTTCGCCGTAAAAAACACCGATACCGTCGCGTTGCGCTATTTCCTCGGCCTCGAATGGCAGGCGCCGCTCGTGCTGATGCTGTTGGTCTTTTTTGCCGCCGGCGCCGCGCTCGGCATCGCCGCCTGCCTCGGCGCCGTGTTCACGCAGCGGCGCCAGATTCTTGCGTTGAAACGCGAGATTCGCGGCCTCACACGCACGCCCGGCGTTCCCATCGTCGCCGAGTCGATTTAACGAACGCAGGGACGACGCGCCGCGCAATGGAAATCGAATACTGGTGGTTGCTCGCACTACCGCTTTTCTTTGCACTTGGCTGGCTTGCCGCGCGCATCGACATCAAGCATCTGGTCTCGGAATCGCGGGCATTGCCGCGCTCGTACTTCAAGGGACTCAATTTCCTGCTCAACGAGCAGCCTGACAAGGCGATCGAGGCGTTTATCGAAGTCGTCAAAGTCGAGCCGCAGACCATCGAATTGCACTTTGCGCTGGGTTCGCTGTTTCGCCGTCGCGGCGAGACCGAACGCGCGATTCGCATGCATCAGAACCTCGTCGAGCGCGCCGACCTGCCGCAATCGCAAAAGCTCGATGCCTTGTTCGAACTCGCGCAGGACTATTTGAAAGCCGGCCTGCTCGACCGTGCCGAGGAATTGTTCGCCAAGCTGCAAGGCAGCGCGCATGAAGAGGCGGCGCTGAAATACCTGCTTGAAATTTACGAGCAGGAAAAGGACTGGCAAAAAGCGATCGATATCGCCCAGCAGCTCGAGACGGTCACCGGCCAGTCGCACCAGAAAGAGATTGCCAACTTTTATTGTGAAATGGCGAGCCGCGAAATCATGGAATCGCGCCCGGACGCGGCGCGGCCTCATCTCGAACGCGCGCTGGCGCATCATCGCTTGTGCGTGCGCGCAAACGTCCTGCTTGGCGATCTCGAGATGGCGCTCCACCGCCTCGATGCGGCAATCGACGCTTGGAAGCGCATTGAAACGCAGAATCCCGATTATCTTGCTCTGGTTGCGGAACGCCTTATCGGCGCTTACAAGCAGCAGGGCAAAGCACAGGAAGGGCTTAACCTTTTGCGCGGATTGCTCGGCAAATATCCGTCGCTTGACGTCCTGAATGTGGTGTTTACGTGCATCCTCGAGGAGCAGGGCGCGGAGCCCGCCTACCAGCTGGTGCGCGATGAGATGCGGCGCAGCCCGACGTTGTTAGGGCTGGACAAGCTGCTCGAAGCGCAATTACTCGATGCGCCGGTGCAACGGCGTCAGGACCTCGAACTCGTCAAGAATCTGGTCCACCAGCACACCCGTACACTCGCAATGTTTAAATGCGATAACTGCGGATTCCGCGCGCGCCAGTATTATTGGCATTGTCCGGCCTGCGGCGAATGGGAAACTTACTCGCCACGCCGCGCCGAAGAGAAAAATTCGCCCGTATGAAGAATTATCCGGCAGTAGCTAAATCATGACCAACGAGTCACGCGTTATCGTCGCACTCGACTATCCGGCGGCCGATCAGGCGCTGGATTTCGCCGCGCGCGTCAGTCCCGGGGCGTGCAAGCTGAAAGTCGGCAAGGAATTGTTTACCGCTGCCGGCCCCGTGCTGGTCGAAAAATTGGTCGATCGCGGGTTTGACGTATTTCTCGATTTGAAATTTCACGATATCCCAAACACCGCTGCCGGCGCATGCAAGGCCGCTGCGCGATTAGGCGTGTGGATGCTTAATGTGCACGCACTCGGCGGACGCCCGATGCTCGAAGCTGCGCGCGACGCCATCGCGAACGCCAAAAGGCGGCCCAAACTGATCGCGGTAACCGTGCTCACCAGCATGGCCCAAAATGACCTGCAAGACGTCGGCATCGCGGGCGAACCGGCGTCAGCCGCGCTGCGACTCGCCAAGCTGGCGCAGGCAAGCGGACTTGATGGCGTCGTCTGTTCGGCGCAGGAAGCGGCATTATTGAAACGCGAATGCGGAAGCGGCTTTTGTCTTGTGACACCGGGTATCCGGCCAGCGGGCGACGCCAAAGGCGATCAGCAACGCGTGATGACGCCTGCCACGGCCATTGCCGCGGGTGCGGATTATCTGGTGATCGGCAGGCCGATTACGCAGGCCGCTGATCCGGTCGCCGTGCTCGAAACAATCAATCGCGAAATCGAAACGCAACGCCGCTCATGAAAATTACCATTATCGGCACCGGTTATGTGGGGCTCGTGTCGGGCGCCTGTCTCGCCGAACTCGGCAACGACGTGATGTGTCTCGACGTCGATGCCGGCAAAATCGCGCAGTTGAACCGCGGCGAGATTCCGATCTACGAGCCGGGCCTCGAACCGCTCGTCAAACGCAATGTCGACGCCGGGCGGCTGCATTTCACGACCGACGTTGCGCAAAGCGTAGCGCATGGACAAGTCCAGTTCATTGCGGTCGGCACGCCGCCGGATCAGGACGGTTCGGCCGATCTTCAATACGTGATCAAAGCCGCGCGTGCGATCGGGCGTCACATGAACGACTACCGGCTGGTGGTCGACAAATCGACAGTGCCGGTTGGGACTGCGGCTAAGGTCCGCGCGGCGATCACCGAAGAACTTGCGGCGCGAGGAAAATCAATCGATTTCAGCGTCGCGTCGAATCCGGAGTTTTTGAAGGAGGGTGCCGCGATCGAGGACTTCATGCGGCCTGACCGCGTCGTGATCGGCGTCGCCGACGAGCGGGCAAAGCAAACCATGCGCGCTATCTATGCGCCGATTCAACGCAATCACGAGCGCATGATCTTCATGGACATACCATCGGCTGAATTGACTAAGTACGCGGCCAACGCGATGCTGGCAACGCGCATATCATTCATGAACGAACTTGCCAATTTGGCCGAAGAACTCGGCGCCGACATCGAGCACGTGCGCCAGGGCATCGGCTCGGATGCGCGTATCGGCTATCATTTTTTATACGCTGGCTGCGGTTACGGCGGCGCGTGTTTTCCCAAAGACGTTTCGGCGCTGCAGCAGACAGCACGCGACAGCGGCATGCAACTCAAAATCATCGAGGCGGTCAATCAGGTGAATGAGTCGCAGAAAGTACGACTACTCGACAAGATCACGCGCCGGTTCGGCGACGATCTCACCGGCAAGCGATTCGCCGTCTGGGGGCTCGCGTTCAAACCCAATACGGACGACATGCGGGAAGCGCCGAGCCAGCTCATCGTGCCCGGCATCATCAAGCGCGGCGGCACAGTTGTAGCATACGATCCGGTATCGATTCCGCAGGCCAGAAAAACGTTCGCTGCCCTCCCTGCCGTGACATTTTCAGCGTCTCCGCGCGACGCGCTCGAAGGCGCGGATTGCCTCGTGATTGTCACCGAGTGGAAGGAGTTTCGCAGCCCCGATTTCGACGAGATCAAGCGGCGGCTGCGCACGCCCGTTATCATAGACGGCCGCAACCTGTACGAACCCGCGATGGTGCGAAGTTACGGCCTCGAATATTTCGGTATCGGCCGCCCATGAAGGCGCGCGCTGATAAACGTCCGGTCGCCGATATGAGCGTGAGTATCGACAAAATCAAAAAGACCCGCGTCCTCGTCGTCGGCGACGTCATGCTCGACCGCTATTGGTACGGCGACGTCCATCGCATTTCACCCGAGGCGCCGGTGCCGGTCGTTAAGTTCAAGCGCAGCGAAGAGCGTCCCGGTGGCGCCGCCAACGTCGCGCGGAATGCGGCAGCGCTGGGGGCGCGCGTAACGTTGCTGTCGGTCGTCGGCGACGATGAACCGGGCCGGCGTTTAACTGAATTGATGCGTGCCGAAAAAATCAATGCGCGCCTGCATCGCGACCGCACCATCGATACTACAGTCAAGCTGCGCGTGATTGGTCCGCCGCGGCACCAGTTACTACGCGTCGACTTCGAGACCGAACCCAGTCATGAGATTCTGCGTTCCAAGCTTGCGGATTACACAAAGCTTGTCGCCGGCTGCGATGCGGTCATTCTGTCGGATTACGGCAAAGGCGGCCTGACCCACATTGCGCGCATGATCGAACTCGCGCGCCGGCACGGCAAGCCAGTGCTGATCGATCCGAAAGGCAGCGATTTCGCGCGCTATCAGGGCGCAACCCTGGTGACGCCGAACCTGAACGAATTTCGCAACGCCGCGGGGGCCTGGAAAAGCGAGGTCGAACTGACTCAACGCGCACAAAAATTGCGGCGTAAACTGAAAATGGATGCGTTACTGGTCACGCGAGGCGCTGACGGCATGACGCTCTTCGAGGGATCGCGGCGGTTGCAGGTGCAGGCCGAAGCGCGCGAAGTATCGGACGTCTCGGGAGCCGGTGATACCGTGATTGCGACGATGGCGGTAATGCTTGCCGCCGGTTATCCGATGGACGCGGCGGTGCGCGTGGCGAATCGCGCGGCCGGTATTGTCGTCGGGAAATTCGGCACTGCCGTCGCGTTGCCGCGAGAAGTGTTTGCGAAAGAAGGCTGAAGAGCGCATGTATATCGTCGTCACCGGGGCTGCAGGATTCATCGGTTCGAATATCGCGAAGGCGCTGAGCGATCGCGGCGAATGGGACGTGCTCGCGGTCGACGATCTCAAGCAAGGTGACAAGTTCGCGAACCTTGTCGATTCCGATATTGCCGACTATCTCGACAAGGACGATTTTCTGCGCGAACTCAACAATGGCGCATTCGATGGTGCGATTGCGGCGATTTCGCATCAGGGCGCGTGCTCGGACACCACCGAAACCGACGGCCGCTACATGATGCAGAACAATTATCGCTATTCACGCGAGTTGTTCGAATATTGCATCGACGAGCAGATTCCTTATATTTATGCGTCGTCGGCGGCAGTCTATGGCGCCGGTCCGGCATTTATCGAAGGTCGCGAGCACGAGGCTCCGCTCAATGTTTATGGGTATTCCAAGTTTTTGTTCGATCAGTACGTGCGCAGCAACTGGTCGGAACGCTCGTCGCAGGTCGTCGGCTTGCGCTACTTCAATGTTTACGGCCCGCGCGAACAGCACAAGGGCCGCATGGCGTCAGTCGCATATCATTTTTTCAATCAATATCGTGCAACCGGCAAAGTCAGGTTGTTCGAAGGCAGCGGCGGCTATGGCAATGGCGAGCAGCGCCGCGATTTCGTGTCGGTCGACGATGCGGTCGACGTAAACCTGCATTTTCTCGACAATCCAAGCCAGTCCGGCATTTTCAATGTCGGCACGGGACGGGCGCAAAGTTTCAATGACGTCGCGCTGGCGACGGTTAATACTTGCCGCCGCAATGCGGGCGAGGCGCAGCTCACGCTCACCGACCTGCAACGCCAGGGCATCATTGAATACATTCCGTTTCCGCCAGATCTCGCGCGTAAATATCAGAGCTACACCCAGGCCGATCTCAAAGCGTTGCGTGAAGCCGGTTATGTAACGCCTTTTTCCACGGTCGAAGAAGGCGTTGCCCGTTACATCGACTCGTTGATCGCAAGCGAATCCACATGACCGCCATGTACAAGACGCTCGAAGATTTCATCGGCAACACACCGCTCGTGCGGCTGCTGCGCCTGCCCGGCAAAACGAGCAACGTGTTACTGGCCAAACTCGAGGGCAACAATCCGGCGGGCTCGGTCAAGGACCGGCCGGCGCTCTCGATGATCAAGCGTGCGCAGAAGCGCGGCGAAATCAAGCCCGGCGACACGCTGATCGAACCCACGAGCGGTAACACCGGCATTGCGCTCGCCATGGCGGCCGCGATGATGGGTTATCGCATGGTGCTTGTGATGCCAGAGCACCTGTCGATTGAGCGACGCCAGTCGATGGCGGCATTCGGCGCAAAAATCGTCTTGACGCCGCAATCGGGCGGCATGGAAATGGCGCGCGACGTTGCCGAAAAAATGCGTGACAACGGCGAGGGCATCATTCTCGATCAGTTTGCGAACGCGGATAATCCGCTCGCGCATTATGAAAGCACCGGGCCGGAAATCTGGCGCGACACTGCAGGCAAGGTCACGCATTTCGTATCGAGCATGGGCACGACGGGCACGATCATGGGCGTGTCGCGCTATCTCAAGGAAAAAAATCCGGCGATTCAGGTAGTCGGTTGCCAGCCGACCGACGGCTCGCAGATTCCCGGTATCCGCAAGTGGCCTGCGGCGTATCTGCCCAAGATCTGCGATTGGACACGGGTCGACCGCGTGATCGAAGTAACACAGGCCGATGCCGAAGAAATGACGCGCCGTCTCGCGCGCGAAGAGGGCATATTTGGCGGCGTGTCTTCGGGCGGGGCGATGTGGGCGGCACTGCAGATTTCGTCCGCGGTCAAGGAGGCGGTGATCGTCTCGATCGTGTGCGACCGTGGCGATCGTTATCTGTCGACCGGCATTTTCCCTGCCTGAGTTCACGCTGACGGCGCCGGCAGGCGCCATTGTACTGTCGATGCTGATCGCGGCCGGTGCATCGGCCCAGCAGATCAGCCTGAACATTGATCGCATCGATGCGCCGCTCTTCACTGCGACCAAGATCACCGGGACGCTGCTTCCCGGTACAACCAGCAAGCTGGAACTGCGAGCGGCTGAAGTCGCCATCGCGGGCGAGACCTGGCGCAATGTGCGGCTCACTTGCCCCGAACTCAGGCAGGGGCGCGATGAGTTCATTTGCGAGCAGGCAACGCTCGAGACGCCGGTAAAGATCGCGGTCACCTTTCGGTATTCGACGCTTACCAAAAATCTCGATCTCGCCTTGCGGCCCGCTGCCAACGAAGAATGGCGGGTCCACATCACCGGCACGCCGGGCGGACGCACGCTGGCTCTGGACGTTCGCAATGGCGCGCTCACGCACTTCAAGGCGTGGTGGCCGGCTACCTGGCCCAAACCGAATGCCGGCACGATCAGCGGCAGGGCAACGTTCAACGTAGAGCGCGAAGTGAGCGTGCAAGGCGAACTTGCGCTTATCAATTTCGGTTTTGCGGACGACAGCGGACTGCACGCCGCCGAAAAAATCAATACGGTGCTGACGCTCGATGCACGTCAAAACGGCGCGCAGTGGCGGTGGCAAAGCCAGCTCGACTGGAAGAACGGAGACGTGTTCTGGGACCCGCTGTTTGTCAGCGGCTACGGCCACACGCTGACGCTGGGCGGAACATTCGATTCACGCCACGTCGCCATCGAACAGGGGCGCCTTGCGCTGGCCGGTATCGCAAACGTCGATATAACCGCGTCGATCGACCGCGCGTCCGGCAAGGTGGCCGCTGCCAGCGTCAAAGGCGACAACGTCGATATTGCCGGCCTTTACGAGAAATTATTGAAGCCGGCGCTGCAAGGCACGGTACTCGCGGACTTGCGCTGCGATGGCCACGCGGACTTTGCGTTCGTGCTCAAAGACAGCGCCATGGTGTCCGCGGATGCGGCCTTCAGGCGCGTATCGATTGAGGACAACGGCCGGCGTTTCGCGTTGTTTGGCCTCGACGGCGTTTTTCCATGGCATCGTGAAGAGACGAAAACCGCCAAATTGCGCATTGCCGGCGGCGAGGCGCTGCGCGTGCCTTTCGGCGCTTTCGATTTGCCGCTCGAGACGCGCGGTCTGCGCGTGCGCATGCGCGATATCGAAGTGCCGGTGCTCGACGGCAAGCTCGCGATTTCCGATTTCGCGACGAGCGGCGAGCGCGAAAGCTGGCGCTGGCGTTTCACTGGAGCGCTTAAGCCGATTTCGGTCGAACAACTGACGACTGCGCTCGGATTGCCTGCCATGCACGGAACATTGTCGGCGACGATTCCGACGGTGCGTTACGCCCAGTCAACGCTCAACGTAGACGGCGCACTGCTGTTCAAGCTGTTCGATGGCGCGATCACCATCGAGAATCTGGCGCTCGAAAATCCGCTTTCCAAAATTCCGCGGCTTACGGGAGATGTGACGATGCGCAATCTGGACCTCGATCTCGTCACGCAAACTTTCTCGTTCGGAAAAATTTCGGGCCGCATCGACGCGGACGTAAAGGCGATGGAGCTGGTCAACTGGGGTCCGGTGCGATTCAATGCGCGAATTGCGAGCAGCCCCGGCGATTATCCGCGCCGCATCAGTCAGGCTGCGGTGCAAAACATTACCGCGTTGGGCGGCGCCGGCGCGGCGGCCGCGATTCAGCGCAGTTTCCTGCGTTTTTTCGAGACGTTCGGTTATTCGGCGCTTGGCTGGAGTTGCCGGCTCGAGCTCGACGTTTGTCACATGGGCGGCATCGAAAACGTGCCGCAGGGCTATGTAATCGTCAAGGGTGGCGGCATACCGGCTATCTCGGTGTTGGGCTACAATCGCAACGTCGGCTGGCGTGAGTTGCTCGCACGATTGAAGCGCATTACCGAAGGCAACGTGATCGTCAAATAAACATGGCTTCAGGGCGCGTATGCACTTTGAGCGGATGAAGCGTTAAGTGTCTGTGGCGGATCTAAATGAACAGAAAAGCGGGATTTGTTATGCGGAACGTCGTTCTCATGGCGGGACTTGGCGGGGCTCTGCTCGCCGGCTGCGTGACCATCAATATCTACTTTCCGGCGGCAGCTGCTGAAAAAGCCGCCGACAAGATCATCGACGAGGTATGGCAATTGAAAAACCCGGGCCAGGCGGCGCCCGCAGCGCCAACCACGCCACCGGCCAAATAAGGAAATCACCATGCGTACACTCGATATCGTGCGTTGCGGCTGGCTCGCTCTATGGCTCTCGTTTGCCGGCAGTCTGTGGGCGCAGGCGAACCTCGAAATTAATACGCCGGCAATCGCGGCATTGCAGTCGAGCATGCAAAAGCGGCATGCCGAACTGGCACCGTTGTTTGCCAGCGGCGCCATCGGTCTCACGCGCGATGGCTACGTCGCGCTGCGCGATGCCAACGCAGTTCCCCTTGCACAGCGCCAGCAGGCGAACGGCCTGATTGCCGCCGAGAACCAGGATCACGCGTCGCTGTATAAGGAGATTGCGCGCGCCAACGGCAAGCCGGAGTGGGAGAACGATATTCGCGCGACCTTTGCGCAGCGCTGGATCGACAAGGCGGCGGCCGGCTGGTATTACCAGAACTCTGCCGGAGCCTGGGCGCGCAAGTAGTGTCGCCTGTTCTAGTTTTTGATATCGAGACGGTTCCCGACGTCGCGGGGCTGCGCAAGCTTAACGGCATCGCGGCCGACATAGCGGATGAACAGGTTGCGGCGATGGCGTTTCAGCGCCGCCGCCAGGTTACCGGTACCGATTTCCTCCAGTTGCATCTGCAGCGCGTCGTCGCGATTTCATGTGCGCTGCGCGATCGCGAAACGTTCCGCATCTGGTCGCTTGGCGAACCAGCCGATGCCGAGGGCCAGCTCATCCAGCGCTTTTACGATGGCATTGAAAAATACACGCCGCAAATCGTCTCGTGGAACGGCGGCGGCTTCGACCTGCCGGTGCTGCATTACCGCGGCATGATGCATGGCGTAACTGCCGCGCGTTACTGGGACCAGGGCGAGGACGACCGCGAGTTCAAGTGGAACAGCTACATCAGCCGTTACCACTCGCGCCATCTCGACCTGATGGACTTACTAGCGATGTACCAGCCTCGCGGCGCGGCGCCGCTTGACCAGTTTGCGCAGTTGCTCGGTTTTCCGGGCAAGATCGGGCTTGAAGGCTCGCAAGTCTGGACGGCATTTCAGGCCGGTAATATCGCGCAGATACGCAGCTACTGCGAGGCCGACGTCGCCAACACCTATCTCGTCTATCTGCGGTTCCAGTTGATGCGCGGCTGCGTGTCGCGCGATGAATATCAGCAGGAAATCGCCCTCGTTCGCGACACGCTTGGTAAAGCGCCCGACGCGCACTGGCAAGAGTTCATGCAACTCTGGCCGGCCTGAGCTGTTAGAAACGCCGGTACTGAAATAACATGATCCGCGTTGAATCGCTGGACCAGGAAGGCCGCGGCGTCGCGCACGCGGAAGGCAAAGTCATCTTCATTCAGGGCGCGCTGCCGGGCGAGCTCGTCACTTATACGTCGTACCAGAAAAAGCCGAGTTACGAGCTGGCGCAGGTTGGACAGGTGATCGAGCCTGCCGCGATGCGGGTAACGCCGCGCTGTCCTCACTTCGGCATATGCGGCGGCTGCAGCCAGCAGCATTTCGATGCGCGCGCGCAAGTCGCGGCGAAGCAGCGGGTGCTCGAAGACAACCTTAAACGCATCGGCAAGGTCGAATGCGGCAGCATCCTGCCGGCTATCTATGGCGACGCCTGGGGTTATCGCCATCGCGCGCGTTTTTCGGCGCGTTACGTAGCGAAAAAAGGCGGCGCACTGATCGGTTTTCGTGAAAAGCGCAGCAGCTACGTCACTGACATGAAGACCTGCGAAGTGGTGCCGGCGCGAATCTCGGCGCTGCTCGTGCCGCTGCGCGAACTGATTAACGGTTTTTCTCAGCCCGAGCGCATGCCGCAGATCGAACTGGCGATTGGCGACGGCACCGATGCGCTCGTGTTGCGCATTCTCGAGCCGTTGACCGACGACGATGAGCAGTTGCTGCGCGTATTTGCCGACCGCCATCACGTTCAATTTTTCGTGCAGCCGCGCGGTCCCGATACCGCGGTGCCGTTATATCCGCCGCATGACGGCGTGCTGCACTACTCCCTGCCTGAGTTCAACCTTGAACTCGGTTTCTCGCCGACTGAGTTTACCCAGGTCAATGCCGCGGTCAACGCTGTCCTTGTGCGCCGCGCCATGACGCTGCTCGCGCCGCAGGCCGGCGAGCGCATCGCTGACATGTTCTGCGGTCTTGGCAACTTCACGCTCGCCATCGCCCGCAGCGGCGCGACGGTCATCGGTTTCGAGGGGGCGCAGTCGCTCGTAGCGCGCGCGCAGCAGAATGCGGTGCGCAACGACCTGACCGGATTGGCGGAATTCCGGATGGCGGACCTATTCAAGGTGAACGATGCAGACCTCGTCGCACTCGGTCATTTCGACCGCATGCTGATCGACCCGCCGCGTGATGGCGCTGTCAGCCTCATCAACGCACTGAGCGACGATGCGCCGCGGCGAATCGTGTACGTGTCATGCAATGCGGCAACTTTAGCGCGGGACGCCGGGGTGCTGGTCGATGTCAAAGGCTACGAGCTTATGGGTGCCGGGGTCGTCAACATGTTCCCGCATACTTCGCATGTTGAATCGATTGCGGTGTTTGATCGGCGCTGATTGCGATTGTTGTTTTTTTGCGAATGCTTTTGTAGGACGAAATGACGAAATATCCGGGCGTGCGTTGACCCATTCGGTTTACCCCTCCTAGACTGGTCTCTCGTCTTTAGTTTCCGCTTCCCCATTCGAAAGTGCGTGCCTCCACCGAGGCGCAGCGGTGTCCTTCTTACTTTTGATTGCCGAAACGGCGCATGAATCAAGCCTGGGAGGGCGCATGTTTCGCTATCTGGTCGCTGCGTTACTTATGGTTTTCACGTCGACCGCGCTTGCCGATCCGATTCTGTTGTTGCTGCTGCGCATGGCGCGCGACAAAGTCGTGACGGCATCGCTCGAAGCAGGGGTCAACAGCCTGCAGCAGCCGCCTACGATGCCGTCGCCGGTGTATGGGTTTGCGCTTCCCACGCCGGCGATCCCGCGCGGTAGCGAAGAAGAGCAAATGCGCTCGATGATCGATCAGAATTTCCTGCATTTGAGCCGCTCTCAGCGTGACGAAGTGTTCGCCGCATTGCAGGAAAAGCTGCGCGACCCGCGCTATGACCAGCAAAGGGCACAGCTCATTGCGTCGTTTTCCCTGACAGCGCGTGAAGTACGTGAGGGCTACCGCGGTTTAGATGCGCTTTCGTACGCAGAAAAGCAATCGCTCGCCGTGAGGGCCGGCGATGAGTACCGCACGATGCCCGACAGTGACCGTCACGAGCTGCTTGAAATTTTGCGTTCCGGCGTGTTGCCGGTGCCGTCCGATCTGCGCGAAATCATGCTCGCTAGGTTCAATCAGATCGGCATCGAAGTAAGGTAGATCATTTTAACGTCGACACCGGTCGCTCTGCGGCGAGCCTTACGACCCTGTCGGCGTGCCGGCGTCATGTTCCGGACCCTGCGCTTCCCGAAAAAACAGGATGGCTAGACCGATGTTCATCACCATCGACGCGGGGAGCACCATCAATGCGAACACGACGCTTGCAGAGCACACCCCCGTTACGATAGCGGCATAGCTGACGAGCTTAAGCCCGGGCAGGCTGCTGGCAAAGTCCAATAGCTTGATCCCGGTAACCAGATACAAAACCCCAATGAGCACGAAGCCGACCAGAATCGGCACCGCGAGGAATGGGAGTTCGGTTGCAAACAACGCCATTAACTGCACGCACAGAGTGACGCCAATAATGGCTGTGATGTACGAGTTGACTCGCGTGAATTGCTTCTGCAGCAGCAAAGCGCGCAGTTTTGCCAGCACATACATGAAGAGCAGCACGTTGGCGAGTTGGACCGAGATTGATAACAATGTCGCTCCGGTGCGCGCGACGGCCAGCTGAAAAACGAAAAGCGGCACGGTCAAAGCGGCACTGGCGGCGGCGATCCAGCCTGCAGCCTGCAATGCGGATTTTGTCACTGTTTGCGCTTCTCGATGATGAGCATGAGTGCCCGGAGAATATCACTGCAATCGGCTTTGCTCATTGCAATCGTGACATATTGCGTTGACAAAAAAACGACTATTTAGCCTGAAAGGCGCTTGTATCAAGCGTTTGAAGGTGCCGCGCTATTTTGCGTTGCATCAACGCTACGCTCCTATGCATTTTTCATACGCAAAGTGACTATATGTTGTCGGTATTTTTGAAAATTATGCTAGCATAACCGCCACGGTCTGGTCGCCATTCAACCCGGAGAAAAAGTAGTGTGCTCCGAGCCAGACTCACACCTCGCACACGATGAAAGGGAGAATCATGAACTCAATCCAATCGCTGAAAAAAATGCGTCAGTCCGGCCAGGGCATGACGGAGTACATCATCATAGTGGCACTGATCGCGGTTGCAGCCATCGGCGTTTACAGCTATTTCGGCCAGGCTATTCGTGGGCAGACCGCGCAGATGACGAACGAACTGGCGGGTGGATCGAGCACGGCAGGCAAGGACGCGGCAAACACTGCGAATACTTCCGCCGGCACCGCGGCGACAAACAAGCAAAATCTGGGCACCTATAGCGGGCAGGCCGCCAAGTAAAACATTTTTGCTGTAGTCCGGCGGAAAAAAACTTGTGATTAGCGGCCCTGCGCGCAATGCGCAGCGCGGGCAGGCGCTCGTGTTCGTCACCATCGTCATCCTGGCGGTGCTGCTTGCGCTCGTCACCATGTTCAGCATGGGACAGCTCACGACGGAGAAGATGCGGCTGCAAAACACCGCAGACGCTGCCGCGTACAGCGCAGCCGTCGCCCAGGCCCGCGATTACAATTTTTCCGCTTACACGAATCGCGCGATGATCGCCAACCAGGTTGCCATGGCGCAACTGGTTGGGCTCACCGCGTGGGTGCGTAATTACGACGACACGTTCCGGACACTTACGCCGCAGGTCAGCTGGATGGCTCGGGGCGCTGTCGCCAACATTCTGTGGACGCCGTTCGTCAGCGCTTTAAAGGGAATATCCAGCGGATTGAAGAGCGGTTTCAACTCGGTCGCTCCTGGCGTCGCTAAAGCGTTGCAACTTATCATCGACGCGCTTGGGATTGGACAATCGGTTTATCACTATGGCACTGCGGTCACGGTTGCCCAAACGCTCGGTGTCGACAATAAATTCAACACGATTCTCGGCAACCTTACCGGTTTCGATTTGAGCGGTCTCACAGGGCTCATCACGTTCGGTAACACTTATGACGTCGTGAAACTCAACGACCCGAACGCGAGCATCAGTCTGCTGGGGCTGATCGGTTTCGCTTACAACACCTATAAGTGGTTCGGCTTTACGGAAGCGAAAGACCCGACGCTTGCGAAAGGGTCGGCGAAGGGCGACGGTACCAACTCGGAACGCTTCGCGAAAGTTACGACGAGCTCGATGGATGGTTTTTACGACATACGCACCCGGCCGTATGTGCCATTTCCATGGCCGCTGCCCTCTGTGCTCGTCGATCCGACGTTCCTCGTCGGCGGACCAATGGTTTATGGTTTTACGATGCTGCTGTTTCACAATGGCGGCACTGAACTCCGAAACAACAACAAGACCTGGAGCGCGATGGACGTAACGAGCTTTTTCGGGCTCGTTACGATTCCAATATTTATTCCACCGTTCGGTCCGTTCATTAACCTGCCCATCCTGCCCTGGGTCATTCCGCCGTTCGGCGCGGGTGCTGGCGGCGCGGCGCAGGCTGGAACATCCAATGCAATCAGTTCGTCGGGTAATTTCAATCGCGACAATCCGGCGGGGAACAAATCGGCGGCAGACGTGTACGGCAATTCGTATTCCGCCAATGCGATCGCGGCGGCGATGCAGCAGGGCAAAGGCGCCGGCACGTCGCTCGCGACGAGCGGCGGCCTGCGCAAGTATCGCGAAGTCGCTGACACCGTGCAGGTCACGGATACGGACCACCAGAACACGAGTTCGCCGCCCATCATCCTGGAAATTGAAAAACCGTCGAGCTCCATCACGACCAGCGCGACGGGAAACCTCCGCATTGGTCGCGGCGGCAGCAGCGACGCCACCAGCTTTTGCAGCCTGACATCGACCATGCGCAATGCGCCCCCGGTTACGACTACATTCGGTCAGGGCAATCTCGACGTAGGCGACGGCACGGCGAGCAATTGCATGCGTGCCATGTCCAAGGCTGAAGCTTATTTTTCGCGGCCGACGGATTTGTTCGCGCGCGGGGATGGCAAAACCGAGTACGGCAGCCTGTACAACCCGTACTGGCAGGCGCGATTGCTGCCGAACACGACGCTCGAGCAGGCAGTTTCACTTTTGTTCCAGGGCTTAAACTTCAGCAGCGTAGCGTCGGCGTGGGAAGGCAGCACCTTCCAGAGTTGGGTCAATTGAGCCCGGCAATGCACCGACTTTCGCGCGGTCGTCCCGCATTTCAATCGGGTCAGGCTCTGGTCGAGTTTACGATTGCCGCGGCAACGGTCTTGTTGCCGCTGTTCCTGATTATTCCGATACTCGGAAAATACATGGACATGAAAGCGGCATCGATCCAGGCCGCGCGGTATGCCGCATGGGAACGCACGGTATGGTTCGGCGGTGCGGACTGGACAGCCGCCACTAAATCAGATTTGGAAATCCAGCGTGAAATCCAACAGCGTTTTTTCTCCGACACGGCGGCCGCGAAACTGCAAAGTTCGCAAAGCGCGGCGACCGGATGGGGAGGCACCGGACCTAAACCAATATGGCGCGATCGCGGCGGCAACCCGATGCTCGCCAACTATGACGGGGACGTGACGCAGGCGACGCCGCGAGGACAGACGCCGGGCACCATGGATGCGATATTGACCCCCGTGGTCGAGGTCGTGAATGTCGTCGACAGCATACTCGGCGCCAAATTCGAGCTCGACATGCAAAGTCTTTATACCACGACCGTCAACGTGCAGACCGTGCAGACGATGCCAATCAAGCAAATTCTGAAGAACACCTCGAGTTCCGCCGGCACGCCGCTGTTTCGGATGACCAACGTACTGGTGGCCAACGGCTGGAGCGCGAACGGCGCCGGCAACGTGAAGAAACAAGTCGAAGGGTTGACGCCTTCGTCGGTTGCGCAACGCGATCCGCTGAAAACGGTGCTGACGGTTGTGCAGTACGTGTCTACGGTGTTTGCGCCGGAATTGATGCCTGATCACCTGAAATTTGGCGGTGATATTCAGCCCGACATCGTCCCCACCGACCGCATCAAGTGATGATGCGAACTGCAAATGCGGAACGTTTTGCCCAAGTGAACCGATTCGCGCGGATAACGTCGGCGTTGGCCGTCTGCATGCTGGCAAGCGCGCCGGCACGCGCCGACGAACCGCGTGTCGACTGCGCACCGTTCCCGATGCCCGAATTCAAGTTGACCTGGGTCGCACCCGATCTCGTGTACAACGGATTGCCGATGCAGGTGAGGCAGTTCGACAGTCCGGAAAACATTCAGGCCGTGCTCGGTTACTACCGGCGCGAATGGAAGGCGACGCCGCAGCGACCGGGGGCGATTGAATACGAAGTCGGCCCGTGGAAAACCATCGCCGTATTGCGCGAACGCTGCTTCTATACCGTGCAAGTACAAGGCGCGGAAAGAAACGGCTCGACCGGATTGTTAGGCGTAAGTCAATTGCAGAATCCGGGGCAGGCGAAAGCCGCGGGCAGCAGCTTTCCGATGATGTCGGGAAGCAACGTCATCAACGACATCAGTCACCGCGATCCGGGTAAAGCCGCGCGCACAATATTGCTCACCAATGCATACTCGCCCGCCACCAATGTGGATTTTTACCGACGCACCCTTGGCGCCGACGGCTGGCGCGTCATTGCGGACACCGCGATGCCGATGCGCGGCGGCAATGGCACCGCCCACGCAATGACGTTAAAGCGCGGGCTCAATGAAACGAGCATGACAATCGCACGCAGCGGCGAAGGCAGCAGCGTATTGGTCAACGTCATGGACACGCCCTGAGGTAAACCAGTGCCCGAAAATTTACTCAAGCGCGCTTTGCATGCGCGCCGCCAGCTAGGACAGGCGGCGACTGAATATACGATTGTCACGTTTTTCGCGGTAGTGGTACTCATCGTGCCTGATGAAAACGGCGACGTGGCAATCGTCAAGCTCGCCAATGCACTGAAGACGTTCTACAACGGGTTTGCTTATGCGATTTCTTTTTCAACCACTATCACTCCTTTCTGAGTAACCAATGCGCATTCTTCGAATCCTGCTTTCAAGAGTTAACCGGATGTGGTTGTTGCTGGCGGCCGCCATTTTGTTGGGCCTCGCCGCGACCTGGGTCACCCTGCAATACCTCAAAGTGCGCGAGCAGCGGATCGAGGCAGAAGTGAAAAAAAGGGCGAGCGGGGGCACAACCGTCGACGTGGTTGCGGTTGCGCGTGCCCTGCCGAAAGGCGCGGTGATCAGCGGAGAAAATCTCGTCAAGCGTGAAATCCTCGAAGACCTCATTTACAGCGAAGATACGGTGCTTCTCAGCGACTTCGACAAGGTGGACGGACTCAAGCTTGCCCGCGCGGTCGAGGCCGGGCGACCGTTGCGGCGCTCGGATCTGGATATCAAGGCCAAGGATTTTGCCGAGGCATTGCCACAGGGCACACGCGCGATAACGATCGAAGTGGACGAGATCAACTCGGTTTCGCAGATGGTGAGGCCGGGCAATCTGGTCGATCTCATGCTGATCGTCGCCGATCCCAACGATGCGAATAACGGCCAACAGGTTGTTTCCCTGCTGCAGAAAGTGAAAGTGCTCGCAACAGGACAGATCGTCGCCCGCGGCGTCGAACGCGACCAGCCAACCAAGGGCGCTCCTAGCGGGTTGATGGGGCCGGGCAACGCCGGCGGCGGCGGACCGGCTCAGCGTTACAGCAACTTTACGTTCGAAGTGACACCTGATGATGCGGCGCGCATCGCGCTCGCGCAACAGCTCGGCAAGATCCGCGCGGTCCTGCGTAACGAAGAGGATAAAGCCGTTGATCCGATCGCCAGAGTCAATGCCCAGACCCTGCTGCGTGGTAACACGCCGGGCAAGAAAGGCGCGGAGCCGCAAGCCGACGCACGCGAGACCGTCGAATTCATCATCGGCGGCAAAGGCGGCGGCGGGCCGGGTACGACCGTCAACGTCAACATGGCATCGCCCTTGGGTGCCAGTTTGCCAGGTGCTGGAGCGCCGGCCGCGCCGGCGGCGCCCGCAGCCGGACCGGGCACCGGTCAAATCAACATTCCAGGCCTCGGCAATGTGCCGTTTAATGTTCCGCCGGGCGCTGGAGTAACCAACGGCGCGTATGGCACGCCCGCCCGTTAACCCTGACCATCACTGGAACCCCGAGAAATGATTCCACGCTTGAAGATCCTGATTGCATGCTGCGCCTGGTTTTTTCTTGCGCCTTACGTCAACGCCGCGGACGAACAAACGGTGCTGAATCTCTACGTCGGCGAGGTGAAGTCGCTGCCGTTGGCTAAAGTGCAGCGCGTTGCCGTGGGTAATGGCAAGGTGCTCACTGCCAATGTGCTCGAGCAGGAGTTGCTGCTTCTCGCGGAGACTGCCGGCCGCACGAGTCTTTTTGTGTGGACCGCGGATGGCAAACAATCGATGTTTGATATTACCGTCTCGGCCAACGACGGGGCCGCCACCCAAAAGCGGCTGGCCGCGCTGCTCTCGTCATTCCCGGGTATTGCCGTAGAGCGGGCCGGTGAACACGTCATCATCACCGGCACGACGACCAAAGTGAACCTGGCGCGTATCGATTCCATGGTGAAGTTGTTCCCGCAAACGCTCAATCTCGTGCGCGAAGAAGAAGTCACGATGAAGCGCATGGTTTATATGAAAGTGCAAATCATCGAAATGAAAAAATCGCTTAGCGAGAGCATCGGCATAGCGTGGGACCAGACGATTGCCGGACCGAACGCGGGACTGGCGGGCGATTTAGTCAACAACAGCCTTTACCGCATTCCCACGACCCCGCCGACCGGATTTCCCACCTCGCTGCCAACTACAATCCAGAAATTTGCACCGTACCTCGGCATTACATCCGCAATCACGTCGCGCATCAATCTTGCGGTCAACAACGGCGACGCTTTCGTGCTGGCAACGCCGGAATTGAGCACGCGCAGCGGCGGCGAGGCGAAATTTCTGGCGGGCGGCCAAATTCCGCTGGCGACGCCGGGCACCGCGTTCGCGCCGCCGACCATCACTTACAAGGACTACGGCATCAAGCTCTCGATCATGCCGGTGGCTGACAACAGCGGCAACGTGTCGACGATTATCAAAACTGAAGTCAGCAGCATCGACAACTCGGTATCGGTCCAGGGAAATCCGGGTTTCCTCACGCGTTCCACGGATTCAGAGGTTAACGTGCAGGCCGGCCAGACGATCATCATATCGGGGCTCGTCAATAGCGATCTCGCGAAAGACGTGCAACGGTTGCCGGGCTTGAGCAACATCCCCATTCTCGGGGAACTTTTCAAGTCGACCAATTTTCGCAGTAACCGCACTGACCTCATGATTTTCGTCACGCCGACTGTATACGACCCGACGTCGACGTTGAACCGCGAGCGGCTCGACAAGGCGCAGGACATGCAGGACAAGTTTCAGCGCCAGCTTGGCCCGAAGGGCATCGTTGATTAATTTATTTCCAGCGCCTCAAGGGAGCAAGCAACATGATTTCCGTTGAAGTTAAATCTCCAAAAGGCCAGCAAAATCTCGTTGAATGCCAGATCGATGCTTGCACGATCGGCAAGGCCGATGACAATCTCATCATCGTGCGCGGCTGGTCGGTGGGAAAACGGCACGCGACCATTCATCGGCGGGCCGACGGCTATTTTGTCGAAGATCACGGCGCGCTAGGCGCGACAGAAGTAAACGGCAAGATAATCGACAAGCAGTACGGACCATTGCAGCCCGAAGACGTGATACGGGTCGGCGATTACAACATTAAAGTCCTTTTCGATGGCCCCGAGTCGGGCTCCCGCGAGGCCAATCCAGAACCGCAACCGGCAGTGGTCCAGGCGCCGCCGGCATCCGCCGCTTCGCCAAAGGGCGGAGGTGGTCAACCTGTTGCAGCGCCACCGCCGCCGCCGCGTGCCGCTGCTCCGGCGGCTGCACCAGCGGCGGCTTCCCCGCAGGTCGCGGCGATGAACGAGGCGCGCCGCAATCTGCATTCGAAGTTGATCAGCCAGATGGATCTGCGCCGGCTCGACGTCAGCCATATGGCTGAAGATGCGCTGCGCGCAAGTACGCAGGCGATGATCGCGGAAATTCTGGCAGCGGACCGCTCGCTGCCCGGCGAGATCGACCGCACGCGACTAGCCAAGGACGTGCTCGATGAAGTGGTCGGCCTCGGTCCCCTGGAAGATCTGCTCGCTGATCCGACGGTCAGCGAAATCATGGTCAATCGCTTCGATGAGATTTATGTCGAACGCAAAGGGCAGCTGACGAAGTCCGAAATCACTTTTAGCAACGATCAGGCCGTCCTTGGAGCGATCGAGCGCATCGTGGCACCCATCGGTCGCCGGATTGACGAGAGTTCTCCGATGGTAGACGCGCGGCTGAAAGATGGCTCGCGGGTAAACGCGGTAATTCCGCCGCTTGCGCTGAAGGGCTGCAACATCACGATCCGGAAGTTTTCCAAGACGAAGCTCGTCGACAAGGACATGATCAACTACAACTCCGTCACAGCGGAGATGATGAGCTTTCTGAAAATTGCGGTCGAGCAGGCGGCCAATATCGTCATTTCGGGCGGCACCGGATCCGGCAAGACGACGCTGCTCAACGTGATGTCGAATTACATACCTGACGACGAGCGCATTGTCACGGTCGAAGACGCGGCGGAGCTCCAGTTGGCGAAGCCGCATTTGATTTCACTTGAATCGCGGCCGCCGAACTCGGAAGGCAAGGGCGCAGTCAGCATTCGCGACCTCGTCAAGAATTGCCTGCGTATGCGGCCTGATCGCATCGTCGTCGGCGAGTGCCGCGGCGGCGAAGCGCTCGATATGCTGCAGGCGATGAATACGGGCCACGATGGCTCGCTCACAACGGCGCACGCCAATACGCCGCGCGATTGCATCGCGCGCCTCGAAGTCATGACGCTGATGTCGGGGCTCGATCTGCCGCTGCGCGCAATTCGCGAGCAGATCGCGTCCGCAGTGCACATGATCGTGCAGCAGAGCCGCTTTCCTGACGGCAGCCGCAAAGTCACCCACATTACCGAGGTGACCGGCATGGAAGGTGACATCGTGCAGTTGCAGGACGTATTCCTCTTCAAGCAGGACGGCTATGATGCCAACGGCAAGGTAAAAGGCAGTTTCGTCGCGACCGGCAACATCCCGGATTTTTGCCAGGACCTTGCGGCACGCGGAATTCCCGTCGACCTTTCGATCTTCCAGCCGCCGGAGCGTCGTTAATTGGGGGGCAGCCTTAGTTTCGTTATTGCGGTGGTGCTGGTGGCCGCCATCGTCACCGGCGTTGTACTGCTGCAGATGGCGGAAGCGTTTCTCGCGCGCCAGAAAAGTCATATCGCCACCACCGCCAAAAGCGGCCTCGACGATATGTTCATTTTCGTCGATCCGACCAAGATTTTTTACTATAACGTCGTCGTGCTGGTGGTGGTGCCGCTCGTGCTGTGGTTCATGTTCGACATGGCAATCGTTGCCGCTGCGGCGGCAATCATTATCACGATCATGCCGAAGTTCGTGGTCAAGTATCTGCGCAAGCGGCGTCTGACCATGTTCGAGCGCCAGTTACCTGATGCATTGCTGATGATTTCCGGCGGCATGCGCGCCGGCGCGAGCCTCGCGGTGGCGATGGAGTCAATGGTCAAGGAGCAGAAACCGCCGTTGTCGCAGGAATTTGAATTAATGTTGCGCGAGCAACGTCTCGGCGTGGACTTTGACACGGCGCTGAAGAACATGGAAAAACGCATGCCGCTGCAGGACTTCATCCTGGTGATCGCCGGCATGCGAATCTCGCGCGAGGTCGGCGGCAATTTTGCGGAGATCCTGGAAACGCTCGCCGACACACTGCGCCGCAAGCACCAGATGGAAGGCAAGATTGATGCGCTTACCGCACAAGGCCGGATGCAGGGCCTGATCATGACGTGCCTGCCGTTGTTCCTGCTGCTGGCACTGACCAAGATGGAGCCTGAAGCAATGGAGCCTTTGTACAACACGATGTATGGATGGGCGACTCTGGGCGTCGTTGCCATTATGGAAGTCATCGGCTATGTCGCGATTCAAAAAGTTGTCTCGATAGACGTCTGATGAGCGACCTCACTTTAGCCTTGATCGTTGGCGGCCTGATCGGCGTGTGCGGGTTGTTCCTGTTCTACAGCCTGAACGGCCTCAAGCAGGAAGTGCCGTCGGAAGACCGCGAATATATGGACCCGCTGCCGTTCGCATTGCGGCTCGTGTGGCCGGTCGTGCGCTTTCTGGAATTTCATCTTTGCGCTTTTATCCCGCCCGATGCGCTCGAACGCACGCACGAGAAATTGCAGTTGACCGGTGTCGGCTATCTGCTCAATGCCGAGCAGTTCTACGCAGTGCGGATCGTTTCGGTGCTGGCGGCGTTCGGGCTCATGTATTTCGGCCTTGATATGCTGAACAAGGAATCGACAAACTGGTTGCTGTTCAGCCTGGTGGTCGGTTATTTTTACCCCGAAATCTGGCTGCGCGATGTGCGCGGGCGCCGCTATAAGGCAGTGCAGAAAGCATTGCCCGTGTATCTCGATTTCATAACCATGGCAGTCGAAGCGGGACTTAACCTGACTGGGGCGATCAACCAGGCGATGGACAAGGGTCCGGTCGGACCGCTGCGTCACGAGTTGTTCATGGTGGTGCGCGATCTGCGATCCGGCCTGCCGCGCGCTGACGCGCTCCGCCGCATGGAAAAACGACTTGCGATGTCGGAAATCACCAGCTTCGTGGGTACCGTTATCCAGGCCGAAAAAATGGGCGCATCGCTTGGCGCGGCGCTCCGCTCGCAGGCTGAGCAGCGCCGTACCGAGCGTTTCCAGCGCGCGGAAAAGCAGGCAATGGAAGCACCGGTCAAGTTGATCGGTCCGCTGATGATGTTTATTTTTCCGGTGACGTTCATTGTCATTGGTTTCCCCATCGTCATGAAATTTCTGCGGTCGGGCGCGTTTTGAAAGTGGGCGCCGTGTTCGCCGGCGAAGGACGCTGTGTGGCGACGCGCGTGTGGCGCGCGGTAGGCACTTGGGATCGCATGCGTGGCCTGCTCGGGCGACCGCCGCTCGCGACAAGCGAAGGATTTCTGATCGAGCACTGCGGCATGGTGCACACATTCGGCATGCGTTATCGGCTTGATCTCGCATTTCTGGATGCGCGCGGCCGCGTTTGCAAGGTCGTGCACGGATTGCGGCCGGCTCGTTGCGCCGGTACGTTCAAAGCGCGTTCTACGCTCGAACTTGCACCGGGCACTCTCGCGGCGACGGGCCTTAAACTCGGCGATGAGCTGAACTGGCGGGAAGTCGCGTGAATTTGCCAGTACGCGCGGCAATGCTGGCGTTATGTGTCGCCGGTGCCGGTTGCAAGATGCTGGAAAATCGTAGCGGCGACGATATCGTCAAGATGCAGCGTGAGGCGCAGGCGGCCTTCGACAACGGCGAGGACATGCGCGCCGAAGTGTTGTTCAAGGCGCTGGCGCGATCGATACCGAACGACGCGGAGACCTGGCTGCGTCTTGGCAATCTCTACGCACGTACCAACAATCCGGATCAGGCCGTGGACGCCTACTTGAAGGTATTGGCGCTCAATAGCAGCGACTCGCGCGCCTGGAACAATCTCGGTGTCGTGCGTCTGCGCCAGTCGTGGGCCGCGCTCATTCGCGCCAACCGCCTCGCGGACCAGAAAGATCCCGCGTTTGCGACAAGCAGCGAAATCGTGAAGGCGCTCGAGCAGTTATCGTCGATCGCCGATTTGAAGGCGGGTAACAAGGCCGGCCGCGCCGATCAGCCTGTCGGGGTTGAGAAATGACAGGTGCGCGTATAGGGCGGCTGCGCCGGAATTCGGAAGCCGGGCAGGCCATGGTCGAATACCTGATCATATTTCCGGCGCTGCTGTTGCTGATCATGGGCGCAATCCAGTTTGCGTTGATCTACCAGGCCAAGTTCACCCTTAATTACGCAGTGTTCATGGCGGCACGGCAGGGCGCGCTCAAGAACGCGAGCATCACCTCGATCAAGGACGGGCTCGCCGGCGGGATGACGCCGCTCTTCATGCGCAGCGGCGGCACCCCCTTTCTTGACGATCTTGCCAAGGCCCGCATCATTGCGACGATCGAAGTCTTCAATCCGCTGACGGCGAAAGTCGAGATCATCAGCCCGACGCAGGCGGCATTCGATGCGATGCAGCAGAACAGCCAACTGCCCAACGACAATCTGATGTATCGCAATGCGACTGGCGACGGCATGTCGATTCAGGATGCCAACCTGCTCAAGATTCGAGTGACTTACTGCGTCAAGCTGGTGGTCCCGTTTGCCAATCGCGTGATCTATGCGATGTCGAACGGCATGCAGGGCGTAAAAAATCTGACCAATGAATCGTTCTGGTCGCCGGCCTCGGTTGCAACCACGCCGAACATGTGCAGGCAGTTGTCGGAAATGTATACGCAGGTCAGGCAGGAGATAAACAGCATCGCTAGCGGTTTGCCCGCGGGTGTCAGCATCGTCGACAATCTCGCCGGCACCATCATCAGTCAATTGCCGAGTGAATTTCCGACGATACCGCTGCTCAACTGGAATGTCGGCGGCATGCGCATTCCCATCACGGCCGAAGCCATTGTGCGCATGCAAAGTCCGGCGGCGCGAGATTCATTGCCGCCTTAAGCGGCGCGCGCTTTAGCGCATCGGCGTGCCGGGACCCCGGTCGCGCCCTTCACTGTAAAGATTCACGCCATCGCCCTGCACCGAGAACACCGGTGCCGGCGCGCCGCTCGTGTTCGGCGCCGCGTTTCCTGCGCCCGCCGTGCCTGCCTGCGCAGCAGGCGAGCCGCCTGGTGCGGCGACCGGCCGGGAAACCAGCGGTGCAGTCGCGTTGCGAGGCGCAGTCGGCGGCTCGATGCCGGCAGGCGAAGCAAGTGCAGTGGTCGGTGCTGCTGAGGGTCTGGAAACAGAGGGTGCAGTCGCGCTGCGCGGAGTAGTCGGCGGCTCGATGCCGGCAGGCGCAATGAGCGCGGCGGCCGGCGCCGCGGCCGGCCTCGAAACAGGCGTTGCGGTCGCGCTGCGTGGAGCATTTGGCGACTCGATGCCGCGTGGCGCCAGTTCGGGGGCGTTAGCTATCGCGATCGGCGCGACAAGCGGCTTCGAATTCGCAGGGGCGCCGGCGGCGCGCGGCGCGTTGGGAGGAGCTACGTTGCCTGTCGCAGGGGCGGTTGCATTGGGTGTTGCGGTAACGCCGCCAGCAATCGCAGGCTTCGCAGCGGCCGGTTTCGCAGCGCCTCCAGCTACACCGATAGCGACGCAGGAGCCGGCCGCGCC
>JAQGMI010000065.1 GCA_028292435.1 Betaproteobacteria bacterium
GCACTTGCGGCAGGCCGGGCAGACGCTGTTTGCCGGTGGTCGCGAGCAAGCGCACCTTGCCCGCGTTGGCGAGCGGGACGACCGGCGGCACACCGGTGAACACGACGCTTAACTGACCGCCAATCAGATCGGTAATCGCTTCCGCATTTCCCTTGTACGGCACGTGAACGATGTCGGTTTTGGTGATGAGCTTGAAAAGCTCGCCGGTGAGGTGAGGGCTGCTGCCCACGCCAGGCGAGCCAAAATTCAGCTGGCCCGGTCGTTTTTTCGCAAGCTCGACGAGCGCCTTGAGGTCATGTGCCGGAATCGATGGATGCACTGCGATTACGACCGGACCCGTCGCGAGCAGGCTGACCGCCGCGAAATCTTTGACCGGATCGAATGGTGTTTTCGGATAAAGCGCGGGATTCATCGCGAGCGGCCCGAGTGCACCGATCACCAGCGTATGGCCATCGGGCGCCGATTTCGCCACTGAATCGAGGCCGGTCATGCCGCCCGCGCCGGGCCGGTTTTCGACGATCACCGGCTGTCCCAGCGCTTCGAAAAGTTTCGGCGAGATCAGGCGGCCGAGAATGTCGATCGTGCTGCTTGCCGCAAACGGAGCGACGATGCGTACGGGCTTAACGGGCCAGGTCTGTGCAGATGCGAAGAAGGGGATGCAACCGAGGGCAACTAAACACAAACAGTGGCGCACGGTCGTCTCCTGCGGCGGATTTGAAAACTCAGTGTCGCGGCATTAGCGCGCTCAGCACGCGCTGGCGCTTTTCTTCGACGTCTTTGGCGAAACCCGGATATTTCTGCTCGGCAAAGCTCGTCGCAAGGCCGAGCTTGAGCAGTGCCACGGCGATCGTCGCGCCGAGATCGTCCACGTCGGGACTGACTTTCGCGAGCTGCAACGCTTCAATGGTTTCGTCCATTAACTGCTGCAACGCCGAATGGGTTTCGGGGTCGAATAATTTTTGCATGTTCCGTTCCTGAATTTCGATGCGCTGATTTTATCTGCTCCAGCGCGGCGCTGCATTGTATTGCCGGTCAGCGTTGTTGCGCGGACGGATTGACAAGATTGGTGGGCGCGCCGCGAGCGAAATTGACGACATTTTCGAATGCTTCGCCGAAATAGCACTCGAACATTTCTTTCTCGATCCACGCGCTGTGCGGCGTGCAGAGTGCATTGTTCATTTTGAGCAGCGGATGATCGCCGCTCAGCACCGGCTCGTTCTCATAGACGTCTACCGCGGCGTAGCCCGGGCGTCCGGCCGTTAGTGCAGCCTCTAAAGCGCCCGGCTCGATAATTTCCGCGCGTGCCGTATTGACGAGCAGCGACGACGGCTGCATCGCCGCAAGATCGCTCGCAGTCACCGAGTGCCGGGTGCGCTCCGATAAACGCAGGTTCAGGCTCAGCACATCCGACTGCGAATAAAGCGCGTGCTTCGTCGCGACACATTCGCATCCCGCGTCGAGCGCGCGGCGGCGCGATTCGTCGCCGCCCCAGGTGATGACGCGCATGCCGAAAACCTTGCCCGCCTGCGCAACCAGACTGCCGATCTTGCCGAAGCCGTGTATGCCGAGCGTTTTGCCGTGCAGGCCGCGGCCAAGGCGCGGCAGCCATTCTCCGCGGCGCATGGTTTGCATCTGGTCGGCTATATCGCGGCGCGAGGCGAGGATCAGCGCCCACGTGTATTCGGCGATCGTATGCGCCGACGCATGCGTGCCATGGCTGACGGTGATCCCGCGCGCGGTGCAGGCCGCAACGTCGATGTGGTGTGTGCTGCGTCCGGTTTGGCCGATGTGCCGCAAACGCGGCAGGCGCGCAATCACGTCGGCAGTCATTGCGGTGCGTTCGCGAATCAACACGACTGCTTCGGCATCATTCAATTGAGTGACGAGTTCATCGGCATTCTTTGCCGGGCCCTGGAAAACACGAACGTCGTGGCCGCGAAGCTCGGCGTAACAGTCGAGCGTCGCTACTAACTGCTGATAATCATCGGGAACTGCTATCTTCATGGGCGCCATCATAGCGCGTCGAGGCAGTGCGTTGCAGCCTGACGGCCGCGCACGGATGGCGTTATGATGTGCGCCGGATTCATTTTCGATTGAGGAATGCGTGAAGAAAATCTGGCTGGGTGTTGCGTGCATGCTGGCGGTGCCGATCGCGCATGCACAAAATTATCCTGCGAAGCCGGTGCGCATCATCACGCCATTTACCGCCGGCAGCGCAATCGACACGCTCGCGCGCGTGCTCGGCCAGAAACTCGGCGATGCGTGGGGGCAGCAGGTGATTATCGACAACCGCATTGGCGCTAACGGCATTATCGGCACCGAAGCTGCGGCCAAGGCGGCGCCCGACGGGTATACGGTTTATCTTGGCAATATCTCGACGCTCGCCGTCAATCCGCATCTCTATCTGAAGCTGCCGTACGATTCGATCAAGGATTTCGCGCCGGTTACGATGGCGGCGACGATCCCGGTTGTACTGGTTGTGCATCCATCATTGCCCGTTAAATCGGTCAAGGAACTCATAGCGCTTGCCAAAGCGCATCCCGGCCAACTCAATTACGCGTCTGGCGGTACCGGCAGCGCGCAGCATCTGCCAATGGAAATGCTGCGCGTAGAAGCTGGCATCAACATCATTCATGTTCCCTACAAAGGTCTCGGCCCCGCGTTCAGCGATGTATTGGGCGGGCAGGTGCCGATGATGTTTACCGGTGTGTCGAACGTGGTTCCATACATGAAAACAGGGCGGCTGCGCGTGCTCGCGATTGGGAGTCCGAAGCGTTCGTCTACGCTGCCTGAAGTGCCGACAGTGGCCGAAGCCGGCGTGCCGGGCTTCGATTTCGATTCGTGGACCGGGTATCTGTTGCCCGCGGGCGCACCGGGCAATTTAATCGCGCGGCTGCATGCAGACATGACGCGCACGCTGACTGCGCCTGACATTCGTGAAAAGCTCAACACGCTCGGTTTCGATCTGGTCGGCGGCACGCCGGAAGCCATGTCAACACTGATTCGCAACGACATCGCGAGGTTCGGCAAGCTCATCAAAGCGGCGGGTATCCGCGCCGAATAATTATTTTTAACGGCAGGCGATCGATAATTTGAAAGGGAGTTGAACATGCAGTTGAGTCTGAAAGGAAAAGTCATTGCAATTACGGGCGGCAGCGAAGGCATCGGCGGCGCCACGGCGACGCGTGTGGCGCAAATGGGCGGAACGCTGGCGATCTGCGCGCGCCGTGCCGACGTGATGGAGAAGAAGGCGGCCGAATGCAGGAAGCTCGGCGTCGAAGTGCTGGCTGTCGTTGCCGACGCGGCGAAAGCGGGCGACATGGAGCGCTTTATCGACGAGACCGTGAAGAAGTTCGGTCGAATCGACGTGGTTGTGAACAATGCAGGTGGCACGGGGCAGGCGGCATTCGACAAGGTCGCCGACACTGAATTTGCGCACGACTTCGAAATCAAGGTCATGGCGCAGGTGCGCACGACGCGCGCCGCAGTCCCGCACATGAAGAAGCAGGGCGGCGGACGCATCATCAATCTCAACATGGTGGCGGCCAAACAACCCGGCTCGGCGCAGTTTCCGACGACGGTCAGCCGCGCGGCCGGCCTTGCGTTGACGAAGGGCTTATCGAAGGAGCTCGCGCCGTTAAATATTCTCGTGAACGCGGTCGCAGTCGGAAAAATAAAATCGATGCAGCAGGAGCGGCGCGCCGCGCGCAGCGGGTTGAGTGTCGAAGACCATTACAAGCAGACGGGAAAAAGCGTGCCGCTTGGCCGCATGGGCGAATCCGAAGAGGTCGCGAACGTCATAGCGTTTCTGGCATCCGATGCGGCGAGCTATGTAACGGGCACCTGCATCAACGTCGATGGCGGTTTGTCCGGCGTCTTGTAGTCCGTCAAAGTCGAAAGACGATTGCGGCGCCGCACAAGCGGCGCTGCAATTGTTAGAATACGCGCCTTTCAACCGGAAACTGAGCGCATGGCTTCGAAGACCCGCAACACCGGCAAGACGAATAAGTCACTCAAGACGAGCAAGACGAGCAAGAAATCTAAGACGGTCAAGCCACGCCGCCCCGTCATCGTAGTGCGCGGCTCGAAAATCCACGGCAAAGGCGTGTTCGCCGCGCGCAATATCGCCAAAGGCGAGCGCATCATCGAATACAAGGGCAAGCTGATTACCGAAGCCGAGGCCGACAAGCGCTACGGCGACGACGAGACCAATCACACTTTCCTGTTTCTGCTGGACAACGATATGGTGGTCGATGCCTATCGCAACGGCAATTCGGCGCGCTGGATCAATCACAGCTGCAATCCGAATTGCGAGCCGATGGAAGAAGGCAATCGCCTTTACATTCACGCGATCCGCAGCATCAAGGCCGGCGATGAACTGTCGTACGAATACAACCTGGTGATCGAAGACCGCTATACTCCGGCAATCAAGCGTTTGTATGCCTGCCGTTGCGGCGCGCGCCAATGTCATGGCACATTTCTGGCGCGGCGCTAGCGCTGATTGATTAGTGCCGGGCGAACCGGCACGCTGCCGCGCAGAGGAGAATCAGCATGGAAACCAGCGCAATCTCGCACGGCATTCAGCTGGCGGTGGCGCCCGTGTTCATGTTGTCCGCCGTCGCTGCGCTGATAGGCGCGCTCGCGGCACGGCTTTCCCGCATCATCGACCGCGCGCGCAGTATCGAAGATCGCCTCGCTGCGGGCAGCGTTCCGAATGAAGAGGCAGCGTACTGGGAGCTGAACCGGCTCAAATGGCGCGGACAGGTCGTCAACTGGTCGGTTGGATTGCTGGTCGTCTGCGCGATGCTGATTGGCACTACCGTCATGACGCTGTTCCTCGGCGAAACGCTCGCACCGCACAGCGAACGGTTGGTGCCGTGGAGTTTCCTCGGGGGTATTACCAGCTTCGTGCTCGCGCTGATGTGCTTTCTCGCCGAGACGCTGCTCGCAACCCACACGCTGAGGTTCGCCGAACCGCCCGCGCGCAAATAGCTGACGCGCGGGCAATTGTTTTGCCCGGCCGAATTTACTCCGCTTTCACGCCGGCTTTCTTGACGACGCCGCGCCACACTTCGATATCTTTCTTGATGAGCGCCGCGAACTGCTCAGGCGTACCGCCGGCAGCTGAAACGCCGTCACCGGCGAGCCGGTCCTGCATTTCCTTCGATTGCAGGGCTTTATTGAGATCGCCGTTGACGCGATCGAGTATCGGACGCGGTAAACCTTTTGGCGCGATCAAGCCGTGCCACAGGATAACGTCATAGCCTTTGACGCCCGATTCCATGATGGTCGGCACATCCGGCGCCGCCGCAATGCGTTTCGCCGTCGTCACGGCGATCGCACGCAGGCGTCCGCTGCTCATTTGCGGGAGTGTCGCACCGACGCTGCCGAACAAAATCTGAACCTGGCCAGCCATCGTGTCGGTAAGCGCAGGGCCAGTACCTTTGTACGGAATGTGAATCATCTTGATGCCGGCCATATCGGCGAAGAGTTCGGTCGCGAGCTGCGTGATACTGCCGGCGCCGCTCGATGCAAACGTCAGCTGACCCGGTTTCGCCTTGGCGAGTGCAATCAGCTCCTTGATATTTTTCGCTGGCAGCGATGGATGCACGACGACCAGAAATGGACCCTGCGAGAGTTGGATGACCGGCGTGATGTCATTGATCGGATCGAAGTTGAGCTTGAACAGACTCGGATTCACGGCATAGCTGCCGGCGACCAGCGTGAAGGTGTAGCCGTCCGGCGACGCTTTGGCGCCGAGCTCGGCGCCCAGCACGCCGCCCGCACCTGGCCGGTTATCGACGACGGCTTGTTGGCCGAGCGATTCGGTCAGCTTCTGTGCCGCGACGCGCGCGATAAGATCGGTGCCGCCGCCCGGGGCAAACGGCGCTACGATACGAATCGGTTTGCTCGGATAGGCCTGGCCGAATGCGAGGGCGGCGAAACCCAGGCATGACACTGCGGTAAATAACGAGATAATGCGTTGTTTCATGGGAATCCCCGGTTAAACGTTCGAAACGCAATTTTAAGTCCTGGCGCTGAATTTGAGCCAGCCGGAATCAATTTATGGCGCGCACTTTGCGAATCGGTCTCTTGTTGTTCGTCCTGCTCGCCGTGGCGCAGGGCGCATGGATTGCGCGTGCCCGCACCACCGAATGGAAAGAGCCATTGCGCGTGGTGATTTACCCAATCAATGGCGATGGCAGTGTCGCGGCGGATCGCTATATGCAAACGTTGCCGCGCGACAGTTTTGAGCCGCTCGCGGAATTCATGCGCGAGCAGGCGCTTAATCACGCACTGCCCTTACGCTCGCCGGTTGAAATTTACGTGGCGCCGCGCATCGTATCG
>JAQGMI010000075.1 GCA_028292435.1 Betaproteobacteria bacterium
GCGACTTAATCATTCTAAGTAAGTGGCTTGCGACAAAGTTATGAGCCAAAACTCGTGCCAGCCCGAAGGGTTGCAGCCAGAATCGGCGATGGCTGCGTTGCTCGTCTTGGCAATAGAACAACTATTGCCTTCAGCGGGCGCCTTGCCCTCACCAATTCTGACTGCAACGCACACGCGTTTCATTAAGTTAGGCACTCTATGCCAAATCTTCGATCAATCGTAACACGCCGCGTTCGTCATATCGTTTCGCGTCGACTTTCAAAAACGCCGTCTGCACCGAAGGCTCGAGCCTCACTTCGCGCACCCCGGGCTCGGCGCGCAGCCTATCGCGCAACAGGTCTGCCTGCTGATTATCGAGTATCGGCAGCGGATATTTTCGCGTCAGCACCGACGCCGGCGCCTCCATGCCCGCGGCGAGCACCAGCCAGACCAGCAGCAGCGCGAAATCGAACAGGAATACGCCGTGCGCGCCCGTGTGCTGGTACAGGAAACCGCCGCAGGCCGCGCCGATAAAAGTACCCAGGAACTGCACGCTGCTGTAGACGCCGATGGCCGTACCTTTGGCGCCGGCCGGCGCCAGCTTGGATATCAGCGACGGCAACATGGCTTCGAGCACGTTGAACGCGGTAAAAAATATCAGCAGGAAAATGCTGATGCGGCCGATGCTGTCGAGCAGCCATGGCATGGTCAGTTGGCCGGCCAGCAGCAGCGCGACCGCGCCGATGAAGACCGGTTTGATCCGGCCGCGCCGCTCCGCGAAGATGATGGCCGGCACCATCAACGCAAATGAACCCAGCATGACCGGCAAATAAATCTGCCAGTGGTCACCTATGGGAAGACCGGCTTCCCGCATTGAGAGTGGTACGACGATGAACAACGCCATCAGCACGGCATGCAGTGCGAGGATGCCGAAGTTCAGGCGCGCGAGCTGCGGATCGCGCATGACTTTCAAAAAACCGGGCGACGCTTGCGGCGCGGCATCCTTCGCATGTCCTTCTGGGCCTTCCCCGACGTTCGGGATGACTGCATAGACGACGAGCATCGCGAGCAGCGACAGCACGCCCGTCATCGCGAAAATGCCCGGCACGCCGATCACATGGTTGAGCCAGGGACTGACGACCAGCGAAAGCGCGAACGTGATGCCGATCGTCGAGCCGATCAACGCCATCGCCTTGGTGCGCTGCTCTTCACGCGTGAGATCGGCAACCATCGCGATCACCGCCGCCGAAATGGCGCCCGAGCCCTGCAGGACCCGGCCGACGATGACGAGGTAGATATCGTCCGCGTAGGCGGCGAGAAAGCTGCCGAATGCAAAAATTGCAAGCCCTAGATAGATAACGGGCTTGCGGCCATAGCGGTCGGACATCCAGCCAAACGGGATCTGCAGAATGGCTTGCGTCAGGCCATAGGCGCCGAGCGCAATACCGACCAGCGTGAGGTTGTCGCCGCCCTTGAGATGCTCGGCGTAAATCGCGAACACCGGCAGGATCACGAACATGCCGAACATTCGCAGGCCGAAAATGCTGGCAAGACTGAGGCTTGCCCGCAATTCGGTGGGGCTCATGCGGCTACCGGAAGACATGACGTGGGAAGAGGTGCGAAAGTCCGGTATATTAGCAGGTTTAGTTCGGCACCCAGACCTTGTCCAATCATCGCTCCACCGTCGTACAGCTGCAACCCGGCGGATCCGACACGTCCCCTAGAACCGCGGGCCTGATTCGCATCCGCGGCGCGCGCACGCACAACCTTAAAAACATCAGTCTCGACCTGCCGCGCAACCAGCTCGTCGTGATCACCGGGCTTTCGGGCTCGGGCAAATCGTCGCTTGCGTTCGACACGCTGTATGCGGAAGGCCAGCGCCGCTACGTCGAATCGCTGTCGACGTACGCGCGTCAGTTCCTGCAGATGATGGAGAAGCCCGACGTCGATCTGATCGAAGGCCTGTCGCCGGCAATTTCTATCGAGCAGAAAGCGACCAGCCACAACCCGCGTTCGACCGTCGGCACCGTCACCGAGATTCACGACTACCTGCGTCTCCTGTTCGCGCGCGTCGGCGATCCGCATTGCCCCGACCACGACATCGTGCTCGAAGCGCAAAGCGTCGCGCAAATGGTCGACCATGTGCTCGAGCTGCCGGTCGACACGCGGCTCATGATTTTGTCGCCGCTGATCGTCGGTCGCAAAGGCGAGCAGATCGAACTGCTCGACGAATTGCGCGCCCAGGGTTTCGTGCGCGTGCGCATCGACGGCAAGGTGCATGAAATCGACGCCCTGCCGAAACTCAAAAAGAACGTCAAGCACACGGTCGAAGTTGTCGTCGACCGCCTGAAAGTACGGCCGGAACTGAAGCAGCGCCTGGCCGAATCGTTCGAAACCGCCTTGCGTCATTCGGATGGGCGCGCGCTTGCCGTGGAAATGGACGGCGGCAAGGAACATTTGTTCTCCGCGAAGTTTGCATGCCCGGTCTGCACGTACTCGCTGCCCGAACTCGAGCCGCGGCTGTTTTCATTCAACAATCCGATGGGTGCGTGCCCGCGCTGTGACGGACTCGGGCACATCAGCTTCTTTGATCCCAAGCGCGTCGTCGCCTATCCGCATCTGTCGCTTGGCGCGGGCGCCGTGCGCGGCTGGGACAAGCGCAACCAGTTTTATTTTCAGATGCTGCAATGCCTCTCGGCACATTACCGCTTCGATCTCGATACACCGTTCGAGAAATTGCCGGCACCGATCCAGAACGCGGTACTGCACGGCTCCGGCAGCGAGAAAATAAAATTCATCTATATCGGCGAGCGCGGCAACAAGTCGCAGCGCGAGCATACGTTCGAAGGGATCATTCCAAATCTCGAGCGGCGTTATCGCGAAACCGATTCGCTGGTCGTGCGCGAAGAGCTCGCCAAGTATCTAAACAGCCAGGTATGCCCCGAGTGCGACGGCACGCGTTTGCGCCGCGAAGCGCGCAACGTGCGGGTGGCCGGCCGGCCGATTTACGAATTGAGCGCGCTGCCCCTCAAGCAGGCCGCGGTTTTCTTCGCGACCATCGAGCTGCCCGGCAACAAGCGCGCGATCGCCGACCGTATCGTCAAGGAAATCATCAATCGCATCACGTTCCTGAACGACGTCGGGCTCGATTACCTCTCGCTCGACCGTTCGGCCGACACGCTGTCGGGCGGCGAAGCACAGCGCATCCGGCTCGCGAGCCAGATCGGCTCCGGCCTGACCGGCGTCATGTACGTTCTGGATGAGCCGTCGATCGGCCTGCACCAGCGCGACAACGCGCGCCTGCTTGAAACTTTGAAGCGCCTGCGCGACATCGGCAACACCGTCATCGTCGTCGAGCACGATCAGGACGCAATCGAGCACGCGGATCACGTCGTCGACATTGGCTTGGGCGCCGGTGAGCACGGCGGCCGAATCATCGCCCAAGGCACACCGCAGGACATTCGCAACAATCCCGAATCGCTGACCGGCCAGTATCTGACCGGACGCCGCCGCATCGAAGTACCCGGCCTCAGGCATAAGCCCGATTCCAAGCGCATGCTCGTGATCGAAGGTGCGCGCGGCAACAATCTGAAAGACGTGACCGTCGGCATCCCGATCGGCCTGCTCGTGTGCGTGACCGGCGTATCCGGCTCGGGCAAATCGACGCTGATCAACGACACCCTCTACAGCGCCGCCGCGCGTCACCTTTACGGCAGCACCGCGGAGCCGGCCGCGCATGCCGCGATCAACGGGCTCGAGCATTTCGACAAAGTCGTCAACGTCGATCAAAGCCCGATCGGCCGCACGCCGCGCTCGAATCCCGCCACTTACACCGGCCTATTCACGCCGATCCGCGAACTCTTCGCCGGCGTGCCGATGGCGCGCGAACGCGGCTACGGTCCCGGCCGCTTTTCATTCAACGTCAAAGGCGGCCGCTGTGAAGCCTGCCAGGGCGATGGCGTCATTAAAGTCGAGATGCACTTCCTGCCGGACGTCTACGTGCCGTGCGAGGTCTGTCACGGCCAGCGCTACAACCGCGAAACGCTCGAAGTCCATTACAAAGGCAAGAGCATTACGCAGGTGCTCGCAATGACGGTCGAGCAGGCCGCGGAATTTTTTGGCGCGGTGCCCGTGGTTGCGCGCAAGCTGCACACGCTACTCGACGTCGGGCTCGGTTACATCACGCTCGGCCAGAGCGCGATCACGCTGTCGGGCGGCGAAGCACAGCGCGTGAAACTCGCGCTCGAGCTGTCCAAGCGCGACACCGGCCGCACCTTATACATACTCGACTAGCCGACGACCGGCCTGCACTTTCACGACATCGATTTGCTGCTGCGCGTGCTGCACCGTTTGCGCGATCATGGCAACACGGTGGTCGTCATCGAACATAACCTCGATGTGATCAAGACCGCCGACTGGCTGATCGATCTCGGCCCGGAAGGCGGCGACGGCGGCGGTCGCATCATTGCCGAAGGCGAACCGGAAGCGGTTGCTGCGAACGCCGCAAGCCACACCGGCGAATATCTAAAGCAGGTACTCCTCAAGTGAGCGCGCAATGAGTTCGATCGCGCCGCGCGAATTGCTGCTCGGCAGTTTCAAGGCGGCGGTCGCGGCGGCTGATCCGCTGCACATCGTTCCGCAACATCTGCCGAGGCCGCCGAAAGGCCGCACGCTGGTGGTCGGCGCGGGCAAAGCTGCTGCATCGATGGCGCTCGCGGTTGAACAACATTGGCCCGCCGAGGCCGCGCTTGAAGGCACTGTGATTACGCGTTACGGCCACGGACTGCTGACAAACCGCATCAATGTGATCGAAGCAGGCCATCCGGTTCCCGACGAAGCCGGCGAAACGGCGGCGAAGCGCATCTTCGAGAGCGTCAAGCGCCTGGGCAGAGACGACTTGCTGCTGGTGCTGGTATCGGGCGGCGGATCTGCGCTCCTGAGCCTGCCGGTCGAATCGATTTCGATGGCGGACTTGAAAACGGTCACGCAGGAACTGCTGCGCTGCGGCGCGATAATTCAGGAAATCAATACCGTCCGTAAACATCTGTCGCTGATCCAGGGCGGGCGTCTTGCCGCCGCTTGCAAAGCCAGGATTCTCGCCCTCGTGATCTCGGATGTAACCGGCGACGATCCCACGCATATCGCGTCGGGACCGAGCGTGCCTGACCCGACGACGTATCAGGACGCGCTCGACATATTGGCGCGTTATGACTGCAAAATTCCCGCCGCCGTGCGCACGACGCTCGAGCGCGGCGTGCGTGGCGAAATTCCAGAAACGCCAAAGCCGAACGACAAGGTGTTCGCCAATACCGAGAACCGCGTGATCGCGACCGCGCAGCAGTCATTGCAGGCGGCTTCGAAATTTTTCGAAACCAATGGAGTGCGCGCGGCGATTCTCGGCGATAGCGTCACCGGCGAAGCACGCGAAGTGGCAAAGGTTTACGGCGCACTCGCGCGCGAAGTCAAAATGCACGCGCAACCTTGGCAGCCGCCGGTCGCGTTGATTTCCGGCGGTGAGTGTACGGTCACTGTGCGCGGCCAGGGCCGCGGCGGACGGTGCGCCGAATTCCTGGTGTCGCTGGTCGACGATCTGCAAGGTGCCGACGGCATCCACGCGCTCGCGTGCGACACGGACGGCATCGACGGCACTGAAGACAATGCCGGCGCGGTCTGCGCGCCGGATTCGCCAACGCGTGCCGCCAAACTCGGCCTCAACGCCGGCAAGTTTCTCGCCAACAATGACGGCTACAGTTATTTCTCGGCGCTCGGCGATCTCGTCGTCACCGGCCCGACGCGCACCAACGTCAACGATTACCGCGTAATCCTGATCGTCTGAGCGCTCGCACGTTCGCATAGCGCCCGGCAACCTAGCCGGCTGTCGGACAACATCCGACAAAAACATAATCTCTTTAGCACATCGGAATAGTTCGCCGCCGGGTTCTGTTGGCGTTGCGCCATTCGTAAGCATTGCTGCGAATGCGCACGCGATTCAATCGATGGGTCCCACCACATTCCGGAGATCGACATGAACACTATTGCCCTATCGCTTTTCAATCTGCGCATGCGTGTCGCACAGATTGCCGCGGTCGCACTCGCCGCCGGCGCCTTAGCCTCGCCCGCCGGCGCCGCCGACTATGATCAAACCAACCTGGTTTCGAATGTCCCGGGCCTTGCGACCATCACCGATCCGCTGCTGGTGAATCCTTGGGGTATCTCGCGAAGTCCAACGAGCCCGTTCTGGACTTCCAATCAAAGCACCAACACCGCGACGCTATATGCGGTGACCGGCAGCACCAACGTGAGCCAGGTGCTGACCGTGAACGCGAACGGATTCGTCGCCATTCCAACCACCGCTGCCGGCCCGCAGGGACCGACCGGCCAGGTGAACAACACCAATACAAGTTCATTCCAGCTGACGCCGGGCACGGCGAGCACCTCATCGAGATTCATCTTCGCCGACCTCAACGGAACGATCTCCGGCTGGGCGGGCGGCAATTCGTCAACCATCGAGGTCACTACGCCGGGTGCGGTTTACACCGGCCTTGCAATCAACAACGCAGGCACCCAACTCTACGCCGCGAACAATGCGGGCGGAACGATCAATGTGTTCAATAGCTCGTTCGCGCCGATAAGCGTGCCGGGCAGCTTTACCGATCCAACCCTGCCCGCGGGCTTCGTGCCGTTCAATGTGCAGAACATCGGCGGCAATATTTACGTAACTTATGCGCCGGCAGGCGTTGCGGCGCAGCGCGCGGCGACGCCCGGCACCGGCATCGTGAATATTTTTAACGAGAATGGCGTGCTGCTGCAAAGGCTGATTACCGGCAGCCGCCTCGCATCACCATGGGGTGTCGCGCTTGCACCCGCATCATTCGGCGTGCTCGGCGGCAGCCTGTTGGTCGGCAATTTCAGCTTTGCCGACAGCGAAATCAACGCATTCGATCCGGTGACCGGCGCGTTGAGAGGCTCGATCGCGATCAACCCCGGCGCCGGCAACACGCCGGGCGGATTGTGGGCGCTCATGTTCGGCAGCGGCGCCGGCACCGGTGGAGACGTGAATACGCTTTATTTTCTTGACGGCATCAACGGCGAAACCGGCGGCCTGTTCGGCGCCATCACGGCCGTGCCGGAGCCGGCAAACGTGACGATGCTCGCGTTGGGTCTCGCATTTTTGGGATTCGTGGCGCGCAAAAAATCGCAGCCGTAACGTTGAGTTGAAATAGTCGCAGCCGCACGGGCCGTTCAGGCCGTGCGGCCACTCTGCAAATCCCTTAGGCACTAAACGCCCGTGCGTGCAGTGGCCGCGGGGGTAGCCGGCCGCACCGTAGCGACCGTCCTGTGCTCGCTACCAGGACATATTCAACGTAACTGTCGGCACTTCGACCGAGCTTACATTAGTCGTTGCGAGCGACCCATTGCGTATGCTCACGGGAGAATGCCCGCTCGATTTCGCTAACTATTCGAGCAAAGTTCGCTTCATCGTCGGCAACGTCATCCAACTCCCCCATTGCGATGCTTATTTCATGCGCGGTAACACCGTATGCGGCCGATAGCTCGCGAAACCGCTTCACTTGAATCCATCCAAAAATTATTGCCGCCGCCACCACGAACAACTGGATGGGCCAATACTTGTAATCCGGATAGGCGATGCGTCCGAGCGCGCAGCCAATTGCCACGGCTTGCAGTGACACGAACGCAAAGAACCACCAAAAACCCGCCCGTTTGTTCCCCTCTGCCTTTTTCGCATACCAGCGGCACTGGTCATCAGCACGGTCGCGTCGATAAATTTGCACCCGCTCATGCAAAGGCGATTCTCTTACTTGCTGCATTTTCTGCGTGAGCTGATCTGCCGCTGCTAGTGCGCTCGCTAACACCGCGCCCAAATCCTTGTGTTCGGAAAGGATGCGTTCCAGCGTCTGTCTGAATTTTGCTTTCACGTCAGCGGGCGGCAGACCGTCACTGTACGGTGCGGCGCGCATCATGAAATGCCATGAAATCGTTTTAACTGATTCAGCAACTGCGCGAGTTCGGTACCAAGTACCTTCAAATTTCTTAAACGCCATAAGTAGCGACACCCCCATCGCAGCAAGAAGGATTATGGCCGCCAAAATAGCCAAATCTTTCGAAACTATTCCATATGTCGAAAGAGCTGCCCCACCGATTGTTAACAGGCCGTACCAAAAAACAGCACGAAGATACGTGCGCTGCGTTTCGATAGAAGCTTCATTCGCAGCCCGATATAAGGCTGGCAAATCACCGTCTACGATTTTATCCATTAGACGGTATACCCAAGTTTGCGGTAAACATCGTCCGTAAAGTGATAGTCATCATTTGGATGCATTTTGTAATGCTCCAAAGCATATGCAATAATTTTCGGCCGATACGGCACGAACACGGCGCCAATATTGCGCAAGATCGGCGGGCACTGGTCCGTCACACGCCTGCTCCCATCGAGGCTGATACCAATAATGGTGCATCTTTGTTCGATGGCTACTTCTGCTTCCCAACGAACATACTTATGCTTACTTCTCGTATCCGCGCCAATGAGCAGGCAATAGTAACCAGCCATAGCAAGGCGGCCTTTGCATTTGGATTTAATGTAGGCCTCATCCTCCGACCGGATTTCCTGTGCAAGTTGGCAGTCTGTAAAGTTAAAGTCGATATGCTCGTTTTCCTTCCACGCGCACATCAGATAGTACGATTTTATGTCCGTGCTGCTAAATCCCACAAAGGTTCGCGGAAGGCCCATACCGATCTCCTGATTGATGGCTTGGCTGATAATACTCTAAGCTTCACATGACATCTGAATAAGATCACAATAGTTGACCAAGTATTTGATGTAGAAAATGAACAAAGTTTGTGGCCGGTTTACACGGACAGAAACCGGTCATGCTGTCATCTTTGCCGTCGCAAATTGATTAATCCCTGGCGCCTCGAAAGAACATCGCCATGGGCGAACGTTGCAATGCCGGACGAAAGAGAGGCGAAGATTAGCGAGCGGACCAAATGAATTGGTCAAATAAAAGCAATCGAGAAGATTTTTACTTCACATCCTTTGCCTTCGTCTTTACCCAATCACCATGACGTTAATCCCCGACAGATCTAGAAAATATAAAGACCCGCTGTCCGAGAAACAGGCCGACTTTACATTTGCACTCGGAGTGTTTGTACAGGTTTGGGCTGACGTAGAGGCCGAGTTGTATAGGGTTCTCGTTCACTATGCCGGACTAAAGGACGAAGCGGCGCGGGCGATTTTTAGCGGCACTCGGGCTAGCGGCATGGTGAATTATCTTAACGGAATTATCCATAACAGCGACCTACCGCAGCTTCGGGTCGACGACCTAAATTATGTCCTTCCGCAGATCACGGCAATAAATACGTTGCGTGACCGTGTGGTTCATTTCTCGTACGGTAGCGTGATTACGTACGACAAGGACGGCAATCGAGTTATCACCGATCAGCCTCGCGTGTCCAGGTATGGCAAGCATTTTGTATGGGTTGTCGGACCGCATACGCTGCAATCTGCCATTTCCGACTTGCACTTGATTCACCATCATTTAAATCAGCATTGGCATCAGAAAGACCCGTTTCGTCCGTGGAAACTTCAGGGTGAGCCGACAAGATGGCTTTACAAATCTCAACAGCCAGGAAATTCCAATCCGAAGCGTGGTAAAAATGTTCGCAAGTAGCTAACTCAGCGCCCTTCATCAGGGCCGCGACCTCCGCTGTAAGCACAACACCTAATGCTCGTGCGTATCCTGGGCCAACATTTCATTCGTGCGGTTGATCATACCGCCGAGTATTTCTTCGCTGAGTTTTAGCATCTCGGGCGAGTTGAGAGGTGTTGCAGCAATCCGGTCGCGCAAAATAGTTAAGATGGCCTTGTGCGTCGATTCCCTCTGAGTCTGGTCGAGCGAACCGGTGATGGTCGCAAGCAGATATTCGATGACTACGTTTTGGACCGCTAGTTGCGCCATTAGCATGGCTATGGGGTCGACAGGGTCGGGCTTGCTCATGCGATTTCTCCGGGTATTCGGCTCAATTCAGCGCTCTATTTCGATTCGGCGAGTAAGCGTCACCGGACCATTAGTCCCCACCGCCGCAACAATCGCTTCCAGCCCTGCAATCACATCCACCATCTGCGTAGTAGAAATCGGATATTCAGCCCGTCCTTCGATCGCATCGGCAAATGCTTCGAGGTTCGCACGCAACGCGTTGACGGGCTCGAAAGTGCGCCGCTCTAACTTGCCACCGCTCATGCGCAGGACTAATTCATTCGGGCCCGCAGCTTCTGCTGAGCCTTGATTGCCGAACACGTGGACGCGCCAGAACAACGGCGTCGCACGCACGCCGCACAAAACCCCGCTCACGCGGTTCGCGAATTCGAACGTGATCGAAAGCGTGTCGAGCGATTCAGGCGGCGGGCGCTTGAGGATATGCTGGGCGCTTACGCGGCGCAGCGGACCGATCAGGTTGATGAACGCATCGAGCACGTGAATGCCCGTCGCGGTGATGCTGCCGCCGGGCGATTCGGCGGGCGACTCGCGCCAGCCGTGATGTAATTTGTTGCTCGCGTTCTCATTGCTGAAATGCCCTTCGACATGCAGCACTTCGCCGAGGACGCCACTATCGACGACGCGTTTTAATTCCTGCATCGACGGCCAGAAGCGCTTGTCCTGGCCGACGCCTAATAGAACACCCGACTCTTCGCATGCCCGTACCGCGCGCTCGGCTTCCGCGTGCGTGAGTGCCAGCGGCTTCTCGCATAAAACGGGTTTACCGGCTTGTGCAGCGGCGACGATCTGCGCCGGATGCAGCGAGTTGGGCGTCGCGAGCACGATCATTTTGATTGCGGGATCCGCAAGCAGTTCTTCGTAGTCGGCCGTGACGCGCAAGCCATGCTTTGCCGCGAACTCGCGCGACTTCTCCGGATGATTGACGACCGCGCGCGTGAAATGCACCCGCTTGCTGACACCCTGCACTGAATTGACGTGGTTCTGTCCCCAGCGGCCGAGACCGACTATTGCAGCATCGAGCATAAAAATTATTCCGGCTTGATGCCGGCGTCCTTGATCACCGCGGCGTACCGCACGGTTTCGCTTTTTATGAATGCGGCAAACTGCTCGGGCGTACTGGTGACGGGTTCAATCCCCGCTGTTGCAAGCCGCTCTTTCATGTCTGGCGTCGCAAGGGCCTTCACGAGTTCGCCGTTCAGCCGCGTGATGATGTCGCGCGGCGTCGCGGCCGGCGCCAGCATTCCATACCAGATTGGCACTTCGAAATTCGCCACGCCCGCTTCGGCCGCAGTCGGCACATTCGGAATCACGGCCGAACGCTGTGCAGATAACACGGCAAGCGCGCGAACCTTCCCGGCATGAATCTGCCCGGATGCGGCGGGCACCGCCATGATGAGGGTATCCACGTCTCCGCCGATCAAGCCGATCAGCGCCTGGCCCGATCCTTTATACGGCACGTGCACCATTTTTATTTTTTCAAGGCTCATCAGCAGCTCGGGCGCGAGATGGGTCGTCGTGCCGAGCCCGCCCGAGCCGAAGCTGAATTTGCCGGGACTGCGCCGTGCCAGCTGAATCAGTTCCTTGAGCGATTTCGCCGGCACCGACGGATGCACCAGCATGACATTCTGAATGACGGCAACTTGCGCGATCGGCGCCAGGTCTTTCGCCGGATCGTAATTGAGCTTTGCGTACAACGACGGGCTGATCGCAACGAGCGGCGAACTCAAGACGATCGTGTAGCCATCGGCCGGTGCTTTAGCCGCGAGCTCGAGTCCCAGATTACCGCCCGCGCCGGCGCGCATGTCGGGCACGAACTGCTGTCCCGTCTGGTCGGAGAGCTTTTGTGCAATCGCGCGGCCGAGCAAATCAGTCGGGCCGCCCGGCGGAAACGGAAATATCACGCGCACCGTTTTGGCGGGATAGGCCTGTGCCTCAACCGTGCCGTTCATGAGCCAGGGTGCAATCGCCAGCAGCGCAATCGCCGCGCGTGCCGCTCTCGGGAAATGATTCATTACTCCTCCGTCCGTTTTTGTTCGGCGTATTCGTATTTTATGCGAACGCGGCGCCCGCGGCTTGTAAGGGGTTCGCCTACTTGCCGGGAGGCAGCGTGCCGATAGTGGCCGATGCGCAATCGCAAGATACTGGATTGATAACTCGTTTTGTTCGCGCGAAGGAGGATCACATGCGAAAACTTTCATTTTTGTTTCTGGTTTTTGGCTTGCTGTCAGGCTGCGGCGAAGTCGCGAAACTACCGGCGCAAGCGGATATGGGTCCGACCCCAACGCTGCCGGCGCCTGAAACATCACTGCTGCCAACCGTGAACATCGCGCCGGCGAAGGGCTGGCCGGCCGGCACCAAGCCCACACCGGCGGCGGGCTTTGCGGTCAACGCATTGGCGACAGGGCTCGAGCATCCGCGCTGGCTATACGTGCTGCCAAACGGCGATGTGTTGGTCGCCGAAACGAATGCGCCACCGAAACCAGAGGATCATAAAGGCATCAAAGGTTGGGTCATGGGCAAGGTGCAACAACGCGCCGGCGCGGGCGTGCCGAGCGCAAATCGCATCACCTTGCTGCGCGATGCTGATGGCGATGGCGTGGCCGAAACGCGCAGTGTTTTGCTGGAAGGACGCAATTCGCCATTCGGCATGGCGCTCGTCAAAGGAAATTTGTACGTCGCGGACACCGACGCGATCCTGCGTTTCCCGTATCGCGATGGCGACACAAAAATCGCCGCCGCCGGCGCGAAGGTTACGGATCTGCCGGCCGGCCCCATCAACCACCACTGGACGAAAAACATTATTGCGAGCCGCGACGGTTCGCGCCTTTACGCCACGGTCGGCTCCAACAGCAATGCGGGAGAAAACGGCATTGAAAAGGAGGAGCGGCGCGCGGGAATCCTCGAGGTTGATCTTGCAAACGGCAACACGCGCGTCTTCGCCAGCGGCATACGCAATCCGAATGGCATGGACTGGCAGCCGCAAAGCGGCGCCCTGTGGACCGTTGTCAATGAACGCGATGAACTCGGCAGTGATCTCGTGCCTGACTATCTGACCTCGGTGCGCGACGGCGGATTTTATGGCTGGCCCTATTCTTATTATGGACAGCACGTCGACGAGCGCGTGAAACCGCCGCGACCCGATCTCGTCGCCAAGGCGACCGTTCCCGACTATGCGCTGGGCGCGCACACGGCTTCACTCGGGCTCACCTTTTACAATGGCAAATTGTTCTCCGCGCATTATTCGGGCGGCGCATTCGTCGGGCAGCACGGTTCATGGAACCGCAAACCGGCCAGTGGCTACAAGGTCACCTTCGTGCGCTTCGAAAATGGGCGGCCGTCCGGAATGCCCGAAGACGTCCTCACCGGATTCGTCGATGCCGACGGCAATGCGCGCGGCAGGCCGGTGGGCGTGGCGATCGACCGCGCCGGCGCGCTGCTCGTCGCCGACGATGTGGGCAATACGATATGGCGCGTAACGCCGGCCGCCGCGTCTTCCGCGGCAAAGAGCGCGCAGTAAACTTCGTCAGTACGGGTTGCAGTACAATCGGAGCCGCTCAAGGAATTTATCTAGCCTCAAAAATAACAAATGCCCGGCTTGCATCCCGCGTGCGCGATCCTGCTCGCAGCACTCTGCCTTGTGGCAACGTCCGCGCATGCGCAGACCTATCCGGCGAAAACGGTGCGCGTGATCGTCCCTTACCCACCGGGCGGCGGCAACGACATCATCGCGCGCGCGGTCGCTGACGAATTAACCAAACGCATCGGTCAGCAGTTTTTCGTCGACAACCGCCCGGGCGCCAGCACGATCATCGGCGCGGAGCTCGCGATGAAAGCGCCGCCCGACGGTTACACGCTGTTCGTGTCGAGCCAGACGACGCTCGCAATCGTGCCCAATCTTAAAGCCAGGGTGCCTTACGACCCGCTGCGCGATTTCGAACCCATCTCTCTTCTCGCCACGCAGCCGTATCTGGTCGTGACACATCCTTCGCTGCCGGTTCAAAACGTCGCGCAACTGATTGCGCTCGCGAAATCGCGGCCCGGCAAAATCATTTATGCGTCATCCGGCATCGGCACGGGCGGTCACCTGTCGGCCGAGCTTTTCAAAATGACGACGCATACCGACATGCCGCACGTGCCGTATAAAGGCGGCGCGCAGGCGGCGACCGATCTCGTGGGCGGTCACGTGTCGGTGATGTTCGCGACGATGAGCTCGGTCTACGCACAAACGATGAGCGGCCGCATACGCGCGATTGCCATTACGTCGGCAAAACGCTCGCCCGCCGCACCGCAAGTACCGACCGTCGCCGAAAGCGGCGTACCGGGCTACGAGACCGTGCAGTGGATTGCGATGTCGGCGCCGCGCGCGACCGGCAAGCCCGTGATCGAGCGTTTGAATGCCGAACTGGTCGCCGCGGCCAAATCACCCGAATTGCGCGAGCGGCTGTCGGCGCAAGGTTACGATCCGGAAGCCTGCACGCCGCAGCAGTTAGGCGACTACATCAAAGTCGAATTTGCGCGCTTTGGCAAACTCATTCGTGCGATCCACCTCAAAGACGAATAGAGAGACATATGGCGATTCAGATTTGCATGGGCGGCTACGGCCCGCCGACGACGACACACAGCCGCGCGCTCAAAATGATCGGCGACCGTCTGATCGCGAAATTCAGCAATGAAGTCGACATCAAATATGTTTGGAACGTGATGGATTTCGGCTACAAGGCCGAAGAAGTGCTGTGGATGAGCGAGCGCGGATTATTGACCGTCGCCTATCAATCGACGAGTTACCTGACCGAGCGTGTCCCTGAACTTGAATTCGCCGACCTGCCGTTCCTGTTCGAGAATTTGGCGGAAGCGCGCGCGGCGATGGATAGCGCGCTCGGAGACTACCTGAGCCGGCGGATCGAAGCGCGGGTGCCCGGCTACAAGATGCTCGGCTATTTCGAAAACGGTTACCGTCACGTCTCTAACCGCTTGCGTCCGATTCACGCGCCCGCCGATATGCGCGGCATGACAATCCGGTCGCTGCCGAGCCAGATGCACAGCCGCACGTACGAATTGCTCGGCGCCGTTCCGCTGATCATGGATCTCAAGCCGGCGATCACGGCGATCACCGGCGGTACGCTCGACGCGCAGGAAAATCCGCTCGCCAACACGGTCGACTACGGCGTGCACAAATTTCATCGCCATCACACGCTGACCGGTCACAGTTACCTTTCGCGCGGCATCTATTGCAACCGTGCCGCGTTCGAAAGCTGGCCGCAGGCTTTGCAGACCACGATGATCGAGGCGACGCGTGAAGCTGTGCTCACGCAGCGCGACCTTGCAGTGCGCGAGGAAGAAGTGGCGCACGCAGCAATCGTCGCTGCCGGTGGTGAAATCGTTGAACTCAACGCCAGCGAACGCGCGGCCTTCGTCGCCGCGGTCAAACCGCTGCACGACGAAGGGCGCGCGCGATTCAGCGACGCATTCGCGCTGCTCGAAAGCGCGCGGCGGTAAGGTAGAATCAAACGGCACTCACAACATGTTTCATGCAGGAGGAGCCGTGACGAAGCAGGCACTGGCACAGGCACTGGGCGAATTTGCGGCCGGACTGCGTTTTGCGCAGTTGCCGCCACGCGCCCTCGCGCTCGCAAAGATGGGCATCAGCGATTGCGTTGCCGTTATGGTCGCGGGCAGCCATGAATCTGCAGTGCAGACTTTGCGCGCGACGCTAGCTGCCCTTGGCGGTCCGGCCGAATCGACGCTGTTTTTCAGCAGCGAACGCATGGCGGCGCCGTCCGCCGCGTGGATCAACAGTACTGCAGGGCACGTGCTCGACTACGACGACGTCGCGTTCGGTCATCCGAGCGTCGTGATTGTGCCGGCCATTCTCGCTGAGGCCGAAGCCCTCGATGCTAGCGGCGCTGATCTCGCCACCGCGTATATCGCCGGCTATGAAATCTGGATGGAACTCATCACGCGTGAACGCGACAACTACCAGATGAAAGGCTGGCATCCGACGCCGCTGCTCGGCGCGCTGGCTGCGACCGCGGCATGCGCGAACCTACGGCGATTGAATGCCGCCGCCGCAACGTCGGCTTTGGGCCTCGCGGCCGCGCAAGCAAGCGGCATCACCGCGAGCTACGGCACGATGGCAAAAGCGATGCAGGTCGGTAAAGCCGCACACACCGGCGTGATGAGCGCGCGCATGGCCGCCGCCGGCATGCTCGCGGCGCCCGATTCCCTCGACGGCGAACGCGGCTTCCTGCGCGCGATATCGCCCGCGGGCAAGGTCGACATTGAACGCGCACCGCAGCTCGGCACACGCTGGCACAGCGTCGAGCAGGGCTTGAGCATCAAGCGTTACCCGATGTGTTATTGCGCGCACCGCGCGATCGACGCGGCGCTCGAACTGAAAACGCGTGCAATTGCGATTGAGAACATCGAGCGCATCGAGGTCATGCTCGGCAAGATCCAGGCGGCGACGCTCAAGAATCATCATCCCGCGAATGGGCTCGATGCAATTTTCAGCGTGGAGTTCGCAATCGCCGCGGCGCTGCTCTCCGGCAATGTCGGATTGCAGCAGGTCAGCGATGAATTCGTGGCCCGCGCCGACGTGCAGAATCTGCTGGGCAAAGTGGTCGTCGTCGCACATGAAGACTATGACCCCGAATGGCCGTCGATGGCGCGCTTCGATCAAATACGGGTGCAGCTGCGCAGCGGCGAGACGATCTTGAGCGAGCCCGTTCATCGCGCGCTCGGCGACGCCCAGCGTCCGCTCACGCCGGCCGACTTACGCGCGAAGTTTCTCGATTGTTTCGCGGCCGGAAAATCCGCCGCCGATGCCGCGCACGTGCTGCAGGCGTTGCAGAATATCGAAGCACAGCCTTCATGCCGCGCGCTGTATCGTGCGCCGGTTGCCGCAGCCACCGCCTGAATCGCGAAAGGTCCGAAACGATGACTCTCAAAGCCCGCGCAGCATTATTGGTATTTGGCGCAGCGACCACTCTCGCACCGTTGCATGCAATGTCAGCTGACGCCGCGAGCGCTTATCCGACGCATCCAATCCGCCTGATTCTCGGCTATCCGCCGGGCGGCGCGAGCGATGCGGTCGCGCGCCTGCTCGCCCAATCGCTCGGCGCGCGCTGGGGACAAACGCTCGTCATCGACAATCGCGGCGGCGCGGGCGGCAATATCGCCGCCGACCTCGCCGCGCGCGCGGCGCCCGACGGCTACACCTGGTTTCTCGGCAATAACGGCATACTCGCCACCAACCAGGCTTTGTACGAGAAGCTGCCGTTCGATCCGATCAAGGATTTCACGACGGTCACGCTGGTGGCGACGCAGCCAAGCGTACTCGTCTTGCATCCTTCACTGCCGGTATCGTCGGTGCGCGAATTGATCGCGCTCGCCAAAGCGAAACCCGGCGCGTTGAACTACGCATCGTCGGGCACCGGCACGGCTGGCCATCTGACCGGCGAATTGTTCAAAGCCGTCACGCAAACGAGTTTCGTGCACATACCGTATAAAGGCGGCGGTCCCGCCGTGATCGATCTCGTCGCCGGTCAGGTGCAATTCATGTTCGCGACGGCGGCATCGGTTATTCCGCATGTGCGCAGCAATCGCCTGCATGCAATCGCCGTGACTTCACTCAAGCGCTCGCCGAGCCTGCCCGACTTGCCGACGGTCGACGAATCCGGCGTGCCGCGCTTCGAAGCCATTACATGGCACGGCATCGTCGTGCCCGCCGCGACGCCGCGTCCGGTCGTCGACAAGATAAACGCCGCGCTCAACGAGGCGCTCGCGGCTCAGGACATGAAAGACAAACTCGCGCTGCAGGGCGTCGAAGCGCGCGGCGGAACGTCGGCAGAATTCGCCGCGTTTCTGAAAAGTGAAATTCCCAAGTGGACGAAGGTCGTGCGGGATTCGGGCGCAAAGCCGGAATGATTACGCGCACCGCCGTAAATGCCGTGGTCGCCACAGCCATTTGCGGCGCGATTTCGATGCAAGCGGCCGTCGCGCAGAACTATCCGGCGAAACCGATTCGCGTGATCGTGCCATATCCGCCCGGCGGCACGTCCGATATTTTGACGCGCCTGATCGGCGCGAAGTTGACTGAAGCGTGGGGCCAGCAAGTCATCGCCGACAATCGCACCGGCGCGGGCGGGAATATCGCCGCCGAACTTACCGCACGCTCGGCGCCCGACGGCTACACGCTGATGCTGACCGACATCGGCAACTTCGTGACGACCTCGATCCTGTATGCAAAGCTGCCGTTCGATGTGCTGCGCGATTTCGCGCCGGTCATCACGGTGTCGTACTCGCCGCATTTGCTCGCGACGCACCCGAGCGTGCCGGTCAAGTCGACGCAGGACCTGATCGCGCTCGCCAAAGCGAGACCGGGCAAGCTCAACTTCGCGACCGGGCTCGGCGGCATGCCGCATCTCGCCGGCCTCATGTTCGCGCAACGCACCGGCATCAACTGGGTCTACATCCCGACCAAAGGCGGCACCGCGTCCACGTACGCAGTCGCCACCGGCGACGCCGACGTAATGTTTCTCGGCGTTCTGCAAACCCTGCCGCATATCAACTCGGGCAAAGTGAAGTTGATTGCGACCTCGAGCGAACAGCGCCTGCCAAATTTACCCGACACGCCGACCGTCGGCGAAGCGGTGCCGGGCTTTGTGACCGGCACCTGGCAAGGCGTACTTGCGCCAGCACGCACGCCGCCCGAGATCATCGCGCGCGTCAACAATGAAATCACGCGCATCCTCAAGCTGCAGGACGTGAGAGAGGTGCTGACCACGCAAGGCACCACGCCGCTTTCCACCGGGCCGCAGGACACCGCGCGCTGGCTTGCAACCGAGCGCGAGCGCTGGAGCAAAGTCGTCAAAGACAGCGGATTCAAGCTCGAATGAAACATTTCTATTTGCTGCTGGCGGTCAGCGCGCTTTGCCTGCTCGCGGCCTGCGCCAGTGCACCGGTTTCTCCCGAATTGCGAACCGAGCTTGCACCGCGCGGCACGCTGCGCGCCGGCATCAACTATGGCAACGTCGTGCTCGCCACCAAAGATCCGACGACCGGCGAACTCCGCGGCGTGCATGTCGATCTCGCGCGCGAACTCGCGAAACGCGCGGGCCTGCCGATCGAGTTGATCGGCTACGACTCCGCGGGCGCGATGGTTGACGGCTTGAAAAACGGCGCTCTCGACGTGGCGCTGCTCTCGGCCGAACCTGCGCGCGCGAGCGAAATCGTGTTCAGCCCCGCGTACATCGACATCGATGCGACTTATCTGGTGCCCGCCGGTTCGCCGATCCGCGACGTTGCCGACATCGATCAGGACGGCAAGCGCGTCGCGATCGCCGCGAAGAGCGCGTATGAATTTTTTCTGAGCCGTAGCCTGAAGCAAGCGAAGCTCGTGCCGGGACCAGGCACCTTCGGCGCGTATGACGTTTTCGTGTCCGGAAAGCTCGATGCGCTGGTCGGCATCCGCCCGCGGCTGGTGATCGAGTCCGAAAAGCTGCCGGGCTCGCGCGTGCTCGCCGGCCGCTTCATGGCGATCGAGCAGACCATCGCGAGTCCGCAAGGCCGCCCCGCCGCTGCGGGCTACGTCCGCCGGTTCGTCGAAGACGTCAAAGCAACCGGCGTCGTCGCAGCCATGATTGCGGAGCACCGCGTGCGGGGCGTGTCCGTCTCGCCGCCGTCACCGTCGCGGGCCAATGCGCTTGAATAGGTATAAGCTGTCGGTGCAAAACCAATAAAACAAGTGAGGAGGCAAGATGTTTAAGCGGATACTGCAGATTCTTCTGCTCAGCGCGGCTGCCAGCACGTTGGCGATGCCCGTGCAGGCTCAACCGACACCCCATGTCTACGAGCTGCGTACTTACACCTCGCACGACGGACGCTTGAACGACGTCGTCAACCGCTTTCGCGATCACACCGTGCGCATATTCGCGCGCCACGGCATGGTGAGCGTCGGTTACTGGGTGCCGAAGGACCAGCCCAACACGCTGATCTACGTTCTGCAGCACCCGAGCCGTGAAGCCGCCGACAAAAACTGGGACGCCTTCCGAAAAGACCCGGAATGGACGGCGGCGCGCGATGCATCGATGAAGAACGGGCCCATTGTCGAGAAAACCCATTCAGTATTTATGGACCCGACCGCTTTTTCCGCTTTGAAGTAACCGCATCCAATCGAAACCGTTTCGCGAAGCCGGCGCAAACGTGGCAACAACCGGCGTAAAACATCATAAAAGGGGGATACACATGCAGTTAAAGAACATTGCCGCCGCCATCGCACTCGGATTCGCCTGCGGCGCAGGCGCAGCAGACTATTCAATGACGGTCAATCGCGACCGCCTGCTCAACGCGCAAAACGAGCCCCAAAACTGGCTCATGATGAACGGCGACTACGGCTCGATGCGCTATTCGAAGCTGACGCAGATTAATCGCGACAACGTGAAAAATCTGCGCATGGTCTGGGGTCTCGCGTTAGGCGGCATGCAGGACGTCGCCGCCAATGGGCCTGAGAACGAAGTGAATCCGCTGATCGACAACGGCTTCATGTACACGACCGACGGCTGGGGCACGATTTACAAGATCGATGCGCGCAATCCGAACAAGGGCGACTTTGTGTGGATCGCCGATCCGGGCGTCACGCACAAAGGCAATGTCTCGCGCACCCGCGGCATCGCGCTGTGGGAAGACCTCGTAATCGCGAACCTGCCCGATGGCCGCGTCATCGCCGTCAATCGCGACAGCGGCGAAATCGTGTGGGACAAGAAAATTCTCGTCGCCAACGAATTCGGCCGCAAGGAAAGATTTTTCGCGGCGCCGATTACCGCCGACGGCAAAGTCATCATCGCGAACGGCGCCGGCGACGGCAAAACGCGCGGCTGGATCGCGGCGCTCGACGTAAAAACAGGCAACGAATTGTGGCGCTGGTATGCGGTGCCCGCGCCCGGCGAACCCGGCAGCGAAACATGGAAGGACAAAAACCAGGCGTGGAAAACCGGCGGCGGGGGCTTGTGGCAAACGGGTTCATACGATCCGGTGACCCGGCTCACGATCTGGGGCACGGGCAATCCGATTCCGCAATACGACCCGCAGGCGCGCGGCGGCGACAATCTTTATACCAACTCGGCGGTCGCCATCAACGTCGATACCGGCAAAATGTCGTGGTACTTTCAATACACGCCGAACGATTCGTGGGACTACGACGAAGTCGGCATCCACATGCTGCACGACGCGCAGATCGACGGCAAGACCCGCAAAGTCGTCACGCACTTTGCGCGCAACGGGTACTTTTACACGCTCGACCGCACCAACGGCAAATTCATCAAAGCCGATCAGTACGTGAACGATGTCAACTGGACCAAGGGCATCAACGCGAAGACCGGTATGCCGCTTGAGTACGATCCCAAGCTCGACGTGCAGATCTACAATCCGGCCGCTCGCTCATTGCGCGGCGATCCGATGAAGAAGACCTGCCCGACCTGGCACGGCGGCATCGCGCACCAGCCGACTTCGTACAACCCGGTCAAGAAAATCGCCTACGGCGTCGGCACCGAAGGCTGCTTTACCCAGAACGGCGCCGAGGTTCGCTACAAGGCCGGCGGCGGCGACATCGACGAGAAAGCGAGCGACAAGCGCAATTACACGAGCGATCTTTATTACGGCTCGATTACCGCGTTCGACACCGTGACGCACAAAGTAGTCGCCAAAGCGGTGACGGACATCGAAATCCGCTCCGGCACCGTTGCAACCGCGGGCGGCCTGGTATTCACCGCACTGCAGGACGGCTGGATCGTCGCCTACAACGACGAGTCGCTCGAAGAACTCTGGCGCTTCAATGTCGGCACGCCGCTCAAGGGCGCGCCGGTCACTTATTCGATCGGCGGCAAACAGTACCTCGCCGTGCAGTCGAGCGGCCGCCACCTGCACCCGAAGAAATTCGACAAGCTCGAGAACTCGGCTTATCTGTTCGTATTTGCGTTGAACTAGACAAAACGCCGCGATACAAAGATCCCTTCCTCGTTTTTTGAGGAAGGGATCTTTTTGCGCCCCGTTTACGCTATGCGCGCGGCATCGGGAAAATAATACCGTTACGTTAAAAGCGTTGGTATATCTGCGCGTGAACAACGGCGGCGTTTAAGCGCGACGTCGTTTATTTAATTTCCCGGCAGACTTCGCTTTCGCCGCCCCAATAGTCCGCGCACTTCGCTTTATCCATCGGCCCCTTGCCGACCATTTTCTCGAATGCAAAATCCGCGAGCAGTTCCACTTCGCGCGGCTGAAGTGTTGCGGGTGGATCGGCCATCTTGATGCCCTGCGTTCGCAGATCGGCTTCTTTTTTGCCGAAACAACGCCCATCGCTGTAAGCGAGCCGATCGAACGGCGGCATACCGGTACCCGGCAATCCGCATTTGACGATCATGACGAAGGTTTTGCGGTCGAGCTTGGTCTCGCGCAGGTTCGCGCCGTCGGGCATCTGATTGTCGGTTTTGCGGCCGTCGCCGGCCCAGCCATGGCAGGCCTGGCAATTGCCTTTTTGCATGAAGAGCCGCATCCCCTCCGCAACGTCGCCGGCATCGGCGGCGCGCGCCGTGCCCGCCATCGCGAACGTACCGGCAAGCGCTGCCGCGAGCAGGTGGAATTGCATATTTTTCATTGTCATTTCCCGACGATTGATGAATGGCGGCCATCGTGAAGCGCGCGAATTGTTTAGTCAACCCGCAAACAACTTTCGCGGCGCGCCGGTGACAGTCCGTGCGGTATCATGAACCAATAATTATCGATTCACACGAGGAGAAAACCATGTTGACCAAGCGCGCGAACGCTGCCCTGCTGCTATCCATGACTGGTTTCATCGCGGCGCCAGCTCATGCGCAGGCACCTGCTTATCCCGCTCGCAACGTGCAGGTCATCGTGCCGTATACGCCGGGCGGCTCGATCGACATCATGACGCGCAGCGTTGCACAGCAGCTCGCCATCGCGTGGGGGAAGAATGTCGTCGTCGACAATCGTCCCGGCGCGAGCGGGATGATCGGCACCGAAATTGCCGCAAAAGCAGAGCCGGACGGCTATCTCCTTCTGGGTCACACCTCGTCTTATCCGGCGACCGCCGCGGTGCGCGAAAAACTGCCGTTCGATCCGGCGCGCGCCATCGTGCCGATCGCGATGATCGCGCGCGCGCCGATGATGGTTGCAATGCATCCGTCGGTCCCGGCTAAAAACGTACGCGAACTCGTTGCGCTCGCCAAGAAAAATCCCGGCAAGTTCAACTACTCGTCCTCGGGCACCGGCGGCAATAACCATTTCTCCGGCGCGTTGTTCGCATCGGCGGCCGGCATCACGCTTACACATGTTCCCTATAAGGGCATATCGCTCGCCATGACCGCGCTCGCGTCGGGGGAAGTCGAGCTTTGCATCGCCAGCGCCGCCGCGATTAATCCGCAGTTGCGCGCAGGTCGGGTGCGGGTGATCGCGATCACGAGCGAGAAGCCGAGTGCGCTGCTGCCGGGATTTCCGACGGTCGCCGAATCGGGCGTTCCGGGTTACACGTATGAATTGTGGTGGGGCCTGTTTGCGCCGGCCGGCATGTCTGCAGAGCGCATCAGCTTCATCAACGCCGCGGTCAACAAAAGCCTCGGCGGGCCTGAGATGAAAAAGTTTCTGGATAATGAAAGTGCGGAAGCATGGGTCGCAACGCCCGCGCAAATTGCCGACTTGCTGCCGCGTGAAATCGATCGCTACCGCAAAGCGGCCAAAGAGGCGGGCATTCCTGCTCAATAAGCAGCAACCAAGCGCGTTCCTAAGAAAATTTCAGTTAATTCGTTTTAGTTATATATAACTGACTCGTTATTCCTTCTGTTCGGCTGAGCCGGTCGTTACTCTTCAGTATTCCTCGATACTGCGGAGCCGTGCCCAGCATGAATAAGATTTACGTCATTCACGAAAACGACGCATGGGTCGATCCCCTGCGGGCCGCGTTCGCAGAACTCGAGTTGCCGTACGCCGAGTGGTTTCTGAACCAGGGCGTGCTCGATTTTTCATCGATACCGCCGGACGGCGTCTTCTACAATCGCATGAGCGCGTCGTCGCACACCCGCGGCCATCGCTACGCGCCCGAATACACCGCGGCAGTTCTCGCATGGCTCGAGCAACACAATCGCCGCGTGATCAACAACGGCCGCGCGCTGCAACTCGAAGTAAGCAAGATTGCGCAGTACGCAGCACTCGCCGGATACGGCATTCGCACGCCTCGCACGACGGCGGCAATCGGCCCGCGCCACATCGTCGAGGCGGCGCGCGGCTTCACCGGCTCATTTATCACCAAGCACAATCGCGCCGGCAAAGGGCTGGGCGTGCGGCTTTTTCACAACATCGACGCGCTCGCACAGTACGTCGAGGGCAACGATTTCGAGGACTCGATCGACGGCATCACGCTCGTGCAGGAATACATTCGAGCGCCCGAGCCTTTCATTACGCGCGTTGAATTCGTGGGCGGAAAATTTCTGTACGCCGTACGCGTCGACACCACGCTCGGCTTCGAGCTGTGCCCGGCCGACGTGTGCCAGGTTGGCGATGCATTCTGCCCCGTCGGCGAAACCGCGCCTGCGCCTGCGACCGCCCCACGCTTTCGCATCGTGCCCGACTTCAATGATTCCATCATCGAACGCTACCAGCGCTTTATCGCGGACAATGGGATAGGCATTTCCGGCATCGAATTCATCACCGACGCCGCCGGCGAAATTTACACTTACGACGTCAATACGAACACCAATTACAACAGCGCGGCGGAAGCGGAAGCCGGCTTGTTCGGCATGCGCGCGATCGCGCGTTATCTTGGCGATGAGCTGAAAGCCATCACGCGGGGTGATCAGAAAAAGCTCGCGATGGTGCGCTAAGCGCCGCCGCAATTCCGGGGGAAAGGCCTGCGAACGTCAGCGGGCTGCTCCCGGCTTATACCCGCTTGCCGTCAGGCGGTGTAGCATCAATCCCCGCAACACTTCGATGTCGAGCCGCGCGGCTGGCTTCGCGCGCGCTCACTATTTACGGACGGCATACCTCATGGCAGACGCGGCTGAAATGATCCATTTTCCCGGCGCAGACGGCGCGATGCTCGCGGCGCAGCTCGAGCCGGCGCAAGGCGAACTGCGCGCATACGCGCTGTTCGCTCATTGCTTCACCTGCTCGAAGGAGAGCCACGCCGCGACGCGCATCGGCCGCGCGCTCGCGATGCAGGGCATTGCCGTGCTGCGTTTCGACTTCACGGGACTGGGCGGCAGTGAAGGCGATTTCTCCAACACCAACTTTTCATCCAACGTCGCCGATCTGCGCGCCGCCGCGGATTTCCTGCGCGATAAGTATGCAGCCCCGAAGATTCTGATCGGCCACAGCCTCGGTGGCGCAGCAGTGCTCGCCGCCGCCTCGCATGTGCCGGAAGCGGTTGCGGTTGCCACGATAGCCGCGCCGTTCCAGGCCGAGCATTTGCGCGCACTGCTCCAGCCTGCGGTCGCCGAAATCACCGAACACGGCGAAGCCGACGTCAAGCTCGGCGGCCGCACGTTCCGCATCAAGCAACAATTTCTCGACGACATCGCGGCACACAATTCGCACGACGCAATTACGGCGCTGCGCAAGGCGCTGCTCATCTTCCACAGCCCTCACGATACAACCGTCGATATTGAAAATGCCTCGCATATTTTCATGACGGCGAAGCACCCGAAGAGCTTCGTCTCACTCGACAACGCGGACCATTTGCTGACGAAGCAGAGCGACGCCGCTTACGTCGCGGCCGTGCTCGCCGCATGGGCAAGCCGTTATCTCGGCGACGCAAAACCGCCCGCCGCCGCCGAATCGATTGCACCCGGCGTGGTCACCGTCGAAGAAACTCGCCAGGGAAAATTCACGCAGACCGTGCGGGCCGGACGCCACGTATTTCGCGCGGACGAGCCAACCGCATATGGCGGCAACGACACGGGGCCGTCGCCGTACGAGCTGCTGCTCGCGAGTCTTGGCGCCTGCACCGCGATGACGCTGCGTGCATATGCAGACATGAAGCAGCTGCCGCTCGAACGCGTGTCGGTCAAGCTGCGGCATGAAAAAATTCACGCGCTCGACTGCGCCGAGTGCGAAACCAAGGAAGGCAAGATCGACCGCATCGAGCGTGAAATCGAAATCGCCGGCGCGCTCGACGACGCGCAACGCGCGAAGCTGCTCGAGATCGCCGACAAATGTCCGGTGCATCGCACGCTTCGCTCCGAAGTCTATATCCCCACGACGCTCAAAACCTGAGCGCATACACCCAAGAATCGAGGAACTGTCATGTCCGCAACCGCGCCACTTTTATTCAAACCGCACACCAAAGATCTCGGCGATTTCGCCGTCCGGCGATTGCTGCCGGCTTTCCCGGCGAAGATGATCGGGCCGTTCATTTTTTTCGATCATATGGGTCCCGCGGATTTCCCGCCCGGCCGCGGCATCGACGTCAGGCCGCATCCGCATATCGGGCTCGCGACGGTGACGTATCTGTTCGAGGGCAGAATTCTGCATCGCGACAGCCTCGGCAGCGTGCAAAGCATCGCGCCGGGCGACGTGAACTGGATGACGGCGGGCGCCGGTATTGTCCATTCCGAGCGCAGTTCGCCGGAAGACCGCAAAGCCCCGCAGCGTTTGCACGGGATTCAGGCGTGGATTGCGCTGCCGCGCGCGCATGAAACGACCGCGCCCTCGTTCGTGCATCTCCCGAAGGAAGCATTGCCGCTGATACAACGTCCCGGCGTCGCCATGCGCCTGATAGCCGGCACCGCGTATGGACAGCGCGCGCCCACGCCGACCTATTCCGAAATGTTTTACCTCGCGGTCGAACTCGAAGCGGGTGCCAGCATTGACTTGCCGGGCGAGCATGCGCAGCGCGGTATTTACGCGGTCGAAGGCGATATCAGCATCGACGGCGAGCCGCTCGCGCCCTTTCACATGGCGATGTTTGCGGGCACCGACACGATTCAGATTCGCGCCGCAAGCGCTTCGCGGGTGATGCTGCTGGGCGGTGCGCCGATGGACGGCGAGCGCCTGATCTGGTGGAACCTCGTGGCAAGTTCGCAGGACATGATCGATGCGGCGAAGCAGCGCTGGCGCGAACAGCGCTTTCCACCGGTGCCCGACGAAACAGAATTCATCCCGCTGCCCGATCACTGACGGCCGTCAACACGGTGGCGGCGAAAGCTTTAAAATCACGCGCTGCTTTACACAACTACAACGCAAAGGACTTCGCCGTGGCTTTCAACATTCTTTTTCCCGACAGCCGTTCCGATCCGCTCGATATTGAACGCGAGGTCGCCGGACCCGACACGGTGCTCGTCAATGCGCGCAAAGACCGTTTCGAAGCGGTTGAATTGAAGGCGTGGGAAAGCTGCGATGCGGTTGTCACGCGCTTCGTGCCGATCGATGCCAAAGTCATTCCGCACATCAAGCGCACGCGCATCGTCGTGCGTAACGGCGTCGGCTTTGACGTCGTCGACTTGAAAGCGTGCGGTGAAGCGGGCATCGCGGTGTGCAATGTCCCCGATTACGGCACCACCGAAGTCGCCGATTCGGCGATTGCAATGATGATGACGTTCGCGCGCGGCACCGCGGCGCTCGACAATGCGCTGCGCGCTGATCTCAAAGGCGGCTGGACGCACGTGCACAACGTGACCGCGCGACGGCTGCGCGGCGCGACCTACGGCGTGATCGGTCTCGGCCGCATCGGCACCGCGTCGGCATTGCGCGCACGCGCGTTCGGCATGAATGTCGCGTTTTATGATCCGGAACTGCCCAATGGCTCGGAGCTTGCATTCGGATTCACCCGCGCGCGCACCTTGAACGACCTGCTCGGCATGGCCGACGTCGTGACCATTCATGCGCCGCTCAACGAATCCACGCGCGCAATCATCAACGATGCCGCGGTTGCCGCGATGAAGCCGGGCGCCTACCTGATCAACACCGCGCGCGGTCCGATATGCGACACCGCTGCGCTCCTGGCGGGGCTCAAAAGCGGCAAGCTCGGCGCAGTGGGTCTTGACGTATTACCGACAGAACCGGCCTCGCCCGCCGATCCGCTGGTGGCCGCCTGGCAGCAGAACGAATCGTGGATACGCGGGCGCATGCTGTTGAATCCGCACGCGGCATTCTATAGTCCCGATTCGATTGTCGACCTGCGGCGCAAGGCGATTGAAACTGCATACGATTATCTGCGTGACGGCAAGCTCGCCAATTGCGTGAACGCCGAATACCTGAAAAAGCCGCGGTGAACGCGATGACAAGCGAAATCCAGGTTATGTCGTCGGCCGCCATCAAAGCGGCCTACCTCGAGCTCGTGCCGCAATTCGAACGCACGAGCGGACACAAGGTCGCCACGCGCTGGATTCCCGGCGTCGATTTGCTGAAGCGCGTGAAGGAAGGCGAAGCGAGCGATCTCGTCATCATGCAGGCGAAAGATATCGAAGAGCTGATTGCCGCCGATCGCATTGTCCCGGGCAGCCGCGTCGATCTCGCGACGTCGGCCGTTGGCATCGCGGTGAAAGCCGGCGCGCCGCGCCCCGATATTTCCTCGGCGGACGCAGTCAGGCGTGCATTGCTCGCTGCGAAAGCGATTTCGTTTTCGACCGGACCTTCAGGCGTTTACATGCTCGAGTTATTCGAAAAACTCGGCATCGCCAACGAAATGAAAGCGAAATCGCGCCAGATCAAAGGCGAACCGTCGGGCGCTGCGGCAGCGCGCGGCGAAACAGAGCTCGCGTTTCAACAAGTGAGCGAATTGCTGCCCGTGCCCGGCATCGATCTGATCGGATCGCTGCCAGCCGAAATCCAGCGCATCACGACTTTTTGCGCCGGCATGCAAAAGAGCGCGCGTGAACTTGTGGCGGCGCGCGAATGGCTCGCCTTCATCAAGTCGCCTGCGGCGGCAGACGCAATTCGCAAGTCGGGGATGGAACCGGCATGACCTGACTGACCTTTTCCTAAATGGGGAGGAAAAGTTAGTTCTTCAGGCCGTTCATGATCCCGAGCGCTTTCTCCATCGAGAATTTGCGCGTCTCTGCGCTGTAGGCCTGCTCGTTGCCTGGCATCATGTAGCCGTGTAGCACATCCGGAAAGATGTGCACTTCAACGTTTTTATGGCGCGCCGGCACGGTGCGATACGCTTCGAGCACGGGCGGCGGCGCGGCGGTATCTTTGTCGCCCCAGATGATGCAGATCGGCTGCGTCGTGCCGTCGAGATCGTTGATGTAGTCAAGCAGGTTCGTGCCGTGGCATGAAACGCCGGCCGCATAACCAAGCCGCTTCGGTCCGAGAATCGCATACGGCCCGCCGTAGCAAAACCCGATCGTGGCGGCGCGTCCATTGAACTGCGGCTCGCTTTTCTTCAGCATGGCGAGCGTATCCGCCATGTCCGCTTCGCCGGCCTTGATTTTTTCGGGGCGCGGCTGGCCGCGCGGCGCAGTACGTTCGTCGCCGCGCGCGAGCGGGCCCGGCACCGAGCGCCAGAACAGGTCCGGCGCTGCCGCGATAAAGCCATGCGCGGCGAATTCGTCCGCAATCGCGCGCACGTCGGCATCCACGCCGTGAATCGCCGATGCGAGAACCATCGCCGGCACTTTGCCGGTCGCGTCCGGGGTTACGACATAGCACGCAAAGTCGCCGCCGCCGCTTGCCTGTATTTTGATGTCCTTGCGCTTGATGCCCATGCTTGGTGCTCCGCCTTGATTGGTGAATGCCAGATTAGGAAGACAGCGCTTCGTCGAGAAACTCGAGCCGGTCCTGTCCCCAGTAAAGCGTGTCGTTGTAGATATAGGTAGGTGTGCCGAACACGCCGTGGCGCGCGGCTTCTTCTTCGCTCGAGCGCCACGCATTCATCATGTCGGGCGTATCCTGCAGCGCGAGCAGCTTCGCGCCGTCCATATCGAGCGAATTGGCGACTGCCACCCGGACAGCGGGGTCGCGCACGTCTTTTTCTTCGCTCCACAGCGCATGCAGCAACGCGTGGCTCAATGCGAGCGCGTTCCAGCCGAGCCGGTCGGCGGCGATCACCATGCGCGCGGAGAACTGATTGTCGGTCGGATAGAAACGCGGACGCAATATCAGCGGCATGTTCAGCCGTTTGCGCCAGCGCTCAAGCTCGAGCTCGTGATAACGACGGCGCGCATCCGGGCGGCTCAACAAAGGAATGCCGCCATTGGGCGGCACGATGCGCGTCGGGCGCACGATGACGTTCAGATCGTGCTTCTTGATCAGCGCGTGAAAACGCGGGCCGCCGAGATAAGCCCACGGCGACGACAGCGAATGAAAATAGATAACGGTTTTTGCCATGCGGTCGCCGTGCGACGAATGCGATGAAGAATCGCGGGTAGTATACGGGATACTCGCGTCAACCAAGGTTGTCCTCATGGAGAATTTGCCGTCGTGCACGTTGAAGCGCCGTGCATCCTGCCTGATCGCTGCCGTTGTGCTCGCTGCTTATTCGGCGGCGGCCTCTGCGCAAAATAATTCGACATATCCCGACAAATCGGTGCGGCTCGTCGTGCCGTTCGCGGCGGGCGGCGCGCTCGATGTCGTCGGCCGCATTCTCGGCCAGAAGATGACGGACAGCTGGGGCAAGCAGATCCTCATCGACAATCGCCTCGGCGCGGGCGGCAATATCGGCGCGGAATTCGTAGCGAAAGCGCCGGCCGATGGTTACACGCTGTTGATGTCGTCGGTCACCACGCAGGCGATCAACATGAGCCTGCTCGCCAAACCGCCGTACGATTTTGTGCGCGACTACGCGCCGGTTGCGCTCGTCGCCTCGGCGCCATTGGCCCTCGTGATCCACACGTCGCTGCCGGCAAAATCGGTGAAGGAATTTATCGCGCTCGCCAAAACGCATCCGGGCGAACTTAATTATTTCTCCTCGGGCACCGGCACGGGTACGCATCTCGCCGGCGTTGTGTTCGATCAACTGGCCGGCGTCAAAACAACGCACGTGCCGTACAAAGGCGGCGCCCAGGCACTCGGCGATCTGCTGTCCGGACAGGTGCAATTCGCGATGTCAACGATCGGCCTTGTCGAACCGCACGTCGAGACGGGCCGCCTGCGCATACTTGGCGTCGGCTCGGTCAAGCGCTACACGCGGCTTCCCGCCGTGCCGACCATCGCGGAAAGCGGCGTCAAAGGTTATGAAGCAGAGCAATGGTACGGCGTCGTCGGTCCCGCCGGCATGCCGCCCGCAATCGTCAACAAGCTCGCGGCCGAACTCAAAGTGATTGTTGCGAATCCGGAAGTGCGCGAGCGCTTTTACGGTCAGGGCATCGAACCGGTTTACGCGCCGCCCGGAGAATTCGCCGGCTACATCAAGTCGTCAGTCACCAAATACGCGAAAGTCATCAGGACGCTGGACTTGAAACCGGATTGAGTTCAGCCGTGCTGGCTTAACGGCAAATCGAAGTGCAGACTGGATCGCCTGCAAGCGCGTTCATGAGCTTGCAATCGCTGCGTCATTCGACTCTGCGCCACGCAGGGTCGCACAGAATCGCTCGCCGCGCGCGAGGATCAGTGCTTCAGATAATTGAGATTGTCGGCCGAATCGACAAAATCGAAGCGCAATAACGGCGGTCGGCCCGTCTGGTCCGGCAGCTTTTTGCCCGCTTGCAATACTTTGGGCCGGCTTTCGCTCATAGCGAGTTCAACCCGGTAATCCGCGGGCAGGCTGCGCTCGTAATGCGGCAGGATTCTTTTTAGATAATCGTACTGGCGGGTTTCGTTGATGATGATGCCCATGGTTTCAAGCAGCGTCAGTTTCGGAAAGTATTCGCCGGCCGGACGGCTGTAATTGACGATACCCATGAACCGCAGATAATCGTTGTAGTACGGGTCGCTCTCTTCGATGTTCCTGCCGTTGGAAAAAATTCCGTCCATGAAATAGGACAGGATCAGATTTCCTCTCGGCCTCTTCGCCCACTTCATCAGGATGTCGTTGACGGTGACGGACAGGCAAAGCTCGAGGTGACCGCCGGCGAGATAAACGTGCGGCGGCACGTCGAATTTGATTTCGCCGTCCTTCGAAAAAATCCAGTAGTCGGGGGTGCAATCCGCCATGAAGTAATTGTCGGCTTTGCGATCGTCCTGCAGGTAAACGATGGGAATACGGTTTTTCTTCGCGAAGTGGATCGCCTCGTCGACGCCGAATTTGCTCGCTATGCGGCCGTCGTCGTTTGACGAGGCATGCGTGACGATCATGACGGCGTCGCCGTTCAATCGGACGTCGGCCGGGTCTGCGTACCGGTGCTCGGGACAGCTCGCAAGCGAAGCGGCCGGAAACAACAACCCGGCCGCCAAAACGCCAAGAACCAAAAACGTGAACTGCCGCATGTCGAATTACTTTTTATTATCGATCAGGGACGAACCCGGCTGCCATGTTTCCTCCCCTGGACTGCGCCGGCGCCTGCAATTATGTGATTGACATAACCGCGTCCGGATTGTGCCGAACACCCGGCCAAGCGTCAAACGGGCCTGCGCGCCGGGCGCCTCACCACCGCCGCTTTCAGGCAGTCGCGCGCCGCTATTTGCGCACGGCGAGGCCGTCGTTTACAGTCGGCGTATTCCGCGATTGCACTTTCCACACGCCCTTTCCCAGGAGGTTACGCACGTGAACATCCCCCGTCTGAACGGCATCATCAAGGTACTCGAGCAGAAAAAGCATGCGTTCGTCAGCTTCGCGCCCGCCGACACGTTGAACGCACAGAATTACGCCACCGAACCGTACGACGGCGTCGTGTTCGAAATGGAGCACGGCGGTTACGAC
>JAQGMI010000103.1 GCA_028292435.1 Betaproteobacteria bacterium
GGAAATGTCGATGGCCCCCCCTGCGGGCGGCGTATAGGCGATGGCGTTCGCCAGCAGGTTCGTGACGACTTGTTCGAGCCGGGCGCGATCGCCGAGAACGCTTATATCGGCCGCGCAATCGATCGAAATCCCCTGCGCATCCGAACGGTTGGTAGCTTTAATTGCGGCCACAGCGCCCTCTGTGACGGCACTAAGATCGACGACTGCGTGGTCCAAACGAATTTTTCCGGCGACCACGCGTCCGACATCCAGCAAGTCATTGACCAGCCGCGTCAGTTGTTCCGTTTGCCGCGAGATAATCGACTGCGCCGCCAGCCGGTTTGCGGGAGACAAGTCGGCTCTTTGCAAAACGACTGCTGCATTGCTGACGGCGCTTAACGGGTTTCTGAGTTCGTGGCCGAGCATCGCGAGGAATTCATCTTTTGCGCGGTCGGCTGCGCGCAAAAGCGACTGCTCTCGTTCAATGCCGGCCTCGCGCTCGTGAATTGCGTTCGAAGCATCCACCAACGCCTGCGCGACATCGCGGACTTCGCGAATCCCGGCGTGGGCAGGTCCATCCGGTGGCGCCTTTCCGGCGCCAACCAGGCGGGCGGCCTTCACGAGCTCTGTTATTGGCGCCGCGATGCGGCGGCCGGTCCGAAAAGCGAACCAGAGCGCGAACCCGAATGTGAACAGTGCGCCGAACCCAATCAGCGAGGCCGCTCGGTAAGCGGCCACATTTACTTCTGGGACAGGAATGCCCAGGCCCACGCTCCATTTGGTGAACTCGGAGCTCTTATAGGCGCTATAAGTTTCCTTGCCCTCGACCGTACGACCGCGATACCAGCCCTCCGCCGATGTGCTGATGGCAGCCCGGTAGTCTTCACTCGCCATATCGGTCGGCGGACGCGGCGGCAATCTCGCGATGAAGTGGCCCGTTGCGTCGACGAGTCCGCTAACCCAGGTTTCCGGAAGACGCTGCGCGATGATCAACCTTGAAAAAGCATCAGGTTTGATGAGAGCGTTCAGAACATAAGCAACTTTTCCGTCCCGAAAAATCGGAACTCGAATCGGCACGACATAAGATTTGTTTACGTCGCTATAGGCGATGCTGGCGGCGGCGGGCTGGCGGGTTGAAATGACACGCTGAACACCCTCGACATCCGCGATAACAGGCAGCTTTTCGGGTGGGGCGCGATTAGTATTCATGATCTGCCGCCCGGACGGATCGACGATGTTTACGCCCAGCCAGTCAGGCTGCGACTTGACAACCCGCGCGGCGTCTTCACGAAATTCAACTAGTTTGTCCGCCTCGAGATTTTGCGAAGACGCGAGCGCGCTCAGGGAAAGCATATGGCCGCGTATCTCGGCGTCGACCGCCGTCATGAAAGCGCGATTCCGATCGAGAGCGCCGCGCCGAAACGCCTCTCGTTCGTAATTTACGAGCACGCTGCCTACCACGAGGCACAGAACTATTGGCGGCAGTGCGGCCTGGAGCGTGAGCTGAAGAAGCTTCGAACGTAGTTGCATGCGGCATGTGCTCGTACGGAGCATTGGTTTCTGATTGAACGCGCGCCCCCCAAATCATATTCGAGCGGCAACGTGAAGAAGGAGAGGTTGCTTTATATCATCAACAGCGCCCGGATTGGCGAGATGCTTCGGCCGCGTGCATGGCCTCGATGTGTTCGCAGTCTGGCTGTCCGGCCGCCAACCGGTTTGCGGCGCTCGTCGCATACGCGCGATGTACTTTGACGGTGCCGCGCTCGATTGCATCGGAGAACCGCGCGAGCACCGCGTTAAAGCGTCGTCCCGCCGCATTTGGCCATGACCGGAGTCGTGAGCGTAGTGGCTGCGCTCCTGCCGCTCGCAAGGTCTCGACCAGGCGAAGCTTACGCGGGCGGGCGCGAGAAGGTCCTGCGCGAAGTCACCGTCGGCAACGACGATCTCTGCTACTTCGCTGCCTTCGGGCAATAGCACAAAATTTTCGCCTGGGCGGGATACAACGACTTCTTCAGATCATGCTTGCGCGCGGGCGCCGTCCGCACCTCGCTTCACCTCACATACGAACGCGTTTCGTCCGGCTACTTCGCCGTCACGCCGGCCGCTTTGACGATGTCGCTGATCTGTTTGGTCTGGTCGCGGCGAAATGCGTCAAGCTCGGCACGGCTGCTGCCGACCAGATCAAGACCGAGACTTTTCAATTGCTCGCCGAATTGCGGATCTTTGACTGACTTTGCGATCTCGGCGCTGGCTTTTGCGAGCACCGCATCCGGCGTGCCGGTCGGTGCCACCACGCTGTACCAACCCAGCGTCTGGTATCCGGGCACCGCTTCCGAAATCGATGGCACATCCGGCAATAGCGCGTTGCGCTTCGGACCCGTGACACCGAGCGCGCGCACGCGGCCCGACTGGATGGCGCCCATCACCGCCGGGACCACGCCGTAAGTCAGATGCACTTCCTTGCCCATCGTCGCCGACAGCGACTCCGCCACGCCCTTATAAGGCACGTGCAGCATGTTGGTGCCGGTCATGCGAGTAAAGAGATCGCCGGACAGATGTTCTGATGCGCCGGTCCCGGCCGAACCATACGTAAGCGACGTTTTTTTCGCGAGCTCGATCAGGTCGCGGATCGATTTGGCCGGCATGTCGTTGTTGATGACGAGCACAAACGGCACCGTACCCAGAAGGCTGATCGACGCGAAATCCTTGGCGAGATTAAACTTTACGTTGGGGTAAACGGATGTTGCGACCAGCAGTTGCGAAGTCAGCATCATCCAGGTGTAGCCGTCGGGCACTGTCCGCAAAACGAGATCTGCGCTCAGGATTCCTGCCACGCCGGGCCGCGCATCGACCACGACGCGCTGGCCCCATGCGCCATATAGACGATCGGCCAGCGCCCGCGAAATAATGTCGGGGCCCGAACCGGGCGCGCTGCCGATCACGAGCCGGATCGGCTTGTCGGGAAACGAAGTCTGCGCAGCGTTTGCGGCGCAACAGCAGGTGGCGACTGCAAGCGCGGCCGCAAGTTTGACGATGCGCATTTCGATTCTCCTCGACGGATCACCGCGATCGATTGGCCGCGAGTGAAAAAAAGTCCGGCTATGATGCGCATGGGGGCGGCGTTTGTCCAGAGCCGCGCGGACGCAGTCGCAGCACGAACGCACTCGACCACGTGCACCATTGGCGATCCTCTATGCAAAGCAGAAATCGCGCTGAAGTGCAGCCGGGCGGCACGCCGATGATGCAATTCTTTCGTTGGCGGCCAACTGCGCGCCGGAGTCGCAATCGCTTCGCCCCGCTTTGTAAATTTTTTAGAACCTTCCGCAATCCATCACCACCGTCTGCCCTGTCATGCTGTCACTGCGGCAAAACGTTACGAGTTGCTCGGCGACGTCGTCCTTGTCGACCGGATGCTTGAGCAGCGTCATGTCAGCGACCGTCGCCTGATATTCAGTCGGCCGGTTCGCCGTCGCGCGCGTGCCTTCCATAAAGCCCGGCGCGACGCAATTCACCGTCACCGCGGGTGCGAGCGCGACGGCCATGCATTTGGTGAGGTGAATCATGCCCGCCTTGGACACGGCGTAGGCGATGCTGCTCCCGCGCGGCGCAACGCCGGCGCCCGAGGAAATATTGACGATGCGGCCCCGGCCCTGCGCCTTCATGAGCGGCGCCACCGCCTTGATGCAATTAAAAGTGCCGGTCAGATTGATGTTCATGATGCGGTTCCACAGCTCGTGCGTCATGCCGTCGAGATCTGAGTACGGGATCGTTTTGTTGAACGCGGCATCGTTGACGAGAATGTCGACGCGCCCGAACGCCGCCTGCGCTTCGTCGACCATGCGTTGGACGGCATGCGGATCGGTTACATCGGCGCGTATTGCGATGGAACGGACGCCAAGCTTCGTCATGTCTTTCGCAACGCTTTCCGCCTTGGCTACCGACTCCGCATAGTTGACGACGATGTCGACGCCGTTCAGTGCAAGCGCGCGGCATATGCGCTCGCCAAGCCCGCCGCTGCCGCCAGTCACGATCGCGGCACAACCTTTGAGTTCCATCGATGCTCCTCCCGAGTGAATTGCTGCCGCGATGATACTGCGCGAAT
>JAQGMI010000108.1 GCA_028292435.1 Betaproteobacteria bacterium
GCCGCCAAATAATTTGGTCAGCAGAGTTTTGACTCGATTGAAATGCGCCGGCGGGAAGCGCTTTCCCGCGTTGTCGTACGATGGGAGCAGCAACTGCACCAGATACATGGCGCCGCGCAATCAATCGCCGCCCGGCCTGGCCGGCGGCAACGGATCGCCGCCAGCCGAATACGCTGGCGGCACGTAAAAGTTAAGCGTGCGCAAGAGGCCGCGCCCGGTATTGCGGATTTCGTGCTTGTCGTCGCGCTCGATCAACAACAGCGTGCCGGCTTTGAGGCCGACTTTCCGGCCGTTGATTCTTGCCGTGCCCGTTCCGGCGACGACGAACAGCCATTGATCAGCGCCATGGTGGCGATTTTTGGGATCGCCTTCAGCATCGCCCGGCGGCAATACCATTTCCGCCGCCTGCGAGCGGCGATTGCCGAGTGCGACGCGAAATCCCCTTCCCATCCGGAGTTGCTTTCTTTTCATGGCAGCCGATTGGTTTGTCTTGAGACGAGAGCACCTTACTCTTCGAGCGGCGCCGCCGGTATCGGTACATCGCTTCACGGCTGTAAGCGCATGGCGACCGCGTGTCATTAACGTAGGCGAACGGATGACAGCGTCTATAGTTCCCGCCGATCAGCCGGCGCGCGCGTGATGAGGTACAGCGTTCGGGACTGCCGCTGGGGGCTCGCGCAGCAGCGCCGTCACGCGCAACAGTTCGGCGACACTCCACGCCTGCGCGATGCAGCCGCGCGATCTGAACGGTTTCTCGGCGTCGAAGATTTCGGCGACCGAGCCCATGCAGCCGTCGCTCATATGCGCGTACAGCGATGCCACCAATTCGTTTCCGTTCGCCGGACTGTCGTGGTGGACTTTGAGCCAGGCGTCCATGAACGGGCCGATCAGCCACGGCCATACCGTGCCCTGATGATAGGCGGCATCACGCGCACGCAGATCGCCGTCATACTGCGGCTTGTAGTCCGGATGACTGCGTGCCAGCGTGCGCAAGCCCACGGGAGTGAGCAACTCACGCTCGACCGCGTCTAACACCGGGCGCCAACGCCTCTCATCGAGCACCGGGTGATCGAGCGAAATGGCCAACAGCTGATTCGGCCGCAGTGCTGGGTCGTTGCCGCCATTTTCGGCATCGATAACATCGTACAGGCAGCCAAGTCCTTCATTCCAGAAGAGTGCGTTGAACGAGCGCCGTGCGCGCTCAGCGTGTTTCTCGTAAATCGCGGCCGCTTCCGCATCCGTGCCGCGAACCCATGATACGAACAGCATCAGCGCGTTGTAGAACAGCGCGTTGATTTCGACCGCTTTACCGCGGCGGGGCGTCACGACCCAGTTATCGACCTTCGCATCCATCCAGGTGAGTTGGTAGCCGGGCTCGCCCTGTGCGAGCAGGCCGTCGACAGGATCGACGCGAATGCCGAATTTCGTACCCTCGAGATGATGATCGATGATTTCTTTGAGGATGGGCAGCAGCGCCTGGAGCATCGCGCGGTCGTTGGTTGCCGCGAGATAGCGGTGAATCGCGTGAAAAAACCACAGCGTCGCGTCGGCTGTGTGATAGAGGCCCGAATTTTCGCCCTCGGGAAACAGGTTCGGGATCAGGCCGTCGCGCGTATGGCTCGCGAACGTGCGCAGGATAGCGCCCGCTTCTTTTAGCCGGCCGGTCAGCAGGCACAAGCCTTCGAGACTGATCATCGTGTCGCGGCCCCAATCGGTAAACCATGGATATCCCGCGATGACGGTGCGCGCATCGGCGCGATCACTGGTCCGAGTATGCGGCGCAACGATGAATTGATCGGCTGCGAGCACGAGCTGCGCGGCAGGACCGCGGCGAAATTCCGGCGCCGCTTTCAGGAGCAGCGAACGGCGTCTTTGGACTTCAGCCGGGATGATGTTCGCGGCCTCGCTCGCGTCGACCGAGCCATCGGCGCTGATCAAGAGCGTAATGCTTTGGCCGTGATTGAGCGATACCCTCACGCGGCCCGGCGAGGTGAGCTTGCCCATGTGCGGATAGCCTCGGCCGCGCTCGACGCGGTAGACGACGTCGTCGAGCGTGTGCCGGTCCAGCATGAACGAGCCGCGGCCCGGCGTGACGCACAAAATAAGGTCGGGATAACCGTCAAGCGCGATTTTCCAGCCTGAGCGCAGCACTTCGGTTTGGTATTCCGCAGACGCGGCATCGACGCTCGCTTCGTGCGCGCGGATGCCGATATAGGGCCGCAGTTCGAGTTCGACCGGCGTGTCGCTCGGCGCCACCAGCCGATACTGAATGCAAGTCGCATTGCGCAGATAGGGCATCGCGATTTTCTTTTCGATCGCGCACGAGCCGTTGCTGTAGCGCCACACGGGCAAGCCGCACTCGAGGCTGATCTCGGCTATCCAGTCGCCGTCCGGCAGGCAGGTTTCAGCGGCTGTTTCAATTGCAGATAACCGCGTTTTGCCACGGCCGGCTATGACTGACTCGTCGATGAACGGCACGCACACCGTGCGGCCGAGCGGCGCCGGCAACGCGGCAATCAGTGCGCCGTGATAGCGCCGCGTGCAGCAGCCGCCCAGCGTAGCCGACGCATAGCCGCCCAGACCGTTGGTGACGAGCCATTCGCGCTCGAGCAACTGCTCGACCGGATCGCCGCGGCGCCAACCCACGATAGCCGGCGCGTTCGTCATGGCGACCGCGCGCCAAGCACGACTGCGCTGCGCCCGTGAAAGTTGAGCCCCTGAGCGGTCGCGGCCGGCGGGGCGCCGTTGCCGCCATAGCAGACTGCCTCGCTCGACCAGATCTCCTGCCACACCGCATGGAGCGGCGGCGCGAGCAGAGGGTCGGCGTGATGCGATAAATGCAGGTCAATGCCGAGATTGATGACGAGTAGGCGCTCATCCGCGCCGGGCGCCGAGAAGCGCAGCACAAACGCACGCGAGTTTAAAACTGAACCCTCGATGAATTCGGAACGCTGGCTTGCGAACGCCGGATCGGTTCGGCGCATGCGTATCAAGTCGCGATGAAATTCGAAATGCTGATTGGGCGCGAGATCTTCATCCCCCAGTTTGCAGCGCTCGAAAGTGCCTGTTGCTTCGGACGGTGGAATTTCGTTCTGAACCGCCGGCGTCGATAGAGAGGCGAATTGCGAGACGAATTCAAGGCGTCCGGCGCGAGTCGTCGCTGCGAGTTCGGCGTTGTGATCGGCAAAAAAAAGAAACGGTACCGAACTTCCACTCTCCTGTCCCTGGAACAGCATCGGCGTAGCAGGGCCCAGTAGCAGCAGGGCCGTCATCGCGCGTAATTCGGCGGGCGAGCACAGCGTCACGAGCCGCTTGCCGAAGCCGCCATTCGCGACCTGATCATGATTTTCCAGATAGACGACGAGACCGCAGCCCGGAATGATGGGCGCCCGCGTCCCGCGCAGCTTGTGCTGCCATTTGAAATATTGGCCCTGATAGAGAAAGCCGCGCAGCACGAGCGACACGAATTCCTGCGCATGGCCGCGATAACCGATCATGTACGCTTCGTTATGTCGAGTCAGGGCAACGCGCGCGGCGTGATGGAAGTCGTCGTTCCACAGCGCGCAGATGCCGGCGCCTTCCGATTGCGTCGTTCGTAACAGCCTCGAATCTTGCGGCTCATTTTCGGCGACGATTAACAGCGGCTCGTCGGCGGCCGCGCGCGCGGCGCGAGTCACGTCGGCCAGTATGTGAACCCGCGAACGATCGTAAAGCGTCTGGGTCGCATCGATACGAAGGCCGTCGAGACGGAATTCGCGAATCCAGTACGCGGCGTTGGCGGTAAAGAATTCGCGCACACCGGCCGCATGCGCGCCGTCGAAATTCATGCTGTCGCCCCATTCGGTCGCGCGTCCGGCGGAAAAATAATTCGGCGAGAACTTGCCGAGGTAATTGCCGTCCGGGCCGAGATGGTTGTACACAACGTCGAGAATCACCGCGAGCCGGTGATCGTGCGCCGCGTCGATAAACTCGCGCAGATCGTCCGGCCGCCCGTACACATGGCACGGCGCGAACAAGTCCACGCCGTCATAGCCCCAGTTGAAGCGGCCGGCAAATTCGTTCACGGGCATCAGTTCGATCACCGAAACGCCGAGCTCCGCCAGTCGCGCGAGCTTCCTCGACGCCGCGAGGAAATTTCCTTCGCGCGTATAGGTGCCGATATGCATTTCATAAATGACCTGGTGCTCTCGCGCCGCGCCCAACCTCGGATGCCGCCATCGATAGCTGTCGTGGCACACCACTTCGGATGGGCCGTGCGGTCCCGCAGGCTGATAACGCGATGCCGGATCGGGATATAGTTCCGGGCGGTCGTCAATGCGAAAACGGTATCGGGCGCCGGCGCCAACGTCCGCGATGCTGGCTGAAAAATAACCGGTCCCTTCGTTGTTGAGCGGCCAGCTTTGATCGTCTACGACGACCGTTACGTCGCGATGCAGCGGCGCCCACACCCGAAAGTGCACAGCACCATCGGCGCATTCGGCGCCGATGGGCATGGTGCGCCGTACGCTAAGCACCGCGGTCGCCGAACGCGCGCGTCAGTGATGCGCAAAGTGCCTCGTCGCGCGGCGTCATAGCCGAACGCTTCCCATCGCACGCGCCGGCTGCGCGGTCGCAAATGTCTCTATTCACCGTTGCCGGGATCTTGATCGAGGCCGAGTATCGCCTGAGCCGAGAGGTCTTTCAGCATCCTGCGGCCCTTGGCGGTCAGAGTCGGCCAGTCATGCGAGAGTTCGATAAGTCCCTGCTTTTCGAGATGACCACCGCGGGAGCGCACAAGGCGGTCCTGAATGGTGGCGCGGCGCGCGATCGCCCATAAACATTCGAGGTCGTCGGCCGTCAGTGCGTCTTCCTTTCGTTTGTTTTTACTGCGGTGATTAGGTTGGGAGTCCACGGCGGCCAGTTGTACGTTTGGAAATTCAGGCCTTGACTGCCTGTAGCGCTGCCTCGGCGCCGGGCCGCGGCGTAGCGAATGAAAAATCTCCGCGCAGCGCTTTGAGCGCATATCTTTCCCGCTCGATCTCGCTGCGCGTGCGCACGCCGAGCTTTCTCAATACCGGCAGCGGCGGACACCAACCCTGCACCGCATGCAGAAAGAGAAAGGGCAGAACTATCCCCGGCAACAGAAACCAGGACCGGCGCTGCGTTATGCCAAGCGCGAGGCCGGTGAATGAAGCCACTGATGCATTGAATTGGAGCATGCGCTCGATGTCCCATTCGCGCTCGAGCTGCCCGATGCGTTCGCTGATGGCCGCCGGCGAGCGTTGAGCGTACCCGCGCACGCGTGATTCGATAACTTCATCGATGTGGCGGTTCACGTGGACGGACGTATTTGCCCGCACTCTGTCCGCATTATTCAGTGTTGTGTCCATCGCAGCCGCGCATTGTTCGATGCAGCCAATTTATAGGCCGCCCGAGTAGGCTGGAATAGGACGCGACTGAACGTTCTGTAGGCGCAGGCTTACGGTCGCGTGAATTCGATCAATGCAACGTCACCGAGTAGTTGCTCAGCACGCCCAGTTCCGACAGAAAATCATCGACGTGTTCGACCGAGGCGTCTTCCTGGATGGCGCCGATCATCGATGTGCGAAAGCTATCCGCCGCATCACCCAGAAAGAAAGTGCCACGCCCGGCATTTTTGTCGAGAACCTCATAACCGCGGCCGAACAAATACTCGAGCACATAAAACTTGTCGCTGTTGTAAAGAATGTCCATGTCCATGGCGTGAGGGGCAACTTTTCAGGTAAGAGTCAGAAGCGAATAAATCAGCGTTTAGTGAGACGCCGGTCGACGAAGCCCAGTTTCCAGCCGACGATCGCGATCACCAGAATGGCGGCGAGTTCGACGCCGAGGCAGAGAAAATCGACTTGCGCGAGCGCGCGCACGGACGGCGACCAGAATACATGGCCGGCGTATACCGTCAGGCCGTTGCCAAGCGGCACGCGGCACGGCGGAAACATAACAACCATCGAAACCGCGAATGCAGTCAGTGCGACCACCGCAACCTGATACCAGTTCACATCGCCGAGCCGGTCCAGCCACCCAAAACGCTGTAGCCGCCGGGCGTCGTCGCCGTCTGAACGGAGAGTCAGAGTTTGCATTGCTGGGCCTTAAGGAGATGGGCGCTGTCCGGTTGGTATTACTGACAACTTGTAGCTGCATTTTTGCAAGTGCCGTGCCAGCATATTTATTTCCGGCGCGAAAACAGGGTGTTGGCGAGGGGCTGTATTTTTTTCCGCTAAAAGCGACGTCGTCGGCGCGCGACAGCGGATCCGCGAGGCCGGCGCATTCGACGCACTATCAAGACGTTATGTTGTCGCTCACCCGCGACATACCTGCGTCCTCGGCTTACGCAATACAAATTGCTTAAGTGCAAAAAGCACAATTAATGCAATTTTTGTTGGCGGCGCGATGCACCTTTAACCGGTTCGCGTGACGACGGTAAGCGTTCTCTAATGCGCATTTTCGCTGTTGAACATGACCCAAACCGTCTTGGCGATAATGTAAAGATCGAGGCGCAACGACCAGTTTCTCAAGTACTCGAGGTCATGGTCGATCCGGCCTTTCATTTTTTCCAGAGTGTCGGTCTCGCCGCGAAAGCCGCTGACCTGCGCCCAGCCGGTGATGCCGGGCTGGACTTTGTGGCGCAGCATGTAGCCCTTGATCAGCTTGCGATACATCTCGTTGTGCGCGACTGCATGCGGGCGCGGCCCGACGATGCTCATGCGTCCTTGTATGACATTGACGAATTGCGGTAACTCGTCGAGCGACGAGCGGCGCAAAAAGGCGCCGATCCGGGTCAGGCGTGCATCGTGTTTTTGCGCCTGCTTGATCACGTCGCCGTCGTCCATCACAACCATCGAGCGAAACTTATAAACCATGATTTCGGTGCCATCCAGCCCGTAGCGGCGTTGCTTGAATATGACGGGCCCGGGGGAGGTGAGTTTTACGCTCAACGCGATCAACAGCAGCAAAGGCGAAA
>JAQGMI010000029.1 GCA_028292435.1 Betaproteobacteria bacterium
AACCAATACACGTTAGGCAACGTCAGATGCGCCGTGGACCGTTTTTTCTCGCTTTGCTTGCAACTTGTGGCGTTGCGTTTAGTCAATCCACCACCACGCTGTACAAGGCCACAGGTCCTGACGGCAAGACGATCTACAGCGACCGGCCACCCCTCGAAGCACGTGAGGCTAAGACGCTAACGTTTCAGAACCAGCCTGCAAGCCCACTCTCTCCCGAACGCTTGCCTTCATCGACCAGCTCAGAAAGTCAGCTGACACAAGAGCTGCTGCTTCTTCGTCTCGCGAGACTGTTCTCTTCTCGGCAGCATGGTGGGGGTACTGCAAGCAAGCGAAGGCGTACCTTGCCTCCAAGCAGGTTGCCTACCGAGAGTTCGACATAGACACCAAAGAAGGGCTTATTGAGTTTGCCCGTGCGGGGAGGAGGGCGCGGTGTTCCGCTGCTGGTGGTCGACGGAAAGAGCGTCGCCGGATTCTCTGCAGTGAGCTATGACGCATTACTTCGTCCCCGCAAGTAGCGAGCTCAAACGCATGTCGCCTGACTCCTCCATCGAGCGGACGTTAATTCTTTACTAGATCCCCGTTCGTCTTCCAATACTCAGGCTTTCCTTTGCGCCCTTCGCGGTTCAAGATTTGATTTCTAGTAATGCCAAAGCGCCACCATCATCACGTCTACGTCGTGCAACTGTCAAAAGACGTGCTGTACGAACGCAAGTTCGTGAAGTGCAATCCCGATTACGATCCGCTGAAGCCGTGCGTTTACGTCGGGATGACGGGACTCGATCCCGACGCGCGTTTCGATAAACACAAAGCCGGCGTGCGCGCGAATCGCTATGTTCTGAAGTATGGCCAGCGGCTGCTGCCCAAACTATACGAATGTTACAACCCGATGCCGTACGCGGCGGCGTGCGAGATGGAAGTCGAGCTTGCGATTGCGCTGCGCGAAGCGGGCTATGGTGTCTGGCAGGCGTGATGCGCCTTCGCGTCTCGCTGCTGTCGCTTGCATCGGGCGCGACTTCCCGCATACTTATCGTTTTCCATCACCTGAACAGCCGCACATGTCTCGCCGTGAAGATCACCGCTTAACCACAGGCCAGGGCCGCTATACCGCGGACTGGAACCTGCCCGCTCAACTCCATGCAGTCTTTCTGCGCGCCGACCGGGCTCACGCCGAGATTATTAGTCTCGATGCCAGCCGCGCACTCGCGCATCCGGGGGTCGTTGCAGTCCTGACCGGTGACGACGCGCGGGCGGCCGGCTTCAAATCGCTGCCCAACGTCGTGAATTATCCCGGCAAGGGCGGACAGGCGATGAAGAAGCCGCTGCATCCGGTACTGGCGCTTGGCCGGGTGCGTTTTGTCGGCGAAGCAATTGCGATGGTCGTCGCTGAGTCGGCGGCGATTGCCGAGGACGCGCGCGACTTGATCGAAATCGATTACAACGATCTGCCGGCAGCGGCAACGTTCGCTGCCGCCGTTGCGTCCGGCGCGCCGCAGTTGCACGCGGACGTTACCGGCAATCTCGCCTTCGAATTCGATTCGGGTGATGAGAAAACGACGCAGGAAGCGTTTGCGCGCGCGAAATTTGTAAGCAAGCTGACGGTCGAAAGCCAGCGCCTCGTCGGTAATCCGCTCGAGCCGCGCGCCTGCGTTGCCATGTTCGACGAGGCGAGCGGGAAATACACCTTGCATCTGCCGCTGCAGGGCATCGGCGGCATGCGCGGCCAACTGGGCGTCGTCACCGGGCTTGATAAGGAAAAGCTCGACATCGTTACCCAGGACGTCGGCGGCAGTTTTGGTGTGCGCGGGGCCGCGTATCCGGAATATTTCGCGGTGATGCTCGCGGCAAAAAAATTGAATCGCCCAGTGAAATGGGTCGGCACGCGCAGCGAAATTTTCATGACCGACTATCAAGGCCGGGCGTTGTCGCTGACCGGTGAGCTGGCCCTCGACGCCGACGGCAGCATGCTCGCGATCCGTTTCGACGACCGCGCCGACCTTGGCGCCTATGCCGCCGCGTTTGGCCCGTACATCGCAACCAAGAATGTCACCATCACGATGGGCGGCGTTTATCGCATTCCAGCGATGTACGCACGTACCCGGCTTGCCTACACCAACGCGGCGCCGGTATCGGCGTATCGCGGCGCCGGCCGTCCCGACATCGCTTACGCGATCGAAACGCTCGTCGAACACGCTGCGCGCGAACACGGGTTCGATCCGATCGAACTGCGGCGAAAAAATTTCATCCCGAGCAGCGCGATGCCATACACCACGCCAAATGGAACCGTGTACGACTCGGGCGATTTTCTTGCGGTCATGGAAGACGCGATGCAGCGCGCCGACTGGAATGGATTCAAGGCACGACGCGCGCACAGCGAACGCGCCGGCAAACTGCGCGGTCTCGGCATCGCAACCTATCTCGAAGCGGGCGGCGGCGGCAGCGCAGCGAAGGACCAGGTCGCCGCTGAATTCGACGCGGAAGGCAGGATGACGTTGTTCGCGGTCACGCATTCGTCCGGACAGGGCCATGAAACTGTGTTCCCGCAAATCGTTGCGACGGCTCTCGGCATTGACCCCGCGAATATCAGCTTCTATCCGCGCCCGCCTGAAGCGGCATTGATGGGCAGCGGCACCGGCGGCTCGCGCGGCGCGCTGGGAACGGGCAGCGCATTTCGCGTGCTCGGCGAAAAGTTGATCGAAGTCGCGCGTCCGCACGCAGCCGCGAAGCTGAAGGTCAGTGAGAGTGAATTGCGTTACAGCGCGGGCGCGTTCTCTGCGGGCGACCGCTCGCTCGGCTTTGTAGATCTCGCGCGCGAGTTGGCGCGCATTGATCCGCATCCGCTTAACACAGTCGCCGAAGGCAGTTTCGGCGCGACCTATCCGAACGGCTGCCACATCGCCGAAGTTGAAATCGATCCCGAAACCGGCGCTGCAACGGTTGCGCGCTACACGGCGATGGACGATCTGGGCAATGTCATCAATCCGGTCTTGGTCGAAGGCCAGGTCCACGGCGGCGTCGTGCAGGGCGCGGGGCAGGTGTTCGGCGAACACGCGATATACGACGAGAGTTCGGGGCAGTTGCTGACCGGCAGTTTTCAGGATTACGCGATGCCGCGCGCGCATTGGCTGCGTACGATCGACGTGCACGATCATCCGGTGCCGGCGCCGGGCAATGCGCTCGGCGCGAAAGGCGTCGGCGAGTCCGGCTGCAGCGGCTCGCTGCCGGCGCTCGTGAATGCAACCATCGATGCGCTGCGTCCGCTCGGCATCACGCACCTCGACATGCCGTTCACGCCGGCTAAGTTGTGGCGTGCGATCGAACAGGCGCGAAAAAGTTAATTTTTCCGAAAGGCGCAGGGACTCCCGCGGACGCTAATTCTGCGGATCGATGCGCCTGAATTTCTGCACGCGCTGCCCGGTGTTCACTTCGGTCGTGTAAACGTTGCCTTGCTGATCCACTGCGATGTTGTGGACGACGTGAAACTGGCCGGCGAAACGGCCCGGCCGGCCGACGCGAGCGAGTACGTTATTGGTCGCGCGCTCGATGATGCGCAGTTCGTTGTTGACGCCGTCTGCCATGTAAACTAATTTCTGGTCGGGATCCGGTGAAAACACGAGTTCGGATACCGAGCCGTTAAGGCGCGTGTGTTTCTCGAAGAACGCTTCGCGGACGAACGTGCCATCCTTTTTGAATATCTGCACGCGGTCATTGACGCGGTCGCAGACATAAACCAGATTGTCTTTCGAGAAACGCACGCAATGCACGGGACGGCCGAATTGCGCGGCGGGCGGCTGCGCCGGGTCATAGGCAGGCGTTTTGTCGTCGGACGGCGGTTTGCCGTATGCGCCCCAATGCCGCTTGTATGCGCCGGTTTCGCTGTCGAATACGACGATGCGGCGGTTGCGATAGCCGTCGGCGACGTAGATTTCACGCGCCACTGCATCGACATTGAGATCGGCCGGGCTGCCGAGGTTGGCGGTGTCGTTGCTGCCTTTGGACTGCCCGCTCTTGCCGATCTGCAAAACGAATTTACCGTCAAGCGTGAACTTGAGAATGTGCGAATCCTTGTTGCCGCTGCCCGCCGTCCATACGAAATCATTGTCGTCGATGAAAATGCCATGCTCGACTTCCGGCCACTCATAGCCGGGACCGGCGCCGCCCCAGGCGCGCAGCAGATTGCCGGCCTGATCGAATTGCAACACCGGCGGCGCGGCATAACAGCATTTGCTCCACGGCGGATTTTGCTGTGCGCCGACTTCACGCTCCGAGAGCGAGCGCGGACGGTGAATGATCCAGACATGGCCGCGCTTGTCGACCGCGACACCGGACACCTGCCCGAGTATCCAGTTGTTGGGCAGCGGCTTGGGCCAGAACGCATCGACCTGGAACTGCGGCACGCCGCCGATTTTTTGCGCGACTGCTGCATCGACTACGTTGCTGCCCGGGAACATCGTCGCGCGCTCGTCCGCCGGCACCACGCGCGGCGTCGCGCCCATGACTGGCGCAATTAATCCGGATTTGCTCATCGCGGATTCGTCCTGCGCGAGCGCGCCGGGTGCGATGGTCGTGAGTACTGCTGCGAGAAGCGCGGCGCGGTGGTCGATTCGCATGATTTCCCTTTGATTATTATTCTGACGTTTCGCCGGAATCGTGAGCCGCTGACTGCGCAAAGTCAATTCTTGACACTCATGCGCCAGAGGCGGAAGCTTTAAACCGGTCACGCGCCGCCCGGCGCCGACAACACAAACAAGCAACAAGCAATGTCCCGGAGGAAATAATGGCAGTGAAGAAAAACGGCGCGCCCGCGCCTGACGTCAATGCGCTCGCCAGTGCAGCAGGCCTGAATAAAGCGGTCACGCAGTTCCCGCAAGATGTTGCCGCCGCTGCGCACGCGGCGGCGAGTGCGCGCGCTGCGTCCGGCGCTCTTGATCAAGTCGCTGCCGAGCCGTGGCCGCCGATGCGCGTGCGGGATGCAAAATGAACCTGAACGATCTGCATTGGCTGACTGCCGCTGAAATCAGCGCCGCGTATGCGGCGCGCAAATTGTCACCGGTCGAGCTCGTCAAGGCGCTGCTCGCGCGCATCGAGAAGCTCGAGCCGCAATTGCATGCGTTTATCAAACTCGATGCCGAAGGGGTGCTGACCGCGGCACGCGAGGCGGAACGCGAAATTCGCGCGGGCAATTGCCGCGGACCATTGCACGGCGTGCCGGTCGGCATCAAGGACATCATCGACATCGCGGGTGACGTCACGACGTGTCACTCGAAAATATTTTTGAAGAATGTCGCCAAAGCAGACGCGGAGGTCATCAGCCGTCTGCGCGGCGCAGGCGCGATCCCGTTCGGCAAATTATCGCTGCACGAATTTGCGATTGGCGGACCGTCGTTCGATTTGCCGTTTCCGCCGGCGCGCAATCCGTGGAACGTCAATCATCACCCGGGCGGGTCGTCATCGGGTTCAGGCACTGCACTCGCCGCCGGACTATTGCCGGTTGCGCTGGGCACCGACACGGGCGGTTCGATCCGCAACCCGGCCGGTACCTGCGGCGTCGTTGGCCTCAAGCCGACTTACGGACTGGTGTCACGGCGCGGCGTATTTCCGCTCGCATTTACACTCGATCACATCGGGCCGATGGCGCGCTCAGTCGAGGATGCGGCGCTGTCGCTCGACGTGCTGGCGGGACACGATGCACGCGATCCCGGCAGCAACGCCGTTTCGAGTCGCGGTTACGGCGTCGACCTCGAGCGCGGCGCGCGGGGTCTGCGCGTCGGGTTCGTGCGGCATTTCCATGAGAAGGACATTCCGGCACATCCTGAGGTGACCGTCGCACTCGATGCAGCCGCAAAAGTACTGAAGCGTGAAGGCGCCAGTGTCATCGACGTCAAACTGCCATCGCTGCTTGACCTGGGCGGCGTGCAGCGAATTTTCATGCTGGCTGAATCGTGGACGGTCCACGCGCAGTGGTTGCGCGAACGGCCCGGCGATTACGCCGAGATGACGCGGCGCAAGCTCATGGGCGGCGCTTTCCTGAGTGCCGGTGATTACGTGCATGCGCAACAGCGACGGCTGCAGTTGACCGATGCGGTCAACCATGTGTTTCGCGACGTCGACATTCTATTGTGCGCGAACTCGCTCGATCCGGCTTGCCGCATCGACGATGAGGCTGAAGTCGCCAGGACCTATCCGCGGCAGGCGCGCGCGCCGTTCAACCTGACGGGCCATCCGGCGCTCGCCATGATGTGCGGCCTGTCGAAGGCTGGCTTGCCAATCGCCGTGCAATTCGTCGGCCGCATGCATGACGAAGCGACGGTGCTGCGTGCCGCAGCGGCGTACGAGCGGGCGACGGATTGGCATACGATGCGGGCGCCTGTTGAAAAGCAGGCGGCCGCAGGTAAACGCAGATAAATTTAAAACGGCTTAATCACAAAACGGAGGAGAAATCATGTTGAATCGTCGGACTTTCATGTCATTGATGGCGAGTGCCGCGGCGATGCCGCAAGCCGCGTGGGCGCAGGGCAAACCCGGCAAAGTCGCGCTGTATGCAAATGTTGGCGAAGTGCTGACGCGCTACGAAGTCGATGTCGAGAACTGCGCGCTGACCGCGCGCGAAAGCGTGACCTTGCCGGCAGGCGTGCAATATTGCTGGCCGCATGTATCGCGGCGCTATCTGTACGTCGCGACGAGCAGCAGCGCTTCGGGCACCGGCCCGGCAGGAACCCAACATCATGTGACGGCATTCCGCATCGATCCCGCAAGCGGCGCGCTGACGAAGCACGGCGAATCGATCCCGCTGCCGGTGCGTCCGATCCACATGAGCACCGACATCACGTCGGAAAACATCCTCGTTGCGTTCAACAACCCGAGCTCGCTGCGCGTTTATCGCATCAACAAGGATTTCACGCCGGGTGAAGAAGTGAAACAGGGGCGGGTGGAGACCGGCATCTACGCGCATCAAGTCCGCGTCACGCCTGATAACCGTCATGTTGTCCTGGTCACGCGCGGCAACGAAGGGACGCCAGCCAAGGCGGAAGATCCGGGCGCATTAAAAGTATTCGATTACAACAACGGCGTGCTCAGCAACGAGACGTCGATTGCACCCAACGGCGGCAAGGAATACGGTCCGCGGCATCTCGATTTTCATCCGACGCAGCCCTGGATGTACGTCTCGATCGAGACGCAGAACAAGATGCATATGCACCGCATGGAAGGCGGAAAACCGCTGCCCGCGGTCGTCTATTCCAAAGAGACGCTGGCCGAGCCGAACAATATCCGGTCGCGCCAGGCGGCCAGCGCGCTGCACGTGCATCCAAACGGCCGATTCCTGTATGGCTCGAACCGCTCGCAGGATATGGTCGACTTCGAAGGAAAGAAAGTCTACAAGGGCGGCGAAAACAGCATCGTCGTGTATTCGATCAACCAGACCACCGGCGAGCCCACGCAGATCCAGAACATCGAAACGCAGATGATTCATCCGCGCACTTTTCACATCGACCCAAGCGGCCGCATGCTGGTCGCGGAGCACAATCTGCCGGTAGTGGTGCGCGACGGCGCCGGCGTCAAAACCGTTTCGGCGGGATTATCGGTGTTCCGCATGGGCGCCGACGGCAAGCTGGAATTCGTGCGCAAGTACGATGTCGACACCGGCAAAAAGCTGATGTTCTGGATGGGCATGGTGCCGTTGTAACAGCCGCTGACAGATCCGTACATCGATGCCGGCGGCGGGCGCCGGCTATTTTTCTTTTTTGAGGTTGGCGATTTCCGCTTCGAGCTCGGCGATGCGTTGATCGCGTTGCGCGAGCAGGCGTGCAACATCGTCGGCGTCGAGGCGCTGCGGAATGTGCTGCGGGCAGTTGGCATTCCATGTTTCAACCCGAAAAAGAATCGCCTGTTCGCCGCGCGCCTTGTAATCGGCCGGCATGAGTTTCGCTAGTAATACCGCATCGTCTTCGACCACGCGCGCAGTGCCCCAGACTTTCGCCCGCTGGCGATGCGCATAATCGATCATGAACAGATGGGCCTTCGGGTTTTCGGCCAGGTTGCCCTGCGTGATGTACTGGCGGTTGCCGCGGAAATCCGCGAACGCGATCGTATGCTCGTCGAGCACATGCAGAAACCCGGGCGGACCGCCGCGATGCTGGATGTACGGTTGACCCTCAACGTTCACCGTTGCAAGAAACACGCTGGTCTGCGTCGAGATGAAGGCGGCGAAGTCCGGTGTAATGCTGGTTTCCCAGCCGTCGCCCGTTTCCATCCGTGAATACGCGTGGCGCGAGCCCTTGCGCGCCTGAATCGCTTTGACCGTCGGCGTGAATGCGACGTCGCTGGCGAACCGGCTTGAATCCGTCATTTTCTTTCCTTGCGAGTTCGGAGATTACGCAATCGGGGTAAAGCACCGCCGCCTGAATCCCGTAGCAGCAGAATATCAGGCGGCCGGCTTGAAATGCTAACGCCACCGGATGTAGTCGAAGCGGCGGTCCAAACCTTACTTTCCCCGCGCAGGCGTGTTGCCTGCATGCTAGGATGTATAGGCTCACCAAAAGACGGACGCTGCGTAACGTCTGCTCAAATTAAAGGGGAAGAACAGGGATGCGCTTGCGCGTGCTCGGCTGCTCCGGCGGCATCGGCGGCCAGCAAAATCGAACGACGTCATTCCTGGCCGACGACGATATTCTGCTCGACGCGGGGACCGGCGTGGGCGATCTGTCGCTCGCCGAGCTGACGCTGATCGATCACATCTTCATTACGCATTCGCATCTGGACCACGTAAGTTCGATCGCATTTTTCGTCGATTCCGTCGGGGCGCTGCGGCCAAAGCCCGTCACCGTGTACGCGCTCGCGGCGACCATCGACACACTCAAGAAGAATCTTTTCAACTGGGACGTGTGGCCCGACTTCACCCAGATCCCGAGCGCCGACGCGCCGTGGCTGCGCTACCAGGAAATCAAAGTCGGCGAAGTCGTCGAGTTGAACGGACGCAAAATAACGGTGCTGCCCGCGGTGCACACGGTCCCCGCGGTCGGCTATCTGCTCGACAGCGGGCGCAACAGCCTCGCCTTCACCGGCGACACCGGGCCTAACGACGCGCTATGGCGCGTCGTCAACCAGGTCGAGAATCTCAAGTTTTTGATCATCGAGACTGCGTTTTCGGATAAGGACCGCGCGATTGCCGAGTTGGCGCAGCACCTTTGCCCGGCGATGCTCGGCGAGGAACTGGCAAAACTCGAGCGCCCGGCCGGCGTCTATATCACGCACCTGAAACCGAGCGAAATCGAGCTGACCATGCAGGAAATCGAGGAGCTGGAGGCGCCGTCGAGGCCGCAGCCGCTGCAGAACAACCATGTGTTCGAATTCTGACGGCAGTGCATTCGTTGCGTTTACCGCCCGAAGGACGGAAAATTGTCGCCGCCTCGCGCGGATCGGCCGCCGCGAATAACGTCAGCACATGAAAAAAACCGTTTCTGTAGAACAACTCAAGTTCGGGGTTTACGTCAACGCGCTTGACCGTCCATGGACGGACACGCCGTTCATGTATCAGGGCTTCGTCATCAGCTCGGAAGCGCAGCTCCAGGCGCTGAAAAAATACTGCAAGAAAGTTACGATCGATACGGACAAGGGCAGCGACGTTGCGCCCAGCCCGTTCGGCGGCCCGGCACGCGGCCCCAGCGTGCTCGACACGATCAAGGAACGCGTTACTTACCCGGAAACGGTCCAGGTCACGACCGAACTGCCGGCGGCGCGCAAGGCGCAGAAGAACACCACCGCCGTAATGAACGATGTGTTCGGCTCGGTCAAAGCCGGCAAGGCGCTCGATGCGCCGCGCGTGAAGGACGCCGTCAGCAACATGACGGACAGCGTGGTGCGCAATCCCGACGCGATGCTGCTGCTCGCCAAGATGAAGGAGGCGAGCCTCAACACGCTCGACCGCGCGATGGGCGTTTCGATCTACATGATCACGTTCGGACGTTTTCTGTCGCTGCCGCGCGCGCAGATCGATCTGCTCGGCATGCTGGGGCTTTTGCAGGATGTCGGTAATCTGCGCCTGCCCGCCGAAGTATTGAATAAGAAAGGCGAGTTGACCGAAGCCGAGCGCGAACTATGCAGAAGCCACGTTGCGCATTCGGTCGCAATTCTCACGGAAACGACCGGCTTGCCGGCCGAACTGCCTGCTCTGGCGGCCTTGCATCACGAACGCGTCGACGGCAGCGGGTATCCCAATGCGTTGGTCGGCGCAAAAATCGGCCTGTTTGGCAGCATGGCCGGCCTCATCGACAGCTTCGATGCGCTTACCGAACAGCGGCCGTACGCCGAAACGCTCGCGCCGGCCGCCGCGCTGCGCGTGCTGTACGACGAGCGCGACACCAAGTTTGACGGGCCGCTGGTCGAGCAATTTATCCAATGCATCGGCACCTATCCCGTGGGTGCCGTCGTCGAGCTGCATTCCGGCGAAATCGCAATCGTCATTGCGCGCAATCCGCGGCTAAAGCTGTTTCCGCGCGTCATGGTAATTCTCGACATTCATCGCAACAAACTCAAAGCGCCTAAAGTCATCGAACAGGCGGGTATCAAGCGCACGTTGCCGAAAGGAAGTGTCGAGATTGATCCCTCCGAATACTTCCTCTGAGCGGGACGCAGAACCGCCAGCCAAAGGAGGAGCTGCGCCGGGTGAAGGCGTACGTGCATTGGTCGAACGTCTCGCGCAGGAATTCGGCGCCGATCTGGCGACGCTGACTCGTGTGGCAACGCTGTTCGAGGAGGCGCGCGAGCGCACGCCGGACATTTTTGTGCCGGCAGCAGGCGGACTGGGTGCCGCGTTTGCGGCAGTCGTTGCGTCCGGCGGCGAAGACGCGGCGCCGATTCATGCGGCCCTCGGCGAGTGGGCGCTCGACGCCGAAAACGAGCCGCTCGAGCGCATGCGCCGCGATTGCCTGCGCTTTCAGAATGCATTGACGCGCACCGCTTTGCGGTTGCATGCGTATGAAGAAGAGCAGTGCGCCGAAAGCCTGCTGGCGCTCGATCGTTACATTTTCCTCCAGGTCGGACTGCTCGCTTCGCTCGCGGCGCGCAGTCAATCCGAAGGCGGCGTCGTGCGCACTCTACCCACGCCCGAATACGCTGCGTTCATGGAAATCTTCCGGACGACGATCGAGGCGCACCGCCAGGAAGGCAAACAACTCGGTTTACTGATCCTTCAGATCGCCAAAGTCGAACAGATTGACCGCCTGCTCGGGCTGCAAAAAGGCGAAGCGTTCATGCTGCGCGTCACGCGTCGGATGCGCGAAGGCGTGCTGCGCAAGCAGGACCAGCTTGGCCGCGTGAGCCGCGATCAGTTCGCGTGCCTGTTGCCGCGCATCGCCGGTGAAGGTGTTGCCCTATTGGCTGCCAACAAAATACTCGATGCGCTGCAGCCGCCGATTCCGCTGGGCGACCGCGCGTTCCCCGTCGATGCGGCGATCGGCATCGCGATGTATCCCGACCATGGCGCCGATCCGCAGACACTCGTGCGCAATGCCAAGCTGGCGGCGGTTGTCGCGCGCGGAGAGGCCGAGCGCGTGACGGTTTACGATCCGGTGCACGGCGCGAGCGAAGAGCGAAGCATGCTCTACGAGACGCGGCTGCGGGAGGCCCTCGAGCGGAGCACGCTCGAGATTGTATTAACGCCGCAGCTCAATCTGCAGAGCGGCCGCGTTGCCGGGCTCACCAGCGTACTGCGCTGGAAGGACGCCCAGTTGGGCGAGGTGGCCGAAGCTCATGCGATCGACGCCGCAGAAAAATCCGGCCTCACGCGCGAGCTGACGTGGTGGACCTACAACAATGCGCTGCGCATGTCGGCCGAACTCACGGACGCCGGTACCAAGCTACCCGTCTCGCTCAAGGTCACCGCGGCAGGACTCGGCCAGCCCGATTTCGCGGAGTTCGTCGGCCGCGCGCTGCGCACCTGGAAAGTCGCGCCGCAGCAAGTCACGATCGAAATTCACGAGACGGCGCTCGCCGGCAGCATTGAAGCGCTGAAGGTAACGCTCGCAGAGCTTAAAGCGCTGGGCGTCCGGCTTGGCATCGGCGGTTTCGGTACCGCATCGTCATCATTGTCCAATCTTTCGCAACTGCCGCTCGACGAAGCGAAGATCGGCGCCGTGTTTGTGTGCGACATGCTGCAGGTGCCGGCGCACGCGAAAATCGTGACGTCGCTTATTCATCTCGCGCAGGATCTTGGTCTTGTCATCGGCGCTGAAGGCGTCGACACGGTGGCGACGTCGAAGGCGCTCGTCGAGTTGGGCTGCATCCGCGCGGAGGGCGCATGCATCGGCGATCCGCTAACCGTGCAGGAAGCGCTGTTCTGCGAGGTCGGCGCCGATGGCCCTGCGCGGCTGCCGTTAAGGCCCAAGGTCTGACCTTCGCCGGCCGGTTTACCCTGCTGTACGCAACCTCATCGCGACCGCCCGCGGCGCCGCAAGCTGCGTGCTACGATGGCGCCGGTCGGAGTTTTTCTTAAGGAAACGAGCAATGGTCAAACTTGATTTTTACGATCCGTCAGGCGGCATCGAAATCACGCAGCGGCACGCGCCGCGTCTCGATTCGCTCGCCACCAAGCGAATCGGCATCGTTACCAATGAGCAATGGCAGGCGTTTCGCACGCTGCCGCTGCTGAAGAATTTATTCGAAAAGGATTTTCCCGGCATCGAAGTGCTGCCGATCGATGCATTCCCGCAGGGCAACGCACTGATCAGCGAAGACGAGACCGTGAAACTCGTCAAGCAGAGCGGGGTCGACGCCGTCATCATCGGCAACGCGGCTTGAGGATCCTGCGCCACAGCATGCGGCCGTGCAGTCGCTAAACTAGAGTCCGAAGGCATCCCTACCGTCACACTGACGCGTGCGGATTTCGTCGGTGTCATGAAAAACGCGGTGTCCGGTCTCGGTCTTGCGCCCGACGCGGCGATGATCACGTTCCCAATCGACATGTTTCTGCCCGGCAGCGACATCTCGGCGCTCGAAAAGCGCAAGCAGGAGTTCTACGACGGGCTCACGCGCTGGAAATCGGAGTTCGAGCAGGCAGTGCCCGGCGTGAGCCCGCTGCTAAGCGTCGAAGGCGCGAGCTATGAAGACGCGCTCGACAAAGCTAACTACCTGATGATCACGAATTTATGGGGCGACGGGCTGCCGGTGTGGCCGGCGACCAAAGCGCGCGTCGACCGCATCATCCGCGGAACTGTATTGCCGCGCGATCATGTGATCGGCAAGTTTCCGCCGCGCGGCGGCATCACCACGGTTGAAACGTGCGCGATTGCGCTCGCGATGGCGGGCGGGCGGCCGGAATACCTGCCGGTGCTGATCGCTGCAGTCGAAGCATTCCTCGATCCCGAATCCAATGCCGAGCAGTTGCAGGCCGCCTCCGGCAGCGCGTATCCGGTCGTAATCGTGAACGGACCCATCGCGAAACAGATCCGCCTCAATTCGACCTTCGGCTGTCTCGGCCCCGATCCGCAGCGGCCCGCAGGTGCGAGCATCGGACGCGCTTTGCGCCTGATTCAGCAGAATGTCGGCGGTGCATTGCCCGGCATCGGCGCGATGGCGAATTACGGCGGCATGCGTTACACCAACGCCGTGTTCGCCGAAGACGAAGAGAATCTGCCGCAGGGCTGGCTGCCGCACGCAACTGAACGCCATGGCTTTGCACAGGGTGCCAATTCGATTTCGCTCGTGTTTTCCAACGGCGCGACCAATATCCGCCGGCGCGGCGCGAAAAAGGAAACGCCTGAAGAAGACACGCTGCAGGGCATGCACCGCATGGCGGATTTCATGCGCACGCCGAACATGACCAATTTAACGGGCTACGAAAAAGGCACGCCGGGCATCATCATGATTCCGGGCGTCGTCGCGCAGACGATGGCGCGCCTGGGCTGGACCAAAAAGTCGATGCGCGAATTTTTCTGGGAGCACTCCAGGATTCCGCTTGCCGACCTGCGCCGCAATGGCGCGCCGGCCTGGATCGAGATCGACGCCAATCCACTCACGCGTGAAAGCCTCAAGCACGATCCATGGCCGATCACGGCGAAGCCCGACAACTTCGTGCTCATCATCGCCGGCGGCGGCCATCCGACCAACAGCTTCTGGCTGCAGGGCTATAGTCCACGCGTCATCGGGCGCGAAATTCGCACGCCCGAATCATTCGATCAGTTGCTCGTCGAAGCGGACCGCGACCTCGGTTGCGGCTCCGATGCGTGCTTGATTTAGGCGAAGCACGCAAATATTATTCCGGCTCTTTCATTTTTTCCGGAGTGATTGCATGAGCAAGAGAAAGGGCCGGTTCACGCATTTCGCTGCAGCGCTGCTGATAGGTACGGCGCCGCAGATCGCCGCCGCAGCCGATGCGGGTAAGAGCAAAGCCGACAAACCGGTAGGTCACGAGACCATCGAGCGCGGCCGTTACCTGGTGACGGTCGGCAATTGCAACGACTGTCACACCGCGCGGTTTCCTGAACGCGATGGCAAAGTGCCCGAATCTGAGTGGTTGTCAGGCGGCGGCGCGCTTGGATTTCGCGGCCCGTGGGGAACGACGTACGCGTCCAATCTGCGCGTCACTGCATCGCGCATGTCCGAAGCGGAATGGGTGAAATTTCTGAAGTCACTCAAGACGCGGCCGCCGATGCCCTGGTTCAATCTGAACCAGTGGAGTGATTCGGATTCGAAGGCGCTGTATCACTACATCAAACAGCTCGGCCCGATCGGTGAGCCCGCGAAGGCTGTATTGCCGCCGGGTCAGGAACCGCTGCAGCCCTACGTGTCGTGGCCGATGCCGCCTAAGTAGCGTACGCCCGAGGACGGCTCAGTCCGCCTTGGCACCGGAAATCTTTACGAGCTTCGCGTACTTGTCGACGTCGGTCGCCAGAATCGCGGCGAATTCCGCCGGCGTATTGCCGATCGTTTCGGCGCCGCCGGTCACCAGCGCTTCCTTGATTTCTGATGCGTTCAGCGCCTTGATGATCTCACGGTGCAGGACCGCGATCACCGGCGCCGGCGTGCCGGCGGTCGTGAAGTAGCCATGCCACACGTTGGTATCGAAGCCGGGATACACCGAGGCAACCGTCGGCACGCCCGGCAGCGACGCGGACGGTTTTGCACTGGTGACGGCAATCGCGCGCAGTCGACCGCTGCGCACATACGGCGCGGCGGTAAACACGGTCGGCGTCGCCATCTCCACTTCGCCCGACAGTATCGCGATCATCATCGGCCCCGCGCCCTTGTATGGAACGTGGGTGTTGTTGATGCCGGCGACGTTGTTGAGCAGCACGCCGGTCAGGTGGTTGGCCGAGCCGGTTCCCGTCGAGCCGTAGTTAAGGCCGTCGCGCGACTTTGCGAGCGTTATAAGTTCGCGGATGTTTTTGGCAGGCACTGAAGGGTGCGTGATGATGGCGATCGGAAAACTCGCCACCAGCGACAACGGTGCGAACTCCTTGATGCTGTAGCCGAGCTTCGGATATAGCGCGGGACCAATCGCAAACGAGTTGGTCGTATAGAGCAGCATGTAACCGTCCGCCGGTGCGTGGGCAACCATTTCAGTGCCGATATTGCCGCCGCCACCGGGCCGGTTGTCGACGATTATCGATTGGCCCATCGATTCCGACATTCGCAGCGAGAACATGCGGCCCAGTACGTCGTTGCCGCCACCGGGCGCGAACGGCACGATCAGGCGAAGCGGCTTGCTCGGATAGTTCTGCGCGTGTAGTGCCGGGGCGGCTGCGACAAGACTGAATAGTGCGCAGGAAATTCGCATCGCTGCAGTGCGTTTGGCATTTGTGATCATTCGCTTCCTGTGAGCTAGTCGGCTTTCGCACCGGAAATTTTGACGAGTTTCGCGTACTTATCGAAGTCTTCGGTCAGCACCGCCGCAAATTCCGCCGGCGTGTTGCCGACCGGCAACGCGCCGCCGTCTTCGAGCGACTGCTTGATCTCGGCGGTGTGCAAAGCCTTGACGATTTCGCGGTGGAGTAAGGCGACAACTGGCGCCGGCGTGCCCGCGGTCGTGAGATAGCCGTGCCATAAAATCGTATTGAAGCCCGGGTAAAACGAAGCGAGCGTCGGCACGCCTGGCAAGGTGGGCAGCGGCTTCAGGCTGGTGACCGCGATTGCGCGCACGCGTCCCATGCGCACGAAGGGCGTCGCTGAAAAAACCGTGGTGACGCCCATCTCGACTTCGCCCGACAGCAGCGCCGTCATCATCGGGCCCGCACCCTTGTACGGGATGTGCACGTTATTGAGACCGGCCATTTGATTGAACAAGACGCCGGTCAGCTGGTTCGTCGAACCGGTGCCGCTCGAGCCGAAATTGAGGCCGCCGCGTTTCTTTGCCAGCGCAACGAGCTCGGGCACCGTCTTCGCGGGAACCGACGGGTGCAGCGAAATCATCAGGGGAAAGCTCGCTACCTGCGAAATCGGCGCGAGTTCCTTGAGTGAGTAATTCACTTTGGGATTGAGCGAGGGATTCACGACCAGCGAATTTGTGCAATACAAAATCGTGTAGCCATCAGGCGCGGCATGCGCGACCGCTTCGGCGCCGACGACGCCACCGCCGCCGCCGCGGTTTTCGACGACTACACTCTGGCCGAGCGACTCAGTTATGCGCTGCGAATACATGCGGCCGAGAACGTCGTTGGCGCCCCCCGGCGACGCGGCGACGATCATGCGGATAGCCTTTTGCGGATAATTCTGCGCACTCGCCGGCGGACTGATGGCGAGAGCAGCGGCAAGCAATGGCAACAGCGGGCAGCGACAATTGATCATTCGACAAATCTTTCGAGGGTGGGGCGCGCTCCGTTTCGATGCGCAGCAACCATTGCATGCACCAAATCCAGTGCGCTGCAGTCGCAGGCGGCACCATGCAATGACGCATGAAAATGATAAAGCAGGATGCGTACCATTGATTCCATTATGTTACGCTTGAAGCTGCAACGCGAGAATCGATCTGCATCACCGCCGATGCAGACAGCTCGGCTTCGCGGTTGCCCCAAAAAATTCCAGGAGTATCGGCATGAGTTATTCCATTATCGCCCGCTGCCCGCGCAGCGGGCAGTTCGGTATCGGTATCGCCAGTTATTCGATCGCGGTGGGCCGTTATTGCGACGGCGCGGTGCGCGCGAACACCGGCGTTACGCTGACGCTCGGCAATCCGCTCCCGCGCAACAATTACCTCGCGATCAATTTACTCGCGCAGGGCCGCACGGCCGGGCAGGCGATGCGTGAACTGCTGACGAACGATCCGGACGCCGCCTATCGCCAGGTTGCGATTATCGATCGCGAAAGCACCGCGGTCGTTCACACCGGCGCCAGCTTGAGCAAACTTGCAGCTCATCGAATCGGCAGCGGCTACGTTGTATTCGGCGATGGTATTGCCGGCGAGCAGGTGCTCGATGCGATGGCGACGGGTTTCGAAAAAGCGCCGGAAGCAGGGCTCGACGAGCAACTGCTCGCCGCACTCGAAGCCGGGCGCAGTGCAGGCGGCCTCGTTGGCACCAAGGGACGCCTGCCCGAACGCTCGGCGGCGATGGTGCTGTGGGGCAATCGCACTTATAACGAAGTCGATCTGCGCGTCGATCTGCACTCGCATGCGGTCGAGGAGTTGCGCCGCATTTATGTCGATTACAAACCGTCAATCGCGTATTACGAAGAGCGCGCGCGCAGTCCACGCAATGCAATACCCGCGATGGAATTCGCCGACATGCTGAAGAAACAGCAAACGAAGGAAATGTCGTGACCTACTCGATCATCGCGCGGTGCCCGCATACCGGCCGCTTTGGCGTCGGCTCAACGACTTTCTCGATGGCGTGCGGCCGCCGCAATGAAAGCCTGCGTCCCAACATCGGCGTCAGCAAGTCGCAGGCGTTTTACCTGCGCTATGTCGATCCGCTTGCATTGAACATGCTCGCGCAGGGCTATACACCGGCGCATATCGTAAGCGTGCTCGCCGCGGAAGATCCGGATTTCGAATACCGCCAGTTCGGCATCATCGATCGCGAAAACAACGTCGTCGCGCACACCGGGCCAGGTTGCGGCAAGTGGGCAGGGCACACGATCGGACCGTATTACGCCGCCTACGGCAACGGTCTTGCGGGTCCGCAAACCGTCGCCGGCATTGTTGCCGGCTTCATGAAAGAGCCCGATGCGCCACTCGAAGACCGGCTTATGCTGGCGCTCGAGGGCGGACGCGATGCCGGTGGCCAGATGTCGAAAGGGATTCCGCGGCCCGAACGCTCGACCTGGATACGCGTGGTGGACCGGCTCGATTTCCCTGAAATCGACTTGCGCGTCGATCTGCACGACAAGACGGTCGTCGAACTGCGCCGCATACTCGAAGAATTCAAGCGTTACGACCACTACTATGCCGCACGCAGCGCCGACCCGCGGGCCGCGAAGCCTGAAGAAGAGTTCGTCGCCGGCTTGGGCGCGAAGGCGGCATGAGCGTATGACCGGCGAATTTCGCCAGCACATTGCGCATCCGTGCGCATGGAAAGCCGCCGAACTGCAGGCTGATTCGGCGTGGATCTACGAACTCTCGCAGAACGAAATTGCGGAAATCGAAACCGCGCTGAAAACGGTGAAAGAGGCCGGCGTGCCGTTGCTCAAAATCCGCACGCGCGATTTTCCGCTGGCGGCCACCGCGCAGCGAATGCGCGAGGTTTCCCGGCAGCTCGAAGAGGGCCGCGGTATCGCACTCGTGCGCGGCGTGCCGGTGGCGCGTTACGACAATGAAGATCTTGAACGGATTTACTGGGGATTGTCGGTGCACCTCGGCGTCGTCATTGCGCAGAATACGCGCGGCGATCACATCGGCCACGTGCGCGACGAAGGTTTGAAATGGGGGCAGGTCAGCGGCGGCGAGCTCGTACGCGGTTACCGCACCAATGCTTACATGCCGTTTCACAGCGACCCGACCGACCGGGTTGGATTATTTTGCGTGCAGAAAGCCAAAGCCGGCGGCCTTTCGAGCATCGCGAGTTCGACGGCCGTGTATAACGAGATCCTCGCGCAGCAGCCGCAGGCGCTCGACTGCCTGTTTCGCGGTTTTCATTACAGCCTGCGCGGCGAAGCGACCGGCGGCATTGCCCAGATCACCGAATATCGCGTGCCGCTGTTCGATTATTTTGAGGGCAGGCTGAGCTCGCGCTATGTACGTAAGACGATCGAGCAGGCCGCAGCCATCGGCGGCGCACCGCTGTCAGACGAGGAAAAAAGCGCGCTCGATCTGCTCGATGCGCTGGTCAAGAGCGACGAACTCCGGTTCGACATGAGCTTCGAACCCGGCGATATCCAGTACCTGAACAATCATGTGTCGTTTCATTCGCGCACCGGATTCGAGGACGATCCCGATCCGAAGAAGCGCCGGCACCTGATGCGAGTCTGGCTGCAAAGCGCCGATGCGCGCCCGCTGTCACCGGTGATGAGCCGGCCGCACGGAATGAAATCGCCGTTTCTTTCGCGGGAGCAGGCGCTGCAACGTGATGCTGTTGATGCTTGAGCGATTAACGAAGCACTTGGTCGGCCCGTTGGAAGGTCGATCTGTTCACCGGGCTGATCAGCCGCCTTCCTTCGGTATATTTGCGTCACGTATTACCTTCGCCCACTTGGCGATCTCGCTCGCGGTATAAGTTTTAAGTTCGTCCGGCGTGCTGAACAGTGGTTCGTAACCCTGGGCGGTCATCTGCTGTTCGACGTCGGGTAAGGCGACGACTTTCGCCAGCGCCGCATTGAGTTGCGAGATAACGGCCGGCGGTGCGCCGGCCGGCGCATAGACCGCAAACCACGTTGACGCTTCAAAAACTTTCAGCACTTCTGCGATTGCCGGTACAGCGGGCAATGCGCGGGAACGTTTGCTGCCGGCGACGCCCAGTGCCCGCAAGCGGTTCGACTTGATGAAGGGCAGCGCTGCGCCCATGCCCGCAAACATGACCTGCACTTGTCCCGCGAGCAAATCGACAGTCGCCGGAGCCGCGCCCTTGTAAGGAATGTGTACCATGTCGACACCAGCCATCGATTTGAACAGCTCGCCCGCGAGATGCGGCGCGCCGCCGGTGCCAGCCGATGCATAAGAAAGCTTGCCCGGGTGCGCCTTCGCCATGGCGATCAATTCCTTGATCGAATGCGCGGGCAGCGCGGGGTGCACGACGAGCACGTTGGGGCCGGTGCCGACGAGCGCGATCGGCGCGAAATCGCGCACCGGGTCATACGGCAGCTTGCGGTACATGCTCGGGTTGATCGCCATCGTGCCGGTGATCCCGAGAAAAAGCGTGTAGCCGTCGGCAGGCGCGTGCGCTGCGACTTCAGCGCCGATGATCGTGCCGGCGCCGGGCCGATTGTCGATGATGATCTGCTGGCCGAGCAGTGTGCCCAGGTGCGGCGACAGGATGCGCGCGATGATGTCGCTGCCGCCGCCCGGTGCGAACGGCACGATGAAGCGGATTGGCTTTGCCGGATAACTTTGTGCATTGAGCAATGCGATTGCGAACATGGCAACCAGCATAGCGATCGTCTGCCGTAGCTTCATCCATGACCTTTCGCTGGTCCAGAGGTCAGCGCGCGGACGAGTTCGCTGACTTTATCCAGGCGATCGAGCCGCGCGATCATATCGATGGTTTCGGCCGTCTGGGCACTCGACAGAATGCCGTCCGCGCACTGAGCGTATTTCTCTTTGACGTCATTCCACGTGACCGGGTCTTCCGGCCAGCCGCGCGAGTAAGGCGCGGCGCGAGTCAGCACGCGGCCGTCTTTCAATTTAACCGTGATACGCGATTCGCCCCAGTTGATGCCGTTCTCGCCCCACTGGCCGCGATGGTGTTTCAAGTCGTCAGGCAACCGGATCACGACTTTTTTCATCAGCGTTTGCACGTCGGCGGCAGCGATGCGCGCGGGCTCGTATTGCGCAAGCAGCACCTGGCGATCGATCAGCGCGACTGCAAGCGTATAGGGCAGGCAGAATTTGGCGCGATGCTCGTCGGATGGCTCGGGGTAGGGTGCGATTGCCACGCACTGCGGCGTCAGTTCGGCGATCAGTTCGACGACGTCGGCGGGATCGATCGCGTGTTCTTTCGCGAGCGCAATCACGCCGTCGACCGTTGAGCTCGGCGCAGTCGAGCCCGGATGCATGCGCACCATCGTCGTGTTGCGGCCGACTTCGAGCGGGCCGACCAGATTTTCCACCATCAAGTGTGCGCGGTACTTGCCGAGCCCGCTGAACGTATCGGCTAGCCCGAACCGCTGGTGGCCTTCGCCGCCGCCGCCATCGGCGCCTTCGATGATGTCGGGGTCAACGTTGAAATCTGCCTGTGCGAGCAGGGCGGCGAAAATGCCCGCGCGCACGCCGTGCCCGACGTGGAATGCCTTGCCCATGGTGCCGACGTTCTTCCGCACGCCGCCGCCGGACGACGCCATGATGCCCATCGCCATGCGCGTTTTCAGCACGTCGAGTCCGAGCAGGCGGCATGCCGCGACAGCGACGCCCTGGCCGCCGACAATGCCGATTGGATGCCAGCCGTTATCGATCAGCGCCGGCCGTAAACCTTTGGCGATGCGCGACGTGATTTCGAATCCGAGCGCGAATGCTTCGAGCATCGCGCGGCCGGATGCCCCGGCTTCTTCGGCGACGGCAAGGCAGCCGGGCACGAGACATACGCTGGCATGACCGACGCCGCGCGTGTTGTCGTCGTATTCGAGCGCATGCGCGGCAACGCCGTTGACGAATCCCGCAAGCGGCGATGAAGTCTGCCGGCCGTTCGCAAACAGCGTGGCTGCAGCATTGCCGCCCATGCGCTGCGCAACGCTGAGGGCGCTCAATCCGGATGCGTGGCGCGCGCCGGGAATCATTACGGCGATAGTGTCGAGAAATTTAAGCTTCGCCGACGCGGCGACTTCATCGGTCAGAACGGACGGGCCGCTTTCGATTGCGAATCGCGCAAGTTGTTCGGTAACGCTCATGTTGGTCGTCTTCTCCTGTTGGCGCGAATCAGTTTTTTGTCATGCCGAGTTCGCTGAATAGTTCGCGGAACAATTTTCCCTGTTGTTCGACGTATTGCCGCGCCGGTGCACCGGTCGTGAAGTTCGCGGTCCAGAAATTGCGCGCGAGGTCTTTTTGCCACTCGTCGGTCTGCACGGCCGCGGCGAGCGCTGTTTCCCAATAAGCAACTTGCGCACGCGCCATGCCGGCCGGGCCAATCACGCTGCGCCACGTCGTGAAAATGCCGTCGATGCCTTGTTCGCGCAGCGTCGGCGCATTGGCCATGACGCCGCCGAGCCGGCGCGGCGCGGTCACGCCGATCACGCGAATGCGGCCGCTCGCAATCTGTGGCGGATAGTTGGCGACGGTGCCGGCAGCGACATCGACTTCTCCGCCGATCGCCGCGATCATCGCTTCGCCAGCGGATTTGTAGACGACGAAACGCACTTCCGGAATGCGCACGCCCGCGGCCTTGAGCGCGACCACCGCGCCGATATGCGCACCGCCGCCGAGCGCCGGTCCGACGCCGATCGACAGCGCACCGGGATCTTTGCGCAGGCGTTCAACCACGTCGCGCATCGATTTCAGCGGCGATTCGGCGCGCACGATGAGCGCGGTGTAGTCGTCCAGCAAGAGTGCGATCGTCGTCACGTTCTGGTAGCCGATCGCATGCGCGCCGAGTATCGGGTTGGATGCGAGGTTAGGCCCGCCGAGCGCGATCGCGTGGCCGTCATTGCCGCGGTCCTGCATGTATTCCCAGGCGAGCCCCTGACCGGCACCCGGCTTGTTAAGCACAACCACCGGTGTCGGCACGAGTTTCTGCTGGTCGAAGATGCGCTGCAAAAGGCGCGCGGTGAGATCGAGACTGCCGCCGGGTGTCGCGCCTACCACCAAAGCAACGGGGCGCGTCGGATGCCAGGCTTGCGCATGCGCAAAATGTGCAGTGCCGCACACGGTAATCAAGACAAGCAAGCGCGTGGATACTGCGCCATGACGCGAAAAAAAAGTAATCATTTGATTCCTCGTTGAATGCGCCGAGCCTATCACGGAAAACTTTAAGGCTGCATGCTACGATGGCGGCCGAATCAACGTCATGGAGCAGCAACGTGAGCGAACCCACCTTCAAAAAACTTGCCGAGAATGAACTGAACGCCGACCAGCTGAAGGTCTATCGCGAATTGATGGCCGGTCCGCGCGGTGGCGTCCGAGGTCCATTCAATGCGCTGCTGCGCAGTCCTGAACTATGCGACCGCGTGCAGAAGCTCGGCGAATTTCTGCGCTATGAAAGTTCGATTCCCGCGCGCCTGAACGAATTTGCGATTTTGATCACCGCGCGGCACTGGGACGCACAGTACGAATGGTTCGCGCATTATCCGCACGCGATGAAAGGCGGGTTGAAGCCCGAAGTCGCGGCCGCCGTCGCCCAGGGCAAGCGGCCCGCCAACATGCAGGACGACGAAGCGATCGTTTATGATTTCTGCAAGGAACTGCACGAGTACAAGGTCGTCAGCGACGCGACGCTTAAAAGGGCGTTCGATAAATTCGGCGAGCGCGGCGTGGTCGATCTGATCGGCGTATCCGGTTACTACACGCTCGTGTCGATGGTGCTCAACGTCGACAAGCAGCCGCTGCCCGACGGCACGCCGCCGCCGTTGCCGAAACTCAAGTAGTAATCCGCATGTTGGTTCGTTTGGGTTGTGGCATTGCCTGCTTGGCCTCACTCCTGGGGTACGCGGCCCAGCCTGTGTATCCGACCAAGCCGGTGCGCATGATCGTTCCATTCGCGGCGGCCGGCGGCACCGACATCATGGCGCGCAGTCTCGCGCAGGCGATGACTGCGAGCACCGGACAGCAGTTCGTCGTCGAGAATCGCCCCGGCGGCAATGCGCTGATCGGCACCGAAGCGGTCGCTAAGGCGGTGCCCGACGGCTACACGCTGCTCATGACGACCAACATTTTCACGATCAATCCGTGGCTGTATTCAAACGTGCCGTTCAACGTCGAGCGTGATTTCGCGCCGATTACGCTTGCTGGTTCGACGCCGAATTTGCTCGCCGTGCATCCGTCAATTCCCGTCAAGTCGGTGAAGGAGCTGATTGCGCTCGCGAAAGCGCGGCCCGGCCAATTGACCATCGCTGCCGCCGGCATCGGCACGCCGTCGCATCTTGCCGCCGAGCTGCTCAAGCAATCGGGGGCGATCGACCTCTTGATCGTTCAATACAAGGGCACCGGCTCGACGCTCAACGATTTGATCGGCGGGCAGGTCGCGATGTCGTTCGGCACGCTCGCCGGACTCGCGCCGTTTGCAAAAAGCGGCCGCGTGCGCGCACTTGCAGTGAGCGGGTCAAAACGAGCGGCGAGCTTTCCGGAAATCCCGACTGCGGCCGAGACGCTGCCGGGTTTCGATGTGCTGACCTGGTATGGGCTTTTCGCGCCGGTCGGGACGTCGCGCGAAATCGTTTCGCGGCTGCATTCGGAGATTGTCAAAGCACTCGCGAGCGCCGACGTGAAGCAGCGGCTGCTTGCGCAGGGTTTCGACGCCGATGGCAACACGCCGGAACAATTTACCGAAGTGATACGGCGCGATCTCGCGCGCTGGCAGAAAGTGATCGCCGCGGCAAAAATCCGCGTCGAGTAGCGCAGCGGCCAATCTTGTGGCCGCTGCGACGCAGTGATTATCTAACCGCGAACACCCACACGACGCCGCCCTGCGGCACTTTCACGTTCTTTTTCAGTGAAGTGTTCAGGCGTCCGGTCATCTTTTCCGCATCGACGCCCCAGCCCGATTGCACGGCGATGTACTGCTGGCCGTCGACCATGTAAGAACTCGGCACACCGGTGACGCCTGAATTGGTTTTGAACTGCCACAAGAGCTTGCCGGTTTTTGCATCGAGCGCGTGGAAATTGCGATCGGCGGAACCGCCGCCGAACACGAGGCCGCCGCCGGTGGTCAGCAGCGGTCCCCAGTTCGGATTCATGTCGGGATAGTTGTAAGTCCAGACGAGCTTGCCCGTATCGAGATTCCACGCCTGAACTTCGCCGATGTGATCCGCGCCTTCGCGGGGGAACACTCGCGTCTTCGTGGCATCAGTACCGACGTAGCGCTTGCCGGCCGCATACGGCGCGATTTTTTCTTCACCCGCCATCGTCGTGCACAAATTATTCTGCAACGGGATATAGAGCAGGCGGGTTTGCGGGTTGTATGCCGCGGGCGGCCAATCCTTGCCGCCCCAATGCGACGGGCAGATCGTGACGGTCTTGCCGATTTTGAGCACCTTGTCCGGATCGTAGATCGGGCGGCCGGTCTTCGGCTCGAGTCCGGTGATCACGTTGTGTTTGACGAAGGGTTTGCCATCGATGAAATCGATGCTGTCGGCCTTGCGCTCGAGCACCCACAAATAGCCATCGCGGCCCGGATGCACCAGTGATTTGATATTGCGGCCGTCGCGCTTGATGTCGACCAGCAGCGGGGCTGCAACCTCGTCCCAATCCCAACTGTCGTTCCAGTGGTACTGGTGGCTGCCCATTATTTTTCCGGTATCCGGATTAAGCGCGACCACCGACGTTGCATGTTTGTTGTCGCCGGTATGGGCATCCGCTGGCCACGGACCCGCATTGCCGGTGCCCCAGTAAGTCAGATTCAGCGCGGGGTCGTAGTGGCCGGTAATCCACACCGACACGCCGCCGGTTTTCCAGGTGTCGCCGGGCCACGATTCGTTGCCCGGTTCGCCGGGGCCGGGGATCATGTGCGTGCGCCAGACTTCCTTGCCGGTGTCGGCGTCCAGTGCGGCGATGTAGCCACGAATGCCGTATTCGCCGCCCGAAGTGCCGACCATGACCTTGCCCTTGGCAATCAGCGGCGCGAGCGTGAAGTAGTAGTTGTTTTTGTTTTCGTCGACCTTGGTGTCCCACACGACTTTGCCGGTGTTCGCATCGAGCGCCACCACGTGCGTGTCCATGGTCGCGAGGTACACGCGATCGCCATAGAGTGCGACGCCACGGTTGGTCGGGTGCGGATGAACGACGTCTTCACCGAATTCGCGTTGATACTGCCAGATCAAGTCGCCGGTTTTGGCATTCAATGCCAGCACCTGATTGCGCGGCGTGGAAACGAACATGACGCCGTTGTTGATGATCGGCGGCGCCTGATGGCCCTCGACCTGGCCGGTCGAATAACTCCAGACCGGCACCAGCCGTTTGACGTTCGACACATTGATCTTGTTGAGCGGGCTGTAACCCTGGCCGTCATAAGTGCCGCGATACATGAGCCAGTTCTGCGGTTCCGGCTTTAACAGCCGTTCGGCAGTCACCGCGTCATAAGCCGCCGCGGTTTGCGTCACCGCGAGCCCGGCGGTACACAGTACCAGCTGCAAAAATTTTTCGATCTTCATGTCAAACCTCCCCTGTTAACTTCTTAAATTCGTCAATTGGAAATCACACCCACGCGCGACGTAAAAGTGCCGGCGACCAGCAACTGTCCCTCCGCGCTCTTCAACGGCAACGCCGGCAAACGCCGCGTCGCGGGGCCGCCGATAATTTTCGCCGCATCCGCGGGATCGAATTCAGAGTCGTGGCACGGGCATTTATACGTTTGCTTGTCGGCAGTCCACGCAAAGCCGTCGCAGCCCGCGTGCGTGCAGACCGCCGAATAGGCGACCACACCCTGCACCGCGCGCGCTTGTGTGTCGACCTGCAGCCGGGATGGGTCGAGGCGCACGAGCAAAATCTGATTGAGGCGCGACCCGTCGCGCACCGTGCCGGTGGCGGCATCCTGCGGCATCGCGGTGACCGGCGGGCCGCCGACCTTCAAATCGTCCAGCTTGATGACGGCGCCTTTGCGATCGCCGTCCGCATAGACCAGGCGATCGCCATCCTGGGGTCGTGCGTTGGCCGCGTCGGCGCCTTGCGCGCGCGCTGCATCGGGCAGCAGCAGGCCCAAGCCCGTGCCGAGAGCCGCGTGCAATACACTGCGACGGTTGTTGCTGATGGTTATTCTCCTCCGCCGGCGGGTGGGATCCGGCGCTGACGCTCGCGGCTTATGTTTTGATACCGCAGGAAAAAATTTACTCCCAATCGCGCGGCTTGACCAGCTTTTCAGCGTGCGCGGCTGCTCGGCGCAGCACTAGTCGACCTTGGCGCCGGATTCCCTGATGATCGCACCCCATTTGACGATCTCGCGCTTTAGAAATTCGGCGAACTCGGCGCTGCTCGAGCCCACGGGCTGAATTGTTTCGACGGCGAGCCGCTCGCGCAACTCCGGAAGTTTGATGATGCGCGCGACATCCGCTTGCAGCTTGTCGATGACGATCTTCGGCGTGCGTGCGGGCGCGAAGAGCCCGTACCACGCCGCGGCTTCGTAGCCGGGCAAGCCGGATTCGGCAATCGTCGGCAGGTTCGGCACGCTCGATACGCGCTGCGAAGACGTGACCGCCAGCGCGACGAGACGTCCCGTGCGCACGTACGGCAG
>JAQGMI010000079.1 GCA_028292435.1 Betaproteobacteria bacterium
GCGACGACGACAACCAATTCCGAAATATCGAACGGTTTCGCTACGTGTGATTGAAAACCGGCAAGGATGGCTTTCTTTCTATCTTCGGTTCGCGCAAACGCAGTGGCGGCAATCGCAGGGATGCGCCGGTCCGGCTGCTCGCTCGCGCGGATATGACGCATTAACTGATAGCCGTCCATCCCGGGCATTCCAACGTCGCTTATCAGTACGTCCGGCTTTGCAGCGGCGATTTTTCCAAGAGCTTCTTGACCCGAAGAGGCAACAGAAACGATTGCGCCGTAGTCCGTCAAAACGCGCTCTATCAAGTCCCGCGCATCTTGTTCATCGTCCACGACAAGTATCGACAGACCATCCAGCCGCGGCAAGCTCATCCCGGTGTCAGATTGTTCATGGGTCGGGTGTGCGCGCGATACACCGGACTCCGATTCCAGGATCGCGAGCGGAAGAATTAAGACAAAGGTCGAACCCAGTCCTTCGCCCGCGCTTTTTGCGCGAATCGATCCGCCATGCAGTTCTGCCAGCTGCTTGGAAATTGCCAAGCCAAGTCCAAGTCCTCCATAGCGGCGTGTTGTCGAAGTGTCTTGCTGGCTAAAGCGGTCGAACACGTGGGGTAAATAGCTTGCGGATATGCCCATTCCTGTGTCGCTGACGCTGATTTCGACGTGCGAATTTACCCGCTGCAGCAAAACCTGAATTTTTCCGCCTTTAGGCGTGAACTTGATTGCATTGGAAAGGAGATTCCAAAGAATCTGCTGAAGTCGCGCGGGATCTCCCGAGATCATGCCGCCCCTGGGATCGAGGACGCTCTCGATCCGCAAGCCTTTTGTCTGCGCAGTAGGCTCTGCGGAATCGATCGCCGCTCTGACTATGTCGATTAAGCCGAGCTGTTGCACGTCGAGGCGAATTCTGCCCGACATTACGCGGCTTAAATCGAGCAGGTCTTCGATCAACTGGGCTTGCGCGCGAGTATTGCGCTCGATGATTTCCATGGCGTGTTGAAATTCATCCGGGCCTGGCACCCCTCTCTTGCGCAGCACCTGCGTCCAGCCAAGGATTGCGTTTAAAGGCGTTCGCAATTCATGGGAAAGCGTCGCAAGGAATTCATCTTTCATGCGCGCTGCGCGTTGGGCTTCCATTCGGGCGCTGCGCTCGGCCTCCAGCATTTCCTCGCGCCTTAATCCAGCAGCCTCCAGTTCTTCGGCACGTCTGCTCTCCGTGAGGTCGCGGGTAAGTTTGGCAAAGCCGCGAAGCGTTCCTTTTTCGTCTCGCAACGCAGTGATCGTGACGTTCGCCCAAAACAACGTCCCGTCCTTTCGCACGCGCCAGCCTTCGTCGAGGAACTTACCGGTCGCGGTCGCAACCTGAAGTTCATGCTCAGGCCACTTACTGTCCAAGGCGTCCTCAGGATAGAACTTGGAAAAGTGCTGACCGATGATTTCATGGGCGGCATAGCCTTTGATGCGTTCAGCGCCGCTGTTCCACGTCATGACGTACCCGTTCGGGTCAAGCATAAAAATCGCGTGATCACGGACTCCATCCACTAACAGCCGGAACCGCTCCTCACTTTGACGCAGCGATTCTTCATGCGTTTTGCGCTGGGTCAGGTCGCGTGTGACCTTCGCGTATCCCCGCAATTCGCCTTTGTCGAGCAGACTTGTGAGAATGACGTTCGCCCAAAATCTGGACCCGTCTTTGCGAATTCGCCAGCCTTCATCTTCAAAGCGGCCGTCTTTCGCTGCTACGGCGAGTTCGAATTCGGGGAGCCCGCGCGCCAAAGCTTCTGTTGGATAGAACTTGGAGAAATGTTGCCCGATTATTTCGTTTGCTTCATAACCGTTGATTCGCTTTGCACCGAGATTCCAAGTAACTACATGGCCAGTGGGGTCGAGCATGAAGATTGCATAATCGCCAACACCTTCGACCAATAGCTTGAACCGCTCCTCGGATGCATCAACATGCTTGTCTGCTTCGTTTTGCTCTGCCATCGGTCAAGTATGCGGTGTGAATAAAATTCTGAATGTCGAAGCGAGCGGGGCTGAACTTAACTTAGACGGACCGTTTGCGCAAACAGCGCGACGTAGGAAATATCTTACAAAACTCCATTAGCATGATCGAGTATGCAAAGATAATGGATGAGTTCGTGCAAAGCCTAAGGTTTCAGCGCGGCCGATCTGGCGCGTTAAGGCAAGCTAACCCCGTCGCTGAGCAGCTGCCATTGCTGATCGTCCCGCAAGTAGCGAACGTGTTGGGGTTGAACTAGCGAGGTCAGGCCGCAATGCGAACAAACGACGCGTTCGGCCTTCATGACCCACGCAACGAGCGCCCTTAGGTTCTTGAGTTCATGCGGCGGTGGGAACCCGAGATTGCAACTTTTACACTCCACCGTGACCGCGAACAGTTTGTCTGCCATGCGGTGACTTTATCAGAAGTCGGCGATGCCCGTGGCATGCGACATGTGTGAAGCAACTTGAACTAGTAACCCGGCGGCGTTGGAAAATAAGTCCACCAACGTGCACTCTGATACGGAATGATTTCGTAGTCTTCGAGCGCGCCATTCTCTATGCTCGACATGAGCATACTTGCAAAACATATCTCGCCGTTCGGCCAAACACACAGATCAAGCGGGTGTGGCGACGAACGCACCCCATCGTCCATAAACCAAATTAGCTTTTTTCTTAAACGGTCGGTATAGGACGAAATCTTGCCAGCGGTTAAGAAAAAACGGACAGAAAAAGTCGCTGCACCTGCGCGGCTCGGATTTGACTGGAGCCAAGCACTGCGCCCTTCGTCAGATAGCCAACTGGCGCCGGCCGTGAAAAACGACCCGCCGCGGAATTTTGGAGCGCCCCGCCGCGCGCACGATAGATACAAGTCACCCCCACCTCGATCTGGATTTCGCTTCGATGCCCCTACCGGCCTCCACATTTTTTCCGCTTGTGTCACAGCCGACGCTACCAAATCGTTGTGAGCATTGCGCGTTGGCGGCCGCGGTGCATGGTCGGTGCGTCGTGTGTGATGTTCAACCCCAAATGATCGCACTGCCGGCCTGGTGACCTGCCGGAACTGCCGAGCGATCAAGATATCGCTAGTCACGACGCCTCATCGGTCCATACTGCCTGCTTGCCCGATGCGCGGGAACCGTCCCACGGAGTTCCAATGCCTAAAGAACAGATGTCCAGGTTTCTCACGAATCTCGCTGAGACTGGTGTCAACAGCAGTCAACAAGCGGGCGCATACATCGCAGAAGCGTTCATCATCGCCGGTCGACAAACTGACCACTCAGTTGAGTTGGGGATGTGGGAAATGGCGACCTCTTTGATTGAGCGAGTGCAGGCCTCGCACAACAGGTTTCAGGTCAGTCAGGAAATAGCCGATTGCTTGGCTGGCGCAATCGAACGAACCGCTCGCATAGAAGTGCGTTGAACGGCGGCGCGATTCACCTTACCAGCGCGTCAGGACGACGCCTGCGGGGCGCGGTGCTAAGTTTGATACCAGTGGTGGCCGCTCCATCAGAACAACAACCGGAGCGTCGTGCGGAGATGTCGAGGGAGAAACAAGTGCACGATATTTGGTGGAATTTGCTGCGCACTCGGATGCGACAGGTGCCGCAAAAAGAAAGACAATTTTGGACGGAAACGGATATCGCTGAATGGCTGGTGAAGTTTTCACTAGACCCTGTGGTGCGCGAAAAGACGGAACCGCTTCCGTCAGTGGAGCACGTTCAAAAAGTCTGTTCCGACTTGATCGGGCCACATACCATCGAATAGCGCGCCACGTCTCACTTGGCAAACCCAGAAACGCTTTAACCAGCCCACCGGCTAATCGTCAACATTTTTTCAATGGCGGGCGCTCTTAAATCACCGGCGCCAAGGCATGACTTGCGCTCTTTTGTGACCGCCGCCTGCCGCAGAAAACGGACCCGCCGACAAAAAAGTGGTCCTAGACGCGCCTCCGTTTGATGGCGAGACTCATACGGCCCACCCTTTCGATTTTTTTTGATCGGCATGGGTAGCCCCCCTCTTAGAAGAAATTATTTCTATTACATGCACAGTCAGGCGACGGATCGTCGAGCGCAAGCGCGCGATTGCGATCGGCCACGCGCCATTGGGCGCCTTGGCCCGGCGATCGGCGGCGCAGACTACTGTGATGCACGATCACGATGCACAAGACGAACAACGTTCAAGGTGACACGCTTTCAGAAGCGCAGCTCCGTACACTGGCTGATGCATGTCAAGCGAAGGATGACGACATGCGGTGGGCCTTGGCGCTTCAGGTCGATCTGGGAGGCCGCATTGCGGAGGTCATTGGACTGGCGCTCGACGATTTACATGTCGATGCGCTCATCCCATACGTGGACATCCGGCCACACCCTTGGCGGACGTTGAAAAATGAAGGCTCTGCCCGTCGCGTCCCGCTGGTCGGCTTGGCCCTGTGGGCGGCGAAGCGCATAAAGCAAACCGCAAAGCCGCAACAGATATACGCATTCCCCCGCTACATTAATCAAGAAGCGGTTGTTCACGTATGCAAGGCAGTCAGTGCGTCAAACGCCCTCAACGATTGGATACGAGGTCTTCAAATCGACCGCACGACCCACTGCTTGCGCCATACGATGCGTGATCGACTAAGAGCGGTGGGCGCTCCACGAGACATACAACATGCAATCGGCGGATGGGGACAGAAGGACGAGGGTGACAGGTACGGCAAAGGTTACCCAATCAAATCACCCGCGATTACTTGTTCCATCTTTTGTTGAGTAAACATTTCACAGATTACGCGGTTCAGGGCTCTGCCCGAGCCGGAATGCCAAAGGTAAATAGAGAGCATCTTTTTGAGTTCCGGGTTTCGTTACCGCCCGTGAAACAGCAAAACGAATTAGCCGCAAAGCTCGATGCTCTGCATCAAGAAACTCAACGCCTCGAAGCCATATACCAGCGCAAACTCGCCGCGCTCGACGCACTGAAAAAATCGCTGATGCATCAGGCGTTCAACGGAGCGCTATAGGACTGCCTGACACATAAAGGCGGCAGGCCTGAGCGCTGCCCGGCAGCCGCCTCCGGCTAATCGCCGCCCGCGACACGTTGGTCCAACGTGTTGCAAAAATAGGAAAATTGCGACACGTTCTGTTGACGTGTCGCTGCCAGCGACATACACTGCCAACGTGTCGCAAAAACAACAAAAATCAACCACGTCCGTCTGGCGGCCCGATGCGCCCTACAACGATCTGCCGCCTCTTCCGCCTGCGGTGGAACTCGAGACGCGCGTCGTATTAAAACGCTGTATTACCGCACGCGCCGCCCTCGCGGAATTGAAGCAGGCCGGCGAACTGATTCCCAACCAGAGCGTGCTGATCAATACGCTGCCCTTGCTGGAGGCGCAGGCGAGTTCGGAAATCGAGAACATCGTGACCACGACCGACCGCTTGTTCCAGTTTCAAAATACCGGCGCGCAGGCCGATCCGGCCACGCGCGAGGCGCTGCGTCACAGCAGCGCGGTGCTGGAGGGCTACCACGCGCTGAAGAAGCATCCGCTCAGCACCCGTACTGCCGAGCAGGTGTGCACCCGGATCAAGGGCGCGGAGATGCGGGTGCGCCGCATACCGGGCACCACGCTCACTAACCACAGCACCGGCGCGGTGATCTACACGCCGCCGGTGGGTGAAGACCTGCTGCGCCGCAAGCTCGCCAACTGGGAGCGTTACCTGCACGAGGCGCACGAGGCGGATCCGTTGATTCGCATGGCGGTGGGGCACTACCAGTTCGAGGCGATACACCCTTTCAGCGACGGCAATGGCCGCACCGGACGCGTGCTGAACAGCCTGTTCCTGATTCAGGAAAATTTGCTGACGCTGCCTATCCTTTACCTCAGCCGCTACATCATTGCGCACAAGGCCGACTACTACCGCCTGCTGCTGGAGGTGACGCGCGAACGGGCCTGGGAGCCGTGGCTGATTTACCTGCTCAAGGGCGTCGAAGAGACGGCGCAATGGACCACCGCCAAGATAGCGGCGATTCGCGCGCTGCAGATTGCAACGGTTGGCCATGTGAAGAAGGCCGCACCCAAGACTTACAGCCATGAACTGGTGGACCTGATTTTCGAGCTGCCGTATTGCCGCATTCAGAATCTGACCGACCGCAACATTGCCGGCCGGCAAGCGGCGTCGCGTTACCTCAAGCAGTTGGCGGCGATCGACGTGCTCAATGAAGTGACCGTCGGCCGCGAAAAACTTTTTATCCACCCGAAGCTGATGCACCTGCTCACGCGCGACAGCAACCGCTTCACTGCCTACTCATGAACGAAGCCGAAACCCGCGCCGAGCACATCGACCCCGCCCTCAAGGCGGCGGGCTGGGGCGTGGTCGAAGGCAGCCGCATCCGGCGCGAGTACCTACCCTGACTCGTGAAGAGCGCGCTGATAAGGCAAAAATCATTATCAGCTCGCACTTCAACACGAAGCAACGGATCTTCCTCGACTTCGTGCTGTCCCAATACGTGAAAGTGGGCGTAGATGAACTCGCGCAGGAAAAGCTTTCGCCATTACTGAAACTCCAATACAACAATGCGATTGCCGATGCTGTTGCCGACCTGGGCGAGCCGGAAGAAATCGGGCAGGTGTTCTCCGGTTTTCAAAAATTTCTTTATCAGCGGCAGCCCGCCGCAGCTTGAAATATGAGGCGTTGAACAGATTCAACAAGCCTTCGCCGGCAGGCTTTTCATTTATTGCTTTTCATTCAGGCGGCACTTCGACACAAAGTCTGTCACGGCCAAAAAAAATCCCACCGGCCTTCGCCGATGGGATTGTTGAGAGCTAAAACGGTCTGCGCTTAGTCCATCAGCGCAAAAGTCCACACCGTGCCCGCGGGCAGTACTTTCCCCGCCGTTTCGCGCTTGGACGATGTGCCGCCGCCGAGACCCGAAAACACCGTGACGTATTGCTTGCCTTTGTACGTGTAGGTGATGGGCTGCGAATTCACGCCGGAAGGTGTTTTGAATTGCCACAGGATCTTGCCGCTCGCTTCATCCAGCGCCGCGAAGTCGCCCGCATTGTTACCGGTAAACACGAGCCCGCCCGCTGTGACCATGGCGCCTGACCAGCTCGGCAGGTCAACCAGCGGCGTGCGCCACGCGGGCTTGCCCGTCATCGGGAGCACCGAACCCCAGTAGCCCCAGGGCTTGGTCGTGTCGCGCTCCTTGGTGGTGTTGGTGACACCGACATAACGCTCACCCGCCTTGTACACCGGCAGATCGGGATTCAACTGGTAAATCGCGGTTTCCTCGAGCATCGAGAAATACAGGCGTTCGGTGGTGGGATTGAAGGCCATCGGCATCCAGTTCTTGCCACCGGTCCAACGCGGCTCGAGCTCTACCTTTTCACCCGCGCGCAGGCGTTTCGCGACATCGGTCTCAACCACACGGCCCGTCTTCAGATCTACGCCGGTTGCCCAATTGGTTTTCACGTACGGATTACCTGCGAGCACTTGACCAGTGGCGCGGTCGAGCACGTACAACAAGCCGTTACGGTCGGCGTGCATCAACACTTTGCGCTTCTTACCGTCGAGGGTGAGTTCGCCCAGCACGTTTTCGTTGTTGCCGTCGAAGTCATACGTTTCGGCAGGCGTCCACTGGTAGTGCCACACAATCTCGCCGGTCTTTGGCCGGATAGCGATCACCGAAGCCACCCACAGGTTGTCGCCGGGACGGCCTTTCCATGTCCACGGGCCGCCGTTGCTGGTGCCCCAGTAGGAGAGATCGAGGTCAGGATCGTACGAGCCGGTGATCCAGGTCGAGGCACCGCCACGCTTGTACGAATCATCCTGCGGCCAGGTCGAATAAGCTTTTTCCGTCGGGTCCGGCGTGGTGTGGCGACGCCAGATTTCCTTGCCCGTTTGCGCATCCAGGCCGACCACGAAGCCGCGCACACCGTACTCGCCGCCAGTCATGCCGCTCATCACGACGCCGTTGACGACGCTCGGTGCGCCCGTGATGGAGTAGCCGTCTTTCCACTCGGCAATCTTGGATTTCCACAACTGTTTACCGGTCTTGCCGTCCAGCGCGTAGATGTACGCATCGAGCGAGGCCACGTACACCTTGCCGTCGAACAGGGCGACACCGCGGTTGTTCAGGCCGCAGCACACCACGCGCGGCACGGCGGCATCCCAGTCGAGATCGAAGTTCCACTTGATGCGGCCCGTGCCCACGTCCATCGCGACCACACGCTTGACGTTGGCCGCATACATGGTGCCGTCGTGAACAAAGGGCTGGCCTTGCTCGCCGTATTCGTTGGCGAGCGACGTGCTCCATATCGGCACCAGGCGCTTGACGTTACTTTTGTTGATCAGATCCAGCTTGCTGTATCGCTGCTGGTGATAACCCATGCCATAGGTCAGCACGTTGTCGGTGGTGCCGCCGTTGCCGTCCTTGGTAAGGTCCTGCTGCGTCTGTGCCTGCGCGCCAACGTTCAGCATGGCGCACAATGCGACTGCCACTGTCATTTTTTTCATAGCTCCTCCGGATCGGAATTGGATACTCGTGGCATCTCATGTGCGCGACGCGGTTTGCGTCAACGCTTTACGGGCCAGCGATGTACCCAGTGTAGTCATTTTTCCAACTTGCGCCTAGTTTGCACCCTATTCTCCAGGCACAGCGCGAGGCGAATAAACCCAATTTCGGGGAAAAAGCTTTGAATTTAGCGCCCGCCGGGGCCCGATTGCGGATTACGGCTTCACCAGCCCCGAAGAAGCCTACGCCGTTCCAGAACAGCCTATTTCGACTTGGGTTGATAGCCGTCGGTCAGCGTGTACAAAAACTCCACAATGTCGTCGATTTCCTCATTCGTGAGTTGCGGGCGCTGTTGCGCACGGCGCTGATAGGGCGGAGTGTCGACATCGACATTGGCGTGATAACGGGCTGGTAGATCGTCGAATTTTTTGCCGCCGGGAAACCAACGTGCCGGATCGGTATCGCGGGTGGCGTAGAACGCGACAGCGTCGCGCAGATTGTCGAAAAAACCGTTGTGCATGTACGGCGCGGTGAGCGTGATATTGCGCAAAGTCGGCGTTTTGAAAAAGCCGCAGGTTGCGGGGTCTGTCACCGCCGGCTTCGCAGCTGTCACCGGCAGCGTAACGCCCGCCACCGGCACGCGCTCGCATAAACCGAGGTCGACGAACGCCGGATCGGCATTTTTCGGAATGCGCGTGCTGCGTGGCAGCCCGAGCGCGCGAAAACTGAAGTCAGTGAACAAAGATTTTTGCGGAGAGCGCGAAGCGACATCGACACTGTGGCAATGCGCGCAATTGCCTTTCTGAGGCAGGGTAAAAGAACTCAGGCCGCGCTGCTCCCGCTCGGTGAACTTCGCCTGCCCGCGCAAGACATGATCGAATTTCGAGGTGAACGGCTGGAACACGCTCGTGCGCTCAAAGGCGGCAATCGAGGCCACCACCGCATCGAGCGCCGACTCCGGATTACTAAAAATCGATTCGCCCCACGCCTTGCGAAACGCGTCGGCGTACTCGGCTTTGGCGACCTTGGCAATCAGCGCCGATGGATCGGCGTTATTCATTTCTACCGGATTGAAGAATGGCTGCCTAGCCTGTTCTTCCAGCGTGTCGGCGCGGCCGTCCCAAAAATGCCCGCCCGCCGGCACGCGTTTGCCGTTGCGTTCAACCGTGCCAAAACGCGGCGAAGTGGCCAGATACATAATCGTCGGCGCATCGCGCGTGCCGAACTGGTCGGACCGGCTGCCCAGCGCCACTCCGATCATCGTGTTGTTGTTGCCGGTAAATGCGCGCCGCGGATCGTGGCACGAGGCGCATGCGATACCGGCTGGCTCCGACAGGCTGGAATCGAAAAACAGGCGCAAACCGAGTTGCTCGCGCGGCGTCAGTGAAGTCTGATCGATTACGCCGGCCAGCAACAGCATGAACGGATCCTCTGCGCGCGGCGACAGCGACAGCGTGAGGAAAAGAATTCCCGCTATAACCCGAACGGACAACGCGAGTCTCCGAAGTCGCCGCCGGGCGCATTGAAACTTCGGGGTCGATGCGGAAGTCATATCGGGCACAAGTATATCCAGAGACGACGGACTGGTGACCGAATCCAGCGGCGCACGGAGATCGGCTTAAACCAGTTTGCGCCCGACCAGTTCAGCTTTCGCATACGCATAAAACACCGGCGCGGCAACGACGCCGGGCAAGCCGAACGCCGCTTCCATCGCGAGCATTGCAACCAGCAATTCCCACGCCGCGGCGTTGATGCGTGAACCGACGATACGCGCGTTAATGAAATATTCGAGCTTGTGCACGAAGATCAGGAACACGAGCGAACTTAAAGCAAGCTGCGGCGAATAGCTCAAGCTGATGATCACGATGACGCTGTTCGAGATCAGATTGCCGATGATAGGAAGCAGGCCGGCGACGAACGTCACCGCGATCATAGTTTTTGCGAGCGGCAGATGAACGCTGAACACGGGCAATACGGCGAAGATATAAATGGCAGTCAACGTGGTGTTGAGCAGCGAAATGCGGATTTGCGCGAGCACTACGCGGCTGAATGCGTCTTCAACGAGGCCGAACGAGCGTTGAAGCGCGCGTGCGAGCGGCCCAAGTTCCCGCGACGGCGCTACTTCGCGTACCGACATCAGCGCGCCGATCACCATGCCGATCAATGCGTAAGCAAGCCCGCGGCCGATTTCGCCGCCGGCCCTGCGCAGTTCAGCCGCGTGTTCGCGCAGCCAGGCTGCGGCGCTGTCTTTCACCGCGGCGCTGTCGGCAGGCAAAAAATCCTGCAGCCACTGCGGCATCGTCGAGCGCGCGTTGTCGATAATCTCCGCCATTTTTTGCAGCAGCGCCGGCAAATCCATGCCTTCATTGCGGAAAAATGCAGCGGCGCCGCCGATCAAAATCGAAGCGAGCGCTATCACGATGACAGTGAGCAGCAGCACGACCGCAACCCGCGAACGCGCGGCGTTTGCGGTGCTGCCGAATACACGCGGCGCGAGCAGATGAACGAGCGAATGCACAAGCAGGCCCGAGAACAACGCGGGCAGCAGATGCAGTTCGAGCGTCAGCAGAAGGGCAAGCGCGGTCAGCGCGACCGCTGCGATATCCATCCGCGAATCGGCAACGCTTTGGCTCATCGCGTGATGTCCGCGGACCGCGGCTTCATTGCGCGAGGACCAGCACGGGTTTGCCGATCATGCGGCGCTCTTCGAGCGCGGCGTGTGCGACATCGACGGTGTCGAGCGTGTAACGACCCGCGATTTCGATCCTCAGGCTGCCATCGAGCAAGGCGCCGAAAATATCGGCTGCACGCGCGCGCGTCGTTTTCGCATCGGGCAGGTGATCGGCGAGCCGCGGTCGCGTCAAAAACAAGGAGCCGGCCTCGCCAAGCTCGATCGGGTCGAGATCGCGGACCGAGCCGGAGACGCTGCCGTAATTGACGACGAGCCCGCGCTTGCGCGTTGCGCGAAAGCTGTCGCGCAGCGTCGCTAGCCCGATCGAGTCGAACACCACGTCGACGCCGCGCCCGCCGGTCGCTGCGCGGATTTCGTCGGCGAAGTCGCCATCGTTGTAAAGCAATGCGACATCCGCGCCGCGCGCCCGCGCGACCTGGGCCTTGACCTCGGTGCTGGTCGTCGCGTACACCGTCGCGCCGAGTTGTTTGGCAAGCTGGATGAGTAATTGTCCGATGCCGCCCGACGCCGCGTGCACGAGACAGCTCACGCCGGGCGCCAGACGTCCGACGTCGTGCGCCAGATAGTGCGCAGTGAAACCGTGAAACAACGAAGCCGCGGCCATTTCAAGCGGCAGCCCGTCAGGGACTTTCACCGCGCGCCAGGCGGGCACCACCGCATACTCGGCATAACTGCCCCACACAATGCAATAAGCGACGCGGTCGCCCGCTTTGAAATCATCGACATCGGCGCCGACTTCTGCGATCTCGCCGGCGCCCTCCATGCCGAGCGTGCACGGCACGCCCACCTTGTAGGTTTGCGAGCTCGCGTATTTGCCGTCGCGCGTGTGAATGTCCATGAAATTGACGCCGGCGTGCGAAATGCGAATCAACACTTCGCCGGCCGCCGGCCGCGGAATCGGGATGTCGCGATGGACCAACACCTCGGGACCGCCGTAAGTATCTATCTGTATGCTTTTCAAATTCCGATGCCGACGGTTAAATGCAAGGCGAAAAGTCTACAACATAACCGACACCCGTTTTCACGGAGTAGAATCACCGCGCTTCTTTCCCCGAACTTTACGGACAATCGACGCCATGCAAACAACGAACCGCCGTCGCCTCTGCGCGCTGACTATCGTGCTGTCGTTCATCGGCGCTGCCGGCGCCCAGGACCAGTACCCGAACCAGCAGATCAAGATTATCGTGCCGTTTTCAGCCGGCGGTGGCACCGACATCACCGCGCGCCTGATCGGCGAGCAGATGCGCAAGACGCTGAACCAGACGGTGGTGGTCGATAACCGTGTCGGCGGCAGCGGCATGATAGGCACGAACGCGGTCGCCAAAGCGCCCGCGGACGGCTATACGCTGCTGCTTGCGTCCGGCGAAATGGCGATCAATCCACATCTCTTTCCCAAAATCCCTTATGACACCGACAAGGAGTTGATGCCGCTGTCCAACGGCGTGAAAGTGCCCAATGTGTTGACGGTCAATGCCGACGTGCCGGCGAAGAATATCCAGGAATTAATCGCGTACGCCAAGGCGAACCCCGGCAAGCTGTCGTACGCGTCGAGCGGTGTCGGCAATGCGCAGCACCTGACCGGCGAAATGCTCAACAAGATGGCCGGCATCAGCGTGCAGCACATACCATTCAAAGGCGCGTCGCAGCAGCTTGCGGACACGGCGGGCAAGCACGTGACTTATACGTTCGCGAGCATAGGGGCGTCGCTGCCATTTATCCAGAGCGGCAAGCTGCGGCCGATCGCGGTGACGTCGCTTACGCGCGCGTCGGTCCTGCCCGACGTTGGCGCAATCGCCGAATACAAGCCGCTGGCGACGTTCGAGCTGGTAAATTTTTTCGGCATGTATGCGCCGGCCGCAACACCCGACGCCATCATCCGCAAACTCAATGCGACGATCGTACAGGCACTCAGGACGCCGGAAGTCGCAACCAAATTGAAAGAACTGGGATTCGAGCCCGCGCCGACGACGCCCGAGCAATTCCGCGATTTCCTGCATGCCGAGTCGGCGAAGTTCGCAAAAATTATCGCCGAGGCAAACGTCAAGGTCGAGCAGTAACGGTCTGAGCGATTGGTGCGTCGCGCCTAATCCGGCTTGACGCCCGCTTCGCGGATCACTTTGCCCCACACCTCGCGTTCGCGCGCGAGCAATTTCTTCAATTCGTCGGGCGGTCCCCACAGCGGTTCGGCGCCCTGCGCGAGCAGCCGCTCTCGTACTTCGGGCTGCTGCATGGCGGCCGATATCTCCGCATTCAGTTTCTTGACGATATGCGCGGGCGTGCCAACCGGCGCCAGCACGCCGAACCATCCGCTCGACTGAAAGCCGGCCGCGCCAGACTCGGCGATCGTCGGTAAATCCGGCACAACCTGCGAGCGCTTCGCAGTCGTCACCGCGAGCCCGCGCAGTGCGCCCGTTTTCATGTACGGCACGACGACCAGTACGTTGTCGATCGCAGCCTGCAAACGGCCGCCGAGCAGATCGGGCAACAACACACCGGTGCCTTTATAAGGCACGTACAGCATGTCGATGCCGGTCATGCGCTTCAAAAGTTCGCCCGACAATCGCTGCACCGAGCCGGGCGTCGAACCGGCGAAGTTGAGTTGACCGGGGCGCGCCTTGGCGTATGTAAAGAATTCCTGCATCGTCGCCGCGGGCACAGACGGATGCACGACAAATATGTATGGTGACGTTGCAAACAATGCGATCGGCGCAAAGTCTTTTGCCGTATCAAATGGGACTTTCGAGTACAAGCTCGAAATGATTCCAAATGACCCGCCCGCCATCAGCAGCGTATAACCGTCGGGCTGCGATTTGGCGACCAGGTCGGCGCCGATGATTCCGCTGGCGCCCGGGCGGTTATCAAACACGACCTGCTGGCCGAAACGCTCGCTCAGTTTGGCGGCAACGAGACGACCCATGATATCGGTCGAGCCGCCGGCGGGCAGGCCGACGATCATGCGCAGCGGACGCTGTGGATAGTCCTGCGCATGCACGGGCAAAATGGCGCCGGTGCAAGCCGCGCATAACAAAAGAGTTCGGAAAAGTTCAGGCCGCATCAGGGCATTACTGCGCGGCCGGCGCGGACGATGCTATTTTTTTTTGATGCTGGTGCCGGCGGCGAGCGCTTTATTCTTCTTCAGGTTGCGCAATTCAGCCTGCCTGCGCTGAAAACACCCAATGCAGATCCAGCGCGTGGTGCCGATTTTGCGAAACTCCCCGCTTGTCCAGTGACTGCCGGTGCTGCAAAAGCGTTTCTTTACTTCGGTAGGCGGGGTTTTAGCTTCCATGGCGCTAATAGTATCAGGCATTGGGTCTCTCTTCATATTGCGCGGCCGCGGCCGTCACAGGTTAGCTTCTATATTGTCGATCAGGCGAGTCTTGCCGAGCCTCGCGGCGGCAAGCACGACGAGCCGGCGCTCGCCGTTCGTCGGCGGCTGCAGATCGCTTTGGCGGCGCACCGAGATGTAATCGGGTTTCCAGCCGTGATGCGCGAGCGCGGCCATGACGTCGAGCTCGATGCGCTGGTAATCGCGCGCGCCCTTGGTCAGTTCGTCGCGCGCCAAACATAATTGCTCATACAGCCGCGGCGCTTCTCGCCGCTCGGTTTCGGTAAGGTAAGCGTTGCGCGAGGACAGCGCGAGTCCGTCATCCGCGCGCACGGTCTCAGCCAATATGATCTCGATCGGCAGCGCAAGCTGGCGCACCATGTTCGCCAACACGAGGCACTGCTGGTAATCCTTTTTACCGAAGATCGCCGAATGCGGCGATACCATGTTGAACAGTTTGAGCACCACAGTGGATACGCCGCGAAAATGACCGGGGCGCACTGCGCCGTCGAGAATGTGCTGCAGGTCCGAAGGCTCGACGACATAAGTCTGCGGATCGGGATAGATTTCTTTCTCATCCGGCGCGAACACGACGTCAACGCCGGCCGCGCGCAGTTTTTCGCAATCGGCTTCCAGCGTGCGCGGATAGCGCTCGAAATCCTCACGCGGGCCGAACTGCAGGCGGTTCACGAAAATGCTGACTACCGTGCAAGCCGCGCGTGGTTTGGCGATATTGATGAGCTGGATGTGACCGGCGTGCAAGTTGCCCATGGTCGGCACGAACACGTTGTTCGGCACCTGCTGCAGGCGTTCGCGCAGACCGGCGACGGAATGGATGACGTCCATGGGTGCAGGATGGAGGGTCGAAAATTGCGGATTGAGGGGGTCGCTATTCTAAACCATCCATCGCCAGAACTTTGGCGACGACCTGCTCCGCGACCCTCAAGCCTAGTAAGAGTGCTCGGCCGCGGGAAAGGTTTTGGCTTTAACTTCGCGCACGTAAGCCTCGACGGCGGCTTTGACGCTGCCGTTGCCGGCCAGATAGTTCTTCACGAAGCGGGCTTTTTTACCGGGATAGATATCGAGCATGTCGTGCAGCACGAGAACCTGGCCGGAACAATCAACGCCGGCACCGATGCCAATCGTCGGAATCGTTAGCGCGGCCGTGACGGCCGCGGCGACGACCGACGGCATCAGCTCGAGCACGAGCATGCTCGCGCCAGCTTCCTCCAGCATTTTTGCCTCGGCGATCAGGCGCTGCGCCGTCTCGTCGGTTTTACCCTGGATGCGGTAGCCGCCCAGCATATTGACCGATTGCGGCGTGAGTCCCAGGTGCCCGCACACCGGAATGCCGCGCGAAGTCAGAAACGAAATCGTCTCAACCATCGTTTCGCCGCCTTCGAGCTTGACCATTTGCGCGCCCGCCGCGAGCAAGGGCACTGCGTTCCTGAACGTTTCGCCGGGACTCAGCTGAAAGCTGCCGAACGGCATGTCCGCAATTATCCACGCGCGCTTCGCGCCGCGCGCAACGCAGGCGGTGTGATACGCAACATCCGTAAGCGTCACCGGCAGCGTCGAGTCGTGACCCTGCAGAACCATGCCGAGCGAGTCGCCGATCAACAGCGTATCGACGCCGGCGCCATCGAGTACCGCGGCGAAACTCGCGTCGTAGCACGTAAGCATCGTGATTTTATCGCCGTCCTGCTTCATCTTGCCGAGCGTCGTCAGGGTGAGTCTCACGGTCATTCCCCCAGGCTGAAAAATTCGCGCGTGCCGCGCATTGCCGCAATCCGCTGCAACAATAAATCCAAATCGGCCGGCGTGTCGACAAAATTAAGATGCTCGGAATTGACGATCAGGACCGGCGCGGCGTCATATTGATAGAAGAAACGCGCATAACTTTCGGCGAGCTTCACCAGGTAGTCTTCCGAGATCGATCGTTCATAGTGAACGGCGCGGCGCTTCACGCGCTCGATCAGCGTCTCGGTCGTAGCCTGCAGATAGATGACGAGATCGGGCGATGTGGTCTGCGGCTTTACCTGCGCGTATATCTGTTGATACAGCCGCAGTTCATCGTCGTTCAGGGTGAGGCGCGCGAACAGCGGATCCTTGTCGAGCATGAAGTCGGCAATCGTCGCGCGCTTGAACAAGTCGGTCTGCGACAGGTCGCGCACCTGGTGGATGCGCTGGAACATGAAAAACAACTGCGCGGGCAGCGCGTAACGCGCATGGTCTTCGTAGAAACGCGGCAGGAATGGATTGGCCCCCGGGTCTTCGAGCATGAGCGTGCTGCCGCTCGTATCGGCGAGCAGGCGCGCAAGGCTGGTCTTGCCCGCGCCGATCGGTCCTTCGACGACGATGTAGCGGTATTTTTCCGGCAGCGGCGTCATGCCGCGCTCGCCAGTCGCGTCACACCTTTCGCGCTGACCTGCTGCAGCAAGTCGCCGACGCGGCCGTGCCCGGGCACTATGCATTGCGGTGCGATTTCTGCCAGCGGCGCGAGCACGAACGCACGCTCGTGCATGCGCGGGTGAGGAATCGTCAATCCAGGAACGTCGATCGCGGCCTCGCCGTACAGCAGTACATCGAGGTCGAGCGTGCGCGGCGCGTTGACGAATTCGCGCACCCGCCCATGCTCGGCTTCGATCTGCAGCAGCGCGTCCAGCAGCTCGCGCGGATTCAATGCTGTTTTAACTTCAGCCACCGCGTTGATGAAATCCGGTTGATCCGCGTAACCGACCGGCGCCGTGCGATACAGAGAAGATTGAGCGACGAGTTCGGTGCGCGGCAGCGTCGCGAGCGCGGCGATGCCCGCCTTGACCTGGGCGACCGGGTCGTCGAGATTGGCGCCGAGCGCGACATACGCGTTCACCGGCGTCATCGTCATGCGTCGCCGGATTCAGCCGCGGGCGATGCCGGCTTTTTCTTGCGCCGCGGCCGACGACGTTTCTTGCTCGCGCCCGGCGCGTCTTTGACGAGCATCGCGGTGCGCGTCTCTTCATCGGCATGCTGAAATTTTTCCCACCAGTCGGCAAGTTCGGGATCGATTTCGCGGCTCTGCCCTCTTAATTGCAGAAAATCGAAGCCCGCGCGAAAACGCGGATGCTCGAGCAGCTGCCACGGCCGCCGCCCCGCCCGATTCATGAAGCGCGCCTGCAACGCCCAGATGTCTTTCATGTCGGCGCCGTAACGACGCGGGATCGCGAGTTTTTCCGCTTGGACCTGCAGTACCTGGTCCATTGCCTGGAACAGCGCTGGCATGGTGTGCAGCCCGCGCGCTTGCGCCGCTTTCCACGCGGCGAGCACTTCGTGCCACAGCAGCGACGCAAACAGGAAGCCGGGCGACACCGGTTTGCCTTCGTTGATGCGCTTGTCGGTGTTCTCGAGCGCAAGCATCACGAAGCGCTCACCGAGCGGCTGCTCTAGTATCACATCGAGCAGCGGCAGCACGCCGTGGTGCAGCCCCTCTTTGCGCAGGCGCCGCACGCCTTCGGCGACGTGACCCGACAACAGCAGCTTCATCATCTCGTCGAACAAACGTGCTTTAGGCACGTTCAACAGCAACCCGGCGAGCTCGCGAATCGGCTTGCGCGTGCGTGTTTCGATTTCAAGGCCGCGCGCAGCAGCGAGGCGAACCGCTCTCAACATGCGAACCGGATCTTCACGGTAACGCTGCGCGGGGTCGCCGATCATGCGCAGCTTTTTCGCCTTGATGTCGGCAACGCCATCGTGGTAATCGATGACTTCACCGCGCACCGGGTCGTAAAACATCGCGTTCACGGTAAAGTCGCGGCGACGCGCATCATCTTCCATGCTGCCGAACACGTTATCGCGCAGGATGCGCCCGTGTTCGTCAGTCTTGCTATCGCCATCCTCCGCGTCCTCAGCGCCGGCCACGCCGCGGAAAGTAGACACCTCGACCGTTTCCGCGCCGCACATCACATGCACGAGCCGGAACCGGCGGCCGATAATGCGCGAGCGGCGGAATATCGCACGCACCTCCTCAGGCGTGGCGGCCGTGGCCACGTCGTAGTCCTTCGGTATGCCGCCGAGCAGCAGGTCGCGCACCGCACCGCCCACGACATATGCGGCATGGCCATGCTGCTGAAGTGTTTCACACGTTTTTAACGCACAGCGGCTCACGTGATTGGTCGCGATGCGGTGGGTCTTGAACGGAATGACCTTGGGCTGCGCCGACTTGAACAACTTGCCCGAAAAAACCTTGCCGAGAAAACGCCGGATCATTAAATGGCTTACCTATGGTTCCCAGATTGAGCGGCGCACACGTGTGCGTTTGCCCGAATTTGGCGCAACGAATTATATAACGGGGATGAAGTGAGCATTTTCGCCGTCGCCGCAGGCATCGATACGGCAACCATACAGTTCAGCCAGGAGCGCCGGCTGCAGCAATTCGGCCGCCTCGCCGCTCGCGTGCCGACCATCGCCATACAACAACAGAATGCGGTCGCAGCGCCGCGCGAACGTGAGATCGTGCAGCACGACCGCAGCGCCGGCGCCGCCCTGTCGCGTTGCCGCGCGCAAGTGCTCGAGCGTTTGCAACTGATGCCGCAAATCGAGATGCTGCAGCGGCTCGTCGAGCAGCATCAGCGGCGGGCTCTGCGCCCACAGTTGCGCCAGCCGCGCGCGCTGGCGCTCGCCGCCCGAGAGCGACGCGTACGCGCGGTCTGCGAGCGCGGCAAGATCGAACGCCGCGAGCGCGCGCTCACCGGCAGCTTCGTCATCGGCACCCCAACCCAACCAGGATTGCGCGTGCGGATAGCGGCCGAGCATCACGTAGTCGCGCACGCTGCCCCAAAAATCCTGGTCCTCGCGCTGCAACAGGATGCCGAGCCGGCACCCCAACTCCCGCCGCGAATAATCCGGCAACGGGCGGTCCCCAAGGAGAATTGCGCCGCTGTAAGGCGCGAGTCCCGCCAGGCCGTGCAACAACGTCGTCTTGCCGCTGCCGTTGCAGCCGAGCACTCCCCATAATTCGCCCGGCGCTATCTCAAACGAAAGGTCGCGGCACAACACGCGCTCGCCTGCCGTCAGCGTGAGGTTGTCGGCGCGCAGCTTCATGCGCGGCGCGACAACAGGAACAATAAAACCGGCACACCCAGCACCGCCGTGAAGATGCCCACCGGCAATTGCTGCGGCGCCCACACGCTACGCGCAAAGGTGTCGGCAAGCGTAACGAAACTGCCGCCGACCAGCGCGGAGGCCGGCAACAGCCAGCGATGATCGTTGACGCCCGAGAGGCGCAGCGCATGCGGCACCATGATGCCGACGAAACCAATGCTGCCGCCGAGCAATACTGCGGCCACCGTCGCGAGCGCGGCGCCAAAATACAATGCCGATTGCACGCCGCCGACCGCGACGCCGAGCGCGCGCGCCTTCAACGCGCCCAGCGCAAGGGCGTTGAGGCTCCCCGACCACAGCGTAAACACCGCGACCACCAATCCGAGCACGAGCCACGCAGCGCCGCTGCTGCCGGCGTGCGACAGATCACCCATGAGCCAGAACAACATGCCCTTGATTTGCGCTTGCGGCGCGATCGACAGCAGGAGGCTGATCACCGCGGTAAATCCGGCCGCAATCACGACGCCGGTCAATAACAACCGGTGCAAATTCCAGTCGCCCGCGCGAAACGACAGACCGAACACGATTGCGATGGCCCCGAGCGCACCAGCCAACGCGCCTGCGTTACCGCCGGCGACACCCGCGCCCAGCAAAATGGCACCGAGTGCACCCAGCGCAGCGCCGCCCGAGATTCCAAGAATGTAAGGGTCGGCGAGCGGATTTCTGAGCAGCACCTGTAACAGCACGCCCGCAGTCGCGAGCAAACCGCCGCACGCAAACGCCGCGAGCACGCGCGGCATTCTCAATTTCCAGATCACGTCATCGGCGATGCCGGGCACCGGAGAAACGATCGCCTGGAAGACCTCGACCACCGTCAGCGGCAGGCTGCCGAACGCCAAAGCGATGAAGACGCTGCCGAGCGCAGTCAGCGTGAGTAGCAGGAATATTGGCGCGCGCGGCATTGTCAGGCTTGAAAAGCAAGGAATGAAAACTGAGCACTCAACCCTCGACGGGAACGCTCAGTTTTCATTCCCCGTTCCTGGCAGTGCTCCTCGATCCTCAACCCTTAATCCTTCAAGCTAATGACCGGCCAACCTTGTCGCAGCGCATGCGCCCGCAAGGTGTCATCCGGGTCGACGGCAACGGGATCGGTCACGCGCTCGAGCAGCGGCAGGTCGTTAAGTGAATCGCTGTAGAAGTACGAACGCGAAAACGACTTCAATGTCTGTCCGCGGGCCGCCAGCCACTCTTCGACGCGCACGATCTTGCCTTCGCGAAAGCACGCCGTGCCGCTGATTGCGCCCGTAAATTCGCCGCCGAGGTGCGCGGGCTCGGTGGCGATCAGATGTTCGATCATGAATTCGCGGACAATCGGCGCGGTAACGAAACTATTGGTCGCCGTGACGATCGCGCACACGTCGCCGCGATGCCGCGCCACGAGCTCGCGCGCGGACGGGCGGATGATCGGCAGAATTTTTCGGCGCATGAATTCGGCGTGCCACTCGTCGAGCACGCGGCGCGGATGACGCGACAACGGCTTCAACTGAAAGTCGAGGAATTCATGTATGTCGAGCGTGCCTTTCTTGTACTGCTCATAGAAATCGTTATTGCGCGCTTCATAAACTTCGCGGTCGAGCACCTTCTGCTCGATCAGAAATTGCGCCCACTCGAAATCGCTGTCGCCCGCGAGCAGCGTGTTGTCGAGATCGAACAATGCGAGATTCATTGCCCAGTCTTCCAGCTAAGCATGCAGCAGCTCGCGCACCAGCGGCAGCGTGATCGCACGCCGGTTCGCGAGCGAATAGCGGTCGAGCGCGTCGAGCAATGCGAGCAGCGACGGCAGATCGCGCTGGACGTGGCGAAGCAGATAGGCGACGACTTCCTCGGACAACTGGAAACCGCGGGCTTGCGCGTGACGCCGCAAAGCGGCGACTTTCTCTTCTTCATTCAGGCCGTGAACCTGGTACACCAGACCTGCGCCCAGGCGCGTCATCAAATCGGCGCGCAATTGCAACTGCGCCGGCGCCGCATTGCCGCTTACAAGCAGCGAGCCGCCGCCTGCTTTGATGCGATTGTGCAGATTAAATAGCGCAATCTGCGCGTCCGCATCCAGGCGATGTGCATCGTCGACGGCGCACATCGAACCATCCGTCGCGTCGAATTCACGCGCGCCGGATTCGAACATGTGCGCTTCAGCGCCCGCCGCGCGCGCTGCATCGACGACGGCACGCAGCAAATGAGTCCGTCCGCTGCCGGCAGCGCCCCAGACGTAAATGAATTGTTCGCTGCTCGCGCCATTTGCAAGTGAATATAAAGCCACGACGAGCTCGGCGTTGCGACCTGGCACGAAATTATCGAGAGCGGGCGCCGGCGGCTGCGCAATATCGAGCGCGAGTTGCTTCATGCGCGGCGCATCCCAGCAGAGCTATAGGGGGTCATTTCGGGTAAAATCCGGGACGACAGCACACGGGAAACGCTATCTTACACGACCCATCCGCTGTTTACGACCGCGAGAGC
>JAQGMI010000094.1 GCA_028292435.1 Betaproteobacteria bacterium
GCGACGATGTTAAAAAGTTCGGCGACGACCGGCGCACCGTGATCGAAGAAGCCGGTCGTGCGTCATTCGAGCGCCATGTCGTCGATGAGCCGCTCACCATCCTCGTGTCGCGCAACGGCTGGGTGCGCTCGCGCCAGGGGCATGCGCTCGACCTGGCCGGTGTCACGTATAAAGCAGGCGATGCGCCGTACGCAGTATTCGAGACGCGCTCGATTTATTCGATTGCGATGATCGATTCGACCGGCCGCGCGTTCAGCGTCGAAGCGGCTGAAATTCCGGGCGGCAAAGGCGACGGCGTGTCGTTTACGTCGATGGTTGAGTTGGCGCCTGGCGCGCGCCTGGCGCACCTTCTCGATGCGCAGCCCGGACGCCGCTATCTCGTCGCGAATTCGGGCGGCTATGGTTTCATCGTCAGATCTGAAGAGTTGCTGTCGCGCGTGCGCGCGGGCAAGACGTTCATGACGGTCGAAGAGGGCGACGAAGTGCTGCGTCCCGCGCTGGTTCCCGCCAAGCCGGTGATGGCGGTTACGCTGTCGGAAGACGGCCGCATGCTGCTGTTCGATGCCGGCGAATTGAAAGAGCTCGCACGCGGGCGCGGCATAACGCTGATGGGCCTCGACGACAAAGAAAAAATGAAGGCAGTCGGTTTCTCCGACGGCAAGTCAGTGAATGTCGCCGGCGTCACGAAGAGCGGCAAGGAAAAAGTCGTGCGCATCGCCGGCCAGGAACTGCAAAAGTATGTGGTGCACCGCGCGAGAAAAGGCTGTTTGCTGCCGGGCAAGCTCGTGCCGGATGCGGTGGTGGCTGCGCAATAAAGCGTCGATACGTTCGTCCCATGCTCGCGGCGGCACGCTCGTGTCTGCGTTTCGCTGACGCGTAATACAGTTTCACCCGTTCCGGCGGTCCGCACCGTTCGCCACCGCCGCGCGGCCGGCATGTCGCGCCTGTCGCGACGGGCGGCGCCATTGATGAGGCGCAATCGCTGCCGCAATATTTACAATCTTCTTAACGGTACACCTAATTGTCAAAATAATGCAGCTATGCCATTGTTAATGTACTCGAGCGCCGGCACCAAATTCGCGAAAGGGCATTGCGATGGACGGTCTTATCAAGGCACGGAAGTGGCCCGATCTCATCTACGACGTCGGCCTGCATAAGGGCGAAGACAGCGAGTTCTATTTGCGCAAAGGCTTTCGCGTCGTCGCTTTCGAGGCGAATCCCGAATTGGCGCTGGCCAGCCGAAACCGGCTTAAAGCGTTTGTCGACAACGGGCAATTCACGATAGTCGAGGGAGCGATCATCCCGCCGGACACGCTGAAGCCCGGCCAGTCGAAAATCAGGTTTTACCGTAACGAGAAAAGTTCGGAATGGGGAACCGTGAACGCGAACTGGGCGGAGCGGAACGTACATCTCGGAACGTCCAGCTACGAGATTGAAGTCGATGCGGTGGATTTCACCCGGATGCTGCAGGAGCATGGCATTCCGCACTTCATGAAGATCGATATTGAAGGCTGCGACATGATCTGCATCGAGGCGTTGAAGCAGTTCGCCGAACGTCCGGACTACGTCTCCGTCGAATCCGACAAGACGAGCTTCGCCAAGATCCAATACGAGACGGATGTGCTTACCGATCTGGGCTACGACCGGTTTCAGGCAATAGAGCAGTCGGGAATAGCCGCGTCGCAATCACCGCCGAATCCGCCGCGAGAGGGAAAGTACGTGGCTCATCGATTTGAACCCGGCTCATCCGGATTATTTGGCGCCGAGCTCGCGGACGAGTGGAAATCACGGGGTCAACTTCTCCGACAGTATCGCGCCATTCGACTCGGCTATTATCTGCTGGGCGACTACGGAATAATTAATGAATGGAAATTCCGCGGTGCGTGGAAGTTGAACAGGTTGACGAGCTGGTTCCTTCGACGTCTGACCAAGGCAGAGGTGCCCGGGTGGTACGACACGCATGCGCGGCACTCGTCGGCGAGTCGCGGCGCTTCGTGGCAATGAACCGGCCCCGGGTGCGGCGTTCGAATTAACATTCGGCAAATGGCGAAGCGGTCGTCGCGTGAAGCCTGAAAGCAATATCGTAAAAGCCGGAACGGCGATTGCCGCGACGCTCTTGCTGGCGAGGTGGTATCAAAATTTCCACGCGGCCGCGGCAAATTACCCGTGCGCAGTTGCCAGCGCGCAGCGATGCCGAATATACATGTGACCAGCTGGTCGATGAGCTGGGACACTGGCGAAGCGGGAGATCCCGCTCGTCGCTGCGCAGGAAAGGCGCGTGAAGGCGAGCAGTATTCAGGCGCGCGTCATTGGCGTCGGTCGAGGCGATGAGGTGGAGGCGAGCGGGCTTGCGCAAGTGCGCGGCGAGCGGGAGTCGGTGCGCAATGCCATGATCGCTAAACAACGCGGCAAATAATTAAAACGCCGCCGCTCTAAAACTGAGCGCGCTCACGGGCGAATGCAGTGGCGCCGCGAACTCTCGTCGATTGGGAGATCTTGTGGCCGGGAATCCGGCGTGAGTCGACTCGCGCGCTGGCTGCTTAATCCCGGTCGATGTGGATGTTTTCTTTGGTGCCGCTGTTGGAAACGGCAATCATGATGCCGAGCCCGATCAGGATGATCACGCCAATCACAATCCAGGTCGTTTCGATGGTCTGCAGAATGCCGAGCTTCCAAAGCGCCGCGAGAACGCCGCCGATCAGGATGACAAAACCGAAAAAATACATGCCTGCCCATTTCATTACGCACCTCCGCTAAGCCGAACCAAACCGACGCGGCAGAATAGGCGTCGGCACGCGCGCTGTCTGTATGATGGCGTACGAACGGGTAGTTCCATCTGGAGCGTTCAATGAGCGGCAAAAAAAGGCTTGCGCTTATCGTGTACGGTACGCATCTTTGGCGCAAAGATGACGGAGGTATGGGGCCGGCAAGTCATCGTTGATCACCCGCCTGGCGCGGGCAACACGCTCGCCGCCTCGATCGTGGCAAAGGCGGCGCCGGATGGCTACACCTTACTGGTGTGCACTATTACGGAGATTATCGCTCCCGCACTTTATAAAAAGTTTTTTCCGATCTATTGACGGACTTTGTGCAGTGGCATCGACTAAGCGCCATGCGCAATTGCCTGACGTGCCGACCATCGCGGAATCAGGCGTTGCGGGTTCTGAGGTATTAGTCTGCACCGGCATTGCGGCCTATCCGGAACCTCGACGTCCATCCTCGCCAAAGGTTAATGCTGACATGACCAATGCGCCAAATATGGCCGATCAACCCGGCGTTTGTTTCATCAAGGCGTCGATGCGACGCCCACGGGTGCTGCTGCCTTCACGGCATTCATCGTGCGAGAAACGGCAAGTGGGCGACGGTCGTCAAGGAAGCCGGAATACCATCGCACTGATAGGCCGGAGGATCACGGCGACTTGCCACATCTCCAAGGGTCCAATGAGTTCATCGGCTTTCCCGCCCGACGGGCGTTTGCTTTCTGTAGCTGTAGGACTGCAGTGCTTGTTCGACGGGCGCGCGCTGATTAGACTTTGTTGCTAGGCGATTGAAAGGCTATTCATTTGAACACCGCTTCATGAGAGCCACGGTTCGCGTGACAATTTTTCGGCGTTAAACGGCTGAGATGATCAATACCAAGCACCTGGCAGGCATGGCGCTTTTGTTTTTTATGCACGGTGTGTGCGATGCGCAAGAGCTTTCACTGGCGGCATGCCTCGACCGGCTCTTATCCGATCGCAGCTTCGCTGCGCTTATCGACAAAGTTGATCTCGGCAGCGGGAAGAGCACGACTTCACGCCGGACGGAGGACACTTCGTTTGCGAACGATAAAGAGCGCGCCATTATCGAAAGGTGGGCCGCCTCACGGGCTGACTGCCTCAAAGCCAACAGCCGCTACGGCAATGACGTTTACCGCCCGCCGTTGCAGGCATTTACGCTGGACGCCGAGAACAAAGTCATGGCGGCCGCGGTCGAGCTGTATGACAAAAAAATTACGTATGCCGACTTCAATCGGCGGCGGCAGGCTATCTATGACGAGTTGCGCGAGAAAACAGCGCAATTGGGCCGGCAGATTCAGCAGCAGGGAATGGCGCACGAACAGGCTGACCGGCAGGCGCGCGAGCGCGAGCAAATGCAACGCGAAATTGACGAAGCGGAACGGCAGGCCGTGCTCGCGCGGCAGCAGGCTGAGCAGGCGCAGGAAAGTTCAGCGCGGCTTTCGACCCGACGAAGCTGGCCGGACGCACCGCGGCGCTATCAGCCATCGCCGGTAACGCAGGCTCGAAACTGTTTTCGCTTTGGCAACCGGGTCACTTGCACCGGCGGATGAGGGCGCGGTTCTAAACTTGCCGTGCACTCACACTGTCTCGTGAATGGCTTTCCGCCGAATCCAGAATCCCAGCAGTCCCAGTCCCGCGAGTAACATGCCGTATACCTCAGGCTCTGGAATGGTGAGCGCGAGCGTCACGTTGCCGCCGCCGCCATCCAGCGACAACCGGGTACCGTTAGCGAGCGGAAATAAATTTACCAGCGTTCCGGAATTAGTCGCCGCTGCAGTGACGGTGAGACCGGTCAACGCGTTCGGCGTCACGAAAAATGCGGCAAATGCAGGGTTAGGGACGAAGGTTGCGGTCAACTGCGCGGCCGGCAACAGCAGACCGGTTGCAGGATCGACGGTAAGCGCCGTACTTCCGGGCGACAACAGTGAGCCGGTCGCGAGCAGCGTCGGCGCAGCGCCGCTGACCTCGAAGACGCCATCGCTGTTCGAGTCATGAAACGTGGTTAAACCCGGCGCA
>JAQGMI010000098.1 GCA_028292435.1 Betaproteobacteria bacterium
GGCGCGGCCCTGCCGGATGAAGAGGCTGGTGCCGATCTCCTCCTCCAGCATCTAAACGTGCTGGGATATGCCCGACTGGGTCGCCGCCTCTCGCGCAGCCGCAGCGGTGAACGAGCCCTCCTCGTAGACGGCGACAAAGGAGCGGATCTGCCGGAAGGAAAGGCCCACTATTATGTTTCCTGATAGAACGCAGAACAAATAATCATTTTTCGACAGACCGCGCCAGCCCTAGCCTCCCCTTAGGTTTTCGTGAGGCGCACCATGAAGCTCGGTTTTTTCACCATGCCGATGCATCCGCCGGAGCGCAATTACACGCAGACGCTCAAGGAAGACCGCGCGGCTGTGCTGCTTGCGGACGAGCTTGGCTACAGCGAAGCCTATATCGGCGAGCATGTGACCGACGTGTGCGAATCGATTCCGTCATGCCTTGCGTTCATTGCGAGCGTCGCCGATGCGACGAAGCAGATCAAGCTCGGCAGCGGTACCGTCAACCTGCCGAACAACCACCCGGCGCAGGTCGCCGCGGTCGTCGCAATGGTCGACCATATGCTCGAAGGCCGCTTCATGTTCGGCATTGGGCCGGGCGGGCTACGCTCGGACATGGAAATGATGGGCAACCTCGATCGTGACCGCAACGCGATGTTCGTCGAATCGATTAACCAGATTCTGGCGATGTGGGCTGGCGAAGCGCCGTACAACATCAAAGGACAGTTCTGGAATGTTACAACCGCGCAGACTATGATTCCCAATGTGGGGCAGGGTGTCATGCTTAAGCCGTACCAAAAACCGCATCCGCCGATCGTCGTGACCGCGGTCGTGCCGCATTCAAAGGGACTGATCGAATCCGCGAAACGCGGCTGGCAGCCGATCTCGGCAAACTTTTTGCAGCCGGTATGGGCGAAGACGCACTGGCCGAAGCACGAACAAGGCTGCATCGAAGGCGGGCATCCGGTCGACCGCAATCACTGGCGCGTGTGCAAGAGCATATTTGTAGCCGATGACGGGGCGACCGCGCAGCGCTATGCGAAAGATCCGCAAGGACCTTACGGCTTCTATTACCGAAACCTGCTGACGAAACGGCGCGGCCACGGCAACGTCGACATCTTCAAGGACGATCTATCGATGTCCAACGAAGCGGTCACGCTCGATTACCTGCTCGATACGCTGGTGATCTGCGGCACTGTTGAGAGCGTGACCGAGCAGATTCTTGCGTTCCGCGAGACCGTCGGCGATTTCGGCACGCTGCTTTACGCAGGCCACGACTGGGCCGACGTCAAACTCGCGCGCCGCTCGATGGAATTGATGGCCGAGAAAGTAATGCCGAGAATCAACGCGGCGATCGGTGGAGCGTCGCGCGCGGCCTAGCTGTTTACGCCGCCGACAGCAGATCCGGAATTCCCGACTCCAGTGAGAGTAAAGCGCGCTTGCGATCCAGTCCGCCTGCATAGCCGGTCAGGCTTCCATCCGCGCCGACTATACGGTGGCAGGGCACGATGATGGTGAGCGGGTTGCGTCCGGTGGCCGATCCAGCGGCGCGCGCATTGCCGGGATATCCGGCGCGGCGCGCAAGTTCGCTATAGGTAATGGTCTCGCCGAAGGCCACCGTGGAGATGGCCTTCCATATCGATTGTTGAAACGAAGTGCCCTCAGGCGCGAGCGCGGTTTCGAACTGTTTGCGCTCGCCGTGAAAGTACTCGATCAGCTCGCGTTGTGCCCGCTGCAGCGGCGCATGGTCGGTTTCATGCCGCCATTCCGGATCGATCTGCGGAAAATATTTCTGGCCTTCGAAGTAGACGCCGGAAAGCCCGATGTCGTTTGCGACGAGCAGCATCTGTCCATGGGGGCTTTGGAAGAAATCGTAGTGCATGACTTTGTTGTGCATGATTACTCCTTGGTAAATGAATGCCACAAATGCATCACGGCATAGGCGCGCCATGGCCGCCAGGCTTCGCCCGCAGCCAGCACCTGGCGCGCGCCGGTTTCGCCGAGCGCTTTCATCACGCCCAGATCCGTGTGCGGAAATGCATCCGGCCAGGACAGCGCGCGCATGGCTATGTATTGCGCGGTCCACTCGCCGACGCCCGGCAACTCGCGCAGCGCGGCCAGCGTTGCATCGATGTCGGCATTCGGCATCAGCACGAGTTTGCCATCGGCAACCGCGCGCGCGAGTGCGATGACCGTGCGGGCGCGCGCACCCGGCATGCCGAGCCGCGCGATGCGTCCCGGCGCGAGCGCGGCTACCCGTGCCGCGGTCGGGAATAGCGTCGTCAAAGTGTCGAATGGCGTAGCGATGGGATCGCCAAACGCCGCGGCAAAGCGGCCCGCAATGGTGCGCGCTGCGGCCACCGACACTTGCTGACCGAGGATTGCGCGTACCGCTACTTCGAAACCATCGAACGCACCGGGCACGCGCAAGCCGGGATGCCGCTTCGCCAGGGGGCCCAAGGCCTGCGCCACTTCGGCGGGATGGCAGGCGAGGTCCATCAAAGCTTTGACGCGCGACAGCACTGCCGGCAGAACCTTCGCGAGCGACGCAGAGACTTCGACGCGTAACGTCGGTTTTCGGGCTGACATCGCGATGGCGACCCAGCCGACGTGTTCATGCGTCCCGCTTGGAATGCGCACGGTGCGGCGATAGCTGCCGTCAGCGACTGTCTCGACACCGGCGATAGCGCGCGCCTGAAGGAATGCGCTCATCACGGGCCAGTCGTAAGGCGGGCGGAAACTCAGTTCGAATTGAAGCGCGTCGCCTGCTGCTGCGGTGGATGCGCTCATGCGCCGATGCGCGCGCAATTGACCGGGCTTCAGTCGATAACGCTGCTGGAATAGTGCGTTGAAACGCCGCACGCTGCCGAAACCGCTGGCAAAGGCCACCTCCGTCACGGGCAGTGTCGTATCGGTCAACAGGCGTTTTGCCAAGAGCAGACGCTGGGTCTGCGCGAATTCAACCGGCGAGACGCCGAACTCGGCGCCGAATGCCCGGCGCAGGTGACGGTCGGTAATGCCCAGGCGAGCGGCAAGGGTATCGAGTCCAGCCTCAGTCAGCGTGCCATCTTCAATCATGCTGGCCGCAGCCTGGGCAATGCGGCTCGTCGCATCGACGCTCGAATTTCCAGGAGCTAGTTCCGGCCGACAGCGCAGGCACGGCCGGTAATCGTGCGATTCCGCGGCAGCCGCGCTGGGATAAAAGGTGCAGTTCTCGCGCTTGGGTGGCCTGACAGTGCAGACCGGGCGGCAATAAATGCGCGTCGAGGAGACCGCTACGAAAAAGCGGCCGTCGAAGCGCGCGTCACGCGCCCTGAGCGCGCGGTAACAAATGCGGGAATCAAGCGCCATGCGCGGATTATGCGCGTGGTCGCCGGATCCGTCTGGCCGTTTTCGGACATCGGAGTGCGGCGCCGAAGTTCGACGCCGATCCGGGAATTCCTCGTCAGGCGGCTTCGGCGAGAATCTGACGCAGCACGTACGGCAGGATGCCGCCATGCTTGAAGTAATCGACCTCGATGCCGGTGTCGATGCGCAGCGTGAGCGGCACGCGCTGCTTGGCACCGTCTTTGCGGGTGATCACGAGTGTGACGTCCTGCATGGGTTTCACGTCGCCGCCGTTGACACCCTCGATGTCGAAAGTCTCAGTGCCATCGATGCCGAGCGTTTTCACATCGGTGCCGGCCTTGAACTGCAGCGGCAACACGCCCATGCCGACGAGGTTGGCGCGATGGATGCGTTCGAAGCTCTTCACGATTACCGCTTTGACGCCCAGCAACTGCACGCCTTTTGCCGCCCAGTCGCGCGAAGAGCCCATGCCGTAATCTTCGCCGCCGAATATCACCAGCGGCGTGCCTGCAGCCTGATACAACTCGGAGGCTTCAAAGATGGTCATCTGCGCGCCGTCCGGCATGTGTTTTGTGATTGGGCCTTCGGTGCCGGGGGCAACCTGGTTGCGCAGGCGCACGTTGGCGAACGTGCCGCGCACCATGAGTTCATGGTTGCAGCGCCGCACGCCGAAATGGCCCCACTCGGACGGCGGGCTGTTGTAGCCCTCCAGCCATTTGCCGGCCGGCGTGCCGGGCTTGATCTTGGTCGACGGGCTAATGTGATCGGTGGTGATCGAGTCGCCGAGGATCGCCAACGCGCGCGCGCCCTTGATGTCGTTGATCTTATCGAGTTGCCGCGTTACGCCCAGCATGAAAGGCGGTTCCTTGATGAAGGTGGATTTCGCGTCCCACTTGTAGACGGCACCGGGGACGGTTGGAATCGCTTCCCACAGTTTCTTGTTGCCCGAGAGATCCCCGTATTCTTTACGGAAATGGTCGGCATTCGCCGCGAACTTCAGCAGCGCAGAGACTTCGGCGTCGCTCGGCCACACGTCCTTCAGGTAGACAGGCTTGCCGTCTTTGCCGGTGCCCAAAGGGTCTTTCGTAAGGTCGGTGCGTATGGTGCCGGCAATGCCGTAGGCCACCACCAACGCGGGGCTCGCGAGGTAATTCGCGCGCAGGTTGGCATGCACGCGCGCCTCGAAATTGCGGTTGCCGGAGAGCACGGCCGCAGTGACGAGATCTTTGGAAACGACTGCATCCTCGAGCTTCGCGTCCAGCGGGCCGGCCGCCCCCATGCAGGTCGTGCAGCCGTAGGCGACCACACCGTAGCCGAGTTTTTCGAGGAACGGCAACAGGCCCGCGTCGCGCAGATAATCGGTCGCAACCTTGGAACCAGGTGCCAGCGACGTTTTCACGCGCGGACTCACTGTGAGCCCTTTTTCGACGGCGGACTTGGCGAGCAGGCCGGCCGCTATCAGCAGCGCGGGATTGGACGTGTTGGTGCAGGAGGTGATCGACGAGATCAGCACGTCGCCATGTCCCACGTCGAACTCCGCGTGTCCACTGGGCACGCGGCGGTTGAGATCGTCAGCAGAGCGCGCATACCCGTTTTTGTCGGTGGGCGCAGAGAACAGCGCGTCGAAACCACGACCGAGGTCGGGCAGATTGACGCGGTCCTGGGGGCGTTTCGGTCCGGATAGGCTGGGCACGATGCTGTCGAGATCGAGTTCAACGATCTGCGAGTAATCGATGTCGCCCGATTTCGGCATGCCGAACAGGCCCTGCACTTTGTAGTAGGCCTCGATGGCTGCGACCTGTTCCGGTTCGCGACCGGTGGTGCGGAAGTATTCCACGGTCTTTTCGTCGACAGGGAAGTAACCCATGGTCGCGCCGTATTCCGGCGCCATGTTGGCAACCGTGCAGCGGTCCGCTGCGGTCAGTGCCGCAGCACCTTGGCCGTAGAACTCGACGAACTTGCCGACGACTTTTGTTTTGCGCATGAGTTCAGTGACGGTCAACGCGAGGTCGGTGGCAGTCACGCCTTCGCGCAGCTTACCGGTCATGTGGCAGCCGACGACGTCCGGCGTGAGGAAGGCATTGGGCTGGCCGAGCATGCCGGCCTCCGCTTCGATGCCGCCGACACCCCAGGCGACCACACCGATTCCGTTCACCATCGTCGTATGCGAGTCGGTGCCAAACACGGTGTCGGGAAACCACACGCCGTCTTTTTCCCAGACGCCGCGCGACAGGTATTCCATGTTGATCTGGTGGATGATGCCGTTGCCGGGAGGGACGACGCGGACAGTCTCAAACGCGCCTTGCGCCCATTTGACGAAGCTATAGCGCTCGGCGTTGCGCTTGAATTCGATTTCCTGATTGCGCTGCACGGCGTCCGGTGCGTTGTAGACGTCGATTTCGACTGAGTGGTCGACCACGACATCGACCGGGACCAGCGGCTCGATCTTGCTGGCGGCGAGACCCTGGCGTTCGGCGGCGGCCCGCATCGCTGAGAGATCGTTAAGGGCGCCGAAGCCGATCAGGTCCTGCAGCACGATGCGCACGACGATGAACGGGATCTCCGTCGTGCGTTTGCCGTTGGCCTGCCACGCGGCGAGACTGCGCACGTGTTCTTCTGTGACGCGCTTGCCGTCGCAGAAACGCACCAGCGACTCGAGCACGATGCGAATGCTGACCGGCAGGCGCGAAATTTTGCCGAGGCCTGCGGCTTCGAGCGCGGCCAGCGAGTGGTAGCGCCCTTTTTTGCCCTGCGATGGCGTGAAGTCACGCAGTGTTTTAAACGTATCGTTTGCCATATCGTTGTTTCCTATTTGTTGATCACGCCGCCGTCAATTTGCACTACACGCTTTTCACGCGCGGCTTCATTGCGCGTCCTTAAATCCGGCAATGCCACATAATCTTGCGCGCCGCCGGCTTTTCATTTTTACGCTGCCATCAGCTCGCGCAGGACGTACGGAAGAATTCCGCCGTGTTTCAAGTATTCGACTTCGATCGGTGAATCCACGCGAAGCGTCACGGTGACCTTCTGTGCCGAGCCGTCTTTGCGGTGAATGACGAGCGTGACGTCCTGTAACGGCTTCACATTGCCGCCGGCCACGCCCAACAGGTCAAAGGTTTCAGTGCCGTCGATCTTCAGCGATTGCACGCTGTCGCTGCCCTTGAACTGGCAGGGCAGCACGCCCATGCCGACCAGGTTTGAGCGGTGAATGCGCTCGTAGCCGCGCGCAACAACGACTTTGACGCCGAGCATCTGCGTGCCTTTGGCCGCCCAATCGCGCGAGGAGCCGGTGCCGTATTCTTCGCCGCCGAATACGAACAGCGGCACGCTGTCTTTCTGGTAGCGCATCGAGGCTTCGTAAATCGTCATCTTGTCGCCGCTTGGCTGGTGGATCGTCACGCCGCCTTCGGTGCCCGCCGCGAGCAGGTTCTTGATTCGCGGATTGGCGAACGCGCCGCGAACCATGACTTCATGGTTGGTGCGGCGCGAGCCGAAGCTTGAGAGGTCGGTGCTGCCGGCTGCAACCAGCCAGTCGCCCGCGAGCGTGCCTTTACGAATCGGTGCAACCGGGCTGATGTGGTCGGTCGTCAATTTGTTGCCGTAGATGCCGAGCGCGCGTCCGCCCTCGACATCGCTGACTTTTGGCAGTGCAACTTTGAATCCCTCGAAGAGCGGGGGCTCGAGCAAATAAGTCGATTTCGCATCCCAATCGAACAGGGCGCCTTTGGCTTCGGGAATTGCATCCCACAGATCCTTGGCTCCGGCGAGATCGCCGTACTCGCGCTTGAAGTTCGCCGGGTTGGTTGCGAATTTCATCAAGGCGTCGACTTCGGCGGGCGTCGGCCAGATATCTTTCAGGAAGACCGGTTTGCCGTCCTTGTCGTTGCCAATCGGATCTTTGTCCATATCTTTGAGCACGGTGCCGGCGAGTGCGAATGCAACCACCAGCGGCGGGCTCATCAGGAAGTTTGCCTTGAGGCTTTGGTGCACGCGCGCTTCGAAATTGCGATTGCCGGAGAGTACGGCCGCGGAAATCACGTCGTTCTTGACGATGCTCTCTTCGAGGTCTTTATCGAGCGGGCCGGCTAGGCCCATGCAGGTCGTGCAGCCGTAAGCGACGACATAGAACCCGAGCTGCTCCAGATAGGGCAGCAGGCCGGAGTCCTTCAGGTAGGCGGTGACGACCTTCGAGCCGGGCGCCATCGACGTCTTCACGCGCGGATGCGGTTTCATGCCGCGCTCGACCGCTTTCTTGGCGAGCAGGCCGGCGGCGAGCAGTACCCACGGGTTCGACGTGTTGGTGCACGACGTGATCGCGGCGATACTGATGTCGCCATGACCGACGTCGCCGATTGCCGAATTGGTGACGGGGTAGCGCGTCGCGAGTCCATCAGCGGGCTTGTTGTAACCGCTCTCGGCGACGGGCTTCGAAAAGAGTTCGGTGAAACGGCTCTTGATGTCCTCGAGATTGATGCGGTCTTCGGGTTGCTTCGGTCCGGAGACGCTCGGGCGCACCGTCGAAAGGTCGAGCTCGACGACTTGCGAGTAATCGATATCGCCTTTTTTCGGAATGCCGTACATGCCTTGCATCTTCAGATAGCTTTCGATCGCATCGACGTGCTCTTCGCGGCCTGACATGCGGTAGTACTCAAGCGTCTTGTCGTCGATCGCGAAAAAGCCGCAGGTCGCGCCATAGTCGGGCGCCATGTTGGCAACCGTTGCGCGGTCGGTGGGTGAAAGCGATGTCGCGCCTTCGCCGAAGTATTCGACGAACTTGCCAACCACTTTGGTTTTACGCAGCAGTTCGGTCACCGTCAGCACGAGGTCGGTCGCGGTAACGCCCGGATTGAGTTTTCCCGTCATGTGCACGCCGACCACGTCCGGGGTCAGGAAGTAATACGGCTGGCCCAGCATCGCGGCTTCGGCTTCGATGCCGCCGACGCCCCACGCCAGCACGCCGATCGCGTTGACCATGGTCGTATGCGAGTCGGTGCCGACGGTCGAGTCGGGATAATAGACGCCGTCTTTTTCCCACACGCCGCGCGACAGGTATTCCAGATTGACCTGGTGACAGATGCCGTTGCCCGGCGGTACGACGCGAATGCCGGAGAAGGCTGCCTTCGCCCATTTCAGAAAGGTGTAGCGCTCGCCGTTGCGTTCGAACTCGATTTCCATGTTCTTGCGCAGCGCGCCGGCTGAGTTGCTGACGTCGACGACAACGGAGTGATCGACGACCAGATCGACGGGCACGAGCGGCTCAATGCGGGTCGGGTCGAACTTCTGGCGCTGCGCTTCAGCGCGCATTGCCGCGAAATCGTTGAGCGCGGGAAAGCCCGCCATGTCCTGCAGCATGATGCGCGCGAGCACGAACGGCACTTCGGCCGTGCGCGGTTCGTTTGGTTTCCAGGCGGCGAGTGCGCGCACGGCGTCTTCGGTCACGCGTTTGCCGTCGCAGTTGCGCAGCACCGATTCAAGCACGACGCGCAGGCTCACGGGCAGGCGCGAAGTTTTGCCGAGCCCCGCTTTTTCAAGAGCGGCGAGCGAATAATATTTGCCGGTCTTGCCGGACTTGAGCTTGAATTCCTGCAGCGCGTGAAACGGATCGTATGCCATGTTATTGCCTTCCTGTAATAGTCGTTATTACCATCGTTCGCCAAAAGCTTTGAGTTGAGGGGATGCACTGTACAGCGGAAAGTGCCCGCGCAGAAATATTTGCGAGCTGCGTTCGTACGCCGCGCTCGAGATAACCGTGCCTGCATCGGTGACCGCCGCTGCAATGCGCGCGCGCAGCACGCCGGCGGGATTGCGCATCTGCACTACGGTGACGCTCGGCGTTGCATCAAGTCGAGGCAGGCCGCGTGCAAAGCGATTCGCGACGGTGTCGGGAATCAGGCAACCGACCGCGAGACAGCAGCCACCGGTGACCGCAAGCGAATTATGCGGCGTTTGCGGCGTGAAATAACGGACAAGGATGTGCTCGTCGCCCGTCGGCGCCGCAACCATGCAGATCTTCGGAATCGTTTCGCTTTGCGCCAAATCTTCGGCACTCATGGGTTCGCCGTTTTTCTTGCGCAATGCCATCTTGAGGCCAGCTTCGATCCAGATCGTGCGCAGGTGTTCTCTTAGTGTGTGATCGCGGCTGAGTTCTTCAACCGTTTCTTGCCCCGTCTTGCCGAGCGCCGCCGCGCTCACGATGACCATTGGCACGGCGACATCGACGCACGACGCTTCAACGCCCGCAAACCCATCGATCGCATTGCCAGTCGGCAGCAGTTTTCCCGTCTTCGCGCCGACGGGGTTGCGCAGACTCAACTCAACGCCGGGGAATTTACCGATGACGCCTGGGATTTCGGTATCGGCCGGAATGTACGGCGTTCCATGCGGCGTCTTGACTGTGGCATCGGTCGTCACGCGGGTGTTCGTATTGAAGATGCGCATGACGGTGGTGTCGGGCGACGCCTTGAATATACCCGTATCGAGCGCGTACATCGTCAGCGCCGCTGACATATTGCCGCAGTTGACGCTCCAGTCGATTGCGGACTTGTCGGCAGCGAGTTGCGCAAGCGTGCTCGTGATGTCGGCTTCGTCGTTCGGTGCGCGGTCGACGATGAATACTTTGTTGCTCGTCGAAGGGCCGCGCCCGAGTCCGGTTGTCTGACGGTTGCCTTTCGCTTCGCCGGAGGCCGGAACGCCCATGATTGCGCGGATCGCTTCTTCGCGCAGCGTGAGTCCGGCCGGCAGATGCTCGTGCCACAACACGATGCCCGTCGAAGTGCCGCCTCGCATGTGATAAACCGGCAGTTCGAGAACGTCGTTGACAATGCGCGGCACAAACCCGGCAAGCGCGGGGTTGGGAAGACGGCCCGCTGCGGCAGGCGCATCGTGCAAACGTGCGTTCATCGGACGTTCCGGTTTATAAGCGCTCGCGTCATCGGGCAGCCGCTATTTGCAATCGCTGATGCGTTTGGCGCTGATCGACTGGTTGATCGGGCCAGGCATGCCTTCCATCGTCATCGTCATGTTCATCGAGACAGTTGTCGGCGTCATCGCGCCTTGAACGGTGCCGTTCAGCTTTTGCGGCTTGGTGCATGCCATCGAGTACGAAAACTTGCCGCCGCCTTCCTTCATGTCCTTGACCTGGCAATCGCTGCCCGGCCCGGCGGGCATTTCATAAGGCTTGCTGCCTTCGAGGTCTTTTGCGGACAGGCAACGTTGTGTGGTTTGCGGCGGAAGTTCGCCGGGGCCACCGGTCATTGTCATCTTGATCGTGTATTCATACAGGCCGGGCGTCATTTTGGATTGGGCGCCAGCGGCAAACGGCATGGTCAAAGCCGCGGTGATTACGGGTATCAAAAGTTTTTGCATAATTGTCACCGGATTTTTTAAATTACAAAAAGATCCACGAATTCGTGGACGGGGGTCGCCTCGAGCCGTTTCTGATCGGCGCAGAGGCTGAATATAACGCCCTGCTGCTTCGCAGGAAAGCGGCGGGCCAGATTGGTTTTGTACTTTTCCTCGAGCAGCGGGATGCCTTCCTTGCGGCGGCGGCGATGCCCGATCGGAAATTCGGCTTCGATGTTGGCGGTCTTGCTGCCGTCCTTAAAGAATACCTGCACCGCGTTGGCGATCGACCGCTTGGCGGGATCGAGGTAATCGCGCGTCCATTGTTTTTTCTCGACGCACACCATTTTCGCGCGCAGCGCGTCAACGCGCGGGTCGGCGGCGACATCATCTTCATAATCGGTCGCCTGCAATGTGCCTTTCATCAGACCGATCGCAACGATGTACTGGATGCAGTGGTCGCGGTCGGCCGGATTATTCAGCATGCCTTGCTTGTCGATGATGCGGATCGCGGATTCATGCGTGGTAATTACAATCTTCTTGATCTCGGATATACGGTCGCGTACCTGCGGATGCAAGGTCACCGCGCATTCCGCGGCAGTCTGGCCGTGAAATTCGGCCGGGAAGGAAATCTTGAACAGCACATGCTCCATCACGTACGAGCCGTATTTGCGCGTGAACTTGAACGGCTTGCCCTTGAACAGCACATCGTAAAAACCCCAGACCTTCGCGGTGAGGGCGGACGGATAGCCCATTTCACCCTTGAGCGCCATCAGCGCGAGCCGCACGGCTCGGCTCGTCGCATCGCCAGCCGCCCATGATTTGCGCGAGCCGGTATTCGGCGTATGCCGATAGGTGCGAAGCGACTGACCGTCGATCCACGCATTGGACACGGCGTTGACGACTTCATCGCGCGTGCCGCCAAGCATGGCCGTAATCACCGCGGTGCTCGCGACCTTGACCAGCACCACGTGGTCGAGCCCTACGCGGTTGAAGCTGTTCTCGAGCGCAATCACACCCTGGATTTCATGTGCTTTGATCATGCCCGTCAGCACGTCGCGCATGGTCAGCGGCGGTTTGCCCGCGGCGACACGGGTGCGCGACAGATAATCGGCGGCAGCGAGGATGCCGCCGAGGTTGTCCGACGGATGGCCCCATTCGGCCGCAAGCCAGGTGTCGTTGAAATCGAGCCAGCGAATCATGCAGCCGATGTTGAACGCCGCCATCACCGGGTCGAGCTGGAACGATGTGCCCGGCACTTTCGCGCCGTTCGGCACGACCGTGCCCGGCACGATGGGTCCCATCAGTTTAGTGCACGCCGGATAGGATAAGGCTTCGAAGCCGCAGCCAAGCGTATCCATCAGGCACAGGCGCGCCGTGTTGTACGCCTCGGCACTCGTGATCTTGTATTGCATCGCGTAGTCGACAATATCGGCAATGACCTGATCGGTTTTCTGGCGGACGCTCGGGATTGGGCTGGACATGTTCGTCTTATAGTTAGTGGTGAATGAGTTAGAGCTTGAAACCGAAATAGGCGCCGACCTTGACCATCGCAACATACAGAACGGCAGTCATCACACAATTCAGCGCGAGTGCTAAGTAGAAGCCGACGCCATGACGCAGCATCAGCGGCAACACGAGAAACATCGGCAACGACGGCAGGACAAACCAGAACGTTGCTTCAGAGTGCGCGGCAAGGCGCGGAATGTCGTTGGTTTCGTTGTAAATCCACAGCATGCCGAGCACGGACACCAGCGGCAGCGATGCAATCAGCGCGGCGAACGCCGGACTGCGCTTTGCCGTTTCCGAGACCAGCGTAATGATGATCGCGGAAATGAGCGTTTTAACGAGAGTGAATCCCATGCGTAAGTCTCGCCGGCGTTGGGCTTATTTTTTTGCCTTGGACTTGCCGCGCTCCGCAATCGGCACAAATTTGCGCGCCTCGGGCCCGGTGTAATTCGCCGTCGGCCGGATAATCTTGCCGTCGATGCGTTGCTCGATCACGTGCGCCGCCCAGCCGCTGGTGCGCGAGATCACGAAAATCGGCGTGAACATCGCGGTCGGCACGCCCATCTTGAAGTACGACACCGCCGAGAACCAGTCGAGGTTCGCGAACATTTTTTTCTCGCGCATCATCACCACCTCGATGCGATCGGCGATTTCGAACATCGCCATGTCGTTCGTTTCTTTCGACAGGTTGCGCGCGACTTCCTTGATGATTTTGTTGCGCGGATCGGCGATCGTATAAACCGGATGGCCGTAACCGATCACGACCTCCTTGTTCGCGACGCGCGTCACGATGTCGGTTTCAGCGGCGGCCGGCGTCTCGTAGCGGTTCATCACTTCGAACGCGACTTCATTGGCGCCGCCGTGTTTCGGTCCGCGCAGCGCGCCGATACCGCCCGTAATCGCCGAATACATGTCCGAGCCGGTGCCGGCAACCACGCGGCAGGCGAACGTCGACGCGTTGAATTCGTGTTCCGCATAGAGATTGAGCGACGTGTGCATCGCGCGTACCCACTTCGCCGACGGCACTTCGCCATGCAGCAAATGCAGAAAGTGCCCGCCGATCGAATCGTCGTCGGTTTCGACGTCGATGCGGCGGCCATTCTGGCTGTAGTGAAACCAGTAGAGCAGCATTGAGCCGAACGAGGCGATCAGGCGGTCGGCGATGTCGCGCGCGCCCGGCATGTTGTGATCGTCTTTTTCCGGCAGCGCGCTGCCGAGCACCGAGCAGCCGGTGCGCATCACGTCCATCGGATGCGCAGCAGCCGGAATACATTCAAGCGCGCTTTTCACCGCGTGCGGCAGGCCGCGCAGCGCTTTCAACTTGAGCTTGTAATTCGAGAGTTGTGCGGCGCCGGGCAGGGTGCCGTGAATCAGCAGGTATGCAATCTCTTCGAATTCGCATTGCTCGGCGATGTCGAGAATATCGTAGCCGCGGTAATTCAGATCGTTGCCGCTGCGTCCGACGGTGCAGAGCGCTGTATTGCCCGCTTCAATACCGGACAGCGCGACCGATTTTTTAGGCTTGAACGTGCTGGTTGCTTCCTTGCTGCTCATTGTCGTCTCCTTGCGAACCGCATTCTTCAGGCAACTTGCCGCTGCGTGGCGCGGCGAGCGCGCAAAAAAAGGCGGGACCGTTGCCGGTACCGCCTGATTTGCCCACTCGTAGGCACGTTCCGAATCAACCCAGCAGGTGTTTGACGCCGTCACGCTCTTCCTGCAGTTCCTTCAACGTGGCTTGCATGCGGCCGCGGCTGAACTCGCTGACATCGATGCCTTTGACGATTTCAAACTTGCCGTTCTTGCAGGTGCACGGATAGCCGTAGATGACGCCTTCGGGAATTCCGTAGCTGCCGTCCGAGGGCACGCCCATGCTGACCCAGTCGCCGTCCGCGGTGCCCTGAACCCAGGTGCGCATATGGTCCATGGCCGCATTGGCCGCACTGGCCGCCGATGACAGGCCACGCGCGTCGATAATTGCGGCGCCGCGCTTCTGAATCATCGGAATGAAAGTGTTTTCGAGCCAAGCCTGGTCGTTGATTTGCGGCCAGACTTTTTTGCCGTCGGCTTCCGCCGAGAACACATCGGGATATTGAGTGGCGGAATGGTTACCCCACACGGTCATCTTTTTGATGCTTGCGACCGGCTTGCCAACTTTTTGCGCGACTTGCGTCAGTGCGCGGTTGTGATCGAGCCGCAGCATCGCGGTGAATTGGCTGGGTTTCAGCTTCGGCGCGTTTTTCATCGCGATCAGGCAATTCGTATTCGCTGGATTGCCGACGACGAGCACTTTGACGTCGCGGCTGGCGACCTCGGAAAGCGCGTTGCCTTGCGGGCCGAAGATTTTGCCGTTGGCTTCGAGCAGATCTTTGCGTTCCATGCCGGGACCGCGCGGCCGTGCGCCGACCAGCAGCGCATAGTCGACGTCTTTGAATGCAACGTTCGGATCGCTCGCGGGCACCATGCTCTCGAGCAGCGGAAACGCGCAGTCGTCGAGCTCCATCATCACGCCGCGCAGTGCTTTTTGCGCTTTCTCGTCGGGAATCTCGAGCATCTGCAAAATGACAGGTTGGTCTTTGCCGAGCATTTCACCGCTGGCGATTCTGAACAACAGGCTATAGCCGATTTGGCCGGCGGCGCCGGTGACGGCGACGCGAACAGGGCGTTTCATGATGAGGATGCTCCTGGGAACGGTGGTAGTCAGTGAAACTGCGCCACGGAAGAGAACATAAACAATGGCTTATCTCGAATTATAGCACCGGCCGCCGCGCTGCGTCGATCTCGGCGCGATTCGACGCGCAGTTGATGGAAAAAATCCCGGCGCGTTTGGCGCAGCGCATGCATTACGAAAAATCTTTACCGCCGAAAATGTTCAATCCACATGCGTCGTTCGCCGTAATGACCGCGGTGCATTTTCACGCCGCGCATCGGCGCGTCTTTTGCGATGCACCAATAACTGCTAAAATCAGTTTGATGTCGACGAAAGCATTTGCCCGAGCGTCACATGATAGCGGCGGGCCTCGAGAAAAATTCCGAACCAAGCAGATCAGTCATGGCTAACCGCCCAAAATATCTCAACCTGCTGCAAATCCGCATGCCTGTGCCGGCGGTCGTTTCAATCATGCACCGTGTCAGCGGCGCGGCATTGTTCCTGGTGCTGCCGATCCTGCTCGCATGGTGGCAGTGCAGTCTCGCCTCCGGCGACACATTCGAATCTTCAAAAGCATTTCTCTCCAATTCGCTGGTCAAGATTTTTATCATCGCCGTCGTGTGGGCGTATCTGCATCATATGTGCGCGGGGGTGCGCCATCTCGCATCTGACATCGACCTCGGCACTGAACTCAAGTCGGCACGCTTTTCGAGCTGGCTCGTGCTCGCGGTGAGCATCGCGCTCACGATTCTGATTGCGGTGCGCATATGGTAAATCGCATGGTCACCGGCGCGCATTACGGCTTACGCGACTGGCTCGCCCAACGCATCACGGCCATCGTCATGTTTCTATACACGCTGTTGCTGGTTGGCTTGCTGCTGAAGTCGCCGGTCATCGACTTCGACGCGTGGCGCCAGTTATTTACGCCGCAATGGATGAAGCTGGCGACGTTTTTGTTTTTGCTCAGCGTTTACCTGCATGCATGGGTCGGCATGCGCAACATATTCATGGATTACATCAAGCATAGTGGCGTGCGGCTGGGCCTGTACGCCGTCGTGATCGCCGCGCTGATCGTCTACGCCGGCTGGTCGGCGCAGATTTTGTGGAGCATATAGAACACCATGGCGATTGCGAAAAGACAGTTTGATGCAGTAGTCGTCGGCGCCGGCGGTTCCGGTTTGCGCGCCGCGCTGCAATTGTCGGAAGCGAATCTGAAAGTCGCGGTGCTCTCGAAAGTTTTCCCGACGCGCTCGCACACGGTAGCGGCGCAGGGTGGGGTGGCCGCATCACTGGGCAACGACGGCGACGACAACTGGCACTGGCATATGTTCGATACCGTCAAGGGCTCCGACTATCTCGGCGACCAGGACGCGATCGAATTCATGTGCCGCAAGGCAAATGAGGCGGTTTACGAGCTCGAGCATTTCGGCATGCCGTTCGATCGCACGCCGGACGGCCGGATTTACCAGCGCCCGTTCGGCGGCCAGACACGCAATTACGGTGAAGGGCCGGTCAAGCGCTCATGCGCCGCCGCTGACCGTACCGGCCACGCGATGCTGCATACGCTGTATCAGCGCAACGTGCGCGCGCACACGCAGTTTTTCGTCGAATGGATGGCGCTCGACCTGATTCGCGATCAATACGGTGATGTGCTCGGCGTCGTCGCGATGGAAATGGAAACCGGCGAAGTCATGATGCTGCAGGCTAAGGCCACGCTGCTCGCGACCGGCGGTGCAGGGCGCATCTACTCGGCGAGCACCAACGCATTCATCAACACCGGCGACGGCTTGGGCATGGCGGCGCGCGCCGGAATTCCGCTCGAAGACATGGAATTCTGGCAGTTTCACCCCACCGGCGTCGCGGGTGCCGGCGTGCTGATTACTGAAGGCGTGCGCGGTGAAGGTGGTTTTCTACTCAACAAGAACGGCGAGCGCTTCATGGAGCGCTATGCGCCGACCGTGAAGGATCTCGCCTCACGCGACGTCGTGTCGCGCGCGATGGCCACTGAAATCAAGGAAGGCCGGGGCGCGGGCAAGGATGGCGAATACATTTTGCTGAAGCTGGACCATCTTGGCGCGGAAGTCATCGACAAGCGACTGCCTGGAATCCGTGAAATCGCGATGAAATTTGCGAACGTCGATTGCACCAAGGATCCGATTCCGGTCGTGCCGACCTGTCACTACCAGATGGGCGGCGTGCCGGCGAACATGCATGGCCAGGTTTACATTCCGGACGGCGCGAATGAGAAGATCGTGCGCGGATTGTATGCGGCGGGCGAATGCTCGTGCGTGTCGGTGCACGGCGCGAACCGGCTCGGCACCAATTCACTGCTCGACCTGCTCGTGTTCGGCAAGTCTTCGGCCGAGCAGGTAATACGCGACATCGCGGGCGACAAGGCGTTTCAGGATCTGCCTCAAGATGCAGCGGATCGTTCGCTCGCGCGACTCGCGCGACTGGACAGCGCGACCTCCGGCGAAAGCGTTTCGGAAGTCGGCGCGGAAATGCGCCGTACGATGCAATTGCATTGCGGCGTGTTCCGTTTCCCCGACAGTCTCGCTGAAGGCGTGCGCAAAATGCTGGCGGTCGCCGAACGCGTCAAGAGCACATACATTAAAGACAAGAGCAAGGTGTTCAATACCGCGCGGCTCGAAGCGCTCGAACTCGACAATCTCGTCGAAACCGCGTTGGCGACGATGATATCGGCGAACGCGCGTACCGAAAGCCGCGGTGCGCACGACCGCAGCGATCACCACGATCGCGACGACGTCAACTGGATGAAGCACACGTTCTGGTTCAAAGATGGCAATAAGCTCCAATACAAGCCGGTCAAGTTGAAGCCGCTGACCGTCGAATCGTTCAAGCCCAAAGCCCGCGTCTATTAGTCTTCAGGACAAATTGATGAAATTTTCGATTTATCGCTACAACCCCGACGTCGATACCGCGCCGCGCATGCAGGACTACGACATTGCGCTCGAACCGACCGACCGCATGCTGCTCGATGCGCTGATCCGCATCAAGGAGACGGACGACACGCTGTCGCTGCGCCGCTCGTGCCGCGAGGGCGTCTGCGGTTCCGACGCGATGAACATCAACGGCAAAAACGGTCTCGCCTGCATTTCCAAGCTCGCCGACCTGAAAGAGCCGGTCGTGATTCGTCCGCTGCCGGGATTGCCCGTGATTCGCGACCTGATCGTCGACATGTCGCAATTTTTCAAGCAATACCACTCGGTCAAGCCGTATCTGCAGAATGAAACGCCGGCGCCCGAGAAGGAACGGCTGCAATCGCCGGCCGATCGCGATGAATTGAACGGCCTGTATGAGTGCATTTTGTGCGCGTGCTGTTCGACGTCGTGCCCGTCGTTCTGGTGGAACCCGGACAAATTCGTTGGTCCTGCAGGATTGTTGCAAGCGTACCGCTTCATCGCCGACACGCGCGATCAGGCAATCAACGAACGTCTCGACAATTTGGAAGACCCGTATCGGTTGTTCCGCTGCCACTCGATCATGAATTGCGTGGACGTGTGTCCGAAAAATCTCAACCCGACGCGCGCAATTGGCAAAATCAAAGACCTCATGGTCAAACGGACTGTCTGATTGCGATGACGCCCGCGACCACCCATGGCGAACTGGGCAAGTTGAGATGGCACTGCCGGCGCGGACTGCTGGAACTCGACATCATTCTCGAGCGCTTTAACGCCCGGCATCTGGAATTACTCGACGCCGACCAACTTGCACTGTTCAGGGAACTGCTGGCGCTTGGCGATAACGATCTGCTCGACGTCGTCATGGGACGGATGCCTTCCCCCGACCAGCGTTTTGACCCTCTTCTGACGCTGCTGCGGACGCCCTGAAACGGGGCATCGGCGGTGGTCGCAACAGCAGTTCATTGACGTATAATTATTTCCTCAAAAGTTTACGAATTCGCGGAGAAAAGTTATGGCTGAGAAGCTTGCAACGTTGTCGTTTACGGATGGTACGCCGGCGATCGATTTTCCCGTCATGGCGGGTTCAGTCGGACCGGACGTCATCGACATCCGGCCGCTTTACGCGAAAACCAAGAAATTTACCTACGACCCGGGCTTCCTGTCGACCGCGAGCTGCTCGTCGCAGATTACTTACATCGACGGCGATGAGGGCATCCTCATGTATCGCGGCTATCCGATCGAGAACCTCGCCGAGAATTGCGATTTTCTCGAAGTCGCGTACCTGATTTTGAACGGAGAGCTGCCCAATCCGACTCAAAAAACCGAATTCGATTCGACCGTCATGCACCACACCATGGTGCACGAGCAGTTGTCGCGTTTTTATTCCGGCTTCCGGCGCGATGCGCACCCGATGGCGGTGCTGTGCGGCGTGGTCGGTGCGCTGTCGGCGTTCTATCACGATTCGCTCAACATCAACGATCCGCGCAGCCGCGAGATTTCGGCGTTCCGCCTGATCGCCAAGCTGCCGACGATCACGGCCATGTGCTACAAGTACAACGTCGGCATGCCGTTCATGTATCCGAAGAACAAGCTGTCGTATGTCGAAAACTTTCTTTACATGATGTTCGGCAACCCGTGCGAAGAGTACAAGCCGAACCCCATCCTGACGAAGGCCATCGACCGCATCCTCATACTGCACGCCGATCATGAACAGAACGCGTCGACTTCGACGGTGCGCACCGCAGGCTCCTCGGGCGCGAATCCATTCGCGTGCATCGCTTCGGGCATCGCCAGCCTATGGGGACCGGCGCACGGCGGCGCCAACGAAGCCGTGTTGAAAATGCTGGAAGAAATCGGCGACGAGAAAAACATCGGGCCGTATATCAAGCGAGTCAAAGACAAGGGCGACCATTCGGTGCTCTACGGCTTCGGCCATCGCGTCTACAAGAACTACGATCCGCGTGCGAAGCTCATCCAGAAAACCTGTCACGAAGTGCTCGAAGAACTTGACTTAAAAGACAACAAGCTCTTCAAGCTCGCGATGGCGCTCGAGAAAATCGCGCTCGAAGACGAATACTTTGTCACGCGCAAGCTGTATCCGAACGTCGACTTCTATTCGGGCATCGTTTACAAGGCGCTCGGCATTCCGACCACCATGTTCACCGCGTTGTTCGCCGTCGCGCGCACGGTCGGCTGGATCGCGCAGTGGAATGAAATGATCGCCGATCCCGATCAAAAAATCGCACGGCCGCGCCAGCTTTACACGGGTGAGGCCAAGCGCGCGTTTGTGCCGATGAGCAAGCGCAAGTAAGCAACAAGCTTTCGCCCCACCAAGCAAGGCCCAGCACGATGGCTTACCAGGAACTGCGCGGTAATTCGTACCTGTTCGGCGCCAATGCGCCTTTTATTGAGGCGCTGTACGAGCGTTATCTCGAAGATCCGGCAGCGGTCGAGCCGCGCTGGCGCACTTACTTCGACGAACTGCAAAAACTCGACGACGGCGCGCCCGACGTTGCGCATGCACCAATCCAGGAATATTTTGCGCAGCTGGCCCGCAGTCCCCGTACGGTGGCGACTGCAGGCGCGGGGGAGAGCTCTCAGCTTAGCGAAAAACAGTACGGCGTTCTGCAGATGATCGGTGCGTACCGTTTCCAGGGTGCGCGCATTGCCGACGTCGATCCGTTGCGCCGCCAGGAACCACCGGCGATCGCCGAGCTGGATCCCGCGTTTTACGGTCTGAGCGACGCCGACATGGAAACGATCTTTCACACCGGTTCGCTCTTCGCCCCGCGCGACATGAAGTTGAAAGACATCCTGCAGATGCTGCGGGATACGTACTGCCGCACGATCGGCACCGAATACATGTACATCGCGGACATTCCGCAAAAGCGCTGGATCCAGGAGCGCCTGGAATCGTCGCGGTCTAAGCCCGCCTATGATGCCGGCTACAAAAAACACATTCTCGAACGACTGACCGCCGCCGAGACGCTCGAGCGGTATTTGCACACGCGTTACGTCGGCCAGACGCGCTTCTCGCTCGAAGGCGGGGACAGCCTGATTCCGATGCTGGATAACCTGCTGCAGCGCGCAGGCGGCGCCGGCGTGCAGGAGCTCGTCATCGGCATGGCGCATC
>JAQGMI010000135.1 GCA_028292435.1 Betaproteobacteria bacterium
CACTGGTTGCCGTAATGTCGATCGCGCCATTGCCGACCGTCGCTGAAGCCGCTGCCAGCGCTGCGGCAGAGTCGGCGATGCTGTAGCTCGTGCTGCCGCTGTTGGTGAAGGCATCGATCGCGGTGGCTTGCGCTACCGTCGCCGCATTGGTTGCCGTAAGGTTGATCGCGCCATTGCCCACCGACGCTGAAGCCGCTGCCAGTGCCGCCGCGGAGTCGGCGATGCTGTAGCTCGTGCTGCCGCTGTTGGTGAAGGCGTCGATAGCCGTCGCTTGCGCCACCGTTGCCGCATTGGTAGCGGTGAGGTTGATTGCACCGTTACCTACTGACGCTGCTGCAACTGCAAGCGCCGCTGCGGTGTCCGACACGCTGTAACTCATAGCGGCATGGTCGGCGATCAGCAAAGTACTCGCGTCGACGACCGACAAAAGAGGAACATCACTCACCGCGACAGCGTTCGCGCCGCTGATGATTGCGGCGGGCGCGCCCAGCAAATTCGCCGCCGTGTCGGACAGTGCATAACTCATGACAGCATGGTCGACATTCAGCAGCGTGATGGCATTAGCTATCGACAAGGTCGGCACATCAGTGATTGAGACTGCGTTCGCGCCGCTGATGATCCCCGCGTTCGCCGCCAGCAGATTGGCGGCCGTGTCGGCCAGGTTGTAGCTCATGGTGGCATGATCCACATTGAGCAGCGTGTTGGCATCAGCCACCGATACAGTCGGCACGCCGGTAACCGCCACCGCGCTCGCGCCGGCGATAAGCGCGGCGGGCGCCGCAAGCAGATTGGCCGCCGTGTCGGCGAGCGCATAACTCAGCGTGCCGCTGTTGGCGAATGAATCGATTGCGGCCGCCTGTGCGACCGTCGCGGGGCTGGTCACGGTGATATTGATTGCACCATCGCCGACCATGACAGAAGCCGCCGCGAGGTTGCCCGCAGTATCAGCAAGGCTGTAGCTCTTGATGCCGCTGTTCGTGAACAAATCGAACACGCCGGCCTGCGCAACCGTCGCCGCACTGGTTGCTGTGAGATCGACTGCACCGTGAGCCACGGCTGCATTGGCCGCAGCGAGCGCCGCCGCCGTATCGGCGATGCTGTAGGTCGTCGTCCCGCTATTGGTGAAACCATCGATCACGGTGGCCTGCGCCACCGTAGCAAGTCCTGTCGCCGTGATGCTCGTAGCATGATTAGCCACGACCGCCGCGGCCCCGGCGACTGCTGCCGCGGTATCCGCAATGCTGTAGCTGGTGGCGCCGGGATTGGTAAAACCATCGATGACAGTGGCCTGAGCAACTGTCGCAACGCCGGTGGCCGTGAGGTTGGTTGCCGCGTTGGCCACGCCCGGGGTTGCCGCCGCGATCGCCGCAGCGGTATCTGAAATGCTGTAGCTCGAACCGCCGCTGTTGGTGAACGCATGAATCGCAGTAGCCTGCGTGACGGTCGCGAAATCGGTGACGATGATGGTGGTCGCACCATTGCCGACCGATGCCGCCGCCGCGGCGATCGCCGCAGCGGTGTCGGCAATGCTGTAACTGGTCGTGCCGGTGTTGATGAATGCGTCGATCACCGTCGCCTGGGCGACTGTCGCCGGCGTGGTCGCTGCGAGATTGGTTGAACCGTTGCCCACTGATGCGCTGAGGCCGGCGAGGTTTGCGGCCGAGTCGGTCACGCTGTAGCTCATGTGGGCATTGAGCGCTTGCAGCGCATTGGCATTGGCCGCCGAGAGCACGGGCTGGTTGCTCACCGTGATGCCGCCCGTAGCGGCGGTCGTCAGCGCTGGAGTTGCCGCCAGCAGGTTCGCTGCGGTGTCGAACAAGCTGTAGCTTAAAGCTGGATTGGCGGCGTGATAGACCTGAGCTTCAGCGACCGTCAGCACATTCAGCATGGCATGTTGAATTTGCGAAATCGCCGCGATGTTCGCGCTGCCGGCGATCGCGGACGTCACCGCCTGCATATTCGCAATCTGAGCGAATGTCAGCGCGCCGCCGGCACCGGTATTGATCAGGTTCAGGTCGGTCAGGGAGGTAAAGTTGACGACATGACCCGATGCGACCAGGCCCACGATCGATTGCATCACTTTGGTTCCGCCGCCGGCACTGTATTTCTCGGCGAGCGTCGCGAGTGCGGCAACTTCGGCGGATATTTTTTCGACCACGAGTGCCGCCGCGTCGACAGCGGCCAGCGGATCGTAGGTCGTCAGCGTGACGTTGGGCAGCAGCAGTTTCGCTTCGATTGCGGTCTGCGCCGCAGCTGCGCTGCCGCCGTTCGAATAAACGAACATCTGCATGAGTGTCGTCAGCGGTGTGATGACAGTGCTGCCCGCCGGCGCCATGAGGACCAGCGTATTGGGAAGTCCGGTGTCGATGTTGGTGCCGCCAACAGCGATGAGCGCGCCCTGCAGCAAAATGACGCCGTTGAAATTGCCGGTATTGTTGGTGACGAGTCCGGTGTCTTCACCGGCGTCTGCCTTGCCGTTGCCGTTGACATCGACGCTGATCTTGGCACCGCTCACATAACCGTCGAGCACGATGCCGTGGCTCGCCGCCGGCGCAGCCGCAGGCGCGGCGGCTGCGGGTGCACTGCTTGCTCCACCACCGCCGCCATGACCCCCGCCGGCGGCGACGCCGATGCCGGCGAGTGCGAGCAACGGCAACGCCAGAGCGCCCACGCCGCTGGTCATCGCGACCGATTCGGTCCCGCTACCGCCCGCGGATGGCGTTTCGGCCGATTGCCCTGCGGCGCCGAGTGCGGCCCGATCAGCGGCCGCAGCTGCTTGTCCGGAGCTCGGTGATGTCGTCGATGCGTTATCGGCGCTGGTACCTGCCGCCCCGTCGTTCGCGGACGCTGTGTTCTTTTTCGTATCGGCTGCGTCGGCTACCATGATGCCCGCCTGCGCCAGCAATACCGGCGCCGAATCGGCGTCGGCTACAACGTCCACCGCTGTCTCCTGGCCGTCGGCAACAACCGGATCGTCCTTGGTTCTATTTCTCGAAGCATTGCGCTGCGCTTTCGCTGCCGGTGAAACGGCCAAAGCGCCACCGCCCGCGGTGACTGCCGCGTCGATTGGATCGGCTATTTTCTGGTCTGCGGGGTTGGCGTTTTTTGCGGGTGATTTCTTTGCGCTCATGTTCGTTGCCTCTCTCTAACGTTGCAGCGGTTTAATCGGTAAGCGGTGCCTGCACGCATTCACGTTCAGTGAAAATGCGCGAAGCACTTGGTCGATTCGATCGGCGTTTCAGGACTAGCCAATGGAAATCCCCACTCCCGCGGAAAAATACAATCGGAGAATAATTTTTACGTTTGCGAAAAACACTGATGAGAAGGCTGTATTTGCGGTGCCCCCTGACCCCGCTTCGGCGGCGGGATTTCATGTAGGATTTGCATGGCGGGCGCCCGTGTTCAATCGCACGCGCGACGATTCACCGCTCAGTGCAAACTCGACGCCGGCGCAGATCCCCGGTGGGCGAATCGCAGTTTCAGTGCTCGCAGCTGTTCAAAAAGCTGCTGATCTTTTCGGAGCTGGGTCCTGCGGTGTCGATCGTGAAACCGGCGCGCGCCGGTGAATTGGCGAGGCGCGCCGAGTAGCCGACATTGACCGCATTCGCCAGCCGTTGAATCTGCCCTGCGCTCAACGCAAATTCCGCAGTCACCAAGTTATCGTGGAGGGTGACGCGCGCCAGCGGCTCGCCCAGCGGCAGATAACCGTTGCCAAACCCGATCGAGTGTTCGCTGCCCGGATCCTGCACGGCATCGGCGTTATCGCCCGCGTCGAAGCGCACCTGGAATATCGCCTGGCGCTCGCGGCACGACAGCACGATTTCGCCCGTGCCAAGCCACGTTTGCTGCGCAGCTTTGAGGTAGGTGATGCCCGCGAGCGAATCGAATGACCACTCGGGGGTCAGCCGTCCGTGATTCACCACGCGCAGCTTTTCCAGTTCGGGTTGCGGCAGAACGAGGATTTGATCCTTGCCGACTCTCGACATACGGTCGAACAAGCCGACATCGATCTGCATCTCACGAATGAAATTCACGATCGCCGCCGAGGCTATCTGCACTTGGTCCGCATCGGTGTCCGCCGACGAACCGGCCGAGAAGCGGTGCACGCCGATCTTTGACGGCGGCGCATAAAATCGGTACTTGCCGCCGATGAACGCAAATACGCAGGCGCTGTAACACATGCCTGGCGATGCCGTCGACGCACGGTCATCCTGTTTTCCGATGTGGGTCGAAAACCCATGTTGCCTGATCACGCGGCCAAGCTCGATACCTTCCCACAATGCGCCGCCCTGCGAATTAAAAAATACGGACGCAAGGCGAATCTGCCGTCGCGCGATTTCGTCGCGGAATCTTTCGGCGGCAGCTTCGTCTATGCGGCCATCAAGAAAGATGGTCCAGCGCTCGTCGTTTGCACGCCGTGCCGAAACCCGGGAATCCGGCTCGACGAAATCCATCGCCAGCGATTCATCGCGCGTAGCGCCCAGCGCGGTCCCGGTGCAGCAGCCAGACGCGAGTGCGAAAAGTATGACGACTATCCGGCCAGCGTTCACACCGGCCCCGCCGCTAAGCGCTGCCTTTAATGAGCTTGCGATACTCCTGCATCAACTCGTCAGGCGTGACGAAGCCGTCCATGCGCACCCATGGCTTGCCCGGCGCCGCGCGCATGAAAGTGACCGGAAAATGGTTCATCTTGTCGCCGCGATAAACGTCAAACGCTTTCTGCATGGTGATGCTGGCGGCCACCGTTCCGGTGTAGTGCTGCCACTGCGGGCTGGCGTTGTACTTTTTTGCGTACTCGGTCATCCGTTTCGGCGTGTCGAATTCGGGATCGATCGAAATCGACACCATGTTCACCTTGTCGCGCTCCTTGCCGAGCTTGTCCTGAAACTGCGAAAACACATGGCTGGTTACCGGGCAGATCGACGTGCACGACGTAAAAACAAAATCGAGCAACACGGGACGCCCGTCGTCGAGCACGCCTGGGAAGGCGACCCGGGCGCCGTCCTCACGCACCAGCGTCACCGGCGGTACTTTATACGGCACTTCAGTGCGCCGGATGCCCGCGGGAACCGGTTCGTGATGATGCTGGTGAGCATCGCTTTCCATGCCTTTGGCATCGTGCGCATGTGCCTCCTTGCTGGCGGCTGCCGCCAGAACGACCGGGACAGAACCGGCGCCGATTGCGGCGGCGAAAGCGCCTAATACCCGGCGGCGGGAAAACTTCATTGGATTTTGGCTCATGCGAGGCTCCGTAACAGTAGGCGAATCGATGACCACCTTATTGGCGCCGCACGCCGGTGTCAGTAAGGCAGAACCCTCATTTGCGGTGCTAAAACCGCTGCGTTGCGCTCATGGCGTAGTCCAGTTGCCGAGCGCGACCACGCGCGTGCCCGCCGGTTCGGCAAAGCGGACCATGTAGCCGCCTTTCGATGCAAACGGCTGACCTGCTGCAAGCGTAAGCCGCGGATAGTAGCCGGTCACGATGCGGCGCTCGATCATGTCCTGCATGCGTTCGATCAGATATTCGGGCACAAAGGTATCCACCATATGGCCGACCGTCTCGGCAAGCAGACCGCACGCGAGAAAGGTGTCGGCCTGAACTTGATCAGCCACGACCGCAATCTTGCGCACCGCGAACCAGCCATAGGCGTAATCAACGCGGTAACGCCGCTTTTCCGGCAGATCGACCGGATAAGCCACGTGCATCCGCTCGCGCCAATTTGCTGGCAGCGGCGAGCGCTCGAGTCCGCCCATCAGCCCCGACATGTATGCAGAGGCGGTTACTGGCTGCGAATTGCCGAGCGCTGCAATGTCTTGCGGGCGCAGCCACAGCACGATTGCATCGGTGGCTGCCGTTTTGCCGAGCGCAGCGCTGACGTTTTCCCCGGGCTCAAGCACGCGGCTCGTCACCGGAATGTTATAGCGCTTGAGTGCCGCGGCAAATGCCGTCGCGGCCGATGCTCCTATGTCACCGGCGCGATAAATCTGCTTGACTGCCTTTATCCGCTCGCGATCAGGCGCCTCGCCTATCGTGTTCGCAATCAGTTCCGCCTCGAGCAACACGCCTCGCGAAAAATAAAGCGAATAGAAACCGCCGTCAGCCTCGACCGGCACATCGACATTCGGAAACAGGCATGGCACCGCCGCCTCTTCGCAAAATGCGTGGACCGGCTGCCAGGTTTTACCGCCGATGCCCGACACCACCGCAAAAACCGGCTCGGCGGACATATAACGCCTGAGTTGTGCCTGCCACGTTGATTCCGGGCCGGTCAGCTCCCATACGTGCAATTCCCAGCGGCGGTTCACCATGAACATTACTTTGCTGAACGCGGTTTTGTTGGAGGATCTCAAGCGCGGCGTTGCGCCGAGCTGGCGCGCATTTTTGTCGGCGAAGTATTTCTCCATCACATCGAGCATGCCGCGGCGTTTCACCGGGTCCGCATCCGGCGTAATGATCGTCGCGAAGTGCAACACGGCATCGGTGACGCCGCGTACCTTGCGCTGGTCGCGCTGCTTCAGCCAGCCGATGAGCGATGCCATGTCGCCGTCATTCAACGCGAAGCGCGGCATCAGGTAGTTCATCGGCCGGCCGTCGGAATCGAGACCGTCGCGAATCGCCCTCGCGAGTGTCGCCTCGGTATAAGGATTACGATCGCCGCGCATGCTTTGGACGTACGGCACGTTCATGTCGTCCGTATTCGGCGCGCGCGGATTGAAAAGATAGCGGCCGGTAATCGGTGGGATCATGATGCCGCCCTCTTTCGAACCCAGCCCGCTGCGACGGTGACAATTGACGCACGCGGCCGCCGCGCCTTGCATTCGCATGCCCGCCTCGCGCGTCCCCTCGAGCGGTTCACCTGCGCCTAATATGCCATGCCGGTAAATCGACTCGCCCGCACTCGACGGCCTGTCAGCGGCAGCCGCGACCGTCGGCGCGAGCAGCGCTGTGAGCAGCACACTCAATGCGAGTGTCCGCAATATAGACGGCCGTGAGCGAATGAGGTCGCGAACGAGGCGCTTTGGACGACCGTAAATTCGCTCGACAGTCATTACGAGGCCTGAATCTCGTTTGCGAATCCGCACAGACCGGTCGGCGCCGGCGAGTTACTGCGCCGGACGGCCGCTGGGTCCCGCGGGCGGTGGCGAGGTGGTGTCGATTGAAACCGCATGACGCCGTATTGGCGTGCTGGGTTTGGCGAACGTGCGCGCATCGAGCGGCGGATTGAGCGCGACCTTTTCAATCACGAGCTTTTCCATCGGCGCACCGCCGGCGGTACCCGTTTCGATCACCGTCGGTATCTGCAGCCCCTCCACATTCTGGTAGTTGCGGTAGAACACTGAAACCGTCAATGTCTGGCCGATGCGCGAGCGAACTTCGCGCTCCGATTTCATCTCGAGAAAAGTCTCGGCATCGATCCACACATGGCGGTGGGCGCCGGAGGGCAGCGTCACATAGAGGCGGTAGGCTTTGCGGCCTTCCAGTTCATCGACATCGTCAAGCTTGATGGCGACGCCTTTCGCCACTGCATCGATCAGCGGGCCGTCGATGACCTGTCCGTCCTTGGCGAAACTGACTTCGTCCTCCGAGTAAGGCTGCACATCGGGCGGCTTGCCCGCCTGCGCCGGGCGCATTTTCCATCCGCGGCTGCCGTCAAACACGCGCGCGGATAAATGGTCGTTGGCCATGATTTCGAAGCGCGTCTTGTTCGGACGCTTCTGCTCGAGAACAAAAGGCAAGCCCGGCGGCGGCGCTTTGGCGCCTTCGGCGTGTCCGACCCACACCATCGTGTCGATCTTGCGCCACGCTTCGAGGCCGCCTCTTGCCTCGACGTGCTTATCGATGATTTGCGCCGCCGTCAGCGCGATCTTCGAAGCCGGCTGCCTGGCCGGCTGTTTTGCCGGTTGCTTCGCGGCGATGGCGCCTGCCGAGAAAAATCCGGCTAACGCCCACACGGCGAGTAACTTTATCGCCCGGCTGTTCATTGCGTCGACGTCTTGACCAGGGCGAGCTGCGGCCTGACAAACAGCGCATCGTCGAGCGGCGTGCTGATGGCGACGCGCTCGATCGTCATCTTGTGGCTGGGTTTCATTCCCTCCACGACGGTTTCCAGCACACGCGGCACGGTCAGGCCGTTTTCACGCTTGTAATCGCGAAAGTAGACGGCAACCTTACGCATCTTGCCGTCCATTTTCCGCGGCTCGCCGTCGATTTTTGCTTCGAGAAAATTCTTGGCGTCGATCCAGACATTGCGTACCTCTCCGTTGCTTAAAGTCAGCTTGAGCTTGTACGTCGGGCGTCCCTCGATCTGTTCGATGCCGGCGGCTTCGACTTTGGTTCCCTTCTTCTCGTAGTCGATGAGCGGCCCATCGAGTTCGGCCCAGCTTGCCGCGGCTTTCGCTTCGGCCGGCGTAAACGGCACGACCTCATCGCGGCCGAGGAAAGGCCTCACCTTCCAGCCCTGCGCGCCGTCGTACACCTGTACCGCTTTTTGATCCTGGAAATTTATTTCGAGGCGACTTTTATGCGGCCGCTTCATCTGCATGACGAACGGCAGCTCGACGTTTTTTTTGCCGCCGGCATCCAGCTGGCCGGATAATGTCAGCGTGGTTGCGGCGCGCCACGCCTGCAGTCCGCCGCGCGCCGCCACGTTTTTCTCGATGATCTGACCGGCCGTCAATGCGGCGGCAGGTGCAGCGTCAGTGGGTTCCGCAGCCGAAGCCGCGATCGAAACGAGACCGAACACCAGCATGGAAAATCGCATCATGAATGTACTCCCCTTCGGTTAAAGCCGCGCAAACGCCGGCGTGTTACTCGACCATCAGTCCTTCGGCGCGGAAATTTCCGATCAGCACATCGACGCGATCGCCGGCCTTGATCAGATTTCCCTTGTTTGAAAACACCATCCAGTACTCCTGCCCTTTAATCGCCTTGCCCGACTGGCGCAGCTGGCCGATCTTGTCCATCACCGGAATCTGCAAAACCGCCTTCGTGCGTTGGCCGATCAGATGCGGCGTCGCGTTTTTGTCGACGAGGACCTTGGCACGCTCCGGATCGGTCACGCGGTAACTGAACCGGATCAGGTTGCCCGATGCAGTGCGGCTCACTTTTAAACCGTCGACGCCCCACACGCTTTGATAAAGATTTTTTGCGTGCTTCGAGGTTTTTGCCGGACGATAAGGCGAGCTTTTGCGGCTTGCCGGCGGCGTAGCGGCAGACGCGACGCCTTCTTCAGTTGGCTGCGCATGCACTGCGCACGCGAAGCTGCCGCCCGCCAGCAGTCCTGCAAGCAACACGATTCCCTTGCCCGCTCGTCCCCTTCTATCGGTCATTTGTTTCGTTTCCACATAATCGACGGCGCCAGTTGCGAAAGTTGCCGCAGCCCGCGCTTGTTGTAGACGATTCAATGTCGCTGGCCGTGACGCCGCCCGGACGACGAGCGCCTGGTCGCGCGTTTTTGAACCTCGGCCATCATTTCGGCACGCTGGTTGTGCGACGTTTCCGGCTTGGCCGTCGATGACGGGTTCACCACCACGCGGCCGGCTCCCGGCTTTTTGGCAATTGGGTCGGCAATCGCCGCGCTGATCAAAAATCCACTCGCCAGCAAACTTACAAGCAGAACGCCGCTGACGCTTGCCGGCTTTATTTTCATCGTTTTCATGTGTCACCTTTAAAAATTTACCGTGTTCGATTGCGGTTCGAGTACGTTTGCTGCAAGGCCTGCGCCGTCCGGGCCCCGATGCGGCCCGCCTTGAAAAATCCGGCGAGCCGCATCTTCGTTCCCCTTCCTGAACCTTGGCCGGCGCTGCGCTACCTTCCTGTCAACACCAGCGCCTGGACGCCGGCGCCGTCGGTCACACTGAGGCCGCCGATCACCGCGGTGATATTGTTAGGTGTAAACACCACGTCGATCGTGCAGCTCTGTCCGCCCGTCAGCGTTCCGCCGCAGTTGTTGTTCTGCGTATACGGATTTGGCGACTGGACCGGCAGCACAGCGGTGAGTGCGATGCCGCTGATGCTGAGCGTCGTCCCGCCGGTGTTGGTGAGCGTCGCCGAGCAGGTCTTAGAGCCGGTGACACTGCCGAAGGCCATCACGCCCTGGGTGGTGCCGCAGGTCGTGCCGACCAGGGTCAAGGACGCTGAAGTGCCGCCCGTGCCGGTGCCGCTCAAAGCCAGCGTCTGGGACGAAGGCGTTGCATTATCCGCAACCGTCAGCGTTCCGGACTTGGCGCCCGCGGAAGTCGGCGAGAAAGTCACATTGATGATGCATGTGCCGCCAGCCGCGACGACTACGCCGTTGTTGCAAGTCGTTCCCGCCGCAACTCTCGCGAAGTCACCCGAGACGGTAACCGCATTCGCAGCGCTCAACGTCAACGCCGATGTGCCGGTGTTGGTCAGCGTTACAGCATGCACCGAACTCGTCGTGCCGACTGCCTGGTTACCGAATGCCACCGGGCTCGGCGTCAGAGTTGCAGCCGGACCGGCACCCGTGCCGCTGAGTGCTACTGTCAGCGTCGGATGTGCAGCATCGTTGGTAGCGATAGTCAGTGAGCCGCTTTGCGCGCCGGTCGCGGTCGGTGCGAACCTGACCGTGACATTGCACGACGCACCCGGCAGCAGCGTGAACGGTACCGCTGGTGAGCACGGCGTGGTGGCCGCCGTTGTCCCGGCGATGAACTGCGACGTAAACGTGAGACTCGTGATCTGCAACGGTGAGCCGCCCGCGTTCTGCAGCGTGACTACTTGTCCCGGCGCTGCGCTGGTAGTCCCCACATTTTGATTGCCGAAGCTCAGCGATGCCGGTGACACTACCGCCGACGGTTGCGCCGAGCCCACAAACTCAACGGCTCCGATGTCGACGCGATTGTTGGCCTTCCGCGGCGTGCCGAAGAAGTCCACGCTCGGCGCTGCCGCATAAGTCGCCGCGGTATTGGGCACTGCATTGATGGCCGGCGAACTTGCCTGCAGTGCACTGTTGGCCAGCGGCACGTTGTAACCGGCGCCCGAGGTGATCGTCGCGTTCGCCATCGACAGCGGACCGTAATACAAGTTGATCCACTGGTTGCCTTCATCCGGCGTTGCGGTCGGCATCAAGGTGAAGAGAGGGTTCGGCAATACGGCGTCCGCGATTCCCGGCGGCACGGCATACCCGGTACCGCCAGCCTCCGGCGGCAAGCGCGAGCCATTGCAATACTGGGTGATCACATTCGGATTCAACCCGTTGTTGCTCTGACCCGGATAGTCGCCGGCGTTGGTCAGGATCGAGAACCGCGGACGCAGCGTAAATCCTGATTGATGACCGATGCTGCCGGATTGCGCATTGCGCGCGTCGCCGAACACACCGATGTCCCAATACACGGCATTTGGATCGCAGTATCCTGTCTGATGGCCGGCCTGGTTCAAAGTCGGATTCAGGTTGACGATGTTCTGCAATCCCGGGATCTGCAAATTGAGGCCGCCGACCGAGATATAGAACGAACGGTTGTGCCAGAAGATATTATTGTCGAGCACCGGATTCGAGACCTGCGTGCAGTTCGGCAATCCCGACGGGCAGGTCACGGTCGGCACGCTGAATGCGCTTCTCAGGTTGGCCGTGTGAGTCGAGGTCTCGAAACCTGCCGGCTGCCAGCTCGACGTTTTGATCGAGCCGCCGTCCGGGCATGTGATTTCGTTGCTCGTCGTCGAGATCGTGCAGCCGGGTGGCGTGATGTTGGATATCGCCGCAAGTTCCGTATTGAAGAGCACACCTGCGGACGCAGTTGCATCGTTGTTGACGACCGTGTTGTTGATGAAGTTGACCCGCAACGCATCCTGAATCGAGACGCCGCCGCCAGACCAGCCGGCAACGTTGTTCGTGATGATGTTGTTGGTCACCGTCACTTGGTACCACTTCGACGGATCGTTCGGGAAATTCAGGACGTCGGTACCGTTGACGAGCTGCAGCCGGATCCCGCCGCCTTTGCCGCCTTCGGCCGTGTTGCCCATGATCAGGTTGCTGTCGATGACAGTGCCCGGACCGGCGCCTTCAGCCAGCGATGGCGCGCAATCGAAGTCGACGGCCTGCCCTTCGCACCACGTGCCGTCCGGCGGCATGCCCATCACGAGGATCCCGCCGCCGTAGGTCGGCAGCGTCGGATTGTTGCTCTGGTTAAAGATCACTGTGTTGTGCGAGATGTTGCCGTTGTAGCTGAACCCGTAGTGCGAGATCCCGCCGCCGTCGCCGGTGCTCAGGTTGCCGCACACCCAGTTGTTGTTGAACTGGTAGTAGTCCGCACCCGTGCAGAACGTGACCCCGCCGCCCGCCGCCGGTGTGGACGAAGCTACCTCGTCGCCGATATTGGAATTGGACGAGACCATGTTGTGGTGCAAATTCGTGTTGGTGTTGAAGCAGAACGGTAACTGCACGCCGTCAGCCAATGCGGCTTGCGCAGCCGGCGACAGACAGGTGCCCGGCACGTTGTCCTGATCGGTAGCACTGTCGCCTACGAGCCAGCCATCGGGAGTCTCAGGTTGGCCGACCGTTATTCCGCCGGTGAGCGTTCCGGTATTGGAGAAAACACGGTTGTTGGAAATTTCCAGGCTATGCGCCCAGCCGTGCACAAAAATGCCGCCGCCGCCCTGGGAACTGCCGGTGATCGAAACGCCGTCGATGCGCGCCGGGTTGCACAGGAAGTTAGACGGGAAATCGTTGCAATCCTGGTTGCTGTTGGTGAGACGCAACGTGCCTGCTGGCAGTTGGCCTTCGACCGCAGTCGTTGTGCTGTTGACGTCGCCGTCTCCCCATGGGCAGCCGCCGGTAACGCCGAGCGCGCGTGAAGCAGCGCAATCGTAGCGCACGCCTTTGGCGAGAACGGTGATGCCGGCGCCTTCGTATGCGCCCATCAGCGTGGGCTCGATCAGCATCTCGGCAAGATTGCCGTTGAGCGAAGCGTCCCAGCCGAGCATGCCCTCGAGCGGGATGCGGTCCACCCGCATCGGGTTGTCCCTGACCGACGACACTGCGCAGGTATAAAGGCCCTTCGGATCGAAGCTATTGGAGGAGCGGACGGGCTGGCCGTTCAGCGCGACGCCAAACAGGCAGTCGACCTGCCGCCGCCATGGCTCGAGCTTGCCTGACGGATGGCTGCTTGCATTGATGGTGACCGAAGCCGCGCCCACGCCCTGCAGCCGCACCGGTTTCCACATGAGCAGCATTTCCGGATAGTCGCCCGGGCCGACGATGATCATATCGCCAGGCGTTGCATTGTCGATCGCCGCCTGCAGCGCGTTGCCCTGCACGTTTTCGCCGGCAACATAGGTCGGTGGCTTGCCGCCAATCGTTACAGTTACGGTGTCGACCGACTTCCGGCCGCTAGCCGCCGTAATAACGAGTTGTCCGCAGCGGATGGTCGCTTGCGCGCCGGTGACGCCGCGCTGCGGGATGGTGCAGGTCGAACGGTTCGTCGGCAGCGTTGGCGCCGTGACGCGAATCTGCGTATCGCTCCACGAAACGATCGTGGCAGTGACGTCGCCGATCGTGACCGCGCCGGGCGTCGTGCCGAACCCGTAGTGGCGTGTAATGAATTTCTGGTTGTACGGCGCCGTCGTGGCGCTCGGTCCGGAGTACGCATGATTCGGCACCTTCTGATCGCCGAGCGCATTGATAGTGAGCACGTGGCCGGCGAGACTGACCCATGGACCGCGTCCAGTGCTGTTCGGAATTGCATCGCCCAACACCGAGGCAATTGCCGGGGTCGCGTCGGGATAATTGCAGTCAGGCTGGTTGTAGCCGGAGGCGAACGCCTGCACAGGCACGACCGGTGTATCCATATATTGCGTCTGGCCGGGCATGTACGGAATTTCGTAACAGAACAGGCTGTAGGCCGGGTTGTGATTTGGGTCCTTGATCATCTGGCCAAACGTCGGCGAGCCCTGCACGGTATCCAAGATCGGACCCGGATCGTTCATGCACGCGACCATCATGGTCGGCGCATAGCCGGTCGGGTTCGGCGGATTTACTTCCCAGGTCGAGTAGTTCAAGCCGTTGAAAAGGCCCCACGAGTCCGCATACACGCGCGACACTTCGTTGCCCGTGAAATCCCTCAGCGCGATCGGCAGGTTCGGCGGCGCAAATTTCTCGCCGAATTGCGGCGAATAAGGATCGAATTCGGACGAGAAGTCGTCGAGCATGAAGCCGGTGTAGTGCGCGGCAATATGCGTCGGGCTGAAGACGTAAAACTTGACGAGCACGGAATTCTGGTCTTCGAGTACGACCTCCTTGCGATCGCACAGCGGACGCGTGGCGCCCGCGAACGGCGCAAATTCCTGCGAACCCGGGAACAAGCTGATGAAATCGGGCACCACGCGCATCGCGCCGACGCACGGCCAGAAGCGCTCGACACTGCCCGTGTCGCCCTCGCCACGCGGCTGCGCGCCGAGATCGGTGGTCGGATTGAGCACATTGTTGCGGTTGAACTTGGAATTCACCGTCGCCTGGTCGGGCATGATGAAGATGTTGCCCAGACCGGCAAACTGCTGGGCCACCGGCGCAATATAGTTATCGCCAATCAGAATGTTCTTGTCTTCCTCTTTCACGAGTTCATAGCCGGGCGGAATGACGACTTCCACCACGTATTTGCCGGCGGGCAGCATTTGCGTGCCATCGCCCGTCGGATTCGGCGCACAGATCTTGCAGTTCGTCTTGGTCGGTTTGCCGGTGACCGGATCGGATGCCGTGACGCTCGGGAAGTTATACATGCCGTCGTAAGGCGCCGGCTGCAACTGGTTGAATGCGTGCATGCCGTCGTAGCACTTGAACTGCGAATTGCTGGCTAACGGGGTGCCGGAATTTAACCAGCTCGGGCTGTTCTTCAGCGTAAAGAAGAACGGATCGGTCGCTTCCTGCCCCGGGCAATTCATGTTGGGAATGCCATTGCCATTCGCGTCGCGCAGCAGGTTTCCCTGCGCGTCGGTGCGAAAGCCTTGCGCCCAATCGTCCCAGCTCGTGGTCTTGGTGGTGTCCACTAGCTTCAAGCCGGGCGTGCCGTCCGGCCCGGTAATTTTCTGATAAAGATTGACGGTGACGTTCGGCACGTTGGGATTCCAGCTCAAGTGCAGCAGCAGCGCCGGATCGTCGAACGGCCGCGTCGACATATAAGTCACTTCACCTCTGATGCCGCCGTTTTCGCCGTTGGCGAATGGCGTCTTGCCGAATTCGATGAACTGGCTCTGGCCGAGAAAGCCCTGCCAGCCGTAGCTCGTCACCGACGGCGGATCGATGCGACCCGTCGACGGATTGCTGCCGCTGCTCGCCGGGCCGTTCTGGATCGAATAGCCGTCGCAGTCCGCGTTGTCGCAATACACTGCACCGGGCACGCGAAGGTTGATCGGCAAATGCGCAGTCGCCGATTCTTTCGTATTGGCCATGTTGGCCGCGATGCTCGAGTTGCCGCCGCCAGGCGTGCCGTCGACGGGCCCGCCGGCGTCATAGACGACGTGAACACCGGTCTGCTTGTAGCGTGTGGTGTCGCCCTCGATCACGTACCAGCTGAACAACGGGAACACTTCGTTAAATCCGGCGTAGCCGTTCAAGTCGGTGTTATTGAAATTGGAGTAACTGCCATCGCGGAAGCGGACGTTCGTCGGCACCAGCGCAAGGCCGGGTTCGTTGGGATCCGATACGCCGTTCTTGTTTAGATCTATGAAGCTGCGGGTATAAATATTTGTGTGCCATTGGAGCACGGCGAGGTCGCCCATATTTTTGCTTTGGCCGCCCTTGACCTGAACAGCCGCCGCCAGACCGTCGACAATCTGGTCGTTCCACTGGTCGAAAACCGTGAGCCGCCAGGTGCCGTCCGGGATGCCGGTGAAGCTGAACTTGCCCTCAGCATCGCACTTGGTGAACGCAATGTCTTCGCCATCCGGACTGCCAAGACTTACGTAGCACTGGGTAAAACCAAGCGCGTCACGCGAGCCAGTGCTGTACAGGCGCTGGTCCGGCGTGCGGCTGATGTGCAGGCCGGTGATCTTGCCCGAGACCGAATTGTTGCAGGTGTTGTTGGGTCCGTTGCAAATTGCAGGAAGACGGGCATTGATAATCTTCGGGTTGGCGAAGCCGATGGTCACGTGATAGCCCGCCGGTCCGAACTCCTGAAAATAGGCCGGGCCGCCGATTTTGATGAAGGCATCGTGGGCTTTCTGTCCATCGAGCGTGTTCGTCTGCAGCCACTCCTCCCCTTTCGCGATGCGGTCGGCCGCCGGCGTTGCGATCACGCCGTATCTGCCGGGCATCAGGTTGGAAATGATTGCTTTGCCGACGAGCGGCGAAAGCGTCCTGCCATCGGCTTCGAATTTCGGGCAGGTCGGTATCATGCCGACCAGGCCGTCGGACGTTGCTTTTGAAATGGGGCACGCATCGAGACCGGTCAGCGGATCGATCGTTCCGGCGAGCGCATTCGACAACGGCATGTTGAACATGTCGTACGTCATCTGCCCGGTCGCGTCGCCGGTGCCGCCGGCGTCGTCGAAGATTTTGATTTCGAATCCGCTTAACCCTGGCTCACGCGCAGTGCCAAAGAGATCGGTGCCGCCGCTGACATCGATTTCGCCATTGAGCGGCGCATCATCCTGAAATACGTAAACGGAAATATTGGCGGTCGGAAAGGGCGTTTGCTGCAAAGCGACTGTGACCGCCTGCTGGCCCGCCGTGATCGGCGAGCCGCCCATGCCATGGCCGCAAGTGCCTGATCCCGGCGCAAAATCTGCGCCGCCAGCCCCCGATGGGCAATCGAGCGCGATGTTGAATGGCCTCGTCTTGCCGGTGTTTGAATCGGTGACCGGAGCGCCGGCCCCCGCACTGAATGTATTGGCGCCGTCACCCGGCAGAATCGAGATGTAATAACGCTTGGTCGGATCGAGCGCTACCTGGCTAGGATTGGTCGGTACTCTCTGGTCGGTGTCGGTGCGGCAGATGCCGTTGCCGATGTCGCATGCCGCGGGCAGATGCGACCCGCTCACCACGTCCAGCACCGTTTGACCCGATTCGCAGGCAAATGTACCAACGCAACCCGACGCAACAATCGGCATATAGCTGGTGTGGAAGTTTGTTCCCAGGCTGACGACCGGCAACGGCGGGCAGCCGGCAGGCCGCGGCGTGACATTGACCTGGCACTTGGGATCGATAAACACGGTGCGGTCTTCTTCGATGATCCAGCGGTAATCGGTGATCGGAACCGGCGTGGCGCCGGGCCTCAGGCTGGGGCCATCCATCACTTTGACGTTCAAGCCGCTCGCGCCGCTAAATACCACTGTCACCGTCGCCGGCGCTGTCGACACTGTCTTCTGTGAATTTATGGCCCGGTACTGAAACGTCACCGTTGCCTGTGCCGGAGAAACCGGCATGATCGACGGGACAACGGTGAAAGAGCCGTCGGGATTGAGAGTCACGTTGCCGCCGACGACATTGGTCGGCGCTGAGGCCGTCAACGGAAGTCCAGCGGGGTCAAGGTCGTTGGCCAGCACGCCGGGCGGACTGACATGCAGCCGCGAAGCGATTTTACTGCCGAAGCTATCTGCGACAGCGGTGGGCGCACCACCACGGCATGCGCCCGTACACGGCGCAAGCGTGACTGTCGTGCACAGCAACCCGCTCGTGGCGCCATTGCCGCAGTAAGTGAATGAATCAGCGGTGGTGCCCACGTTCGGCACGTACGAGAAAGTTCCGTCTGGATTCAAGCTCAGCAGCCCGCCGGAGGGCTGCGTCATAACCTTCACGCCGGAAACGCCAACGTCGTTCGCTACCACGCCCTTGGCGGGATCCGTGATGGAAACGGTGTTGCCTGAAACGATGTAGTAAGAATCCGGATTTGCTTTGCCGGTTACATTGACCGCTGCGTTGAGCGTAGCGCCATTCGCGCCGATATAAGCCTGCATACCGCCATCACGCTGGTTGTTCGTCGACAGGCTGAGTTGCCGGTCGAACATTGCAAGCGCCGGCGCAGCGTTGGCCGGCGCATTGATCATGACGTCATACGTCTTGCCGGCGGCGAGAAACACTTCGCTCTGGATCCGGCGCGAACCCGGCAGAACATTGCCGTCCTCAGCAATCAGCGCGAAGCCCGACGTTGCGGGGCTTCCCGTCAGCGCACCGACGATTGACGGCACGTGCATGCGCAGGCCCGCGTTGACGAAACGAACCAGCAAGCTGCCGGTCAGGCTGGCGGGGCTCGTCGGAAACAGCGAATTCGTCATCTTCGTGCGGTCAAAGGCTACGCCGTTGACCAGGTAGTAGCGCGGATCGTAGTTCACTGCAGGCGGATAACACGCCTGCGCGCTGCCGCTGCAAACGACGCCCGCGAGCGACAGTGCAACACTGATTTGCGCCGGCGTTCCGGTGCCGCTCGAGCGCGTTACCGTCGCAGTCGGAACGGAGTAGTAGCCGACACCCGGATTGTCGACGACGATCGCGGTGATTCTGCCTCCGCTACCGATGGCCGAGACGTGCGCGGTGGCTGCCTGTCGAAATCCGCCGCCGGTGAACGCGATCAGATCGCCGACGTGATAGCCGGTGCCGGCGTTGATGATGTTGCCGGAATCGTCGAGCGCCAATCCTACCGAGCTGACGGAATCCCGTAATACTCGAATGGCGTTTGCGCTGAAGCCGGTAGCGACGACGGCAGCCGACACGGCGGCGTTTTGCACCGGGTCGATTTCGCTCAACAGCAGCGGAATCTCCGCGTTATAAGTAACGCCCGGATATGCAGTGCCCAATGGATTGGCCAGTGTGGGCTCGGTCGTCACGACCAGCACGCCGTAAAGACCCATCGGTGCCTGAATCGACGGATGAGTTCCCGATTGGATTAAATAAGTCCCGGGCTTCAGATTGTTCCACGTCAAAGAAGTGGTGGCGCCGTTCGCGACTTCGGTCGAGAACGACTGAACGCGCGGTCCCTGTGGCGGCGGATTAAACGTCGGACCGCTGGTATCGCCCTGGATTGGCCAAGTCGTTCCCTGCACTGCATGGGCCGGACTGGCGTTGGACGTCGCCGAATTGCCCAGACCGCCGCCCAATTGACCGACGATCACCAATGACGTCGGTATACCGGCGGAACCACCCGGCGGCACCGGCAGATTGTTGGTCAGATTTATGGTCAAGTTGCCGGGCGGAACGGTGATCATCACCGGCGACCAACCAGCGCCCGCATTGGGATTCAACGCCGCGCAATTCGCCGGCGCGACCGGCGCACTTGCGCCGGTTCCGCACGTGTAACCCCACATCGGAATAATTTGTCCATCCGGCAGCGCGGCGCTTGTCGAGCGCGCTGTCAGAGATACACTCTGCGCACTGGCCATGCCGCTGGCCATGAGAAGAACGGTTGCCGCCACCCCTGACTTGGTCAGGATCGTTTTGAATAGCTTCGATTGCATCGCGGTTTCTCCTCAGTCCTAGTTCGATTCGTCGATCACGTATGCTTGCGGATCGACGAGCATCATCATCAGCATGCCGCCGGGAAATATGTTGTTCGTCGTAATCTCCCGCTCGTTATGCGAGTGCCACATGAAAGCGAAACCCGCTTCTTCGGTGGGAGAATTGCCGATCGTGCCGGATGGCGGCACCGTACCGGTCGGGCCGGTGGCGCGTACGGTTGCATCCGGGCCCAGGTACGCGCTGCCCCCGTACCAGGGGCCGGTGGCAAGAATGTTCGCGTCGGGCAGCGTTACCGGCCCGCCACTCGCGACGTTGCCGAACGGACGCGACTCGAGCGCCTTGTTGTGGTCCTGACACCATTCGAAATAATTCGGCGCCAGCGGGTCGGCGGTGTAATAGCCGTTTGCATCCGGCGTGCAGACCACCGGCCGTCCGAGGTAGCTCGGGAATGCCTGATCGGTGTAGACACTCGCGGCCTTATGCCCGTACACGTCCCAGTTCAGACCCTTGCCGGTCCAATAAAAAATGCCGTCCATGGATTGGCCAGGCGTGGTCGTCGTCGTGAACAGCGCCGGCCCCGCAAGCTTGGTTGGATCGGTGCTGCTCAATATCAGGTTGCCGTCGCGTCCCAATATGCGAACGTGATTGCCGTGTTCGTGAAATGGATGCTGCCACCGTCCCTGGCCGATGATCCGCAGCAACACGAGTTCTCCGGGATGCATATGCGGATTGCCGTTGTAGGGCTGGTGTGCATAATGCGGCGCGTAATTCGGATCCATGATGTCCGGCATGGAGCGGCCATTGATCATGAAATAAGCCGGGTGGTACGGCTCGGTGGCCACCGAATTCATATTGGTGGCGCAGGTGTTTCCCTGTGCCACAACGCATTTCGCGATTTCCTCGGCGGCGCGGTGGATCCGCGGGTCGATCTCCGAAAACTGAAACATGTACTCGCGGTCGTAACACGTGGAGCTGTGGCTGTACGCCGCGGCAGCCAGGCGAAAGTCAGTTTGCCCGTTGGGCAGCGTTGCGCTAACAGCACGGCAGCCGGCCGGAACGGCGGACGGCCGCACGATGACAGCGCCATAAAGACCCATCTCGACCTGGAGATCGCCCTGCGTCCCACTGTAATAGGAGTGCGTGCCCGGGTTGGTCGCAACAAAAGTGTAAGTGACCGTTCCGCCATGCGCGGCTTCGCGGGTGAGCACGCCGGGAACGCCGCCGCTCGACTGCACATCGAAGCCCGTGAAAATAATCGACGTGTTGCCGGCGGGCGTCGGCAGATTGTTGGTAAGCGTGACGGTCACCGTGTCACCCTCGTTGACGATCAGCGTCGGCCCGGGGATCTGCATCGTGGGACAGTTGGCATTCCCGATGGCGCCCGGCGCAAAACCCGGCGTCGAGCCGGTTGTGCATCCGTAACCCCACGAATAAATGCTCGCGCCGTCCGGCTGGCTGATAAAATTTTCAGCGGCGTTTAGCGCAAAGGTCGGACCGGTTATGCCCGGCGCGCCCGCGTGCGCGGCCATGGTGGCCACAGCGGCGAGCGCCGCCGCGGCGACCCGCGCGAGCCGCCCGATCAGGCCTCTTATGTTGGTGTGACGCATGGCAGTCCCTTTCGCGAGAACAATATTTGAGTGGAGCATCGAAAACACTGTGGGGAAATCTTCATTTTTCCCGCCTGCATGCCCTGCTTCGGCACGCGGGTTTCCCTGTAGAGAATCGGCAGTTAAGTGAAGTGAACGCCACCTGCTTGCCTAGCTGCCGCACGCCTTGGTGGCGGGGTCCACCGACGCACAAATACGCACTTCGGTCATCAGGCCGCCAAAATTTTCGGCGTCGTTCGACAGATGATCGAGATTCGGCGTGAAGAGGTAGAACGTCCTGCCAACCGGATACCTGGTCGTGTCCGAGGCGTCGAGAATCACGTCGAGCGACTCGCCGCCGCCGAGCGTGATCGAGTTCGTGTCATAGGCGAGGTTGTTGCCGGCCAGGTCGCGCAACAGTTTCGCGTTATATCCGACGACCCGCATCGGAATGCCCAGCGACGCGAGCGTTTGATGCTCGGTCACATCAAGATCGGAGATGCGCAGCAGCGCCCTGCCGCCGACCGGAATGTTGACGATGGTGGACAGCGGCTGTGAGGGGCGCTCGACTCCGTCGACGCCTTGTGTCTTCATCGGCCCTGCGGACACCGTGTCGGGATAGCTGCGTCCATTGAGCAGGAAGTACTTGTCTTTCATGTCGGTCAGGTTTTCCGGATTGAAAGTCATGCCGACGTAATGGAAGTTCGGATCGAAGCCGTGGATCTGGATCGGGTATTCGACGTCGTAGGCGGTGGTGCCGTCGCCATCGTTGTATGCGTAGAGCGTCGGCGTGCCGCTCTTGTTGTTCACGCGTTTAACGTTGTTGACGGGCGGCAGCGGCGACGAGCACAGGATGTCGTTATCGCATTTGGTGCGCGGATCGGATTGTTGCGCGAGCAGAGCGGTATAAAGAGTGCCGCCCAGCGGCACGCGGTTTTGCCGCGGACGGACGTAGAGCTGGCCGACCATGCCCATCTGCAAATGCTCGGGCGGCGTGATATGGCAGTGCCAGAAATAAGTCCCGGCATCCGGCGCCAGATAGTAGTAAGTGAAACTGCCCCCGACATTGATGGCGACCGACGCGTCCGGCACGCCGTCGTAATACGCCGACGCGTTCGGGTAGCCGTGGAAGTGCACGGTGTGCTGCTCAAACAAGTCGGGGCGCATGATCTGCCCGACGTTCGTCAAGGTCAGGAAGAACTCGTCGTCTTCATCGATCGCCATCAATGGCGCCGGCATATTGCCGTTCAATACGCCGACATCCATGATTGCGCGCGGATCGACGTGGCCGTTTAGCTGGCCGGCGGGAACAGACTCAGGATCGGGAACCAAGCCAACGGCGCCGTTAAAATTGGTGGCCGTCGGATCGCCCACCGCATCCGAGTCACCGATCGTATTGAAGATCGATGCAGGTTGGGTGCCGGGCAGGCCGTTGCGAATATCGGCAAGGCCGGAGAGCGGGCCGAACGCAAACAAATACGTCTGCGTGCCGTCGGCCATGGTCGCGTAGCCGTCGCCGCCTGAAATTTGCTGACACTTGATCTGCCCGCCCACCGGATTGGACAGCGGATTGGCGGGTGGAACCGGGTGCAGCGCGGTCGTTGTCGGGCACTGCACGCGAAAACTTTGCGCCTCGGCGTTCAAGGCGAATGCAGTCAGCATGATTGCCGGCAGCGCGCGAACCCAATCGGAAAAACTCAACATGGTGTGTCCTCCATCCCGGTTGTGGACGCGATGCGCCCTGCATATAAGGTTTTCACGAGAGTAAGTGCGGCGCGCCTCGAGCACATTGAGGCGAACCCTGTATATTGCGTTCAACAATTTCCCAATTGGCATGCGGCTTACGTCGTGAGTTGTGGCTCTCGCGAGTAACTTGCAAACGGCGTACCAATCGTTCGTTTTGCCATAAAAAAAAAGTGAAATCCGGCGTAAAGGCTTGCCACGCCTTGCTTAATCGGCGGCCGCATTATCAGTAACGCGACTATTTGCTTGCGCATGGGAACGGCCGCGTGCGCGGCAATACCCGAGAGTGGGGAAACTTTTCCCCAATGCACAGCGCGCCGGTCCGGTACGAAAACGCGCGGCGCACGAGTCAGCTTGGCTACGCTCGTAGTTCTTAACTGCGCGCTCACTCATCGAAGACAAGGTGCGCTCCGCAACCGGGCTGGCGCAGCAACGAAGATGGCAGGATATGAACGATTGGTCCGCTCAAGCCTGACCTGCGGCGGACGCCCGCCGCCAGGCGGGTTGAAACGGCCAGCCGCGCACGTGTCGGCGCCCGTACTAGCGTCATGCCGGGAACGACTAAATTTCGCGGCGCTCGCGCAAGTGATCACCGATCATGGCGACCATCGGAAAAATCACTTTCTCCTCGACCGTTTCATGAATGGTGAGCCTCGATGCTAAATCGGCGCAATCCGCGTTTTTCATCCGGAAAGCAACCCTGCTCAACAGATCGATCGCCGACAGGATCAACAAATGTTCGCTATCCATTTCAGCTTGCCGCATATTGAATTCCTCGAGCAGCGGCATCACCTTCGCGAATTGCGGCTGCAGCTTGCCCAGCACTATGTCCGGCAATAACGCGAGTACCGGATAGACAGTTTTCTCTTCCCATTCGAAATGCGGCAGACAAAGTTGGGCAAGCCGCCTGGCCACGATCATCACCGGCCCGCCTTCGACCATCATGTTGACCAACCGCCCTCGCAAGTCGTCATGAGCGAGTCGCAATGCTTTAGGAAGAACGAAATTTCCCCTTTCGAATAACGCAGTGTCCCCCATTGCCTCATCCTTCAGTTTGCATACCGGCGCCATGTCGGCGCGCGAGGACTCGCTCAATGTCTTGAACGTCGACCACGAATCGTGAAGACTTAGTTCGTCTCGACTGCACTGCAACAGCAATCCATGTGCCAGCGCTCGATTCGACGCGCTATGCGTACGCCACAATTGATGCGAAACCGCGCCACGCCTGCGTGCGTGGGCATTCCGCTTATCTTGCGCAAGCGCCGACACTGCATTTATGTCGGGCAGCCGCTGGGTATGCAGCCGCTAAAATGGGCAATATGTCACGAAACGACTGGGGAATTTGTCATGAAACGACCGGGGAAATACCGATGCATTCACGACGAGCGATTCGACCAGCCGCGTTTTGCGGTCGGACCTACGATCACCGTCGTGCAACGTGGCTTTAGAGGAATGCGGGGACCGTCGGATCGACTCCGCGAAAATCGGCTTCAGGATGGCCTAGTGAAACGCACTTGCGGATCGCCGAAACCAGGCCGGATGGCACGTCGATCATCAGCAGCAATTTCCCGCTCGCGATGTGTGGGTGGAACTCTTCGAGCTGGGAGTTTGCGACCTGACTGCCGACGATGGCAGACACCCATGTGCCGAATAAGGCGCCAAATAAGGTTGCAATGAGTATGACGACGGGCTTGAGCGCCACGCCGTCAATCGGCGTCAGCAACAACCAGGTGCCTGCGGTCGCGCCGAGCAGGCCGCCGATCACGAAACCGACTGCGGCGCCGTGCACGAGATCGGTTTTCTGCAGCACGCCGGCTTCGGGCAAATCGTTTGGCAGCATTCCGCGTTTGGCAAGAAAGCGGATGTGGCGCGACTCGATGCGCTCGAGCAGCAAGGTATCGAGCACCCGCCGCGCCGCCATCACGTCCGGAAGCATGAAATAGAGTCTTCTCTTCATGGTTGCGATTCCATTCATCTGCACGGCGGTGCTCGCTGCCGTATTCCCGCGCTCTTGTACATCGAAACAATTCGGGCGGCGCGATTCGCGCAAGTCGGCCGCAAGCGGATCACACGCAACCCGCGTGCCAATCGCTCGACGACCAGGGCGGCAAGCGTAAGCATGTCGCCGAAAGCCGCGCGACAGCCCGTTCTTGAGAAATACGAGCATACACACGCGATTCACATCGAGTCGGATGCCCGATGCGAAACGGCGCGGATTCATCCCCGCTGTTGGGGCCGCATCCCCACTGCACCGGGATTGCAATACGATTATTGATCGCAACCTACATTGAACGTCTCAGCTTCTCGTAAAGCCCGACGACCTTTGGCACATACGCCGCCGTCTCCCGAAATGGGGGAATGCGTTTGCCATATTTCAGCACCGCCGTTTCGCCGGCGTTATAGGCAGCGAGCGCCAGCGGCAGATCGTTGTCGAATACCTTCAGCAGATCGTTAAGATATTGGGCGCCGGCCCGCACGTTCTCGGCGGGATCGAAAGCGTTTGCAACGCCATATCGTTTCGCGGTAAGCGGCATCAATTGCATCAGGCCGCTGGCGCCGCGCTTGGACAACGCCTTAGGGTCGTATCCGGATTCGACCGAAATGACGGCATGCAGCAGCGCGGCCTCGATTTTATACAGTCCGGCAGCATGCGCGATCACGCCATCGAACCGCTGCCTGCCGTGGGGCACCGCGATCGACTCCTGCAGGAGCGGTTCACGCGGCAGACCGGAACCGGCCGCCACCGCGGGCGTTAGCGACTGGTAGCGGCTGTCGTCTGGAATATTACTCAGATGAATTTCGCCGCGGCGGTCGACGAAGGCGAAAATGTCGCCATCGGCCCGGCTCGTAAGCGGGCTCAATAGTCCGAGCACTACGAGACTAACATGCAGACAATACATGTGGTGTCCTTCGGCGTTAGTCGACGCCCGATTTGCATTCGCATCCTAGGCAATCGACGCTCGACGGCGCAATAAGGTCATCCCCCCATTACCCCTTACCACACGTGTACTTCAGTCGTTGCCGGCATTTAATCTGCCGCCGCGAGTTCGAACACCGGTCTTCTTTTTCGAACGGTGAATTTCAATCTGCGTGGATTCGTTAACGGCAGCGGCCTCGTATACCGATGCACCACCAGCGGATGAAGCCCGCATTTTGCGACGGGCGGTCTTTCAAAATGCTTGAATAAATTGTGTAGCAACTACGGAGGGTAACCGCGTAAATTCCCTGCGGGTTTTACAGTAGGCGCCGCTGCCCGCATCGATATCGAACCGACAGCCTACCGGTCCGGCTCGCGGGTACGACTTCATTTCCGGCGCTGGTCTGGCGTACTTGGCGCGATTCAGATGCCCATCGAAATGTCGTTCGGGTGCACGCGCGGAATTGGAAGCGGCTACAAAAACCGCGACTTATGGCGCGTACGCAAATCTGTTTGTGAGGATGGTGTTGCACCGATTGGGTGCGATCGACCGCGTTGCGCACACCATTCAAAGGTCGTGCCAATGTCATACGAGAAACGCGACGGCGGGCGAACTTGAGGTAAAATTTCCTTCACAAAACGATTTATGGCCGAGCAACTAGTACCCCCTTTAAAAAATTTGGATGCGTATAATGATTTCTGCTTCAAGCGGTCGCGGCGATTAATACGGTTGATTTGAAAAAGCCCGGTCAAGGCGCTCGTCAGGCTTGTCCGATCAAACAAGAAAAAAATCATTCTTCAACTCTATGGCGGTGATTTTCGGAGTTCAATAATGGAAACCAGGCAGCGAATACTTATCGTTGACGATCATACTTTGCTGAGGGCCGGCTTGAGAGCGCTGCTCAGCCAGGATCCGGGTATCGAGGTCGTAGGCGAATCCGGTGACGGCCGCGACGCAATCCGTGCTGTCGGCCAGCTGGCGCCGCAGCTGGTGCTGATGGATCTCACAATGCCAGGCATGAACGGCATCGAGGCCATCTCGGAAATCAAGCGGCGATATCCGGAGGTACGCGTGCTGGTCATGACGCTGCACAAGACGGAGGAATTCATTCATGCGAGTTTCGAGGCCGGTGCAGACGGCTACATTCTGAAAGATGCGACACACGAAGAGTTCCATGTCGCGTTTCGCAACGTGCTGCAGGGCAAAACTTACCTCAGCACCGATGTATCGGCAAAAGTGATCAGCGGCTTCCTTGGCGGCGGTAAATCGCGCGTCGGCACCAGCGTCTTCAGCTCGCTAACCCACCGCGAGCGCGAGATCCTCAAACTCGTTGCCGAGGGAAAGTCCAACAAGGAAATTGCCCTTTATCTATATCTCAGCGTAAAGACCGTCGAAAAACACCGCTCGAATCTGATGATGAAGCTCGACGTCCATAATGCCGCCGGATTGACGGCCTACGCGATCGAGCGTGGGTTGGTCGTGACGTAGCGTTCCCGCCATTTCGCGGGTTGGCTTCGCCCGACTAGAAGGATTTTTTACCCGTCTTTGAAAATCCGCCCTGCCGGCGGCCGCCGCCCTTAGATAATCCTCTTAAAAATCGGAGCATTGGCGGCGGCAAGACATGGCATGAAAGCTGCGTTCCCGCTGATGACGGAGTCACCGGGTCCTCGGAGTACCAATGCATCGCTTAGCATGGCTGTTACCGCTTCTGTTCGCAGGCATTGTTGCGGCAGCGGATGACAGGGCCGAAATCCAGAATCTGTACGCCGCCATGAATGCGCTTAACCTGGAGCAGCAGGCACTGTTCCAGCAATTTCAGATGCTGCAGGAAATGCGCCGATCCAACGACCGCGCCTATTACACAAACCTGCTGCCGACGCCCCGTCAAGACATGGAAGTGCCCAATTATGCCGATCTCATCCAGTATCAAAGGGAAGTCGCGCGCCGCGCGGAAGACCTGAGCCGGCAAAGCGATCAACTGTATTCGAACTTCAGCGAGCTCTCTGCGAGGAAAGCACGGCTTATGCAGCGTATTTTCGCTCTGACGGGCACGCAATGAGCAAGGGACTGCGCCCCGACGGCGGCCGTTTAAATTGAATGCAGTGCGCGGGGGTTGAACAGAATTAACCGGCTGGCCGCATGAATCCATATTTCTCGATCCGGGACCTGAGCATGTCACGGGAGAGCCCCAACAGCTTGGCCGATTTCGAGATGTTCCAGTCGGTTTTTTCAAGCGTCGTCGCGACGAGGTGCCGCTCGACATCCGCAATCCGGACGGTGCCTTGGGGATTGGGGATAAGCCCATAATAATTGTCTTGCGGTAGAGCCGGCTCGAGGTCGCGACGGCGTCCCGCACCGAGCATCAATTGCTCAGGCGTAATCTGAGGGCCGGTTGCGAGCAGCACGGTCTGCTCGAGCATATTGCGCAGCTCCCGCACATTGCCGGGCCAGTCATGCCGCATCAGCACCTGCTCGGCCGCGGAGGTAAAACGCAGATCCTTTTTGCCATAGCGTTTGGAATGGATTTTCAGATAATGCTCGGCGATGAGCAAGATATCGTCGCCGATTGATCGCAGCGGCGGCATCGACAACGTGATCACGCGCAGCCGGAAATACAGGTCGCTGCGAAACCGCCCGTCGCGAACCAGTTTTTCGAGGTCCTGGTTGGTCGCGCTGATGATGCGGATATTGACCTTGCGCTCACGCACGCTGCCGATACGGCGCACGGTCTTGTCCTCGAGCAGCTTCAAAAGCTTAGCCTGTATTAACGGGTCGACTTCGCCGATTTCGTCGAGAAACAACGTGCCGCGGTCGGCCGCCTCGGCGAGCCCGATCCTGCGGTCTTTGGCATCCGTGAAAGCGCCACGTTCATGGCCGAACAATTCCGATTCGAGCAGATTTGGCGGAAGCGATGCACAGTTCAGTTCGATGAAGGGCGAGTTGCTCCGCGCGCCCTCAAAGTGCAGCGCTCGCGCGAGCAGCTCCTTGCCGGTACCGGTTTCGCCGGTGATCAGAATGCCGGGCAGGTCGTTGTTCTTGACATGCGTTTCGGCCGCCAGTACCTGCCGTGCCCGCGCTTTTGCCGCGAGCACGGGCGGCGACTTGCCGATGATGGCGTCGAGCGAGCCGTCGCGGCCCAGACGCCGCTGCAGCACCGACAGCGTTTTCTCCATCTGCGAGTGTCCGAGCGCGATCTCCAGAACGAGCTTGAGTTCCGCCAGCGATATCGGCTTGGAAAGATAGTCGCACGCGCCCGCCTTCATCGCTTCGACCGCGATTTGCGTGTTGCCTTCGCCAGTCAACATGACGATTTTGACTTGGGGATCGATGGCGAGCGCCGCCTTGATCACTTCAAGCCCGCTCTTGCCGGGCAGCATCTGGTCGGTGACGACGACATCGGGACGCATGCTCTCCATCAACTTCAAGCCCGCCTCGGCGTTGTGCGCCACGCTGGTCTCCCACTGGGCCCGCTCGTGATACACGCGGATATTGTCGGCGAGAGTCCTGTCGTCCTCTATGATGAGGATGGAGTAGGCCATACCTTCACGCGACTCTGAAGGTCAGGCTGACCTGCGTGCCTTCGCCTTCCCGGCTGCGCAGATTGATGGCGCCGCCGCAGCGTTCCATGATGCGCTCCACCAGCGCCATTCCCAGCCCGAGTCCGTCGCGCTTGGTGGTGTAGTACGGTTTGAATACGAGTTCCAGTTCGGTCGGCGATATGCCGGGCCCCGAGTCGGTCACGATTACACGAAGGCGCTTGTGCGCTTCTGCATGCTCGAATTCAACGCGCAAAAAACCGGCATCAGGCATTGCTTCGAGCGCGTTGGCAATGACATTCGCCAGCGCCTGCGTCGCGAGCCTGCGATCGGCCGCGACCGACGGCAGTTTGGCGGACGGCCGCACGATATTCACCGTCATCGCTCGCTGCTCGAATTGCCGCGCAAAACCGAGCAGCGTTCGCTCGGTCATGGTGACGAGGTCAAGCCGCTCATCGCCGCCTTCCGGTGACTGCGACAGCGTGAGCAGGTCCCTTACCCAGTCGCCGAGCCGGTCGGCCTGGGCGATGATATCCATGGCGTTTTTGCGCACGGACGCTGCGTCGCCATCGAGCGCAACTTCGGCGCTCGAGCGGATCGCGGCGAGCGGATTGCGAATACCGTGGACGACCGCGACTGACATCTCGCCGATCGCGCACAATGGCCCTGCGTCGTCGAGACGGCGCCGCTGCTCGGTCAATACCAGGTCGGCACGGCGCAAAAACCAGAACAACACCATGAACAGAATCACGGCACCGAGCGCCGTGCATGAGCCGACAAGCAGGTTGACTTCGTCGATCGTGTCGGCGAGACCAGCGGGTTCGCGAACGATCTGTGCAACGGCCGCTACTTCGCCGTGCACATCACGCAGCGAGACATAGTCTTCCACCGCCGCCCCCGCGGACCGGTGAGCGAACAGGGGCTCCTCTGCATTGTGCACCCGCCTGACATTAGTTATCGGCAATGCAACGGGCGAAGCGAAGGCCCGGTCGAGCTCGGGATTGTCCTGCGCGGCCTGCCCTATCATCGCCGCATCGGTCGACCAAATTATGGTGCGATTGCGCGCGAACACGTGGACGTACACCGCGTCAGGTACGAAGCGCAAATAATCGTAGAGACGGGAAGTGTCGTCCGCGGCCAAGCCTTCTTCAGCCACCGGCAGCACGAATTGAGCTTTCGCTTCGAGACTTTGGCCGACGCTGACATATTGCCCGACGTGCGGCCCGACGTCCGGCCCGCTCCTGCGCATTTCACTCACGTTAACGATAAATCGATTGATCAAAATCGCATCCCGGCTGAGGATTTCATGCGTCACGAAATGCGACAGGATGATCGAAAAAGTGAAAGCAAATGCCGCCAGAGTGGTAAATCCGATAACGCAAAACCAGCCCAGCAGTCCGGGTCGCCGGGCCGTTTTTCCGTCCACTTTCCACAGACGAGTCCGCGTTTCAGATTGCGCCGTGGATGCGGCGCTCCGGCTGGCGGCAGCAATGTTCAGAATCCTGGACACGTGTTTATTCCCTCTAGCAGCGCGACAGTTGCCATGTTCCCTCAATCGAAGCCGGGCGCAGAGTCGCCGGCCGCCCGGTGCCGGCACTGATTGTCATGATGGAGTTCGCATGCGTATGCACACGCGCGGTTCCGCTCGCCCGTCCAAGTATTGCGAACGCTGATTGTCCGCAAATCGACTGGAACAAAACAATACAGAGTTAGCCTAGATAAACACTGCCCGACTAAGTAGCGCGAAGGCGGGGTGCACATGCGCCGCTTACGGCCAGCCGCAACATACTAATCCGGAGGAATCGCCGTATGGATCAGGCCCGGGGAGATTGATGGCAAATATCCGCGCCGCCCCGCAGGCCGACCGCGCGCATCCCGTCAGGGCACTGCGTGAAGTGCCGAGACGACTTCATTTAACCCGCCTTTACAGGCAGCAGGCGGCTTAACCATGACCGCGTCCTGCAACGGGTTGAGACCGGTTTTCGAAATGCTGCGCATCATCCGACCGGTGCGCGACAGGATCTCCGGAGTGCTGACTTCGACCTCTTTGATACGCGGCCAGCGCACGCGGATCTGCGTGCCTTTACCCGTCCTCGACACCAGGGCAAAGCTGCCGCCCAGAAGTTCCGCCCGTTCTCTCATGCTCTGCAGTCCCAGCCCGTGATCGAGCGCGCCGGCCTCGACCATTAAGGGATCGAAGCCCGCGCCGTCGTCTTCTATGCAGAGCTCGAGGACTTCGCCGCCGTTACACAGCCCGAGGCTGATTTTGAGCCGCTCCGCCTGTGCATGCTTCAACGCATTATTCGCGGCCTCCTGGAGAATGCGAAAGATCGCAATCTTCAGCGGCTGGGGCACGTCGGACTCCGCGACGTTGATGTCTTTGTCGACCTTGACCTTGGTTCCTGATTCTTCGATTTCCCGAATGAACCACGACATCGTCGCGCGAACGCCGACTTCGTCGATAATCGCCGGACGCAAATTCATGGCGATGTTGCGCAGGTCGTCCATCACGTGCGTGACTCGCGGCACCAGTTCCTGCAGCGCCATCGATGCTTCTCGCATGGCGCCTGTTTTTGCCGCCTTCACCGCGCTTTCAAGTTTCATTTTCAGCAGGCTCAATGACTGGCCCAACCCGTCATGCAGGTCGGAGGCGACCCGCTTGCGCTCCATTTCCTGGATCGACAAATGCTGCGCCGACAGTCGCCGTAACTGATTGCGGCTCTCCACCAGCGCCTCCTCGGTCCTTATCCAATCGGACATGTCCCATTCGAGAAAGGTAAACGCTTCGGGGCTGCCATCTTTACCCCGATGCGCAATCAGCGTCAGGGTGGTTTTAATTTCCGCGCCGTCGCGGGTAACCAGTACAGAATCCCCCCGCCAGATGCCCTCGCTTTCCGCGCGCGGGATCGCCTCATCTTCTATCTGTCGCCATACGGAAGGCGCGTGGCACTCAGCCAGTGAAACACCGCTGACGTCGACGTCCGCACCGAATTTCAGCAGTTCGCGCCCGGCCGGATTGAGATAGCAGACCATACCGCTGTGATCGGCGATTGCCACCAGGCTCGGCGTTTTGTCGAATATCTCCAGCAAGCGGACGTGGATATGTTCCGCGTTGATGCACTTTCCTGTTTCGCGGCGATAGCGCTCGCTGATCGCGGCCTGCTCTGCCCTGTCTGCGCCGACGCAGAACTCGGACATCTCGTCAATCGTGACCACGGCGAAAGCATTGGCGTCCGGATAGTCGGAGTGCGACCGATCGTTACAAAGCCGGGTGGTAATGGTGACCTGCCGATTCAGGACGGGATCGCGCACATTGAGCTTGAGGTGCCGGTTTTTTGCGAGCACCTCGGGACGCCCCAGCCGCATAAGATAGCAGCCTGGCCGGCTGCAATTCCTGTGCAGCAGTTCGTGCAGCAGAATCCCGCGCACAGTTTCCGCTTTCTTCAGCGTCCAGCGTTCCATCGTGCGGTTTACGCGGATGACGCGTCCTTCACGATCAAGCAGGCAAATCAGTTGTGACGCCGAATCGGCGGCAGACTTCCAGCGATAGCTGGACTCATCCATTGTCGGCACGTTCACCGAGGCACCTCCCTGAACCGGTCACACATTGACGAACGAGAACGCAAAATATCATCGCGGGTGCCGCGCCCGAATCAGGTGTCTTCCCCAATTCATATACATTTCACCCGCGTGAGAAAGAAGGTGAATTGCTCGAAACGTGTTCTCATTTTCCCGCCAGTATGTCGGAGCCATGCTAAGCGGCCAGTCGGGAAAGTGCTTATTTATATGTAAGACTAATCCTACACGAATTCCGTTGGCATGCGGCAGCGTCTACCATTACCGGTGGTTAGCGGAAGGCAAGATTCATGGTGCGCTGCGGCCGTTGACGGAACTGCGATCGCCCGTCACCACCAGCCCTTTTTCGATCGCAAAAGCCGTCAACATCGAGGCGTTGTGCAGATCGAGCTTACGCATGAGGTTCGACCGGTGCTTTTCTACCGTCTTTACGCTCAATGACAGGTACTGCGCGATGTTTTTGTTAGGGCGGCCTTCCGCGACCAGCTTCAAAACCTGGCGTTCGCGGTGCGTGACGGTGTCCCACGTCGAAGTGGCGCCATTGCCGCCGTTGCCGCGCAAATAGCGGCTGACGACCCTGTTCGAAATGTCCGGACTCAAGTAGGTCTTGCCGTTTAGCACGCTGCGCAATGCGACCCGGAGTTCGTCGTGAGTCGCGTCCTTCAAAATGTAGCCGTCCGCACCTGCCCTCAAGCTTTCATGCACGTACTCGTCGGCCTTGTGCAAGGTGAGAACGAGGATCTTGATATCGGGATAGCGCCGCTTGATCTCCGCAATCGTCTCGATGCCATTGCTTCCCGGCATGGTCAGGTCCATCAGGATCACATGCGGAGAAAACGTCGGGATCAATCGCATGGCGTCGCGGCCATTCGACGCTTCGCCGGCAATTTCGAAATCCGGCTCCTGCGCAAGCAGTGCGCGCAATCCGACACGCATGAGCGTGTGGTCTTCGGCAATCAAGATGCGGTATTTTTCACTCATGATGGTCCTTTATTGAATCGCGCCCTGCGTCACGCCTGGCGCGCCCAGCCCACCTCTTTGCGCGCCCGTTTGCGCTGACGGTGGTGTTTCCGCCTGGGTTGTTCCGCTTTGCGTCTGGATGGTTACGGGCGGAGTCTGCATGCGGTCTGGCTGCACCTGCGGCAAGCCCGGTTGCGGCAGCGACTTATCGCCCGGGCTGTTGGCGGAACCCAGCGGCACGGGTTGGCCGGCGGTGGCTCGTCTCGCACGCGGGAAAAATACCCATTCGGTGTATTTTGTTTTGCCCTCGAACGCAATGTCGACGAGCTTGAATTCGGATTTTTTCAGCGGCTCTTCCTCGGACAGGCTGTAGACGCCGATAATCGTGTCACCGGTCGATCTGAGCACTCCCCATTCCGCGCGGCCCGTGATCGGGTCCCGATAGAGTTTGCGCAAATAGCGGCGGGTGTCGGGAAGCCGCGGATCTTTGATCAGATCTTCGAGCTGACGCGGACCGGCTGCTCCGTTCGCGCCATATAGCGTGAACGCCCGCCTGAACTGGTCACCGATGAAAAGCAACTCTGCTTCCTTGTCGCGCTTTTGCACCGTTACCCAGATCTGGCTTATGACCGTCAAACCAATGCCCGTCATAGCGACAAAAATCAGCAGGCCGATTAAAGTGAAGCCCGCGCGCCGGGCACGCAGATCGAGTGCACGTCCGCCCGGCCAAAAATTGAATAAGCGACGCCTGGCGCGCGCCGCATCGCGTATTGTCGTCGCAGCCAGCCTGCGGGAGTGTGCCGTGCTCATCACCAATCCTGGTAGCGACTGCCGTTGCGGGCGGTGCCCGGCGCGCCGCTGCGAACGTCGTAGACGGCGCCTTTTTCCGGATTCTCCGGCGCGATGGTCCGCCATGTCGAATTGCTTTCGGTGATCGGGTCGCGCGGCAAACTGCGCAGGTAACGCTTGGTGACCAGCATCTCGAGATCGTCCGGGTATTTGCCGATGTCGCCGTAATACTTGTCAAGGGCATCACGCGTCACTGCGAGCGTCTGCCTGAGCGCGGTTTCCCGGGATTTTTCGAGGCTCGCAACATATCGAGGCACCGCGACGGTGAGCAGCAGCGAGACAATCAGCAACACGACCATGAGTTCGATCAGCGTAAAACCGCGCGAATGTAACGGAACGTTCATGGGGCCATCTACCATTGCCGGTACGGCACGCCATTGAGCCCGACGCCGCCGGCCTTCGAATAGACGTCGAATACATCGCGCCCTTCCTCCGGCGCGTCAGCCTCGCTCTGATAACTGCGCAGGCCCCAACTGGCTTCCGGCGCGAGCGCAGCATCCACGGCCATTGGGTCCGCCGGTATGCGGCGCAAGAAGAATATCTTCAGCTTGTCGGGGCTTTTGACGTCGACCGTGCCTTCCACCAACACCTTGAGCGATGGCGGAAAGCCCGAATCGCCGACGATCTTCACCATTCGCCCGTCGTCGTAGGCCTGCTTGTAGGTGTCGAGCGCAGTTCGTATCTCGCGCAAGGCCAGGCGTAATTCGTGCTCCTTGCTTCGCTGCACCACCAGTTCGACGGCGGGCACTGCGATTGCCGCCAGCAGACCGATGATCGCCACCGTGATCATCATTTCGATCAGCGTAAAGCCGCACCCTGTTTTTCGCATATGCGCGATCATGGGTTAAGGATGACGCCGTACACGGGCGGCGAACCGGTATCCAGCGCGTCGCCGGAAATCGCGGATGCATCGACGCGGGTCACCGTGATGTCCGATATTGCCGAGGCGGCCACGACTTCGAATGTAATCGCAGCCACGCTGCCCGTACCCTTAGCGCCTTGTTCGCCGGCACCCGTTAGTTCGACGCCAATTTGTCCGGAGCGCTGATTGATGTCGCGCGTAAAGGTGGACGTGACCTTTTGCTGCTTGAGCAGGCTGCCCTCGACCACTTCCACCGCCTTCAATGCTTCAGGATTGAAGCTGATCTGCATACCGAGGTTGCGCACTGCATCCTCTGCCTTCGCGACCAGCGTCAGCGTGAACCGCTCGCCCACCTTGGCCTGCGCCGGCCCCTCCCAGGTAAGCAGCAGCGGCTGACCGGATGCCGGTGCGGGTCGAGCAGGGCTTGCCGCCGGACGTGCAGTTTGCGGCGGCGGCGGAGCGCCGGTGCCCGACGACATGGCGACACTACCGGGCTGGCGCAGCACGATCGGCGCGCTGCGTATGCTCGTTTCCGTGCCGCTCCAGAACTCCATCAACTGCGCGTCCTGCTGGTTGGTCCTGCCGACGATGCGCGGGGTGATTGACAACACGATTTCGGTTTTCGCTTCGTTCTTGCCGCGCGTTCCGAATAAACGACCGAGCACCGGTAACTGCCCGAGGCCGGGAATCATATTGGCCGTGCGCGTGTCGTTGTCGCTGATAAGTCCCGCCAGTACCTGAGTCTCGCCGTCCTTCAAGCGCAGCACGGTCGACGCGGTGCGGGTGCCGATCTGATAGGCGACCGTGCCCGAGACGGTGTTGGTCACCTGGCTCACGATGTTGCTCACTTCCATGCTGACCTTGATGCCGACTTCACCGTCCGCGTGTATGTCCGGTTCGACGTCGAGCTTGAGTCCGACGTCGATGTACGAAACGCTGCCGGTGACCACCGGCGCGCCGGTCGCGACCGGCGTCACTGAGTTGGTCAATACCGGGACGCGGTCGCCGATCAGAATTTTCGCTTTCTCGTGATTGCGCACGCGCACGCGCGGGCTCGCGAGCAGATTGGCATTCGTGGTGTCGAGATGAGCGTTGAGCGTCAAGCTTGGAACCGGCGAGACCAGCAAATTGTTTCTGGCGGTGGCACTCGAATACGCTTCGCGCAGGGCGCCTACCGTAAAACCGCCGCTCGGCGTCGGCGGCGTCAAGGTGATCTGGTCCGGATACTGGATGCCGAGCTGGGAAAGCAGTTTGTGGGTGATTTCCATCACTTCCACTTCAAGCATTATTTCGGGGTCCGCAATGTCCTGGTCCGCGATCAGCTTGGCTGCGAGGTCGATTGCATCCGGCGTATCGCGGACGATGATCGAGTTCGTCTTCTCGTTGATGAAGATGTCGCGCGTTTTGAGGATCGTTTTCAGCATCGTCTGGACCAGCTTTACGTCGGCATTGACCAGGTGAAAGCTGCGGACTTTGAGCTCCTGATAATCCTTGTTCTTCGTTGGCACGTTCGGATAGACGAAAATCGTATTGTCCGAAAGTACTTTTTTCTCGAGCTGGTTCTGCAGCAGTATCAGGTTGATCGTGTCCTCGACCGAAGTTCCCTGCGCGAATATCGTCGTCTTGAGGTCGGCCCTGACATCCTTATCGAGGAGAATATTGATGCCGCTCGTTTTGGAAATCGACTCCAGTACCATCTTGAGATTCGCGTCGCGAAACTGCAGCGTCACCGGTTTGCGAAAGTTCGACGACAACGTCGGCGACACGCCGAGGTCTTTCGCCAGGCGTTCGTTAATTTGCCGCTGCAAATGGAGCGCCTTTGTGTTGTTGGGCCTTTCCAGGAACACCTCCTTTAGACGCGCAGATGCGGCTTCCGGATTGTTTTTCTTGAACAGCGCTTCTGCCGCGATGATAATTTGTGCGTGCCGGCGGTCGACCTCCAGCGCTTCAAGTCCGGATTGAGCCCTGCCGTTAGCAGGGTCCACGCGCAACGCCTGCCTGTACGCTTGCTCGGCGAAATCGAACCGCTCTGCCATCCGCGCGTCGTTGCCGTTGCTGATGTAACGGTTGACAGCCCTCTCGCGCGCCAGCGCGAAATCTTTGCGATATTCCAGATCGCCGGGCGCGCGGCGGGCGGCCTCGCTCAGCTTCGCTACGCCTTCCTCGTACCTGCCCTGATCCATTAACGCCATGCCTTCGCGGTGGGAAACCTGGGCGGCGCAGCCCGCCAACACCAGCAACGCGAAGGCGCAGGACAGACAACGGTTCATGCTGAATTGGTTGGACATAAACGGTCCTGCCTTCCATAAAGCAAAGCGGGTAGCGATGCCGGGTTGCGGATGAAGACGGTTTTTCATCCGGCGCCTCCAATTTCGAGGAATTGTTTGATGTTGAGCGGCAGATACGTAAGGGTTAGCTTTACGCCGGCGACGCTGTCTATCCGGTACGTGTTATCGATGACGTCGCCGACGCTCACCGTCAAAATGCGGTTGGCCCGCACCAGAAAAAAAACTGGCTTGTCGGCTTCCTGATAACGGCCGAGGTAGGTGAACGGCAGCGGCGGCGCCGTCGGCGGCGGTGGCGGTACGGGCTTTGGCGCCGGCGGCGGTGGCGGCGGCACGTACCATGACTTCCCGGCGAACAGATTGGGCGGCTCGTCGGCATTTTCGCCACGCCGCATCGGCACGACATCGGCCTCGGTGGGAGCCGCCTTTGCTTCGATTCGCGGTTTGAGCGACGGCGCGCCGCCTTCATTTACCACGGCATGGTCCTCGACCGTATTGCCCGCGGTAGCAGCGAGGAAAAACAGCGCCGGCACGACAGCGAGCAGCGCGCATTCGCGTTTGTTGGGCCGCCTCACGCACGCCGCCCGAGAAACACGACGAACCTGATCCTGGCTTCGACTGTCGTATCACCGACTTTTTTCCGCTCGAACTGGATACCGTTGAGCGCAAGCGCAGGCACGCCGCTCAATGCTCCGGCTACAAACTTGCGGATTTGCGGGTATGTACCCTTCACTGGGAAAGTAATTTGAAAGCGGGTCAGCTTGCCGGCAGTGTCCTTGACGACCCGGTAGTCGCCTTGCTCAAGTTGCAGCGACTGCGCTTCGGCAATGCCGAAAATCTTTTCAAGGACGTCGGGTAATGTCGCCGGCGAAGGAAAAAAAGCGTAAAACGCGGTGATCTTGTCCGCCGGCGCTTTCTTTTTTTCAATGCCGGCGGAATTTACCTGCTGCCGCTGCAGCACAAGCTCGCGCTGCATATCCGCAAGCTGGCTTCGTTCGGAACGGATCGCCGAGAAATAAAATGCTCCCGCAAAAACGAGCAAGCCGACCCCGACGGCGCCTTGCCAGCCAGCGCTCGCCAGGCGTCCGTTATGCGAACCGCCGAGCCGTTTCATCTTGAAGTTCCGATGGCCGTCATTTGCGCACCGGCCAGTTCGAGCTCAACATGAACCGCACGGGGTGCTGCGGGTCCTGCTGCTGGAATGCATGGCTTACCATGTAGATATCGGCGAGCTTCGAGCGCATCTCGAGCGCGCGAGCGTAGTCAAGCATTCCCTTGGTATTCTTTGCTTCGGCCGATATCTTGATGCGGCCGTTTTCGGCATCCGACTCGATGCTGAGCAAAGCAACACTCTCGCCGTCGGCCGACTCGACACTCGCGAAAAGCTCGTCCCACGGCAGATCAAGCTGCGTGACTACGTCGTTCGCATATTTCGTCTCGAGTTCGTAATTTTGCAGCTCGGTCGCGGAGCGATTAACCACCGCCGGCTTGTGCGAGTCGGCTCTACGCAATGCGGGCTCGACGCTGCTGATTTCGATCATGAGCCGCTGATACTCGACGCCTGCCCCGGCGACGCCCACCAGGCCGGCACCCAGCACGATCAGGCCGGCCCATCGCATGTTCCAGCGCGGGCGGCGAAAATCAAGATCCAGTGCGTGCATGGACTATGGCCTCAGTGCAATTGAATAAGCGGCGTCAGCACCGGGATCCATGCCGGGCAGGAGCGACGGCACGAGATTTTTGAATTGCCATTGACCGGCATCGTGCGTCGCGGGATCCGTCCCATCGGCAGCAAAAATCCAGACGTCGTTGCATGCGGTGCCGGACTCGACCAGGCAAGTCTCCCGCTTCAGCACTGTCGGAAGCGCGGCGAGCCAGGCTGCGCCGACTTTGACCGTGCGCACGCTTAGCCATTGGCCGTCGCCGAGCAAAGCGACACAAAGGAGACCGGGCTCAACTGTCACGAACCAACACGGCTTGCCGTTGAATCGCGCGCGCCACCGATTGAAGCTCGCCATCAGATACGGCTGCAATGAGCAATAGCGCGTACCGAGCGGCGCCATCACCCGCTCCAGCGCGTCGATCAATTGCGGGGCGGCCGCGCACGCCAGTCGCGATCTATCCGGGCGCTTCGCGCTGAGCCTGAGTTCCCAGTGTTCCGCATCGGCGCCGTGTACGCGCGCGAAGCAATGGCGGGCGAACGCCAGCTCCTCCTCTTCGCTGCCGAGCGCGTTGCTCCACGGCACGAGCGCATAATGCATAAAGCTGCTCGACAGGACGAGCGAAACTTCTGCCCCCGCCAATTCGCCGGCCGCAATCTTTTGTGCCAATGCATCGATTGCAGGCTGCCACCGCGGCGAGTCCTCCGGCGGAGGCGGCAGCATGACAGTCTCTTTTTGCTGCAATTGGCGGCGCCAGCCGCTGCTCGCGCGAGCGATGACGAGCCGATCCGCCAACAGCGCGATACCGATTTGATCAGGCCACGAACGTAACACGATTGATCTCCTGCAAAGTCGTCTCGCCATTGCGTACCAGTTCAACGGCGGCGTCGCGCAACAGACGCGTCCCGTGCCTGACGGCAGCTTCGCGAATGCGCCGCATCGGTTCGCGCGCCACGATAAGTTCTCGAATCTCGTCATTGAGACAAAGAATCTCGCCGATGGCGCGCCGTCCCTTGAAGCCGGTGCCCCGGCATTGTCCGCAGCCACGGCCGCCGCGGAACACGAAATCCCTGACCTGCACCTCGGCTAATCCGGAATCGTTTATCACCTGGCTGTCGGGCTGCTCGTCGACCACACAGTGCGTGCAGTTAACGCGCACCAGGCGCTGCGCGAGTATTCCGTTCATGGCGGACACGAAGCTGTATGGATCCACCCCCATATGCACGAAGCGGCCGATGACGTCGAACACGTTGTTTGCGTGCACCGTCGTGAATACGAGATGCCCGGTTAGCGCCGACTGCACGGCGATCTGCGCGGTCTCGGCATCGCGGATTTCGCCCACCATGATCTTGTCCGGATCATGGCGCAGGATGGAACGCAGGCCGCGCGCGAAAGTCAGCTGCTTCTTTTCATTGACCGGGATCTGCAGAACACCGGGCAACTGATATTCGACCGGATCTTCAATCGTGATGATTTTGTCCTGGCCGTTATTGATCTCGCTGATCGCTGCGTATAGCGTCGTCGTCTTGCCGCTGCCGGTGGGTCCGGTCACGAGCACCATGCCATACGGTTCGCGCGACAACGCGCGCACTTGCGCCACGCTTACGTCGTCGAAGCCAAGATAGTCCAGACGCAAGCCCTTAAGCTGGTCGCTCAACGCCTGCTTGTCGAGGATGCGCACGACGGCGTCTTCGCCGATGATGCTCGGCATGATCGAGACGCGGCAATCGACTTCGCGGCCGCGGACGCCGATCTTGAACCGGCCGTCCTGCGGCACTCGCCGCTCGGCGATATCGAGTTCGGACATGACCTTGATGCGCGAAATCACCTGCTCCGCGAGCTCGGTCCCCGCCATCGAGCCGGCCATCGTCAGCACGCCATCGACGCGGTACTTGATCACCAGCCCGCCGGCGTTGCTCTCGAGATGAATATCGCTCGCCCCGAGCTTGAAGGCGTCGTACAACGTCGAATGCACGAGCTTGACGACCTGGCTCGTGTCTTCGCGGATCATCTTGAACGACAAGTCCTCGACCGGCGCGCCGTCGTGCACCGACTTCGCAGCGTCGGGAATCACGCTGTCGATCGCGCGCAGCGTCTCTTCGTAGCGCGCAAGGTAAGCAGCAAGGTCGGCGTGATGCACAAGACAAATCGTAAACTCCGCTGCAATCCGCGCTTGCGTCCAATCATGCAGATCGCGGACAAACGGATCGCTGACCGCAAGCATCAGCTTGCCCTCGCTCGCTCGAAACAGAACGCAGCCGCGCTCGAGCGCGAGCGCGAAAGGCAGGATGTCGAAGACCGGCTCGAGCGCATGCAGTTCGTCCATCGCAAGCGCGGGATAGTCGAACGTGCAGGCGAGCACGCGCGTGAATTCATCGTGCGCGAGTCCGCTGCGTTCTTCGAGCACTTCGACGACGCGCCGCTGCGATCCCGCGGACAAGGTCCGCGCCTCGTGGATGCTGGCGATGGCAAACGTCGAGATGCGTTCGTCGGCCGCGTCCGCCGCCGCCAGCATGCCGCTTTGCGCCGGTGCGTTCATTGCAGGCTCCCGGCGAGTTCAAAGATCGGCAAGTACATCAGAATCACTATGAAGCCGATCGCCAGGCCGATAAAAGCCATCAGCAGGGGCTCGAATATGCGGGTGAACCAGTCGACCCACCGCGCCATTTCTTCATCGTGGAACGAGGCAATGCGCTCCATCATCTCGCCCATCTGTCCGGTGCGTTCGCCGACGCGCAGCATGCGCAAGGCAACCGGCGTTGTCAGCGCATGCGCTTCCATCGCGAACGAGATCGACCTGCCCTCGGAGATTTTTCTGGCGGCGGCCTCAAGCTGCACGCGCAGCCCCGGCTGCAACAAGTCGGCAACCATTTTTACCGCCTGCCCGACTGCCGTTCCGCCTTTGAGCAGCATTCCAAGCGTGCGGTAAAAACGCGCAAGCTGGTAGATCCGCATCCTGGCGCCGGCGGCAGGTATCTGCCACACCCGCTGCATCATCCAGACCTTCGCTGCCGGCCGGCTGAGGAGATAGAAAGTCGCCAGCGCGACCACCGTCACCGCGCCGAGTACGAGCAATCCATGTGCCTGCAGCAGTTTTCCCCAGCGCAACAGCAATTGCGACAGCAGCGGCAGATTGGTGCCGATGTCTTCGTAGATGCGGCTGAACCGCGGGACCACGTAGATCATGAGGAAAGCCATGACGAGCACCCCCGCGCCCATGAGCAGCAGTGGATAGATCGAGGCGCTAAGCACCTTTTTGCGCACGATGTCGACCTGCGTCTGATAGGCCACATAGCGTGTCAGTGCCTCGCTCAAATCGCCCGTCCGCTCACTTGCGCGCACGGTCGAAACATAGAGCGGCGGAAACACTTCCGGCAAATTCTGCAGCGCATACGAGAGCGACCGGCCTTCGTAGAGCTGCGCGAGAATTTGCTTAAGGTTCTTTTTGGCGTCGGGACGGATTTCTTTTTCGGCGAGCGTTTCGATGCCGTCGACAATCGTGAGGCCGGCGTTCAACAGCGCGAGTAGTTCCTGGCTGAACAGCAAGAGCGGAAAATGCGAGCGGCGGGTGCGCGTCCATGCGCGCCACGACTGCTTGCCCCTGATCGAAAGGACCTTGAAACCCTGCGTTGCCGCCTGAGCGCGCGCGTCCTCTTCGTCGACCGCCTCGAGACTCAGTGCGTGCACGTCGTTGACGCTGCGCAATGCTTTAACTTCGAAATACACGTCGCACCGTCCTCACCAGTTGGTGATATCTGCAGCGTCGTCCGCGCCGCCCGGCTGGCCATCTTTGCCATACGAGAGCAGGTCGAATTCGCTGTGCTGGCCCGGTATCCGGTACACGTAAGCATTGCCCCAGGGATCTGCCGGTACATTTTTCTTGAGGTACGGCCCGTCCCACTTCGATTCGGCGGCCGGTCGCACGACCAACGCTGCGAGATTCTGTTCCATCGTCGGGTAATGGCCGGTATCAAGGTGGAATTGGTCGAGCGCTTTTTCGAGCGCATCGATCTGGGCGCGCGCCGTCTTCACCTGCGACTTGCCGACCTGGGCGAAATAGCGCGGTCCCACGTAGCCGGCGAGCAGGCCGATGATCACCATGACGACGAGCAGTTCGAGTAGAGTAAAACCCTCTGCGCGGCCCGTATGCGCCGCGCGATGCATTAGCGCTTGGGGTTTCATCTTTCCTTCCCGGTCGCCGGCGCCTTCACCAGCCCAACTACGCATGACAGTCATCGTGTTGCCCGCTTCGATTGAGATGTTGCGTAATCTAACGGTCAGCAATCACGTAGTCAGTACTCAATGAGCCGTATATCCGGCTACTGCGAACACCCAATTCACCGATACAGGAAAAAATTGCGCGGGCCGGCGTTTTTCGAATCGAAGCGGACGCTGGCGGAGCAATCCATCCGGATCTCAGTCATCGAGTGCCGGCGGTTCCGGTTGCTCGACGTAGTTGCCGCCGTGGAAAAAATGATTCCTGCGCGGCGGATATGGAACAGCCCTGCCCTTTTGCAGCAGATTGATGATGACATTACAGCCGCATTGCGAATCGCCGAGATTGCGCGCGAGGATCTGCGCGTCTTCAACAGTAGACACTTTGAGCGCCGCCGCGCCGTAGGAGCTGCGCTCATCGGGGACGACGACTCTCAAGGTCAAGAGCGCAGTGACTCCCAACGAAGAGCAATGGTCGGCAACGATATCTTTCAGCTGTCTTTCCGATAAGTCGCGCATGTCGATGCTTAGCATTGGCCGGTTCCTTGGTCGTCGTCGGATGCTGTATTGTTGGTTGGCCGTGCAAGCAATCCCATACAGATTTTCCCCAGTTCATGGGGGGCGGTTTCGATCGATCCAGGAAGACACTCGCCGCACTCAAAAAACGCAGTGCGAAAAAAACCCGGGCGAAATGCCACCGCCCGGGCCCACGCCAGCGCGGCGTGCATCAGTCGTCGTGTCTCTCCGGACTTGCGTAAACGGCGATGCAGCCGTTCAGGCAGGAGGGAAAGACGTTGTTTGCCGGCAGTGGCACGAACACCCAATTGTTATGCGGGTTCGCGGCCACTGAATGCGCTGTGCCGCTGGGAAATGGCGGCGCGGTGGTCTTGCCTGCAGTGTTGATTGTCGGCACCAGTTGCGTCAGCGTGTTGGTCTTCGCGTCGATGACACCCAATACCGGACCACCCGGGTTGTTGCGCGCAGCGAGATAATAGTTGCCGTCGCCGCGGTTGTACCAGACTTCGTCGCTGCCCGAAACGCCGGCCACCGTTGCAACCACTGCGCCGTTGTGCGCGTTGAGCACAATCGATACCGGCGCCGCCGTTGCTGCGTCGGTTGCTGTCCACGCCACACCCGCAGTATCAAAAGGCACGCCGCAACCGATCAGCAGATGATCTTTCGGGCCGAGCGTGAGACCGGCCGGCTGGCAATGCTGGACCGGGAAAACCGCATCGACGTGACCGGTGCTGTGCGGGTCGATTTGAACGACTGCGCCGGTCGCTCCACCGCCGCCGCAGGTTGGCCCGGTGCAGTTGATTTCGGGAATCGACAGGTAAAACTTGCGGGCTTCCGGATCCCATACAGGCTGTTCAGCGCCGCTCGTCGCATTGAAACCGGCGTGCGCCGCATCGAAAATAATCTTGGCGCCAACGGTCAATTGTCCGGTGCTCTTGTTGACCGAAATCAACGTCCCGAACGGCGGCTCGTCCGCATTATTGATTACGAGCAGCGTGCCGTCGTGCGAGTCGTACGCAAGTTCGTCGGCCCGGTTGGGACTGGGAGAAGTAACCACGCTGCTGACGACCAGGCCGGTGGTGAGATCGATGGTCACCACGCGGCTGCCTGCGTCCGTAACAAACAGCCAGCGTCCCGACGAGGTAACACCGTTCGGGCCGGACAGCGCGTTGTTCGCAGTATTGTTCGCGTTGAACTTGACGCCGGCAAAGCCTCCGGTCAAACGCTTCACATAAGTGCCGGTCTTGGCGTCGACAACATCGACTGCAGCATTCGAGCGGTCCGCCAGATAATAGGTCTGCGTTGCAGCGTCGACCCAACTGATGTCGAAGCCTCTCAGCGGCGTGCCGGGAATGGGAATCGTTTTGAGCAGCCTGACGGCACCTCCCCCTTCGCCTTCGTCCGCCTGCGCCAGACCGGTAAAGGCAGTGGCCGCCGCGAGCACGGTCACAGACAGCAACGATTGCCAGGTTGTCGTGCGTCGCGCGTGCGGCCGCTTCAATGCCGCATGTTCCGCCGAACGTGTCGTCAGCGTAGTTTTTGAACTCGATGCATCCGGTGCAACATTTAATGCCAACATAATGTCTCTCCAGTAATGATTCAATGAATGCAGCGCGCGGCGCATTGAAGTAACGGCATGCGGCGCCGAACGCTAATCGTTTTTCCTACCCGGCTTCTTCTCCTGCGTGGCGGTGCTTATGCCTTCGCGCCATGGGCCCGGTTGCGCTGAATCAATCGGGCTATTTGCCATGTGCGCGTGCATTCGCGCCGCTGTGCCTGCAGGGACGAGACCTGCCGCAGCCACTGATTTTTCGTCGGATGGTTTTCACATTCCACCCCGTCCCTGCATGCAGGATAGGCGGTGGATCATTAAGTAATGACGCGCACAAACACGCTTAACGTTGAGCCGTTCGGACCCACGCCGCCGGTTAAAAAGTACGAGCTTCTTCCGAACCCTGCGGTCAGAACAACGTCATTAGCAACGCCAACGGCATAATCGATCGGTCACCGACGCAACGTTCACTCGCATCGATAAAGCCCATCCCGACTTGGCGACTACCGGGCGCAGGCACGGCTACAGTCTCGAACGAATTGATTTCAATTGACCCATTTGGTGTATTGGGGTGCTTCTCCGGTCCCGGCGGCACACGATGGAAATTGACGACGAAACGCCCTCGGCGCCACATGCCGCCGTGATGCAGGAGCCAGCCGCCGGAGATGAAATGCAGGACCAAACGGGCGGTGTGGTCGCCAATCTGGACGGGTCACATCTGGAATCCATTGCGCTCACCCTCGAGCATTCGCTGGCGGTCCGGACGCGCCATCAGTTTTTCGGCTGGACGCAAGGCTCGCTCCAGAGCTTGATCGCGCATGAACTATTGATTTGCGTGCTTCGCCGCGATCGTCCCGCGCCGATGCTGGTGGATTCGTTTTCGACGCTAGCGGCGTCAACCGCGGAGACTATCGAACATTTTCGCCACAACGTTTCGCTCTTAGCTCACGGCATTGTCGCCTGGGAGGAAAATGATTACCGTCCTGTCGCGCGTGCGGCCGGAATCAGCGATCCATTCGCGAGCAGCCCGCTCGGACACGAATTGCAACGGCTCGGCGCGACCCATACCGTCATGCACGGCACTCATGATGCAAGCGGACAGTGGCGCAGCCTGTTCATATTCGCGGTGCAACCCGCAGCGGCCGGCCCCCAACTCAAGTGTTGCATTGAGCTCGCTGTGCCATGCATGCACGCGGCCTGGATGCGCACCCTTTTCAAACGGCGTACGGCGGACGCCGCGGCTGCACACAAGGCGGCGCCGCTGCTGACGGAGCGGCAGCAGGAAATACTCGAGTGGGTCTACCGCGGCAAAAGCAATGCGGATATCGCCTCCATTCTCAAGCTCAGTCCCTTCACGATAAAAAACCATGTACAGCGCATCCTGCGCAGGTTAAACACGACCAATCGCGCGCACGCCGTGGGCAAGGCGCTCGCATTCAGGGCGTTGGATTTCTGATTTAAATTTTCGGAGGCGCGTGAATCTCAGAATTTTGCTCGTCGAAGGCGATCCGGTGGCCAAACGTTTGATCGCCGTAAACCTGCTGCGCGCAGGTTACGAAGTTGCGCATGCAGCAAACGTCGCCGAGGCCAAGGCTGTGATGACGGAAAAGCTGCCCGACCTCGCGCTGCTCGAATGCGTGCTTCCCGACGGTTCGGGCGTAGGTTTTACCCGCCGCTTGCGCGCAGACAAACACACCGGGGCACTGCCGGTTATTTTGCTGAGCGCGCCCGGGCGCGAGTGCGACACCATCGGCGGGCTCGAAGCCGGTGCCGACGATTTCCTCCTCAAGCCGGTCTACGCGCGGGAACTGCTCGCCCGCATCAAGGCGGTGATGCGCCGTTGCACGCCGAAGGCGAACGACAACGTGCTCGAAGTCGCCGGCTTGCGATGCGATCCGGTCCATTGCCGGATAACGGCCAACGGCAACAGCCTTGCGATTGGCGGCGTCGCGTTTCGCCTGCTGCGAGTCCTCATGACCGGTCCTGGCAGAGTTTATAGCCGCGCGCAGCTCCTCAACGAAGTCTGGCGCGATGTCAGCGTTGCGGAGCGCACGGTCGACGTGCACATCCGCGGACTGCGGCAGGCGCTTGCGATGACCGGACATGCGCGGTTGCTGCAAGCGGTGCGCGGCGCCGGCTATCGTTTTTCATCGGGCTTGCCCGAGCGTGGCCCGTGACCTCAGCGTGTACAACCAATCAGGGATGTATTGATCAGGCCGGTTCCGGTATTACGCGCAAGACAAGTTAATTGCGCGAATAGAAGACCGTGCGCACGGCGCAAATGCGAGTCGCAATTAATCTGGCGTCCGCGCTTTGCTGTAGAGATGAATGAGGTGTTCGCTTTACCGGCAATTACAGTTTGGGTAGTACTGACCTTACGGCAGTCGAACCTTAGAGTGCGAACCAGTGAAATCGAAGGGTTCCCGTGCTCAAGCAGATTTTTCGAATGGTTCGACTCACCGCAAATGTTGCGCTTCTGGTGACGAGCCCCGCGGCGATCGCGCAGGCATGGTCCTTTGACCAGATCGCACAACAAGCTCTGGCGACGCATCCGGCCGTTCTGTCCAGGCAGGCTTCTTCGGCCGCCGCGCAAGCCGAACTCAACGGCGCCTCGTGGCAACGCTTCCCTACTCCCAGCCTCGAACTCGGCGGCGACAACAACGGCGTCGCGACGACGCTGTTCCGCTTGCAGCAGCCGCTGTGGACGGGCGGGCGCATCACGGCTGGAATCGATGCCGCTAACTCCCGCCACGAAGCCGCCGAGATGGCGATCGGCGAAACCAAGCAGGAATTGCTTTTCCGGATTATCGCGGGTTATGTCGAAGCAACGCGCCAACAGGAGCGTGCGGCCACCGTCGCCAAAGGCGTCGAGCAGCACGAGCAACTGCTCGGCATGATTACGCGCCGGGTGCAGCAGGAAGCGAGTCCGCAAGTCGATCAGGGTCTCGCGCAATCGCGCCTGTATCAGGCCGCCAACGACCTGTCGCAGGTGAAGCAGGCCCTGGCAACTGCGCTGACGCAATTGTCAGTGCTCGCCGGGCAGCCGATTGCCAGCGTGATCCCGCTCGACAGCAATGACGCGACCGGCGCGGGCAGCAAGTCCGGCGCGATCGATCAGGCAATTGGCGCATCGTTAACGCTCGAACGGTTAACGTTCGATGAAGCCGCGGCTCAGGCCGACGTCGACCTGAAAAAAGCGAGCATCCTGCCGCAGCTCTCAGTCCGTTATGAAAATGCGCGCGCATCAGCGCCGTTAAACGGTATCCCCGGCTATTCGACAAGTCGGGTGCTGCTTGTCGTCGAATCGCAGACCGGCGCCGGCTTGTCCGCGCTGTCCGGCATTGAGGCGGCGGCCGCGCGGCGCGATGCGATCCGCTTGCAGCGCGAGACGGCGCGCCGGGACATAGAAGAGCGCGTTGCGATCGATTGGGACGAATGGATGGCCGCGCGCAACCGTTTGGACAATTCGCGGTTCGCCAGCACCAGCGCGCGCGAAGTCGCCGAATCGTATACGCGCCAGTTCACGGCCGGCCGCAAAACCTGGCTCGACGTGCTCAACACGATCCGCGAATCGACCCAATCCGATGTGGCCGTCATCGACGCTCACGCACAGGTGGCCGCCGCATTGCTGCGGCTGCGTCTCGAGACGGGAAATCTGATGGGACTAAAACGATGAAACTCGATACGCTGTCATGGGACATCATGCAAACGGCCGCCGGCCTCACCGGGCGCTGCATCGAGCGCGAGCGCAGAGACGAGGTTAGCAAGCTAGCCGAACGAGCGGATGGAACGAGTCCCGCCGCAACGTTCGTTAAGAATGCGTGGCGGGCGGCTAACCTCGACGGCCAACCGGGGCGCCTCGAAGCACCGCAGCCGCATGACTGCCCGTTCATCGGCTGGCACATCAACGTCGGCTGGTTCGTCGCTGCGTCGCAAAACGCCGATGGCAGCTGGCACGCGTTCAAGGCAAATGGGGCAGCGCTCAGAATCCGGACGCTCGAGAATGTGGAATGCGTGTCGTTGCCGCCCAAGGGCGAGGCAATGCCAGTTGCGCCGGCGTCTCACCTGGTGTGGCAGGCGATCTGGCGGCGCAAGTCGATTTTTATCGAAGGACTGCTCGCCACTTTCCTCGTCAGCATACTGGCGCTCGTCGCCTCGGTTTTCAGCATGCAGGTATACGACCGCGTCATCCCGAATCACGGATTTCAGACGCTATGGGTACTGTCGGCCGGCGCCGTCGCCGCCCTCGTGCTCGAATTCATTCTCAAGCATGTGCGCGGTCACGCCGTCGAGCTAACCGCAACGCGCATCGACGGCGAGCTCTCGAAATGGTTTTTCGCACGAGCGCTTGGCATCCGTCTCGAATGCCGCCCGCCGGCGATCGGCACGCTCGCCGCCCAGATCAAAGGTTTCGAGATGGTGCGCGGAATCATGAGCGCGACCTCGATCTTTATGCTCGCCGATGTGCCGTTTGCCTTGTTCTTTATCGCGATCATCTTTCTCATCGGCGGTTGGATGGGCATCATCCCGATCGTCCTGCTGCCGGTTTCGCTCGCGCTGGGTCTCATGTTCCAGCGGCAGATCGTCCGCCACACGCGCGCAAACCAGGGGCAGAACAATCGCAAGGCCGGTTTGATGGTGGAATCGATCGACGGCGCCGAATCGCTCAAAGCGAACTGCGCCGAATGGAAGCTGCAGGGACGCTGGGGCCGCCTCGTCGACGAAGCGGGCGAATCCGACTACCAGATCAAGGAGTACTCGGCGCTATCCCAGCATATGACGGTAGCGCTGCAACAACTGGGTTACATCGCGCTGGTCGCGCTTGGCGCTTACCTTGTCACGAAGAACGAACTGACGATGGGCGCCCTAATCGCCTGCACGATCATCAACGGGCGCGCCCTGTCGCCGATCGCCCAACTGCCCTCGCTCATGGTGCAATGGGCGCACGCGCGCGCGGCCATCGACGGCCTGAACAAACTGATTTCACTGCCCAACGAGCTCGACGAACGCATGAACGCGTTGACGCCGCGCGCGCTTGATGGCGGCATTCGGATCGAGCGCGCGCGGTTCGCCTACGACATCAAATCCGACATGGCGATCGATATCGGCCGGCTCGAAATCAAGCCGGGCGAGCGAGTCGGCGTTCTGGGCGCCATCGGATCGGGCAAAAGTTCACTGTTAAAGCTTGCTTCAGGATTATATCGGCCGGCGGAGGGCAAGATTTTCTTTGGCGGCATTCACATGGCGGTTATATCGCCGGTTTTTCTGCGTGAGACCATCGCCTACCTGCCTCAGGACATTCGTTTGATCAGCGGCACTTTGCGCGAAAACCTGCTGCAGGGCCTGCCCGACCCCGGTGATGAGACATTGTTGCAAGCGGTCCGTGACACCGGATTGATCGGTCTCATTTCGAGTCACCCGAAAGGGCTGGCGCTGCCGATTACCGAAGGCGGCCGCGGCATCTCGGGCGGACAGCGGCAGTTGATCGGCCTCACCCGGATGCTCCTTGCCAATCCCACTGTCATGCTGCTGGATGAACCGACCGCGTCGATGGATGCCGCGTCCGAAGCGAAAGTCGTCGAAGCGATCGATGCTAAAGCGGTGGCAGGCACGACCTTGATCGTGGCCACTCACAAGACGGCGCTGCTGCCAATCGTCGACCGCTTGCTGGTCATGCAAGGCGGCAGTATCGCAATCGACGGGCCCCGCGATCTGGTACTCGCAAAACTCTCGGGCACCCAATCCGCTTCTTCACTCCCGCATCGCCGCGACGGCGTTGCGACAGCCAGCGCGTGACCAACATGACTGATACCAGCGACGACAATCCCGGGGCGAGCCGCGCCCTGGTCCTCTGCAGCGCGCTCGCAATCGGCGGCTTCATGCTGTGGGCAAACTGGGCCGAGATCGATCAGATCACGCGCGCGCCCGGGCAGGTCATTCCCAGTTCGCGCAACCAGGTAATCCAGGAACTCGACGGCGGCATCGTCCAGGCCATTCTGGTCAAGGAGGGTTCGCCGGTGACGCGCGGACAGGCGCTGGTTCGCTTCGACAATGCAAAAACCGAAACATCGTATCTCGAGAGCCGGGCGCGCGCCGCCGCGCTCAAAGCTGCCATTGCCCGCCTGACTGCCGAAATCTCAGGCGGCGTGCCGAGTTTCCCGCCGGACCTTTCTCAATATCCCGCTATTCGCGCGAACCAGGAATTGCTGTTCAGGTCGCGGCAAAACGCGATCCAAGAAGAGATACGCGGGCTGCAGCAGTCACTCGAACTCGCGCGCACCGAACTCAACATCAATCTCCCGCTGCTCGACCGCGGCGACGTGAGCAAAGCCGAAGTACTGAAGCTGCAGCGCCAGGTCGCTGAAATGCAGGCCATGATCGCCAACCGGCGCAATAAGTATCTGCAGGATGCGCAGACCGACCTGTCTAAAGCGCTCGAAGACCTGGCCGGCACCGAACAGATCATGGCGCAGCGCAAGGACCAGCTCGGACACACCGTAGTGACTTCGCCGATGGATGGCGTGGTGCGCAATATCCGGATCACCACGCGCGGCGGCGTTGCCCGTCCCGGCGAAGAACTCATGCAAATCGTACCGGTCGAGGACGATCTGATCATCGAAGCGAAAGTAAAACCCGCCGATGTGGCCTTTGTGAAACCGGGCCTGCCCGCCACCGTCAAGCTGGATGCCTACGACTACACGATTTTCGGCGCCCTGTCCGGCACCGTCACCTACATCAGTGCCGATACGCTGAACGACGAAACGCGTAATGCCAGCGAGCCCGCCTTTTACCGCGTACAGGTGAAAACCACCACCACCAATATCAAGCAGCGCACGAGCAAACCCATCGAGATCCAGCCGGGCATGACTGCCAGCGTCGAAATCAAGACCGGCAGCAACACGGTATGGCGATATCTCACGAAGCCGATCACGAAAACGATGGGCGAATCGCTCGGTGAGCGGTGAGCATGTCGAACATACGCGGACCGCGGGCATTCCATTCTTTCATTTCACACTCACCGGCCTGCTTATACGTGAAACTGCTGATTGGTCGGGAGCTCGCCTGCCGCCAAAGTCTCAAGGTCATCATCACGCGGCAGGGCGAACATGAACGGTGACCACAAATCCGCAGATGTCGGCTCCGCGCGCAGAATGCGGCTTCATCTGCTCGGCGCGATCGTGGTTGGCGTTTTGCCGGGTTTGCATGGATGCGGGTTAATGACACCGATGACATTCGCATCCATGAGCAGCACTGTCATCGGCGGCCTGGCCAAAGGTGCCGTCATGGGCGGGAGTGTCATTGGCACAATCCGCGAACAGGTCGCCGGCGGCCGCAAAGACACCGATACCGGCGCCGACACGCCGCCGTCTGCGGTCGAAACCGCCGATTCCGGCGAACCGCTAATCAGCAGCGCGCCCTATTCCGCCGCGCCGTGAACCGCCGACGATTCGCGTGCCTGCTCGCGCTCGTTGTGCTCCTGGTGCCGGTGTTCAGCGGTTGCACGTCCATCCCGAGAGAATCGGCGGACGATGACGTTCACGCCAAGCGTTTTTCGACGCGGCCGGACAAAGCCAACATCTACCTCTATCGCGATGAGTTGCTTGGCTTCGCAATTGCGATGACCGTAGCCATCAACGGCCGCAAGGCGGGACAAACTGTCGGCCAGACGTTTCTGCGGTGGGAGGTCGACCCCGGCACGCATGAGATTGCGTCATACACCGAAGACATCGCGACGTTGAAGCTGAATGCGGAAGCCGGCAAATCGTATTACGTGTGGCAGGAAGTTAAATTAGGTTTCTGGTCGGCACAATCGATGCTGCATGAGGTTGACGAAAGCCAGGGACGTCAGGGCGTGGTCAAATGCCGTTTGGTCAAGTCAGACCTGTAGCCCCATTAGCCCGGCTGCGCATGCACATCGACCCTGCGGCTTATTTGCCGGCGCAACTGCGGCTACACGCCTGCGCACCGCGACAAGTAGGGATGCGCTGCATCGACTTCACCGAGATCCGCAGGCAGCATGACTCAACTGGCAACATGCTGCGCGACAAGCGCAAATTAAATTGACCATGACAGTCGATCTCGTCCATCTCTGCGATTTTAAATCGCAGCGTCAAATCAGCAAATTTTGCGCGGCGTGCGGTTCTATGCGGCTGGTCGAGATCAGGCGCCCGACCGGCCGACCGCATCGAAGCAATACCGGCGCCGAGAGCGCTCGGGAAGACTGACATCGGGTCGACCGTGACCATCAAACCAGAGCAGGAGGAAAAGCCAATCCCCGCCTTCGTTAAACGCCGTTGATCATGTGAGCGGAAACCCGCCGCCGTCATGCGGGTAATCCTGTATCGCCGAGTACTGGCGCCGCGCGGAGAATGCCACTGCAAAGCACAGCGAAAGGCCGCTGGTGGCGATTACCGGTTTATCGCATGCAGATGATTTCACGCCGGGTCGGCGCAATCATGGCACGCAGTTCCCGCACCTTCTCCCTGTCTGCACAACACCCAGTGCAGACCTTTTGCCCCCCGCAGCAATGCGAGGGGCATTCTTTTGGATCATGCGATGACGTCCGGGTTTCTGCGCTCCGTCAGCCTCAAATTCAGGATCTCCTCCCTCGTTCTGGCGCTCTTTATCATAAGCATCTGGGGGCTCGCCGGCCACATGACGTCCGTGATGCAGCGCGACTTGCGCGAGTTGATCGACAACCAGATTTCAGCAACGGTTGCTTATGTCGCGGACGACCTGAACGAGCATTTCGAACATCGGCTGAATGGATTGACGTCGATCGCCGCGGAAATTACGCCGGACATGATAAACCGGCCCGCGCGGCTGCAGCGCTATCTGGATGAGCGTCGCCTCGCGTACTCGATCCTCGAGATGGATCTGCTGGTCGGCGACTCAGCGGGCAACATTGTCGCCGCCCATTCGCCGGATCTTCAGCATGCCGGTGGCGCTCTGCGAATTCAGCAGTATTTTCGCGATGCGGCGGCGCGCGGCACGGTGCTTATCGGCTCTCCGGTTGCAGCACCGTCCGGGCAGCGGTCCTACATCCCGGTGGTCGTGCCTCTGCGCAACGCCGCGGGCGTAGTCGTCGCCGTACTGGTTGATCGCATCATTCCGAAAGAAGAAAAATTATTTTCTCAACTGCAATCGACCAAGATCGGTCTTACCGGCTATTTTATGCTGGTATCACTTGAGGACCGATTTATCGTGTCGTCGTCCAATGCTTCGAGAATCATGACGCCGCTTCATTCGGGGGCAAGTCCCTTGCTCGAACGCAGATTCAAGGAAGGCTACGAAGGAACCGGCATCTCCGTTACGTCTCATGGCGTGGAATTGCTTACGGCGGGCCGGCGCATGACATCAACCGGCTGGATGCTGGTCGGCGGCGCTGAGACGGCTGAAATGCATGCACCGATCAGCGCGCTGCGGCGCCAAATCATGTTCGCCGCCGGCGCGATTACGCTGCTGATGGCCGGGATTTTGCACTGGGTATTGAGCCGGGAATTTGCGCGGCTCGAACGGATGAGAGAAACCATGCGGCGGATGGGCGACGGCGAACAGCCGATGCACGTGATTCCCATTGGCCGTTACGATGAAATCGGCCAGTTGAAGGCGAGCTTCAATCACCTGATCGCCGAACGCAGCCGGCTCGACGCCGACCTGCGCGCGAAGATCAGCGAGCATCAGCAAGCCGAGGAAGCGCTTGGAAAAGCGATGACGCGCCTGCAGGCGCTGTCCAAGCGGATCACGACCGCGCGCGAGGAAGAACGGCGCGAGTTGGCGCTCGAACTGCACGAACAATCAGGTCAGGAACTTGCCGTGTTGCGAATCCACCTGGAGCTGTTGCGGCCGCGCTGCATCGGCGAAGACGCGCAGGCGCGTGTTCAGGACGCACTCATGATTACGAAGTTGATGTTGCTGCGGTTTCGCAAGATCGCACTCGACCTGCACCCGCCGCAACTGGGGCAATTCGGCCTCGCTGCCGCATTGCGCTCGCACTGCAGGCAACAGGCTGAGACATCAGGATGGCTGCTGCATTTCGACGCGGCCGAGCAGAGTGAACGCCCCGGCCGCGACGTCGAATACGCTTGTTTCCGCGCAGTTGAAGAAGCGCTCAGCAACGTTTCCCTGCACGGCAACGCCACTGAGATCTGGGTCGATCTGCGCCGCGACGGCAATGACTTGTATTTGAGCGTACGCGACAACGGCCGCGGGTTTCAAACCGACTGGATTAGCGACCACGTCGAGCAGGAGCGCCTCGGACTGCTCGGCATGGAAGAACGGGTGCGGCAGGTCGGCGGCCGCCTGGAAGTCGAATCAACGCCCGGTCGCGGGGCGGAAGTCCGCGCAGTCTTCCTGCAGTGCTATCGGCCTGCGCAGGAATCCGCCAAGCTGCGCTTAGCTTGAACAAAAGAGCTCAGCGGCCTGGCGTATGTTGACACCAGGAAAGATCAAACGGTCGGTGGTTTCCCCCGCCACGCGATGAATCCGAGCAGCGCAAGACCGCCGAGCATCATCGCGTAAGCGTCTGGCTCAGGGACGACGCCGACCGCCGGGCCGAGGTCCACAAGCACCACATTGTCGAGCCCGTTGTTGTTGTCGTTGGCGGGATCGCCGTTCAACAAAGCCAGCGTCGTCGACGCACCGGTGGCGACGAACGTATGAGTAAATTGCTGCCAATTCTGCGCGCCGGGACTCACGGTGGAATTCGTATCGCTGAAACTTGCAACGTTGTTAATCGACACGTTCACGGTGCTCGATGTCCCGAAGATACCACCGCCCGTCGTGTTGCCGACGTAATAGGATAATTGGTACTGGTTGCCAATGACGGTGGCGACGGCCTGGGATACACCCTCGGTGCTATTGATGTTGAACCCCGTCAGGTCTAGCCACTGCGCGCCATCCTGCGCAATAAAAGCAACGCCATTTTGCGAGAACGTTCCACTCACGGGAGAAACCGACGTTCCCACCGGCCCGACCACCGTCCAGCCGGTGATCGCCGTCGATCCTACGGGAAACGAAAGAAAGCTGCCGACCGGAACGACCGGCGTCTCGAAGCTGCCATTGGTCAGTAACGTTGCTGCGTGCGCGGCGGATATTCCGAGAAGAAGACTTAAGAACACACTCGCAATGAACCTCGTTAAACATACGCTAATCAAATTCATCTGAATCTCCTAACAATCGGCTGCAATCCGAGGACAATCCTCTCTTCATCGGCCTCTGCACAGGAGAATGTCAGCGCACCGGAGTGCGTTATATAGTCCGGTCACTCTTTTGAAGGTAAGAGCCCGCTTCCCAAACTGTAAGAACAATCGTCTTTTAACTTACAGATTGGCACGCAGACTAGGTTCAATACTGCATTTTCCTTAGGGTTCGACGGTATTTTTCTGCCCCGATCGCGCGCAAGCCGCCGATTTTCTGCATCGCGGCCTAAAAAAGAATTCATAGAGAACGCCGTGCTGCGTCGGCCGCTGACAGCGCAAAATAGAAGCCGTAAGTCAATACAGTCTTGAACCCATTGTAACGACGGCTACTGTGTAGAAGAATTCCGCTGTATGAACTCAGTAGGGTTTTTCTGTAACGGTTTTCGCACGGTATTACTAACCTGTATTCGCTCTTTGCTCGCAATGGATCCCGGGCGGGCGTCATGAGGCAAAGTCTTGCGTTGTTTGCATTGCTCTCGGGCTGCGCTGCTATCGATTACAACGCGGGACCGGTTCCCGGCCTCGAGCACATGACCGTCGAAGAACACTACATCGACGCGAATGACATTTACCAGCGGTGTTCGCGCTGCGGCATGCGAAAGTTCTCACTGCCGCTGGCATGCACGTGCATTAATTTCGCCGACAATCGCGCCGTGATCTGGCTGCCGCGGAACGCTTCGGTTGCAACGATCGAGCACGAGCGGGCGCATGGCCATGGATACGATCATCCAGATGGCGAATTGCGCAAACGCTACGAAATGTGGCTGAGCGGCAATGGACCGCGAGTAAACGCAACGGACAGACCGCCATCGCGCGGCCAGGCTGATGCCGAAAGCCAAACGGGTATCGCCAATCAGGATTCACGGCGCCGCCGAAGCAATCCGCTGCCATCACTCAATTAAGTATCTGGGCGGCGGGCGCAGACGTCGCCGCCAGTAGCTGCTGACGTCGGGCATCGCAGTGCTCATTGCGGCGCATCGCGCTTGCCGCGATGCGGACGCACCATCGCAATGAGAACGCTGTCGCGCAAAACAAAGTGATGCCACAGCGCGGCAAGTACGTGCACCATGACAATCGCCACCAGCGTATAAAAAACCCACACGTGGTAATCGACGAGCACATCCGCCATGTCAGGATCGGGCTCAACGAGAGCGGGCAGCGGAAGCACGCCAAAAAAAGTAAGCGTAATGCGATGGGCGTTGGTCGCGCCCCAGCCAAGTATCGGCGTAATCACAAGACCCGCATAGAGCGCAAGATGGCACGCTTTTGCGGCCAGTCGCAGCACGGCCGGCATGTTTGCGGCGTGATCCGTGAATCCAAGCCAGAAACGCGCTGCCAACCGTAACGGGACTACGATCAGGACCAGAAGCCCCAACTGCCGGTGGATGTCGAGCAGCAGTTGGCGAATCGCCTTGTCGTCGAGCACGTCGCGCAGGTAGATGGCCGACACCGAGATCACGATTGCCAACACCGTTCCCCAGTGGGCGATGACCATCGCGAAAGACTGGCCTGCAACGCCCACGATTTCCCGCTCCACCTTTTCCGCGCGTAAAGAAACCGTGCGGCTGAAACCGGCTAGGCAGCGCTTTATCGTCGAGACCAAAGGACCGGCCATGGATTTTCTCCTGGATCAGACGATCACTGGAAATTGTGCACGAACGACAGGCCGACAACAGTGGCGGAATAGTTCGGTGCCTGCTCGTTGCTTGGCATGAACGTCGTCATGGTGCCGAACTGCGTGCCCTGGTAGGCAAAGTCGGAGCTTCTCAGACGTTTATGCAGCACGGAAAAACGCAGGAGGGAACTGCGCGCGAGGGGGTAAAGCGCGGTAAACCGCGCCGTGATGCTGCGCGAATTGACAGCGGGCAGATCGGTCGCCGGAATGTAAATGAGCCCGGTTCCCGCAAGATTGTTTGCGTAATTACCGCCCTGCACGCCGATGTCAGTGTTGGCATAAGACACGACGAGATCGCCGCCGATATGGAACCGGGTGCCGAACACGTCGCTCTTGCGCGCCGCGATGCCAAGCGTATGCGTGCCATCGCGCGCCTGCGACGACCATGCATTGCAGGGGTCGATCTTGTTGTTCAGATTCTTTAATGCCGTGTTCGGGAAGCACCCGCCGATGATTGGCGCCGGCACGCCGGCCGCTGCGTTGGCGACATAGTTCCAGCCGTTCTGCTCGGTGCGCATCCACTCGTAGCTGTAGAAAGCGTTCATGCTGAAACCGTTCGCGGCGTTATACGCGCCGTCCAGGTTGAGCGTCGCGCCGCGTGAATTGCGGGTGCCCAGCGAGGACTCCGGATAGTTGTCGTCGAAGAAGTCAATTCCGGTCTGCAGCGAAAATCTCTCGTTCGCATCCCACGTCGTGAATCCGGTCACTTTGTTGCGTTGGCGATTCGCCTGGTCGTAGCGGCGCAGACGCGGATTGTCGGCAAGCTGATCGCGGCTGGCGTAGAGTGCCTGGGTCACGATGTTGTTGTTGGGTGTGAAGATAGCCGCATTGCCCGTCAATGGCGTGGCAGGGAAGCCGGCGATCGGTCCCCATCCGCTGAGCCCCGTCTGCTGAAGGAATCCGTAGACACTCGTGGTGGCGCCGACCGTCGGCGCGCCCGGCACCACGTTGGCCATCGGCACGAGGGCGAGCCAGGCGTTGACGTCGTAATCGACATGACGCTTCGAGAAAGCGTAGGTCACGCGCGAATTCAATTCGTCTGACCAGCGCGCACGCCATTCCGTGCGCAAGGTCCCTTCCTCGGCGGTTTGCGCATCGGCGCAGTTGTACCAATCGCCGTTGCAATGGCGCTCGGTCTTTTTAAATTCAAGTCCAGCGCCCGCAGTGTGCCGTTTGCTGAGCGCGTAATCCGCGTCAACCCGGGCCTGGTTGATGCGCGTGCTCAAAGGCCGGTTGTTGAATATGTTGATGTTGCTGCCGAGAGTGCCGGGGGCGAGACCCAATGCGGAGTTGAACGACGATGCGCCGGTGGCAGGCTGGTTAACGTCATAGAATGCATAGCGGCTAACCGGGGTCTGGTTGTCGCGATCGGAGAACTTGTAGCCGGCGACAACATTGAGCCCCGTGCGCGGCCTCGACGTGAGCGTCAGGTCGAAGTTCTTGGTGACGACCAGGCCCTCGAGCGATGTCCTGGGGATTCCCAGCGGCAGCGACGAGTCGCTCATGAATGCATCGTTCTGCGTATTGCGGCCGTACGCTGCATGCATCACGAGCTTGGACGATTGCCAAAGATTGAAGCCGCTGGTCAGATTGGCCTGATGGAACTGATTCGAAGGCGCTGTGCTTTGGCTCGAAGTCAGCGCCAGATTGCTCGGGTCCTGCCAACTCAGCGACTTGATCTGATTGCGGAACATCGAGCCGTAGTACGCCGCCTGCATGAAGCTGCGCTCGCCCGTGTACTGCAGTCTGAGGTTTACCTGGTCGGTCGTCGTATCGATCGGGTCGGGCAGGATCACCGTCGATTCGAACGTCGAGATCGTCGATATCGCGCCGATCGGCTTGATGCCCTGCTTGAGGTCGTGGCGATATGAGGCGAGAACGTCCCACCGCGGATTGAGCTGCAGCGACAAACCGGCGTCGAAATCCTTGCGCTTGGTCTGCATCTCAACGTTTTGAAACAGCGGCAGGTCGGCATTGCGAATGCTCTGCAACTGATTGAGTTGCGCCGCCGATGGCGAGCCGGCCGGACAGACCCCGGCGGTTATGATGCAATTGCCGGTCCCCGCGGTCGGCGACAGCGCGCGGAAATTGATCGCCGTGGCGCTGACTTGCGGCACGATCGGTTTCAGCCAGGTCGAGGGCAAAGTCAAGCTGCCGCCGCCCGCGCCGCGATACGGGGTCAGAAAAGTGTCCGTCTGGCGGCGCAGCAACTCGCTGTAGCCGAGGCTGAAGCGGTACTTGCCCTGCTCGCCATATTCGAATTCGAGTTCGCGGTTTTCGAGACCGAGCGAATCGCCGCGCAAGCTCCAGCGTGTCGCGTCCTGACTGTCGTATTCGCCGCCCCCGTGCAACAGCAAGCCGCCATTGACGAAGGTTCCGCTTTTGCGCACGCCGCTGTACTCGTTGAATTTCGCCGAGTCGGAAGTGCCATGGACGGCACCGACGTCCACATAGCTGGTGGGATGCGTCAATGCTTTCACCGCGGGATCGACCGGCTCCACATCGGCCGCGAAAGTCGAAGCCGGCAGCGCAAGCAGTACTGCGATCGCCTGCCGCACGGCGCGCGCGATGCAGCGCTTCCGCAGCGGACTCAGACCCTGTGCCCCATCACGGACTGCATATCGTTTACTGTCGCTACGCTTGCTCATTGCGCTCTCCATGGTTAGCAGCGGTCAGCGGGAAAACCGCGCGCCGGCAGGGTGATTGGAGCCGTGGACCAGGGCATGGCACGCCAGGCAGTTGCGGCCATTCATCTGCGCGCGCGGGCTCTGATTGGCGAGCGGGTTCAGGCCATTGATCGTGGTGAGATTGCCGCCGGGCAGATTGGCGCCGCTGTTGACATCCCGCGAGTGATCGGTTGTGTGGCACTCCTGGCAGAGCCACGGCGGGCGCCTCGCGAGCAGCGGCGCGTTGTTCGAACCGTGCGGCGTATGACAGTTGGTGCAGTCCTCGTTGACCGGGAAGTGCTCCCACAGGTAAGGGCCGCGTTTTTCGGCGTGACAGGTGTAGCAGGTCTCGGTCACCGAATTTTTCACCATGAGCTTGGGCCCGACCGAGCCGTGCGGGTTATGGCACTCGGAGCAGCCCATTTTCCCGGCGAGAATCGGATGCGTGGAAATTCTATGAATCTGCGCGCGCTGGGCTTTATGACAGGCAAAGCAGACCTCGGGCTGCGCCTTGCGGTCGAGCACGCGGTCCTCGCGCACGTGAACGGAATGGCAGGAGGTGCACGTCACATCGCGGCGCTCGTGTTCGCTTCCCGCCCAGTGAACGCGCTGACCCGTCTTGTGGCAGGCAAGGCAAACGGCCTCCTGCTGTTTCAGCGGAGCCGCGTCCTTGACGCCGAACTGGAGTTCGACCATAGGCCGCGGATCCGTATTCGCCGCATTTTTAATGTGCGCTTCGCTCGCGCCATGACAGCTTTGGCAGCCCGGCGTGCGCGAGTCGGCGCGCACGCCGTGGCGTGTTTTATAGATCGACAAAACCGGCTTTCTTTTCTCGGTCTCGTCGTGGCACTTGGTGCAAACGGCATCGCCCTTCAGCGATTCGTCTGCTATTGCGGGCCCTGCCGACTGCGCAAGCACGCTCGCGGGCAGCCCGAAAAGTACAAGCATTGCCGCGTTTCGGATCAGTCTTCGCAGAATCGAATTCACATTAGCCTCTTTTTTTTACGCGCGCAGTCGATCAGACCGTTAAAGTTCACTGGCTTGCGCCATGCCGGCGCGCTTTGCTTGAACACCACCGCCCAAAAGTTTCATTTCCGCATCAACACTCAATATTTTTTGCCGCCCTCCATCGCGAGGATCCAGTTCACGAGGTTCTTCACGTCGGCGGGGTTCGTTGTCTTTACCTTCTTGTGTTTCTCTTCGTGCCCGTCGTCAAACTTGACCATTTCGCCGCTCGTGACGTGATGGGTCACCAAAGCTTCGGCGTCGGGCTTTTCGCGAAACTTGGCGGCAACGTCCCGATACGCAGGACCGTCCTTTTTCTTGTCGACCTTGTGGCACTTGTTGCAGCCGCTGTCCTGCATCAGCGCTTCAGCTGCAGCAGCGTTGAATGGCGCTGCAGCCGCCTGACAAGGCAGGCCGAGCGCCGCCAGGAATGCGAAGACAGCGATCCGTGTCATAGGGCAAGCCTGCGAACGTCGAAAAAAAACTCGCCCGCTGAAAGTCCGTTCCGGAAAGCGAAACCATGCACTCAGTGATCCAGGCGGAACCAGGTACGACATGTCTTCAGATACCTCGCAGCAGTCACAAACGATTCGGCATAAACGACGGGCGATAATTGGCTGCGCAACAACATAACGGCACTCATGCGGCGCAATATTTCGCATCGCACGAATTTACGATTCCGCTGGCATATGACGTTGTATGCAAGCGACGTGCCAGTTGAGCCCCGGTCATCCCGGACTGCCATTGCGTGCAGGGAAACCGCCGTGCGCGGACGTTTAAATCAGTGAACTCGATCGCACGGCCGTGTGATCCGGTGGGGCTTCATCCCCGAATGTGGGGAAAAATCTATCGGCGCAGAGTCCGGCAAGTCACCACGCGTGGAGCGCGCAAGGCGCATCTTGAATGCAACACGTTTGCGCCACGACAGCGCAGGCCCGATTGCGTGATTCGATCGTTATTAAGGCGCCAGCGCGGAGACGGCGCGAGAAAACGACGGCGACGCGGCGTCAGCGGTCCGCGATCGTGGGACTCCGTCCGGCGTGCATGGCATCTACGATCGGTAGTTGCACGACAAATTCAGCACCCGCATTCCGCCCGGCGCTGAACGCATGAACGCTTCCGCCATGGCGTGTAGCGATATATTTAACCAGGGCGAGCCCAAGGCCCAATCCGCCCTGCGGCCCCGACTCGGACTGATCAACTTGCGTATATAAGTCGAAAATCTTGCCCAGCATGTCGTGCTTGATACCGATGCCGCTGTCTCTGACGCTGACGACCGCGAACTTTCCCAGCCGTTCCATCGACAGCCGGATTTCGCCCCCGACCGGCGAAAACTTCGCCGCATTGTTCAACAGATTGGTAACGAGCTGCATCAGCCGTGCGAAATCCCCATCGACGATTATCGGCGAGTAAAGATATCTTACGACCAGGTTTTGACCGCATTTCTCGATGAGCGCGCGGCTCGTTTCGACTGCTGCCGCCAAGACTTCGCCCAGGTCAATATGCGTTTTCTCGATGATGAGCTTGCCATTCGCGATCCGATTCACATCGAGCAAATCGTTTGTCAGCCTTTTAAGCTGGGCGACCTGACGCACCATGACCTGGACCATGGTGACATGCGTTTCGACATCGTTGGTTTGCGTCATCAGGACGACACAATTGCTTAGCGCGTTCAGCGGATTGCGCAGTTCATGCCCGAGAATACCGAAAAAGTTTTCTTTTAATTTATTTTGCTCCTGCAGTTGCGCCTGCAATCGCTTGTAGCAGCTGACATCGACCAACGCACATACCGCACCCGATGGGTTCTGCCGGCCGTCCAGCAGAGGAATGGCGGTGCCAAAAATCGTGCGCTTCTTGCCATTGTCGAAAATCAGATCCATTTCTAAATCCTTGACGACCTGACCCGACGCAGCCGCCCGTTGTGGGGGCAGCTCGTCGACACCAAGCTTGCGGCCATCGAGGTAAAAATTAAACTTTTGCGGAGCGCCATCGCGCCTGGGGGCTTTAAACAGGCTTTCTCCGCGCGGTACCTGCAACAGTTCATGTGCTGCCTTATTTCCGGTGATGGTGCGCCCATACCGGTCATGTGCAATCAATACGGCGGCTGGCATCATTTCCATGATTGCGGCGGTTTGACTATGCCGCGCGCGTTCGCGGTCGGCGTCTTCGCGATGCGCTTCTCCCGTAACATGAAGATCGGTTATGTCGTGGCCGATGCCGAGGAGGCCGATAGCATTGCCGGCAGAGTCGTAAATTGCGTTTTTGGTGGTGCTGAGATGCCCGGTCCTGCCATTGCGCTGAATGGCTTCCCGAATCGTTATCGCCTTTCCATCCGCAAGCAAAGCAACTTCGGCTTCACGGATTTTTTTTGCGACCTCAGGCGGAAAAATAAAAAAATCATCCTGCCCGAGGATTTCCTCGACCGGCCTGCCAGTTGCCTGCGCGGCCGCATGGTTGAGATAAAGATAGCGAAACTGCGAATCCTTCGCAACGATATGGGCGGACGAATGGTCGGCGAGCGCGGCGAATAAATCGCGCGCCGGCAACTGGTAGCGGTCAAAATAAAGTTTCAGCATCCCGTTTCCTGGGCAATACATCAAAAGTAGGACAGTTGCCTGGCACGGCCAATAGTAAAGTTGAGTTCGAGGCACTTCAAGGCGGGTTTGAATGTAGAGACCATGTGCGGGTGTCATACACAATCGGCGCGCCGCCGAACCGCGTTGCACGCATTCAGCACCATTGCGAGTACGAAATTAACGGTCTGCTTTACGCTCGCAGCGTAGTCATGCACGCGACCGGTCTCAGGACAGCAAGGGCCCGCCTTCCTTCTGCATCAACTGAATTACGGCGCTCGAGCCAAACTGCATGTCGCCGATACTGGCCGAAACCTTCTCCGACTCGGCCTCGTTAGACATTACAACAATGGCAATCGAAAATTTTCGGTGTTTCGCGGACGGCACGATTTTGACGCTGCTAACCGTTCCAAACTGCGCACAGTGCGCAGCGATGGCATTCTCCAATTCAGAATGCGACAAATCAGACAGATCCAAAATGATCACTGATTACACCTTCCTGTTCGCCCACTACGATAGTTCAGAGTGTCTGGGCTACGCTTTCGTGCGCGAGGACAGCCTGTGCGCGGATGGCGTGTCCGCGGGCTGAACTGTGACAGCGGCGCAATACCCGTTTACCAATGCGTTGTGAAGGCACTCCGCATAACTGCTGAACGCTTGAACAGAGTCCGTGTTCCCGTCTGCGGAGCGCCACCGCCAACAGTTCTCGGCCGATGTCGTCATCGGAACTGAGAAAAGCACTGCGGCTTTCAGGTTGTGACTGGCGTCTGATTCGCGCGCAGGTTCAGGATGCATATTCAGCAATGTGCGGTCAATTGCGTTAAGCGCGTCGCCTGCACGCTTATTTCAACGCGGCATGCACACTTACCGTTGCCGGATGTCGTGCGTAATAAATCGCCTTCGCTGCCGCCGGAAGTCATGATCGACACCGCCACTTGATGGTGTCCAGACTTTGGCAGATTTCGCGGTCACGTACCAATCAGGCGTTTTGTGTAGTCGCGGCGTGGTGACTATGCACGGACGAATGCATATCTGCACCCATCGGGTTCGTGAAACAGAAATAACGAATTTCGGTGACGGATGGCCTGCAGGGTCGCGCCTTGCGCGCTCTCCCCCATGGACCATCGAACCTTTCCCGTAGCGGGAATTTCCGGCCACATACCTCCGAATACGTATTCCCACTCGTGATAAGTCTGCTAGGTTGACCACATACGTGGCGCGCCCGGCAAGATTCGAACTCCCTACCCCTTGGTTCGTAGACAGATTCAATCGAGACGTGGCAATACGGTCCGAGCCAAATGGACTTACGTGACGGTAGCTTCTTTGAGTTTATGCATGCCCTGATCGGAAAACCGGTTCCCGCTCTCGGGTCAAGCCCGAAGGAGGCCTTTTCCGGGGCATGCTCTAGTCGTACTGCGGCATATGCTGTTTTTTTCCCGCGGGCTCCGAGCGTGAAATTGCGTCCGCTCCCGTCGCGGGAGAGGGTGCGATAACTCACACCTCCTCCGCGATGACACGTGCACACGGAAGTTCTTTAGTTGTGACGCAGCAAGACTAGTAGGGGTAACCCTCAAGCCTTGGCGCGTTGACCTTGAACTCGTGCGGCTTGCCGTAAGCCTCGCCAATCGGCATTTTGACCTTCGGCAGATTCTCCTTGTTGAGAACCTGGTCCTCCGGGATCACCTTATTGAGGAAGAGCAGGTAAGCCGTCAACGAGTAGACCTCATCGGGCTTCAGAGTCCCCTCCAGCCCGAGTGGCATGCCGCGATTGATGAAATCCCATACGATCGTCGCGCTTGGCGCACGTAGCGGCAGGATGCGCTCCCTTTTCCAGACGGGCACGTCGGCGCTTTGTTTAGACGCCAAAATAGGCGCCAACCCTCCTGTGCCCCCTACGCCATGACAACCGACGCACGCCTTCTGCATGTAGAGCTGCGCACCCTCCTTGGCGGTGCCGCGACCGGGCGGGAGTTCCTCTCCTGCGAAACCGATCGAGATATCCATGCGGCGGAGTTCTTCTGCGGTCGGCGTGCGTCCCACGCCATAGGTGGGCGACTGCGCAATCGCGGGGCTCGCGAGGAAACTCCCTAGCAGAAGTGGAATCGCTACAACACCAACCGTTCTCGTTAAAAACTTACGCGAGGCCATTGGACACGCTCCCGTCTTTGGCGATTTTCCAAGGCATAACGCTGTTGTCGAGGCCGGGCACCCGGTAGTCCCGCTCGAAAGGTACTTTCCACCAATCGGCGATCTCCTCGCGCAGCGCCTGCCTCTGCCCGATGTCGTCGGTGGTGCGCGACATGATCGTGGCCTCGGTTCCATCCCACTTCCATTGGTAGGCGAACCGGACGTGCGCCATGCGCTGCGGCGTATTCTTGAACTCGGCGCGGTGCCAGTTCTTTCCGCCATCGGTCGATACTTCGACCATCTTGACAGCGCCGCCGCCAGACCACGCCAGCCCGCTGATCTCGTAGAAACCCGGGCCCGGCAGCTGCTGCGTGCCGGAGGGGTAGGTAATGACGGACTTGGGCCCGATCTGCTCGCCGAGCGCAAGCACTTTGTCTGTCTGTGTCAGATGCCCGAATTCGTTGTAGTTCATGTAAAACTCTTTGGTGATCTTGATGCGCCGCAGAAACTTGGTGTGGTAAATGCCCTCGAATCCGGGGACCATGATGCGCACCGGGAACCCTTGCTGCGGTCGCAGCGGCTCGCCGTTCTGGCCGTAGGCGATGATGCAGTCGTCCATTCCTTTGGCGATGGGTATGCTCGATGCGCCTTTTACTTCCTCGGCGCCTTCAGCGACAAACCATTTGGCGCTGCTTTTCAGGCCGCATTCCTTCACGAGCGTCGACATCAGAACGCCGGTCCATTCGGAGCAGCTCGTCATCCCGTGCGTATCCTGCACGTTTTTTTGCTTCCCATTGTGCCGGTTACCCGCACACTCGATGAAATGCAAGCGGGTGACTGACGGGAAGCGCTTCAATTCGTCCATGGTGAGCGTCAGCGGTCGATCCACTTCGCCGTGTATCGTCAGCGTGTGCTGTTTGGGATCCACGTCCGGCAGGAAGGAGCCGCGGGTCGTCGCTATATAGTGCAACGACGATGGCGTGATCGCGCCGACAGAATCCTGCAACGGCGAGGCTACGTGGAACACCTTGCCAAACACGTCGGGTGACGGCCTGCCGCCGATGGGGTGCTGTACGCGCACCGAGGTCACATACTTGGAACGCTGGCCGTATTCGATCTGCTCCTTGCTGCCGTGGATCATCGGCGAGGCATTTTCACTGCCCGGGGTCGCCGGATGGTCGCCCGCCGCATCGGCCTTGCCCGCTGTGCCTAACGTCATTCCACCGGCCAACGCGACACCGGCTTTGAGCAGATCTCTACGGCTCTTCTGTTCCGAATCCATGGGATTCCCCTCCAATGTTATTTAATGAATCAATGACACAACGACGACAACAAGTGCGAAACGAAAGTATATGCCGACTTGCCAAGTCTAGCCAGAGTGAGTGCGGCCAGTGCCCGTGTTCCACCCCCGCCAACGCCAAATCCGTCACCCGCTACTGGCCCGGCTTCACATAATCAGCAGAAGCATCGACAGGATACCGAACCGTACTCAAGGGCTTGCCGATCAACGGCGATGCCAGAGCCATCTTCACCCGCTCGGACGCCAAGGGCAGCTCGCGGATGCGCTTGCCGGTCGCGGCTGCGAATGCATTGGCGATGGCGGCCGCCGTCGGCCCTTGCGCGGCCTCGCCGGCGCCGAGCGAACGTTCATTCGGCCGGTTGATCAGCACGGTCTCGACCCTGGGCACGTCCGGCATGGTCAGGATCGGATAGTTCATCCAGTCCTCCGACAGAATGCCGTTGCGGTCAAACCGCACGTGCTCGTGCAGGGTCCAGCTCATCGACTGGATGACGCCGCCTTCGATCTGGTTGGTCAGGCCGTCGGGATTGATGATCTGCCCGGCATCGGCCGCGACCCAGATGCGCGGCACCTTGACGATGCCGGTGATGCGATTCACGTCAACCTCGGCGATCACCGCAGTGTAGGTGGCCACGGTCTTGTAGCGCGCATAGCCGATGCCGCGGCCGCGCCGGCCATCGCCCTTCTCGCCCGGTTTCCAGGCGGCGGCCTTGGCCACGGCCTCGATCACGGCGCGCTCGCGCTCGTCCTTGATGTGCGCGAGGCGGAACGCCACTGGGTCGATGCCGGCGGCCGCCGCGAGCTCGTCCATGAAGGACTCGATCGCAAATACATTGGCATATGCGCCGAGCGTGCGCAGCGCCGAGGTGCGCACCGGATTGTCCATGATCAGGTGATGCGTGGTGCGCTGGCGCGGGAAATCGTAGAGCGTGATGGCGTTGCGGTCGCCCCCACCGTTCGGCTGCGCGGCGTGGCGCGCCGGCCCAGGTTGCTTCGCATCGGCGAGATACCAGCTCCCGAGCAAATTGATACCGTCGGGATCGCCCGGTCGCATGTTGTGGCTCTGGCTCCAGACGTCGTAGGACCAGTCGACCACGCGGTTGCCGGCGACGGCACCCTTGACTTTCATGGTCATGGCGGGGCCGTAAGGCTCCCACTTGAACTCGTCATCACGCATCCATTGCAGCCGCACCGGCCGCCCATTGACGGCGCGCGCCAGGAGGGCGGCATCGAAGGCAACATCGTCGGCGCCGTTGTGGCCGTAGCAGCCGGCGCCCTCGGCATGAATGCAGCGAATGTCGCGCGGCTGCATACCGAGCGCCTTCGCGATGGTGGCACGCAACGGAAAGACGCCCTGGCTGTGCGTCCAGACCGTCAGCTTGCCGTCCTTGAACTCGGCCAGCGCGCAGGAGGGCCCGATCGCGGCATGCGCCTGATAGGGCCGATGGTACGTCGCCTCGATCGCCTTGGCACCGGCCGGCACGGGCGCATCCTTCTCGCTGATCACCCTGTCTTCGCTGCGCAGGGTCATAAGCTGCTCGTATATCTTCGCCGGATCGGGCAGTTCAGAACCGCCCGACCACTTGGCGAATTCGATCAGCACAAGCCGCGCATTGATGGCCTGCTCCTCGCGCTTCGCCACCACGCCGAGAAAGCTGCCGTCACGCACCACCGCGATGACGCCTGGCATGGCCTTGATCCTGGCCTCATCGAAGCTTTCGAGCTTGGCGCCGTAGCGTGGCGGCCGCACCACGCGGCCATGCACCATGCCGGGAAGCCGCACGTCCTGCACGAAGGCGGCGGCGCCCACCATCTTGCCCGGGATGTCGATGCGCGGCACGGACTTGCCGACAATCTTGTGCTGCGCGGCCGGCTTCGGCGGCAC
>JAQGMI010000173.1 GCA_028292435.1 Betaproteobacteria bacterium
TTGCGTGCGTTCAACGACGACTACCCTGCCATCGGCGGGCGCCAGCACTGCACGAGCCTCCGCTGGAATCGACCGCGGCGGGTCGCGAAAAAACTGCAGGATAAAAACCGCGATCACCCAGAAAAACAACGCCCACGCCCAACCGGCTGCAACGGTGACTGCAATCGCGACTGCGATGCTGCCCGCGAGGTACGGCCAGCCCTCGCGCGCGATGATCGGATGCGGGTAGTTACTCATGGGAAGCAGATTGAGGGTCCACGCTCAGCGAAACCGTTTCTTACTTCGCAGCGTGAAACGTCAATCCTTAATCCTCGCTCCTCAAATCCTAATTCTTGCTTTGGTCGACGAGCTTGTTTTTCTTGATCCACGGCATCATATCGCGCAACTTGCCGCCCACCACTTCAATCTGGTGCTGGCGGCCGATACGCCGCATTGCATTGAGCTTGGTCGCGCCGGTCTGGTTCTCGAGCAGGAATTCCTGCGCGTAGGCGCCGGTCTGAATTTCCTTAAGTATCTTGCGCATCTCGTTTTTGGTTTCTTCGGTGATGATGCGCGGGCCGCGCGTGAAGTCGCCATACTCGGCATTGTTCGAAATCGAATAGCGCATGTTCGCGATGCCGCCTTCGTACATGAGATCGACGATCAGCTTCAATTCGTGCAGGCATTCGAAATACGCCATTTCCGGCGCATAGCCTGCTTCGGTCAGCACTTCGAAACCGGCTTGCACGAGCGCGGTCGCACCGCCGCACAATACAGTCTGCTCGCCGAAGAGATCGGTTTCAGTCTCTTCCTTGAACGTGGTTTCGATGACGCCTGCCTTGCCGCCGCCGATCGCAGCGGCGTACGACAGCGCCATGTCGCGCGCTTTCTTGGACGGATTCTGGTGAATCGCAATCAGCATCGGCACACCGCCGCCCTGAGCGTACGTGCCGCGCACGGTATGACCGGGCGCTTTGGGCGCAACCATCACCACGTCGAGATCCGCGCGCGGCGCGACCTGGCCGTAATGAATGTTGAAGCCGTGAGCGAACGCCAGCGTTGCGCCCTTCTTGATATTCGGAGCGACGTCGTCGCGGTAAACCTTGGCGATATGCTCGTCAGGCATCAGCATCATGACAAAGTCGGCGCCTTTGATCGCTTCGGACACTTCCTTGACGTTGAGGCCGGCTTTCTTGGCCTTGTCCCAGGACGCGCCATCGCGCCGCAACCCGACCGTAACTTTGATGCCGGAATCGTGCAGGTTCAGCGAATGCGCGTGGCCTTGTGAGCCATAGCCCACGATCGTGACCTTTTTGCCTTTAATCAGAGAAAGATCGGCGTCTTTATCGTAATAAACTTTCATGATTTCCCCTTTGAAAAACGTGAGATCGAGGCGCAGGAGCGTAACCGTGCGCGTTGTACCGCCGCCGCCTCGTTAAATTCGTAATATCCGATCGCCACGCCCGATGCCGGACGCGCCGGTGCGGACTGTTTCGAGAATCGCGGTGCGGTCGATCGCGCTCAGGAATGCATCGAGCTTGGAGCCGGTGCCCGTCAACTCGATGGTGTAGTCCTTGTCGGTGACGTCGATGATGCGGCCGCGGAATATGTCCGCCATGCGCTTCATCTCCTCGCGGTCCTTGCCGACCGCGCGCACCTTAACGAGCATTAACTCGCGCTCGATGTGGTCGCCGTCCGAGAGGTCGATGACTTTCACGACTTCGATCAACTTGTTCAATTGTTTGTTGATCTGCTCGATCACTTCGTCCGAGCCGGTCGTGACGATCGTCATGCGCGACAAGGTCAAGTCTTCAGTCGGCGCGACGGTCAACGTTTCAATGTTGTAGCCGCGCGCGGAAAAAAGCCCCACCACGCGCGACAGCGCGCCGGGTTCGTTCTCGAGCAGCACGGAAATAATATGTCGCATTGCCGCGCTCCCTTAAAGATCTTCCGAACCGAGCAGCATCTCGCTGAGGCCTTTACCCGCTTTCACCATCGGCCACACGTTTTCGGTCTGGTCGGTAATGAAATCCATAAACACGAGCCGGTCCTTCAACTTCAACGCCTCTTTAAGCGCCGGCTCAACATCAGCCGGCTTCTCGATCTGCATGCCGACGTGGCCATACGCTTCGGCGAGCTTTACGAAATCGGGCAGCGCGTCCATATAAGATTCGGAATAGCGGCTCGAGTAATCGACCTGCTGCCATTGGCGCACCATGCCGAGATAACGATTGTTCAGATTGATGATCTTGATCGGCAAGTGATACTGCTTACACGTCGACAGTTCCTGGATGCACATCTGGATGCTGCCCTCGCCAGTAATACAGGCGACCGTCGCCTTGGGATTCGCAAGCCGCACGCCCATTGCCGCCGGCAAACCGAATCCCATGGTGCCCAGGCCGCCAGAGTTAATCCAGCGCCGCGGCTTGTCGAATTTGTAGAACTGCGCAGCCCACATCTGGTGCTGGCCGACGTCTGACGTCACAAACGCATCGCCTTTTGTCAGCTCATGCAGCTTTTCAATGACGAACTGCGGCTTGATGATCTTCGTCGTCTGCGCGTACTTGAGGCAATCCTTGCTGCGCCAGATATCGATCTGCTTCCACCATGCCTTCAGGAGCGCCGCGTCGGGCTTCTCTTTGGAGGCCTGCAATTGTTTGATCAAATCCTGGAGCACGGGTTTCACGCTGCCTACAATCGGCACGTCGACTTTCACCCGCTTCGAGATCGACGAGGGATCGACGTCGATGTGAATGATGGTGCGCGGCTCTTCAAAAAAATGTTTCGGGTTGCCGATCACGCGATCATCGAAGCGAGCACCGATTGCGAGCAGCACGTCGCAATGCTGCATCGCCATGTTCGCTTCGTAGGTCCCGTGCATGCCGAGCATGCCGACAAACTGCTTGTCACTCGCCGGATATCCGCCCAATCCCATCAAGGTGTTGGTGCAGGGAAAACCGAGGTGTCGAACCAGTTGAGCGAGTTCAGGCGCGGCATTGCCGAGCACCACGCCGCCGCCGGTATAAATCATCGGCCGCTTCGCACTTGTCAGTAACTGCAGTGCTTTTTTAATCTGGCCCGCGTGCCCTTTCACGACCGGATTGTACGAGCGCATGCTGACCGATTTCGGGTAATCGAATTCAGCCTTCATCGCCGGGTGAGTGATGTCTTTCGGAATATCGACAACGACCGGACCGGGGCGGCCGGTGCCGGCGATATAGAACGCTTTCTTGATCGTGGCCGCGATTTCTTTCACGTCCTTGATCAGGAAATTATGTTTGACGCACGGACGCGTGATACCAACGGTGTCGCATTCCTGGAACGCGTCCTGACCAATCGCGTGCGTCGGCACCTGACCGGTGATGATCACCAACGGAATTGAATCCATGTACGCGGTCGCAATGCCGGTGATCGCATTGGTTACGCCGGGCCCGGAAGTCACGAGCGCGACGCCGATTTTTTCGGTCGACCGCGAATAGCCGTCGGCAGCATGGACCGCGCCTTGTTCGTGGCGGACCAGGATGTGCTTGACCTTGGTCTGCTTGAACAATTCGTCGTAGAGATGCAGGACCGCGCCGCCCGGATATCCGAACACGTAGTCGACGCCTTCTTCCTGCAAACAACGCACCACGATCTCGGCGCCGTTCAATTCCATAGTGAACCTGCTCGTTCCAAGAAAAAAACAAAAGAACCGATAAAGATACCGTTAGCGTCGCGTTTGGTCAAGCTAAATATCTGATTAAACAGCATGATACCGCTCACTTTCAGCGGCACGGTGACTGCAACTTGCAGTGCAGACGCGTTTTGTTAAGATGCGTCGTAATCAGCTAAAAGCGTCAACGTCGCAATAGCGGGCGCGTTATTCGATCACATCGAACCGCGCGCGCAAGGCAAAACTCAACATAACAAGATGGCCGGCTAGGACCGGTTGCATCACGAGGCGGATCCCACTGGCTACCCGCAAGGAACTCTCCGATTTTCTGGCTACCGTTGAACGCCGCGCGTACAAGCAGGCGTTTTTTGCGGCTCGCGATGAACAGGTCGCGCTCGATGCCGTGCAGGACGCCATGATGAAATTGTCGGAAAAATATGCGGGACGGCCGCCGACGGAATTGCCGATGCTGTTTCAGCGTATCCTGCAAAACACCATCCGCGACTACTTTCGCCGGCAGAAGGTACGCTCGTTATGGGTTACTCAAGTGTCATCGCTGGGCGGCAGCGATGACGAAGATCACGATCCATTAGAAACTTTGGAAGTACAGTCCAACTCCAATCCGCAAGGCGCGCCGTCAGACCAGTTACAGCAGACCCAAACACTTGAAATCATTGAAAAAGCCCTCCAAAAGTTACCTCACCGTCAACGGCAGGCCTTCCTGCTGCGTTATTGGGAGGAAATGGACGTCGCCGAAGCTGCCGCGGTCATGGGTTGCTCCGAAGGGAGCGTCAAAACCCATTGTTCGCGCGCTACCCATGCTTTGGCAGCGCTCTTGAAAGATAAGGGAGTTACGCTATGAACGAACAGGAACTGGCAGGCAAGATCGTTCACCGGCTCAATGCCGGACTGGGATCGATCAAGGACGGCACTTCGTACCAGTTGCAATCGGCGCGCCAGGCGGCGCTCGATCGCTACCGCGAAGCGGCTGCGCCTGTATTCGGGTTGGCTTGGGCCGGCGATCTGGCGTTTCGCATCAGCCACAACCGCTTTTACAACACGCGCAACCTGCTTGCGCTGGGTTTGCTCATCTTGAGTCTCATCTCGATCACATACTGGCAAGTCGTGATTCAGGCAAATGACATCGCGGATATCGATGTGAACCTGCTGACCGACGATCTCCCCATCAACGCTTATCTCGACAATAACTTTGAAGCATGGGTAAAGCGCTCGCTGCAATAATTCTTGGCTTAAGCCTCGTCGCTCCGGTCGTTACCGCCGCACCCGCACAGCCCAAAGCAGCAACTCAGCCCAAGCCGGCCAAGCCCGACTGGGCTGAACTCACGACGGCGCAACAGAATGTCCTCGCGCCGCTCAAGGCAGACTGGCAGGAACTGGATACGTTGCGGCGCGGCAAGTGGGTGAAGGTCGCCAATGCATACCCGAAAATGAAACCAGAGCAGCAAAAACGATTACAGGCGCAGATGGGCGACTGGGCGAAATTGACGCCCGAGCAGCGCCGGGTCGCGCGCGAGAACTACAAAACGATCAAAAAACTGCCGCCCGAAAAACGCAAGCAGGTCAAGGCGCAGTGGCAGGAATATCAGCAATCGTTGGTCAAATCGGAGCCGGCGACCGATCCCGCGGCGACGAGCGCACCGCAGTAATCCAGCTCCGCACTCAAAACTGATGGACGATCCGGCGCCGAAGGCGGCAAGCCTCGGGCGGCGGCTCGGCAGCGCGTGCTACGAGGCGTTGCTGCTGGCAGCCATTTTATTTGCCGCGACCTGGGTCTTCCTTGCGGTGCAACCACTGCTGCGGGCCGAGTTGGCGCGGCCGCTTTATCAGCTATACCTGCTCATCGTCTGCGGCGCTTACTTTATTTATTGCTGGACGCGGGGCGGGCAAACACTGCCGATGAAAACATGGCGCATTCGCATCGTCGGGCGCGCCGGTGAAACGCCCACAACAAAACAGGCAGCGCTCCGCTACATTAGCGCGCTTCTAAGCCTCGCCCTCGCGGGCGGTGGCTTTTTGTGGGCGCTCATCGACCGCGACGGTCAGTTTCTACACGACCGCCTTGCCGGCACCCGCATCGTCTTCGACGAACGAGGTGCAGGATCATGAAATAGAAACGCGCGGTCGTCCTGGGCGATCAGCGTCTCTCGCCCCACCACATCATGACTACGGCCAGGCTCAGAAACATCAGAGTCGGCAGGATTGCGCTCCAGAACGGCGGCCAGTCGCGCAATAGACCCAAAAACGTGAAGAGGCGCCCCAGCATCCAGAATGCGATGCCAAGCATGATGCCGGCGAACACTTTGCCGCCTACGCCGCCGGAGCGCTGCTGGTAATAGGCGAAGGGCAAGGCGAGCACCATCATCACGAGCACCGCAAACGGGTAGATAAGCTTGTTCCAAAATGCAATTTCATGGCGCGAAGTCTGCTGATTGTTCTCACGCAAATGCTGCACGTAGGAGAAAAGTGCCCACGCCGACATTTGCTCGGGAACGAGCAGCAGCACCGAGAGCAAGCCTGGCTCGAGCACCGAGCGCCAGTCGGCTTCAGCGATCCGGTCGACCGTGGTGGTCGTGTCGTCGAAGTTCGTCTGCTCGACATCCTGCAGGCGCCACTTGTTGTTTTGCTGATATACGCCGCGTTGCGCAAGGCTTATGCGACGCAGCCGGTGGTCGGCGTCAAATTCATAAATCTTGATGCCAACCAGGACCGAGTCGGGCAAAACCTGCGCGACGTTCACGAAGTTGCGGTCATCCTTTACCCACAAGCCGGAACGGAATTCCTGCGCGATCACGCCCGTAATCGCCTTGGCGCGCAACTGCTGCGCGAATTGCTCGGCCGGCGGCGCAATGAATTCGCCGATAGCAAACGTCAGCACTGAAAACAGCAGCCCGACCTGGACCAGCGTAAATGCCATGCGCGGAATCGACACGCCGGAGACCCGCATCACCGTATATTCGGAATTGGCAACGAGTTGCGCAATCGCGAACAGCGTGCCGATCAGCGCGGCAATCGGGAACAACTCGTAGATATGGCCTGGCACGCTCAACAGGACGTAGGCGATTATATGCAGCAGCCGGTAGCCGCCCTTGCCGAGTTCGCCGAGCTCGTGAATCAGATCGAACAGCGCAAGCAACATCAGCAGCGCCGCAAACACGAGCAGTGTCGAGGTCGTGATTTCAGCCGACAGGTAGCGTTTGATGACTTTCATTTGAAGAAGCGGACGACTGAAAAAAGTGTCATTCGCCGCACGAACAGCAACAGCAGCAAAGCAAGCATTGCCGCGTGTACTCCGATGACGCCGATCGGCAGACTCACTCGCTGCTGCGCGATCCACGCCTGCGTGATGCTGATCACATTGTTGTAAATCATGTAGATCAGTATTGCCATCACAAGGTTAAGCGAGCGGCCGGCGCGCGGATTTACAAACGACAGCGGAATAGCGAGCAGTGCCAGAATAAGCGCCGACAGCGGTAGTCCGATCCGCCACGCCAATTCACCCAGATTCAGCGGCGTGGGGTCCTGCAACAGCGCCAGCGTCGGCAGCGATTTCGCGGACGGCGCGGAAGCTTTGGCGTCGCGCGTCTCGATGCGCATCGCGTAGCGCTCGAATTCGCTGATTTTATAGTCGGTGGTCCCGGGCTTCCCTTCATAACGCCGCCCGTTCAGCAACACGAGAAAGCGGTCTCCGTTGGGCGCCGTCTCCAGGAAACCGCGCTTGGCCACCATCACGCCGGTCTTCTGATGCTGCGTCGAGCTCACGAATACGTTGGCGACCATGTTCTCGCCTTCATTCACGTTTTCAACAAAGAAAACGCGTTCGTTCTGCTTTGACTCGCGAAACACGCCGGGCGTGACCTGCGACGCATCGTCGCGGTTGTCCATGTAGTTCCTGAATTCCTCGCTCTTGGTGATCGCCCACGGCGACAACAGAAAGCTTAGAAGCGCGACGAGCAGCACGATTGGCAACGCAAACGACATCACGGGCACGATCCAGCGTGTCGGGCTTAGGCCGGCACCGAACCAGACGATCATTTCGGAATCGCGATAGCCGCGCGACATTGTCATGAGCACGGCGATGAAGAGCGTGAGCGACAACAACACCGGCAGATAATTGAACGACGTCAGCGCAAGCAACGCGAAAACGCCGGTGAATGTGATGGATCCGCCCGCGGCAAGGCCGAGAAAGCGCACGAGTTGCGTCGTCACCGTGATTCCGAGCAGCACGACAAACGTCGCGATTGCAGTGCCGGCACACTCACGCACCAGGGAAGAACGAAATATTTTCACGTGGTCGCGCTTTGATTTTTGCCTGGATACCGAAGATAATCACCGATTATCTTTGCAGCACTTTATCCTCGGGAGATCGGCGTGGAATTTAGCATAAAAAGCGGCAGCCCGGAGCGTATCCGCACCGGCTGCATCATCATCGGCGTGTTCGAACCGCGCAAACTGACGACTGCCGGCACGGCGCTTGACCGGGCATCGCACGGTCAGCTCGCCGCCGCGCTCAAACGCGGCGACATGGAAGGTAAACGCGGCACCACGCTGATGCTTCAGCAATTGCCGCGTGTCGCCGCTGCGCGCGTCCTTCTGGTCGGTCTCGGCCGCGAGCGCGAACTCGACGAAGACAAGTTTCGCGACGCGGTCGCCAAAGCGATCGGCGCACTAAAGCAGACTGGCGTCACCGAAGCGGTACTTTGTTTGTCGGCCGAGGTAAAGCAACGCGATCTTGGCTGGCGCGCGGCGCAGGCGGCGATCGCGGCAGCAGACTCGACGTATCGTTTCGACCGCATGAAGAGCAAGCGTGAAAGTGCGCGCGGCGTGCGGCATCTGACGCTGCTCGTCGCCGAGCGCGGCGCACTGGCAGCAGCAGAAACCGGCATGAATCAAGGAGCCGCGATTGCGCTCGGCATGAGTCTCGCCAAAGACCTCGGCAATCTGCCCCCAAATGTGTGCACGCCGTCGTATCTCGCGCAGTCCGCGCGCGATCTGGGCAAGCAATACAAGCTCAGCGTGCAAGTGCTCGAGCGCAAGGACATGGAAAAGCTTGGCATGGGCTCGCTCCTGTCGGTAGCGCGGGGCAGCGATGAGCCGCCGAAGTTGATCGTCGTTAAATACGACGGCGGTCCGCGCGGCGAAAAACCTTACGCACTCGTCGGCAAAGGCGTGACCTTCGA
>JAQGMI010000174.1 GCA_028292435.1 Betaproteobacteria bacterium
ATGCGTGCGTGCTGGACTTTGATACCGGGCAGATAGCGCCCTGAGCACACCCGAAAGAATGCAATGCGGTCGCGGTGCTTCGGATCCATATTCGCCTGGATTTTAAAGACGAAACCGCTGAACGGCGCTTCGGCCGGATGCACAAGGCGGCTGCCGCCATCGCGCGGCTGCGGCGGCGGCGCCCATTCGACGAGCGCTTGCAAAACTTCCTGCACGCCAAAATTGTTGATGCCCGAGCCGAAGAACACCGGCGACTGGCGACCCGCCTGGAATTCCGCGAGGTCGAACGGCGTACTCGCACCGCGTATCAAATCGACGTCGCGCCGCAGGTGCGCCATTTCATCGGGAAACAGCTCGTCGAGACGCGGGTTGTAGAGGCCGGCGATATTCTCGTTGTTGTCGGTGCGGCGCTCTTCGCCGGGCGTAAAGCGCACGAGCCGATCCTGCCGCAAGTCATAGACGCCGCGAAAACGCTTGCCCATGCCGATCGGCCAGCTGACCGGCGCGCAGTCGATCTTGAGCACCGCTTCAATCTCCTCAAGCAATTCAACCGGCTCGCGGACTTCGCGGTCCATCTTGTTGACGAAGGTGATGATCGGGGTCGCGCGCAGCCGGCAAACTTCGAGCAGCTTGATCGTTTGCGCTTCAACGCCTTTGGCCGCATCAATAACCATCACCGCCGCGTCGACGGCAGTCAAAACGCGATACGTATCTTCGGAAAAATCCTCGTGGCCCGGCGTGTCGAGCAGGTTGACGGTATGACCCGCATACTCGAATTGCATGACGGAACTCGTTACCGAGATGCCGCGCTGCTTTTCAATTTCCATCCAGTCCGAGGTCGCATGGCGAGCGCTTTTGCGCGCTTTGACCGTGCCCGCCATCTGGATGGCGCCGCCGAACAGCAGCAGCTTTTCGGTCAGCGTCGTCTTGCCGGCATCCGGGTGTGAAATGATCGCGAACGTTCGCCGGCGCGAGACATCGCGCAGCAAATCGGCCGGAAAAGACGGAGCATTCATCGGATTTTCGTTCGGGTCGTCGTTGCACACGGAAACAAAAAGCCGCCGGCCAGACTGCGGCGGCGGCAACGTGAGCCGATTATACCAATGTGGTGATGACAAGACACTCGCGACCGAGCGAGCGAAGGGGATGACGCTCCCGGACAACATCGTCCGCGGTGGGTTTCCGGTTAAAATAACCGCGGAAAATATCGCATGACCATCGCCGCTAATTTTCAGATCGACTACCTGCAGTTTCTCGACCCGCAAGGCAAAGTCGTGGCGCCGTTGCCCGCCTTTGCTGAAGATGGCGAAAAACTCGCGGCGCTCTATCAGGCAATGGTACTTATGCGCACGTATGATGCCAAAGCGATCGCTCTACAGCGCACGGGCCAACTCGGCACTTATGCATCGATGCTCGGCAAGGAAGCCGTCGAGGCCGGCATCGGCGCCGCGATGGGCAAGGACGACGTCTTTCTGTGCACTTATCGGGAAAATGGCGTGCAGATCATGCGCGGCGTCACTATTCAGGAATTGCTCCTCTATTGGGGCGGCGACGAGCGCGGCAGCAATTTTGCCGTGCCGCGCAGGGATTTTCCGGTTTGTATCACGATTGCTTCGCAATGCCTGCACGCGACGGGTGTTGCGTACGCAATGAAACTGCGCAAGCAAAAGCGCGCGGCGGTCTGCATGATCGGCGACGGCGCTACGTCCAAGGGCGATTTTTACGAAAGCCTCAACGCCGCCGGAACCTGGCAACTGCCCGTCATATTTTTCATCACCAACAATCAATGGGCGATCTCCGTCCCGCGCAAAACGCAAAGCGCCGCGCAGACGCTCGCGCAGAAAGCCATCGCCGCCGGCATCGCGGCGGTGCAGATCGACGGCAATGATGTAATCGCGGTTCATCATGCCGTCAACGAGGCTCTCGCCAAAGCCCATTCGGGCGGCGGGCCGACCGTGATCGAAGCCGTCACGTACCGGCTTGCAGACCACACGACCGCGGACGACGCCTCGCGCTACCGTCCGCCCGAAGAAGTCGCCGACGCCTGGAAGCGCGAGCCGATTCTGCGCTTGCGCAACTACCTGAGCGAGATAGGCGCGTGGGAAAAAGCACGCGAGGAAGCGCTACTCAAGCGGTGCAACGAAGAGGTTCAAGCCGCTGCGCAGGCGTATATCGACACCCCGCCGCCGCCGCTCGAGCAGATGTTCGATCACTTATATGCAACACTGCCCGCTGCCTATCTAGCGCAGCGCGCGGCAATTCTGGAAGCAGGCGATGGCGCAGATCACGCTCGTTGAAGCCATCAACCTCGCGCTCCATCGCGCGATGGCGGACGACGCAGAGGTGGTCGTACTCGGGCAGGACGTCGGCCGCGATGGCGGCGTGTTTCGAGCTACGCTGGGGCTGCTCGACAAGTTCGGCGCGGAGCGTGTGATCGACACCCCGCTCGCCGAAAATTTGATTGCCGGCATGAGCATTGGCATGGCGGCGGAAGGCTTGAAGCCGGTCGCCGAGATTCAGTTTTCCGGCTTTTCTTATACGGTGATCGATCAGATACTCAATCATGCCGGCCGCCTGCGCCATCGCACCCGCGGTCGCCTGTCCTGCCCTATGGTGCTGCGCACGCCGTGCGGCGCCGGCATTCATCCGCCCGAGCATCATTCCGAAAGTCCCGATGCGATGTTCGCGCACATCCCGGGCATTCGCGTGGTCTACCCGTCGTCGCCGAAGCGTGCCTACGGCCTGTTGCTCGCGGCAATCCGCGATCCGGATCCCGTCGTGTTCCTCGAGCCGACCCGCCTTTACCGTTTGTTCAAAGAGGAAGTCGCCGACACCGGCGAAGTCCTCGCGCTCGATGCGTGCTACACGCTGCGCGAAGGCACCGACGTAACCCTCGTTAGCTGGGGCGCGATGGTTTACGAAACTTTGCAAGTCGCGGACGAACTCTCCGATCAGGGCATTGCGGCGGAAGTGATTGACGTCGCTACGCTGAAGCCAATCGATTTCGACACTATCTTGGCGTCCGTTGCCAGGACCGGGCGCTGCGTGATCATTACCGAAGCGCCGCGGCATTGCAGTATTGCCTCGGAGATCGCCGCGAACTTGGCTGAACATGGCTTGCTTACGCTGCTCGCGCCTGTCCAACGCGTCACGGCGCCCGATATCGTCGTGCCGCTGTCGCGGCTCGAACAGTACTATCTACCCGGCAAAGCGCAGATCAACGCAGCCGTGCGCAAAGTTCTCGAATTTGCCTAGAACCTTCAAAACCATTGAGCCGCGGATACACGCAGATGAACGCAGACAAATTCAAAAGCACCAGCAGACGCGTCCGCGTTGATCTGCGTATATCTGCGGCTACAAGTTTTTCGATTCAAACAAAATCATGAGAATCTTCAAACTCCCCGATCTAGGTGAAGGCCTGCAGGAAGCCGAAATCGTCACTTGGCATGTGAAGCCCGGCGATACCGTCGCAGTCGACCAGCCGCTCGCATCCGTCGAAACGGCCAAGGCCATCGTGGATATCCCCTCGCCCTACGCCGGCAAGATTGTCCGGCTTTACGGCGACGAACGCGCCGTCGCGCGGGTGGGCCAGCCGCTGGTCGCCTTCGAAGGCGGCGATGATGCGGACACCGGCACCGTCGTCGGCAAGATGGAGGTCGGTCAGAAAGTGATCGCCGAGGCGCCTGCCGCCGCCACTGCACTTGCGCATGGCATCAAAGCGACACCGGCAGTGCGCGCGCTCGCGCGCAAGCTCAATGTCGATCTTGCAATGGTGACCCCAACCGGCGCGGATGGCCTCATCACGAGCAACGACGTGCAACGCGCGGCGCGCATCCTCGCCGCGATTGGCCCCCAGGAATTGCTGCGCGGCGTGCGCAAAGTCATGGCGCAGAGCATGACGCTCGCGCATGCCGAGGTTGCCTCGGCGACGCTGATGGATGATGCGGACATCGACGCATGGCCCACCGGCACGAACGTCATGCTGCGGCTGGTCCGCGCACTGGTTGCCGCGTGCAAGGTAGAGCCGTCGCTTAATGCATGGTACGACAGCCAGGCGGTTGGCCGCCGTCTGCTCAAGAACGTCGACATAGGCATCGCTGTGGATACGCCTGATGGCTTGCTCGTGCCGGTGCTGCGCAACGTCGAGCAGCGCCCGGCCGGCGAACTCAGTGCCGCATTGTTAAAGCTGATCCGCGATACGCGCGAGCGCAAAGTGCCGCCAGAAGATCTGCGCGCGAACACCATCACGCTTTCGAACTTCGGCCCGATCGGGGGCCGCTACGCGTCACCGATCGTCTTGCCGCCAACCGTCGCGATCGTCGGCGCCGGGCGCATGCGCAAAGAGGTTGTCGTTTTCAATGACCAGCCCGCTGTGCATCGTGTATTGCCGCTTTCCGTGACGTTCGATCATCGCGCGGTAACCGGCGGTGAAGCGGGCCGCTTTATGGCTGCCATGATCGCCGATCTCGAGCGCGCGGACTGACAAAGCACCTGATGGCGGCCAAAAAGCGCAAGCTAGCTCCGCTGCTCAGTGCGACGGCGATCGCATCAATGCCCGAGACCAGGCGCGTCCACGTGCTGAACAAACGCGCGATCAGAAACTACAAAGCGCTCGGCGATGCGGTCGGCCTGCGCGATATGGGCGTTCATCTCGTGCGCATCAATCCCGGCGACGAATCGACCGAGTATCACACGCACTACTGCGACGAAGAATTTGTCTTCGTGCTCGAAGGCCGCGGAGTCACAGAGATCGGCGGCCGCAAGCACAAGATCGGCCCGGGCGACTTCATGGGATTCACGGCCCCGTCCGAGCCGCACGCCATCTCAAACCCATACAACGAACCGCTGGTGTATCTGCTCGGCGGCACCCGTAAAGCGATCGACATTTCGGAGTATCCGCGCAGCAGGAAGCGCGCTTACAAATTTGACGGCAAGCGGCATACCGTCAAATTCGAGGACGTCGAAGAACGCTAGGGTTTATTCGCTATTGAATTCTTAACGACAAAGGTGCAACCGCTTGAAAACCGCCAGTTCTGCATTTCTCATCGCCGTTTTAAGTTTAGCGCTGGTTGCATGTTCCAAACAGGATGCGCCCGGGCAGCCATCACCTGGCTCGTCAGCAACGGCGAAGCCGGCGCAACCTTACGAAGCCGTAGCAGCGCAAGGCAAGGGCTTCACCGTAGGCGCCATGATGAGCGCGAACCCGGTGTATGTGCTGTTCGATCCACAGTGCCCGCATTGCGGTCACCTTTGGGAAGCGTCACAGCCGCTGCTCGGAAAGGCGAAGTTCGTGTGGATACCCGTATCAATCGTCAGCAGCAAGAGCTTGCGGCAAGGCGCCGCGTTATTGGCCGCGAGCGATCCGGCGCAGGCAATGACGGCACATGAAAAATCCATCCTTGCAGGCGCCGGAGGCATGTCGCCTCCCGCGAGCGTGCCGCCGGAAATGGAGCAGGCCGTGCAAAAAAACACCGCCCTGTTCACCAGCC
>JAQGMI010000010.1 GCA_028292435.1 Betaproteobacteria bacterium
CGGCGGCAGGATACGCGCGAACGTCGAAAACGCGCGCGCGGGCTACGATGTGACAGTGGCAAATTACCGGCGAGTAGTGCTGGTCGCAATGCAGGAAGTCGAAGACGGTATCACCGGCGTTACGACGCTCGAGCGCGCGTCCGTACAAGCGCAGCAGGCAATCGCCAGCGCGTCCCGTGTGCTTGATCTGGCGAACACCCGCTACGAGGGCGGGGTGGCGACTTATCTCGACGTGATTACCGCACAGCAGGCGCTGCTCACCAACGAGCGCCAGGCCGCGCAACTGCTCGGCCAACGACTGCTGACCTCGGTGTTCCTTGTCAAAGCGTTAGGCGGTGACTGGGCCGAAGCGAAAAGCTTGGCGACGAAATAGGCTGCCTCGACAATCGGGAGGCATTACTAAGAACATCGGGCCGCTGCCTAGCGTACTATCGGTATAAACGCCGGTATGGCGTGCCACGGTTGAGTAACGTATACAATTTCACTGAATGAAAGAATGCGGACATGTCGAGTAAAGAACAAAGTTTCGCGGAACGGTTGCTGACGGCGGCCAAAGCCAAGCAAGCGCAACTGGCAAAAATACGCGCTATCCCGTTGGCTGGCGAAGCACAGTCGGCCGAGCGGCACGCTGAGCGGGTAAAAATTTCGGAAGCGCGCGAGATTCGCACGGCTGAACGAAAAAAGGTTAAGCGCATCGCCGCCCAACTGAAGCACGCGCAACGGGCTGCTGACGAAGCCGCGCAAGCACAGGCTGTGGACAAAGAAAACGCGCGCAAAGACGCAGATCGTGTAACGAATGAGGCGGCCGCTGCCGTTCTTGCCAAGGACCAGAAGGCCGCGCGCGATTCGAAATACGCCGCGCGCAAAGCGCGACAGAAATAGTAAACGCCGAGTCGAACGGTGCTCCGGCCAGAGCGATAGATAATAAGATCTGGCGGACGACCAACAGCATCCATGCAGCAGTGGGGGATTAGCGAAATGAAAATAACTCGTAACGTCTCGATCGTCGAGGCTCCGCTTCGGGCAAATGCCGGGAAATACGAGGGACTCGCGTATGCGCTATCAAAGCTTATCACTCCTCGAACGGAGGCAGCGGCTCGTTTCTCTTTGTGTCGCTGCGAAAGGCTACCCCTAAAAAAGTCCATACCTCGGCCTGATTTCAGTGTTATACCGGTTGGGCGCTTAGACAGCGCCACCTAAGACAAGGGAACAGCGTATGCACGCCTTCGACTAAATCGGCGAATTAGGCCGATTCGGCGGAGTGCGCAGCAACAAAATAAAATCGATTAACCGAACGATTCTTCCGTCAGAGTACTTCGTAGTCCAGAGATAAACTGCTAGCCGCGTTGTTCAGGGAGTAGCGCTTGAAGTTAAAACTCAACATTGCGATAAGCTTCTTACTGTCGTTGACGTGTTTTGCAATGCCGGTTTATGCCGGGCCGGCTGACGATCTTAAGGCGCTCATCGATCGCGGCAGTGCGGTAGAGGCGTACAACCTCGGCGTTCAGACACCAGAGTTACTCGGGCAGCCGCCCTTCGACTTTTACTTTGGCGTTGCCGCCATTGACAGCGGCCATGCCGGCGAAGGCGTACTGGCACTCGAACGTTACGTCATCAACTATCCGGACAATGTAATCGCGCGGGTGGAACTCGCCCGCGGTTATTTTGTGCTGGGGGAAGATGCGCGCGCGCGGGAAGAATTTGAACGCGTCACTAAATCCAAGCCGCCTGTGAGCGTGCAGACCAACATCGATCGTTTTCTGGATGCGATCCGTTCGCGAGAATCACGTTATACGACCACAGCGGGCTTCTATCTGGAAGCCGGCTATGGTTATGACAGTAACGTCAGTGGCGGCGTAAGCAATTCGAACATTACCCTGCCCATATTTGGCAGCGTGGTGGTAAATCAGTCCGGCGTAAAAGCCGGATCGAGTTTTAACTGGCTGGCTGCCGGTGGCCAGGTTTCCAAGCCAATAGCCCCCGGAGTCGCCGTGTTCGCGAGCGGACAGGTCGACGGCAAATACAACAATGCCAACCAGCAATTTGATCAGAACAACGTCGCGGTAGGCGCAGGGCTTACCTATCTTCAAAATAAAAATTTATACCGTGCAACCTTATCTCACAGCGAGGTCGCCGTCGATGACACGCGCTTTCGCAATGTCGCCAGTATTTCGGCCGAATGGCATCGCCAGCTCGACGAGCTCCAGACCATCAGTCCGTTCATTCAATACGCGCAGTTGCGCTATACGGCAAACAATCAGCCCCGCGATGCCGACTTCTATACGGCGGGTCTCGGCTATCGCAAAACTTTCATTGGCAACTGGCAGCCGTTATTGACGGCCAACATCAATGGCGGCGAAGAGCACGACATTCGCAATCGCTCCGATCTCGGCCGTGATCTTTATGGCGGGCGCCTTGGATTTTCGGTAACGCCCTTCCCGAAATGGGCGATATCAGTCGGGGGCACATACCAGCACAGCCGCTACCAAGGCCCCGACGCATTGTTATTAACTGTCCGCAAGGATGATTATTATGCGGCGGATGGCACCGTCAGCTATTCCTATACTCGCGATTTGAGCGTACGGCTCGAACTTCTCAGTTCTAAGAATAATTCCAATCTTGATTTGTACGCTTACCGTCGCGACATGGCTACGCTTAAAGTGCGTTACGACTTCAAATGAGGCGCCATATGAAATCACTTGGTTCTATTTCGTTCTCGTTGGTCCTGGTATTTTCCTGGACCTTTGTTCACGCTGAAATTGTAGGCCGGGTCTTGCTGGCGGCCGGTGAAGCGATTGCAGTGCGCGCCGGCGCACCGCTGCCGCTCGCACAGGGCACTGCGATCGAAGACAGAGACACGTTGAGAACCGGTGCGGCAAGCAATATGCAGGTGCGCTTTACCGACGGCAGCATCATGTCGCTACGCGAGAACAGCGAACTGGCGATTGAACAGTACCACTTCGCCGGCCGCGCGGACGGTTTGGAGAAAGCGCTTTACCGAATACTCAAAGGCGGGTTGAGAACTGTGACCGGGCTTATTGGCCGCAACAAGCGCGACAGTTATCAGGTTCAAACGACCGTCGCCACGATTGGCATACGCGGCACCCATTACGTTCTGATGACGTGCGAAGCTGGGAGTTGCGCAAATGCGGATGGCAGCAAAGCCAAGGATGGATTGTATGGTAGCGTCACCGACGGCATCGTCGCAGCGACGACTAACCGGGGCGAATTTCAATTCGGAGCGGGAGAAACTTTTTTCGCCCAGCACATCGACAGCCCCGTCCAAAAACTTATCGGGCCGCCGGTGTTTTTATCTGACCGTCTGGAAGGCCAAAAGCGTAAGGAAGGCAAGCAGGCGGATGCCGGCGCTAGCGGCTTAGGGGGCGAGCAGACGACGTCCGGTGGCATGCAGGCTGACAGTCGGCCGAACGCGACACCGCTCGCGATACCCTCGCTGCCATTTGTGATTACGCAAAACCTCGGCCCACAGGGTACCTCCTCGATCTTGCCGGTTGCCAATGGCTGGGTGGCGATCTATCCATTATTTAGTGGCAATGAAAACGCCGTATTTGACGATCAAGAGCCCGCGAAATTTAACGGCTTAAACCAGTTACTTTCCTATGGTAGCGGTGGGGGCTTCCCGTCAGGCTCATTGGGAGGCGGAGCTATTACTGACGGCGGCGGCGTTACGTTGTCTTCAGCTCAGGTCGTGGCATGGGGTCGGTGGACTGGCCCAACGACGGTTATTACCGGTTCTGGCACTACGCTCACCAATGAACCGCTGTTGTTTCTCTCCGTTTCCGGGCTTGCGCAAAACGGCAGCGGCTCCTCGCTGCGGCCACCGGGAGGTGTTGCGACCTATGCGTTCGCGGGAGGGCCTCGCCCCGTCGACTTCAGCGGCAATGTCGGCAACATAACGAGCAGTTCGCTCACACTCGATTTCACCGCGCAGTCTGCAACGTTTAACGCCGACATTAATTTCCCGAGCATCGGAACCTTCGGCCCGGCTACGTTTAATGTCGGCGGCACGGGAAGTCCCACGAATGGGGCGCATACCGGCGAGTTTGGCGGAAATCTTACTGGTTCATGCACAGGCAGCGGATGCGCAAACCCTGTGGTGTCCGGCGGATTTGGAGTCGGTACCACCGGTGGCGCCCAAAAAATTGAATTCGCTGTCGTCGGTGGCGGATTTGGGCCCTCACTCGGCGGTTCAGTCGTTTTCCTGAACGCTTTCTTAAACAGCGGTTTCACCCCCGGACCGCCCGGGTTTTCCGGCCAAACGGGGCAACTCGCCTTTGCCAGCGTCACGCCTTCCTTCGCGAACAATACAGGCGTAGGGTCGCAAGCCGCATTTTCAGGAAGCAATTTGATCGCTTTCGGCAACGGCCCCGCCGGCTCAGCGCTGAGCGGCAACCTCGGCTCGGGAACGGTCGTTGAAACCGGCAGCGCTGCGCTCGTAGACGGCGGCGCGCTTAACTGGGGGCGGTGGACCGGCGCAACCACTGTTTATCCGTCGCCGAACACGGGGGCGACCAGTCCGCCTACTGGTGTGCCCTACGTTCTCGGCGATGGCAACACAGTCGTTCCAACGAGCGGGACTTTCTTGTATACGTTCGCCGGCGGTCCGAATCCGGTCAATACAAGCGGAACGGTGGGCGTCTTGTCGGGCGGCGCGTTTAATGTTTCATTCGGCGCGACTAGCGGCACACTTTCAGTCGCAACCCCGTTATCTCTCGCCGTAGGGGGCGTGAATTACAGTCTCGGCAGTTGTGTAAGCGGCTGCATTTTTTCAAATTCCCCGGCTATTACGGGCACCATGCAAATCACGGGCACTTGCACGGGCGGCATTTGTTCAGCGAGCGCTCCGGCGGTTGCCAATGCGACTGGGATTTTTGTTGGCCCGCAAGGTGCGGGATTCGCTGTTGCGGGAAATGTATTCTCACCTGCGCCGGCGGTGTCGTTCGCCGCGGGCTTCAAGCGCTAGGGCGTTTCATCGTACGCCTGGAAAGACGCCGTATCTTTAACGAAACGGTTATGCGCATCGATAACAAGGCGTCAGTAGTAAAAGTGCTCCGCCGGTCTAGTCTCCCCACGAACTATTCAACAAGTCTGCTGGTACGTAACTAGTTGAAGTCTTTGGCTCCCCGACCTGGGCTCGAACCAGGGACACACGGATTAACAGTCCGTTGCTCTACCAACTGAGCTATCGGGGAATTGGGAAAGGGCGCAATTATACCGGAGCGCGGGACAGCGGCAAGCTTTCGCCTAGATCAAGACCTTGGCGATGGCTTTGGTCACGTAATCGATGTTTTTCGAGTTGAGCGCGGCGACGCAGATACGGCCGCTCTCGATCGCGTAGATCGAATACTCCGACCGCAGGCGCAGCACTTGTTCGCGGGTAAGGCCAGAGTATGAAAACATCCCGCGCTGATCCAAGATGAAGCTGAAATCGAAGTCGGCGCGGAGGGCGCGAATTTTTTCGACGAACTGCCGGCGCATGATTTTGATGCGGTCGCGCATTTGGCCGAGCTCGACGTCCCACAGTTTGCGCAGCTCGGGCGTGGTTAGCACCGTCGCTACAGTCTGTCCGCCAAACAGCGGTGGATTCGAATAATTTGTGCGAATCACGCGCTTCACCTGGCTCAGCACTCGCGCCGATTCGTCGGCACTGCCGGTGGCTATGCTAAGCGCGCCAACGCGTTCGCCGTACAGCGACAGCGATTTGGAAAACGAACTCGAGACGACCGTGATCGGGCAAGCTTGCGCGAAACGGCGCACCGCAGCGGCGTCGGCATCGAGGCCTTCGGCAAAGCCCTGATAAGCGATGTCGAGGAAGGGCACGAGGGTGCGTGCGTTGACTACTTCGATGACGCGCTCCCATTGCGCAGGCGTCAGATCGGCGCCGGTCGGATTGTGGCAGCATGCATGCAGCACGACGATCGATCCCGAAGGCAGCTTTTGCAGCGCCGCCATCATGGCTTCGAAATTCACGCCGTGCGTGGCTTCGTCGTAATACGGATAAGTGTTGACGGTAAAACCTGCGTATTCGAACAGCGCGCGGTGATTCTCCCAACTCGGATCGCTGATCCAGACTTGCGCTTTGGGATCGATCCTGCGCAGCAGGTCGGCGCCCAGTTTCAGGCCACCCGTGCCACCAAGCGCCTGCACGGTAACCGCGCGGCCTGCGCGAATGGTCTCACTGTCGGCCCCGAATAATTCCGCTTGAACCGCCTTATCGTACGTTGGCAATCCATCGATAGGCAGATAACTATGCGGTGCGGCAATCGCCGCAATTGTTTCCTCGGCCCGACGCACGCAGTCGAGAATCGGTACCTTGCCATTGTCGTCGCAGTAGACGCCGACGCCGAGGTTGACCTTGTTCGGATTCTTGTCGGCGACAAAAGCTTCGGTTACGCCAAGAATCGGGTCACGGGGCGCCATTTCTACGGCGGCAAGCAGAGGTGCGGTCATGGTTGAAATCGTCAAAGTTAGAAAAATTCGCGTAAAAACGCGGTCACAAGGTGCTAGTTTACCTGCTAAACGGCTTTTTGTCGGTCAAACCGCTACACCGGCCACCAAATTGGCTTGCAATCGGAGCATCGTGGGACAATATACGGTTCAGTTCTAATCAGACGAGCCCCATGCCTCAAACTGCATTGAAAACTGCGCCGGTGGCCGCACCGCCGCGCGTGATCACATTTCCCGACAGCCTGTACAAGCTGCATCAGACGTTCGAGCCCGCCGGCGACCAGCCGGAAGCGATCAGACTATTGACCGAAGGCATTCAGGACGGGCTTTCGTTTCAGACGCTGCTGGGCGTCACCGGCTCGGGCAAGACCTATACGGTTGAGAACGTAATCGCGCGGCTCGGCTGCCCGGCCATCATCATGGCGCCGAACAAGACGCTGGCGGCGCAACTTTATTCCGAGATGCGCGAATTCTTTCCCGAGAACGCGGTGGAATACTTCGTCTCGTATTACGACTATTACCAGCCCGAAGCGTACGTGCCGTCGCGCGATCTGTTCATCGAAAAAGATTCGAGCATCAATGAGCATATCGAGCAGATGCGCTTGTCGGCGACCAAGGCGCTGCTCGAGCGGCGCGACACGATTATCGTCGGCACGGTGTCGGCAATCTACGGTATCGGCGATCCGTCCGACTATCACAGCATGATTCTGCACCTGCGCGAAAAGGAAAAAATTTCGCAGCGAGAGGCAATCAAGCGCTTGACCGAAATGCAGTACGACCGCAACGACGTGGAATTCAAGCGCGGCACGTTTCGCGTGCGCGGCGACGTGATCGATATCTTTCCGGCGGAAAACTCGGAAACCGCGATTCGCGTCAGCATGTTCGACGATGAAGTTGAAAATCTTTCGGTGTTCGATCCGCTGACCGGCCACATCCTGCAGCGCGTTTCTCGGTTTACGGTTTATCCGTCGAGCCATTACGTAACGCCGCGCGCGACGACGCTGCGCGCGATTGAGGCGATCAAGGAAGAGCTGCGCGATCGGATCGAGTTTTTCCAGCAGGAAAACCGGCTCGTCGAGTGCCAGCGCATCGAGCAGCGCACCCGCTTCGACCTGGAAATGATGAACGAGATGGGGTTCTGCAAAGGTATCGAAAATTATTCGCGCCATTTGTCGGGCCGCAAAGCCGGTGAGCCGCCGCCGACACTGCTCGACTACCTGCCGCCTGATTCGCTGATGTTCATCGACGAGAGCCACGTGACGATCCCGCAAGTCGGCGGCATGTATAAGGGCGACCGCGCGCGCAAGGAAAATCTGGTCACTTACGGGTTTCGCCTGCCGTCGGCGCTCGACAATCGGCCGCTGCGCTTCGATGAATTCGAAAAGCTGATGAAGCGCACCGTATTCGTTTCGGCGACGCCTTCGGAATACGAGAAGACGCATCAGGCGCAGGTTGTCGAGCAGGTCGTACGGCCCACGGGCCTGGTCGATCCGCAGATCGAAGTGCGGCCGGCGGCGACCCAGGTAGACGATCTGCTGTCTGAAATTAACGAGCGCGTGAAGGTCAACGAGCGCGTGCTGGTTACCACACTGACCAAACGCATGGCCGAAGACCTGACCGATTACCTTAGCGAGCACGGTGTCAAAGTGCGTTACCTGCATTCCGACATCGACACGGTCGAGCGCGTGGAAATCATCCGCGATTTACGGCTCGGAGAATTCGATGTGCTCGTCGGCATCAACCTGCTGCGCGAAGGCCTCGACATGCCCGAAGTCTCGCTGGTGGCGATCCTCGATGCGGACAAGGAGGGTTTCCTGCGTTCGGAACGCTCGCTGATTCAGACAATCGGCCGCGCGGCGCGCCACATCAACGGCAGGGCGATTCTGTATGCCGACCGCGTGACAAATTCGATGACGCGCGCGATCGACGAGACGGATCGCCGCCGCACCAAGCAGGTCGCGCACAATTTGAAGATGGGCATCACGCCGCAAGGCATCGTGAAGTCGGTCCGCGACATGATCGACGGCGTATACGATGCGACCGAAGCGCAGTCGCAGCGCAAGGCCGCGCAAAGCGAAGCCGCGTATCAGGCGATGAGCGAAAAGGAATTGACGCGTGAGATCAAGCGCGTCGAGAAAGACATGCTGGATGCGGCGCGCAATCTCGAGTTCGAGCGCGCGGCGCAATTGCGCGACAGCCTTAAGAGACTCAAGCAGCGCTTGTTTATCGATGCAGCGTAGCGGCCTCTACGCTATCGTCGCGGCTAACGGCGTACCGAGCTGACTGTGATGCGGGTCGCTTTACTCCTCGAACGCTCGGACTGACGCTGCAGCCGCGCCGGAACGCGACTCCACACCCAACTTGGTGTAGACATGCTCGAGATGCTTGTCGGCGGTGCGCAGGCTGATGCCGAGTATCGTGGCGATATCGCGATTCGATTTTCCGAACGAAAGCCAGTAAAGCACCTCCGCTTCGCGAGCGGTCAGGCTGAATCGGTTTTGCAGTTTCCGGATGGCCGTGCGTTCGACTTGCACCGGTTCGGCTTGCTGAAGAAATAGCAGGATTTCATCGTCGGCGACCCGGCTTAACAGACGAAAGCGGATCTTCAGTTCGGGGCTGGTGACGACGATACTTTCGTTCGGCATTGGTTTTGAGCTTGATGCATTGCTTGAGACCCACGTGCGCACAGCGGGCGGAAGTTCGATCGGCGGCGTCCGGATTGCGTCGGAACTGACCGCCGAACGGTCGGCGAGTGGTGCGCCGTCGCCGGCGAGCTTGGCGAGGATCTGCTCCGCCTGTGGCGTCGCCCAGCGGATATTTCCGTGCGCGTCAGTCGCAAGCATCGTGCGGCCGCTGACATCGAGCGCAGTCCTCACGCCATGCGCTTCGCGGGCGGTGGCGAGATGGACGCGCATGCGTGCCAGCAGTTCACTCGGTGCAATCGGTTTGGTCAGATAATCCGTGCCGCCGGCTTCGAGGCCACGCACGATGTGCTCGGTTTCTTCGAGCCCGGTCATGAAAATTACCGGCACGTCGGCGGCCGCGCCGGCCTTCAGTGCGCGGCAGGTTTCGAATCCGTCCATGCCGGGCATGACCGCATCCAGCAGAATCAGATCGGGCATCAGGCGGCCGATTTGCTCGAGCGCCTGCCTGCCATCGGTTGCGACCAGCACCGTTACGCCGGCCGATTCCAATGCGTCGATCAACAGGTGGAGCGTATCGGGATGATCGTCGACGACGAGCACGACCGCGCGCTTAAGAATGCTGTCGCGCACCGCGATGCAATCCTTCAAGCGTCGAAAGATAACGTTTTAACTGGAAAGTTTTGACGTAAGCGTCGAGCTCGTTCAGCAGGTCGCGGCATTGCGGCGTGCTGGTCAGCAGAGACGCAAGCTTCGCTTCAATGCCGCGCACGTAACCGATGTTGCCGAGCGCGATGAGCTCCTCGATATGCGCATCGTCGAGCCGTGCCCGGTGCGCGTTCAGTTTTTCGTCACGGCTCAACGCCGTCTCGTCTTTGGCGCTGGTCCAGTCGAGGGCGAGATGCTTTTGCAACAGATTCAGCAGGCGCGGAATCACCACGGGCTTGACCAGGAATTCGCAGTTCTCGGACGTTTCGTCGCGCAGATGCTGGCTTTCGAACGCGTTGGCCGACACCATGACGATCGGCAGTTTCATGAAGCCAAGCGCGCGGATCCGCCTGACGACTTCCCAGCCGTCGTAGCCGGGCATCGATACATCCAGCAGTAGCACGTCCGGCGAGCACTGCGGCAGAAGCTGCATGCACTGCGCGCCGTCGCTCGCGGAAAATAAACTGAAGCCGAGCGGCCCGAGCGTGTCCCGCATCAGCATGCGGTGATCGGCATCGTCGTCGACGACCAGAATTTTTCTGCGCGGGCCGAGATAGCCGGTGACGCGCGCCTCGATGCGCGGCGCGATTGCCTTGCTTCTGTCGGCGGTGAGCAGCATGCGCACGCGGAAGACACTGCCTTCCCCGGGCACGCTGGTGGCGGAAATATCGCCGCCCATGATCTGCGCGAGCAGATCGCTGATGGTGAGGCCGAGCCCGGTGCCGGCAACACCGGTCGCTGCGGCGCCGCGCTCGAATGGCTCGAATACGCGCTTGAGTTCCGCTGCGGCAATACCGGCGCCCGTGTCCCGGACTTCGAATTCGACGAGTTGGCGCCGGTACGCAACGCGCAGCGTCACGGTGCCTTTTTCGGTGTATTTGATGGCATTCGAAAGCAGGTTGATCAGGATCTGGCGCAGCCGCTTCTCATCGGTGAGCACGACGGCGGGCAGCGGATCGGCGATTTCGAGCTTGAGCGCCAGCCCCTTGCTTTCGGCGAGCAGCTCGAACATCTGCACGAGCTGATCGATGAATTCGGGAAACGGCAAAGGATCGCGCCGGAGCACGATTTTGCCGGCTTCGATTTTTGCCATATCGAGCAGGCCGTCGATCAGCACGGAAAGATGTTCGCCGCTGCGCTTGATGACTTTCAACGCGCGCCGGCGCGGCAGCTCCTGCGATTCGCCTTCATCAAGCAGGTGCGCGTAACCGAGAATTGCGTTCAACGGCGTGCGCAGCTCATGGCTGATGCCAAGCAGGTAGCGGCCTTTGGCCAGATTCGCCGCTTCGGCGACCTCCTTGGCGCGCTTGAGCGCGGCGTCGGTCTGCTGGTGCGCTTCGACCTCCTGGCGCAGCAACTGGTTGTGCCGCAGCGATTCCTCGCGCGCGCGATGCCGGCTTTCCTGCGCGAGCACAAACAGCCACGACGTAACGCCGGCAATCAAGGTGAGGCACAGGAACACTTTGAGCAATGGCATCCTGAGCTGCGCGTAAAGCACGTCGCCGTCGAGCGTCTCCTGAAAATAAACGAGACCGATGACGGTGGCTATGAGTCCCGTGGCGAGCACGAAGCGCGTCATGTATTGGCCGATGCGCGAATCGAGCGCAGCGATGACGTTGGATGGCAGCAGCAGTCCCAGGAAACCGATCACCTGGTCGTGCAACTGCGCGTTTTGCTTGCATGAATCATTGCATCGTGCATCGAGCGAGCAGCACAGCGAACAGATCGTTCCGGCATAGGCGGGGCAGTACGCGACGTCCTCAGACTCGAAGCTGTGCTCGCATACGCAGCAGCGCACCACCGCCGAGTCCCAGTCGCTCTTGGGCTTGCGCGCGAGATAATATTTGCCGCCGGTGATTTTGGCGATGAGCGGCGCGGCGGCGAACGCAATACCGAACGCAAGGAATGCGGACAGCGCTTTGCAGACGTCGCCGAGCAGGCCGCCATAGGCCGCCATTGAAACCGCCGTCGCAATCGCCATCGCGCCGATGCCGACCGGATTGATGTCGTAAAGATGCGCGCGCTTGAATTCGATCGACGGCGGACTGAGCCCTAAGCGCTTGTTGACGACGAGATCCGCGACGAGCGCACCGACCCACGCAATTGCCACGTTCGCGTAAATGCCGAGAATGGTCTCGAGCGCTCTGAAAATGCCGAGTTCGGTCAGCAATAAAGCGATGACGACGTTGAACACGACCCACACGACGCGTCCCGGATGGCTTTGCGTCATGCGCGAAAAGAAGTTCGACCACGCAATCGAACCCGCGTAGGCGTTGGTCACATTGATTTTCAACTGCGACACGATAACGAAGAGTCCGGTCGCAATCAGCGCGATGTCGGGCGACGAAAATACGTAATTAAACGCGGTCAGGTACATCTGCGTCGGTTCGCCGGCCTGACCGGCGGGCACTTCGTGCTGAATGGCCAGAAACGCAAGAAAAGAACCGGCGAGCAGTTTGAGCGCGCCCGGAATAATCCAGCCTGGCCCGGCCGAGACAAGGGCAATCCACCAGCGCGCGCGCGTCTTTGCGGTCGGTCGCGGCAGAAAGCGCAGAAAATCGACCTGCTCGCCGATTTGCACGACGAGCGACATTGCGACGGTCGCGGCGGCGCCGTACTGCAGGATGTTAAAACTGCCGTCCGCTTCGCCGTGCTGGCCGGCGAAACTCTTCCATTGCGAGAACAATTCAGGGGATTGCGCCGCGACGAACGCGAACGGTAAAACGTGCAGGACCAGCCACAGCGGCTGTGTCCACGTCTGGAAGCGGCTGATCAGCGTAATGCCGTGTGTGACCAGCGGGATGACTGCGAGCGCGCTCACGATATAGCCGACAGGCAGCGGCACGTCGAGACATAATTTGAGCGCGTGCGCCATGATTGCCGCTTCGATCGCGAAAAAAATGAACGTAAACGACGCATAAATCAGTGACGTGATCGTCGAGCCGAGGTACCCGAAGCCGGCGCCGCGCGTCAGCAGATCCATGTCGACGCCGTACTTGGCTGCGTAGTAACTGATCGGCAGCCCGGTAAGGAATATCAGGATGCTCACCGAGACGATCGCCCAGATCGCGTTCGTGAAGCCGTAATTGAGGGTAATCGCGCCGCCGATTGCCTCAAGTGCGAGAAACGAAATCGCGCCGAGCGCCGTGTTGGCGACGCGAAAATTCGACCATCGGCGCGCCTTGGTCGAAGTGAAGCGCAACGCGTAATCCTCAAGCGTCTGGTTCGCTACCCAGCGATTGTAATCGCGGCGAACGGGAACGATTCTCTGGATGGCCATCATGTGACGCGACGTCATCCTTTCGATGCATGCATTGTTGTGCGGTTTCGGCACGCCTTGTACTGGTGCGCGCACCGTCTGTCACGCACTAATAAGAAGAATGCTTTTGCGTCCAGCCCGCGGTCGTGAAACCCGCACGGCCGCTATGCTGCGTTGTAGCAAAAGTCGCACCAGTTTGTTCGCCGCAATATAAGTTCTCCTATGTAGACGGCGTCGTCTACGTATTTTCGCGTATTGGTGCATTGCATCAATCCCGCTACTGTCGGCTCGTCGAAGGCAATTGCAGTCAGGATTCGGCGATTTCAGCGCTCACAGTCGTTTTCCAAATTTAAAGGGGTGTCCATGTCCAAGCACGATGATTCCAGCAAGAGGCCGGGCGGGGCCCGGTTCACGCCGTCCGCAGAAACGCCGTCACAGATGCGCCGCAGGATTTTGCAGGGCATCGCCGCACTGCCGGCACTTTCGCTGCCGGGTTTTGCGATGGCGCAGCAATTTCCGACAGCCAAAGTCAACACGACGAAGCTGGCGATGACTGAAACCGAGGTCACGGTCGGGCAGTTGCATTCGGCGACCGGCACGATGGCGATTTCGGAAACCGGCTCGATCCAGGCCGAACAACTCGCGATCGACCAGATCAATGCGATGGGCGGCATCCTCGGCCGCAAGATCAAGGTCATTAAAGAAGACGGCGCGTCGGACTGGCCGACGTTTGCCGAGAAGTCCAAAAAGCTGCTCATCAACGACCACTGCGCGGCAGTCTTCGGCTGCTGGACTTCAGCCTCGCGCAAGGCCGTGTTGCCCGTGTTCGAAAAAGAAAACGGATTGCTCTACTACCCGACGTTCTATGAAGGACTCGAGCAGTCCAAGAACGTGTTTTATACGGGGCAGGAAGCGACCCAGCAGATTCTGTACAGCCTCGAATGGGCCAAGAAGGAGAAAAAAGCCGGCACTTTCTTCTTGATCGGCTCGGACTACATCTGGCCGCGCACGTCGATGAAAATCGCGCGCAAGCACATCGAGAACTTCCAGAAGGGCAAAGTCGTCGGTGAAGAATATTATCCGCTCGGCAGCACGAACTTCGGTTCGCTGATGAACAAGATCAAGCTGCAAAAGCCCGAGTGCATTTTCGCCGCGGTGGTTGGCGGATCCAACGTTGCGTTCTACAAAGCGCTGAAGGCCGCCGGTATCACGGGCGACAAGCAGTTGCTGGTTACGTTGTCCGTCACCGAAGATGAGATGACCGGCGTTGGCGGTGAAAACTTCGCCGGCTTCTATTCGTCGATGAAGTACTTTCAGTCGCTCGATAACGAGAACAACAAGAAGTTTGTCGCTGCGTTCAAGGCCAAATACGGCAAGGACTCGGTGATCGGCGATGTGACGCAGGCCGGCTACCTCGGTCCGTGGCTGTGGAAAGCCGCAGTCGAGCGCGCCGGCAGCTTCGATGTCGACAAAGTCGTCGCCGCTTCGCCGGGAATCGAACTTAAGCAAGCGCCCGAAGGTTACGTGAAGCTCGATGCGAACCACCATCTGTGGAGCAAATCGCGCATTGCGATGGGCATGCCGGACGCCACCTTCAAGGTCGTCGCCGAGTCGCCTGAGCTCATCAAGCCGGATCCATTCCCCAAGGGTTATCAATAAGCAGTCGAGCTAAAAAAAGTGCGGCCGTGACCCGGCCGCACTGTCAACCCCAGGGAGCGCGCATGCAATTTTCTGAAATGCTGAACATCGGTTTGATGCAGGGCTTCGCCGGACTAAGCCTGTTCGCGGTGCTGTTGCTGATGGGACTCGGCCTCGCGATCATTTTTGGCCAGATGGGCGTCATCAACATGGCGCACGGCGAGTTCATGACTATCGGCGCCTATACCATTTATCTCGGCTCGCACCTGACGAGCCATTACGCGCCGGCTCTCGTGCCGATCTATTTTCCATTCGCGATCGTACTCGCATTCGGGTTCGCATTCGTCGGTGGCTGGCTGGTCGAATGGGGCCTCATCCGTCATCTCTACAAGCGGCCGCTGGATACTTTGCTCGCGACCTGGGGCATCAGCCTCGCGATGCAGCAGTGTTTCCGGACTTTCATCGGGCCCAAGGAAGTCAGCCCGACCTTGCCTGACTGGCTGCTCGGATCATGGGCGCCGTCTCCGGGGCTCGATATTCCGATCAACGGACTGTTCGTGCTTGCGCTTACCGCTGTCGTTACCGGCGGTGTATTGCTAGCACTCAATCGCAGCCGCTGGGGCCTGCGTGTGCGCGCCACGGTCAGCAATCGCGTGATGGCCAACGCCATCGGTATCGATACCACCAAGACCGACCGCCTGACGTTCGCCATCGGCTGCGGCATCGCCGGCATGGCAGGCGCGGCATTCACGACGATCGGCTCGACCGGGCCGACCTCGGGCCAACTCTACATCGTCGATTCGTTTCTCGTGGTGACGTTCGGCGGTGCGGCGAGTCTGCTTGGCACGGTGGTCTCCGCATTCGGCATCGCGCAGACACAGTCGATTACCGAATTTTTCCTGCATGGCTCAATGGCCAAGGTTCTTACTTTGTCACTGATCGTCCTGATCCTGATGATCCGTCCGCAAGGTCTGTTCGCCAGCAAGGTAAGGCGCTGAACCGATGAGCCGAGCCCGATTCCATTTCGAAACTTTTCTCCGGAGTCCGTCCCGATGATGCAATCGATCCAAGCCCTGATCCGGCGCTATCAGCTCGCCAGCCTGCTTGTGCTGACGCTGTTGCTGGCGGTGGTGCTGCCACTCACGCTCGATATTTTCCGGCTCAACCTAGTCGGCAAGTACCTGACTTATGCATTTGTCGCGGTCGGCCTCGTGATGGTGTGGGGTTATGGCGGCGTGTTGAGCCTGGGGCAGGGCGTCTTCTTCGGCCTCGGCGGCTATGCAATGGCAATGTTTCTGAAGCTTGAAGCATCCGACGCGGTGACGACCGCGATTCAATCGACGCCGGGCATTCCCGACTTCATGGACTGGAACCAGTTGACCGCGCTGCCGGCGTTCTGGGTGCCGTTCAAATCGCTGCCATTGACACTGATTGCGGTTGTCCTGGTACCGACGCTGCTCGCGTGGATCGTGAGCTTCGCCATGTTCAAGCGACGCGTGGGCGGTGTTTATTTCGCGATCATCACGCAGGCGGTCGCGCTGATCGTCACCGTCCTCATCATCGGGCAGCAGGGCTATACGGGCGGCGTCAACGGCATGACGGACTTGAAGACCGTGCTCGGCTGGGACACGCGCACCGACCAAGCCAAATATATCTTGTATTACATATGCGTCGCGCTGCTCGTCGGCAGCATTCTGGTGTGCCGCTGGATTCAGACGGGCAAGGCCGGCACGCTGCTGCTGGCGATGCGCGACAAAGAAGATCGCGTCCGCTTTTCCGGCTACGACGTCGCTAACTTCCGGATTTTCACTTTCTGTCTCGCCGCCGCCTTGTCCGGCATCGGCGGTGCCCTGTTCTCACTGCAGGTCGGCTTCATGTCGCCGAGTTTCGTCGGCATCGTGCCGTCAGTCGAAATGGTGATTTTCGCGGCGGTGGGCGGCCGCATGAGTCTCGTCGGCGCTGTCTACGGCACGCTGCTGGTCAATGCCGGCAAGACATTTTTCTCCGAAAGTTTTCCCGACCTCTGGCTGTTTCTCATGGCGGCGCTGTTCATCGGTGTGACGATGGCATTTCCAATGGGCCTCGCCGGATTGTGGGAGAGCCACATCGTGCCCTGGTGGCAGCGGCGGCGCCTCCACCGCGCGCGTACCACCGGTGGCCTGGCGCCCGCCGCCGCATCGGTTGCTGAAGCGCCGGTCGCCATAAAGCCCGCGCCTGTCGAGGCGGCCGGTTCCAAATCGTCCGGCAGCCTTCACACAGTCGGCGGACATGGCGCAATTCACGGGAGCACCTGATGAGCAATACCGACTTCGCGCTTGCAATCGAAGATCTCACCGTATCGTTCGACGGCTTCAAGGCAATCGATTCGCTGAACCTTTACGTCGACCGCAACGAGCTGCGCGTGATCATCGGACCGAACGGCGCCGGCAAAACCACTTTGCTTGATCTTATTTGCGGCAAAACCAAAGCCGAGACCGGCAGCATCAAGTTTAAAAACACCGAACTGAGCCGGATGGCCGAATACAAGCGCGTGCGTCTTGGCATCGGCCGCAAATTTCAGACGCCGTCGATTTACGAGAACCTGACGGTGTTCCAGAACCTCGAGGTCTCGTTTCCAAAGGGGCGTTCGGTGATGGGAGCGCTCGCGTTCAAATGCGACGATGAGGTCAAGGCGCGGGTCCAGGTCGTCGCCGACGATATTTTTCTCGCCGACCGCCTCGATCTCGAAGCCGGCTTGCTGAGCCACGGTCAGAAACAGTGGCTCGAGATCGGGATGCTGCTGATGCAGTCGCCGGAACTTTTGCTGCTCGACGAGCCGATCGCCGGGATGAGCGCTCGCGAGCGCGATCTTACCGCTGATCTTTTAAAGCGGATTTCGATTAACCGCGCGGTGATCGTGATCGAGCACGACATGGATTTCGTCAAGCGCATCGCGCACAAGGTCAACGTCATGCACCAGGGAAAAATGCTCGCTGAAGGGCCTATGGAGCAGGTGCAGGCCGATCCCCGGGTGATCGATGTTTATCTGGGTCATTGAAATGCGGACGTCAACTCGGAGTGCAACCACATGCTGAAAGTCACCGACCTGTTCGTTGCCTATGGTCAGAGCGAGGCGCTGCATGGCATTTCGTTCGAAGGCAACAAGAACGAAACCGTTGCCATCATGGGCCGCAACGGCATGGGCAAAACCACGCTGTTCAAAAGTCTGATGGGCATTCTGCCGGTCAAGAGCGGCAGCATCGAAGTCGCCGGCAGCGAAGTTTCTAAAGATGCGAGCTTCCGCCGCGTGGCCAAAGGCATTGCGTACGTGCCGCAGGGCCGCATGATTTTTCCCACGCTGAGCGTCGAGGAAAACATCCAGACCGGCATGGAGAACTCCAAAACGCGGCGCATTCCGGAAGAAATCTTTGCGCTTTTTCCGGTGCTCTGGGACATGCGCCGTCGCAAGGGCGGCAATCTGTCGGGCGGGCAGCAACAGCAGCTCGCGATTGCACGCGCGCTGGTGACCGAGCCGAAAGTGCTGTTGCTCGACGAGCCGACCGAAGGCATCCAGCCCTCGATCATCAAGGACATCGCCAAAGCGCTCAACGAAATCCGCAAGCTGCGCGAAATCACGATCATCGTTTCCGAGCAGGTGTTGAGCTTCGCGATGGACGTTGCCGACCGCTTGTTCGTGATCGAAGGCGGCCGTCTCGTGCATGAAACGTCGCGCGCCGACACCAATGTGACGCGCATCAAGCAATACCTGTCCGTATAGATTGCTTTGATCCGTTTTTTTCTTAAAGTTACCTCGACCACAACACCGCCAGGAGAAGCTACATGACCGACACCTTGATCAAGGTTGATCTGACCCAATCGCCCACTGCTAACGAAAACATCCACAACCGCTGGCACCCGGACATTCCGATGGCGGTCTGGGTCAAGCCCGGCGACGACTTCATTTTGGAAACCTTCGACTGGACCGGCGGCTTCATCAAGAACAACGACAGCGCCGACGATGTGCGCGACATCGACCTGACGACCGTGCATTACCTGTCGGGTCCGGTCGGGGTCAAAGGCGCCGAGCCCGGCGACCTGCTGATCGTCGATCTGCTCGATATCGGCGCCAAGCCCGACAGCCTGTGGGGCTTCAATGGTTTTTTCTCAAAGAAAAACGGCGGTGGTTTCCTGACCGATCATTTTCCGCAGGCGCAAAAATCGATCTGGGATATCGAGGGCCTCTACACGCGCTCGCGGCATGTGCCAGGGGTCAGTTTCGCGGGGCTGATTCACCCCGGACTGATCGGCTGCCTGCCGGATCAGAAGATGCTCGACATGTGGAACAAGCGCGAGAGCGAGTTTGTTGCAACCGACCCGAAGCGCGTACCGCCGCTGTGTGCGGACAACAATCCCGTCACCGCCCATCTGGGCAAGGCAACCGGTGCAGCGAAGGCCAAAGCCGCGGCCGAGTGTGCGCGCACCGTGCCGCCGCGCGAGCACGGCGGCAACTGCGATATCAAGGACCTGTCGCGCGGATCGAAAATCTATTTTCCGGTGTATGTCGACGGCGCCGGTCTTTCCGTCGGTGACCTGCACTTCAGTCAGGGCGACGGCGAAATTACTTTTTGCGGCGCAATTGAAATGGCCGGCTGGGTGCACATGCGAGTGAGTCTGCTCAAAGGCGGCATGGCCAAGTACGGCATCAAGAATCCTATTTTCAAGCCGAGCCCCATCACACCGACCTACAACGATTACCTGATCTTCGAAGGCATTTCGGTCGACGAGTACGGCAAGCAGCATTATCTCGACGTGCACGTCGCTTATCGGCAGGCCTGCTTGAACGCGATCGAGTATCTGAAAAAATTCGGCTACTCGGGGGCGCAAGCGCATTCGATTCTGGGCACGGCGCCGGTGCAGGGCCATATCAGCGGAGTGGTCGATATCCCCAACGCCTGCGCCACGCTGTGGCTGCCGACGCAGATCTTCGACTTCGACATCAACCCGTGCGCGGCCGGTCCGACCAAGTTCCTCGACGGTTCGATCGACATGCCGCTGTCGCCGGATCTGGTCTGAGGCCAGCTGATGCCGCTCTACGACTACGACTGCAAAGCGTGCGGTGGATTCGAAGCGATGCATACGCTCGCGCAACGCGATGAGCCTGCGGCATGTACCCGCTGCGGGGCATCATCGCCGCGAGTGCTCGTTGCGGCGCCGCGGCTTGCGCTGGTGCCGGAAACGCTGCGCACGGCGATGGAAACAAACGAGCGGGCACGCCACGAGCCGCAAAAATCGGGCAGCTATGCGAAGCATCCCGCGGGTTGCGGTTGCTGCAGCTCGGCCAAGCGCACGGCGACCATGAAGGATGCGCAGGGAAACAAGGCATTTCCGTCACGGCGGCCGTGGATGATCAGCCACTGACGCGCCGTGCACCACACAGGAGAACGATATGCACCATGGCGATATTTCGAGCAGCAAGGACACCGTCGGCGTCGCGGTCGTCAATTACAAAATGCCGCGCCTGCACACCAAGGCGGACATCATTGCGAACGCGAAGAACATCGCGGACATGCTGGTCGGCATGAAAACCGGGCTGCCGGGCATGGATCTCGTCATCTTTCCGGAATACAGCACGCACGGCATCATGTACGACTCAAAAGAGATGTACGCAAATGCCGCGACCGTGCCCGGTGAAGAAACCGAAATCTTTGCAGCGGCCTGCCGTAAAGCGAAGGTCTGGGGTGTGTTCTCGCTGACCGGCGAGCGCCATGAAGAACATCCGAACAAGGCGCCGTACAACACGCTGATCCTGATGAACGATCAGGGCGAGATCGTGCAGAAGTATCGCAAGATCATGCCGTGGGTGCCCATCGAAGGCTGGTATCCCGGCAACTGCACCTACGTCAGCGACGGACCGAAGGGGCTGAAGATCAGCCTGATCATCTGCGACGACGGCAACTATCCGGAGATCTGGCGCGACTGCGCGATGAAGGGCGCCGAACTGATTATTCGCTGCCAGGGCTATATGTATCCGGCGAAGGAACAGCAGATTCTGATTTCGAAAGCGATGGCCTTTGCCAACAATGTTTATGTGGCGGTCGCCAACGCGTCCGGTTTCGACGGCGTGTATTCGTATTTCGGCCATTCGGCCATCATCGGTTTCGACGGCCGCACGCTCGGCGAATGCGGTGAAGAAGAGATGGGCGTGCAGTATGCCGCGCTCTCCAAGCATCTGATCCGCGATTTCCGCAAGCACGGGCAGAGCGAAAACCACCTCTTCAAGCTGCTGCATCGCGGCTACACCGGTCTCATCAACTCGCGTGAAGGCGACAAGGGCCTTGCTGCGTGTCCGTACGAGTTTTACGGCAAGTGGATCAGCGATCCGGAAGGCATGCGCAAGCAGGTCGAGGCCATCACGCGCGGCACCGTCGGCACTGAAGAGGCGCCGATCGACGGGATACCGAACCCGGCAACGCTGGCTCACCGCTAAGCACTGCGTGACCTTCGGCGTGGGCTCCGTGGATTCAACGATGAGCGCGATCGCCACTGATCCGCTTGCCGCATACCGCGTCGCGAACGAGCCGTTCTACCAACCGGCGAACGACGAAATTTCTCTGTTCGAAGCCGCCTATGCCCGCCGGCTCCCGTTCATCCTGAAGGGGCCAACAGGATGCGGCAAGACGCGCTTCATCGAGCACATGGCGTGGCGGCTGCAGCGGCCGTTGCTCACGGTCGCCTGTCACGAAGACCTCAACGCCGGGGATCTGATCGGCCGCTGGCTGCTCGACAGCGACAGCACCCGGTGGCAGGACGGCCCGCTGACGCTCGCCGCGCGCTTCGGCGGCATCTGTTATCTCGACGAACTGGTCGAGGCACGCGCCAACACGACCGTGGTCATTCATCCATTGGCCGACTCGCGCCGGATACTACCGCTGGCCCCGTGCAACGAGATCGTGCACGCACATCCCGATTTTCAACTCGTGATTTCATATAACCCGTCGCCGTCGCGGCGCGAAATGAAAGCGGCCACGCGACAGCGGTTTTGCGCGATGGAATTCGCCTATCCGGATGCGGAACACGAGACAGCAATCGTTGCGCGCGAAACCGGACTCGATGACAAGCGCGCGGCCGCCGTCGTCAGCTTCGGTGTGCGCACGCGTCGTCTGCAAAACACGGGTCTGGATGAAGGTGCCTCGACGCGCATGCTGGTTCGTGCCGCCATTCTCGTCACCCAGGGCTTGTCGCTCACCGCGGCTTGCCGGCTCGCGATCGTCGACGCGCTGAGCGATGACCGATCGGTACAGGAGGCATTGCACGCGGCGCTCGATGCGTCTTTCTGAGCGGATGCCATGCCGCTGACCGCGTCCGTCGCGATGTCCACGACGCCACTCACGCATTGGCTGCGGCTGCTGTGGAACATCTCGCCGCCGCTCAACACAGGTAGCGATCTGCCGTTCATTGCCGAAGGGCGAATACATTTGCCGGCCTGCACTAACTGGCATGGGCATCGGGCAGCGGCGGCACATGCGGCGGCTCATCTGGTTTATTCGCCGACGACATTCGACGGTGCCGGGCTCGTGCCGATTGCGCGTGCAGTGATGGCGATGCTCGAAGATGCGCGGGTTGAAGCACTCGCAATGCGCGAGCTGCCGGGACTTTCCCGATTGTGGCGGCCGCATCATGTCGCAACGCCCGCGCTCGGCTCCACGTTCGAGGCGCTGCTCGAGCGCCTTGCGCGCGCGCTGATCGACCCTGATTACGAGGATCCCGATGCCTGGGTGCGCAAAGGCAGGGACCTGTTCCATTCGGACCTGGCGCTGAATCCAGCCGGCATCAAAACGATTGCACTTCGGCTCGGTCACGATATCGGCCAGATGCGGTTGCAGTTCAACGTTAAAACGTACCGGACGGCGCCGGCGTACCGCGACGACAGCCGGTGGATGTGGTCTGCCGATTTGTTGGGCGCGGCATCTCCGCCGAAAACCTCGGGTGCCAGTCGGGCACAGGACGATGAGATCGCGCCGAGCGTTGATGGTGAGTCGATCGTTGTTCGCTATCCGGAGTGGGATCGACTGATTTCACGGCACCGTGTTGGTTGGTGTACGGTCGTCCAGCACTTGGCAACGACGCCAAAAGTCAGTGTTGCGCATGACGATTCGTTCATGCGCGAATCTGTCCGGCGCCTGCGCGTGCCGTTGCGCTCTCTTAAGACGGCGTTCGCCCCGCGGCGTCGCCCCGAAGAGGGCGAGACCTTCGATATCGATGCGCTCATAGACCGGCAGGTCGGACGTCGCATGCGCAGCACTGCGGCGATGCCCGTGTATCGCGGCCCCGATCCGCGCGAAGAGCGTACGGCGGTGTGCATCTTGATCGATCAATCCGCATCGACGGCGGGATTGTGCAAGTCCGGCGGCCAAACGATTCTGGAATTCGCCACGGCGACCGCGGGCGCCGCCGGCGCGGCGCTGGACGGTGAAGGCGTGCCGTGCATAATTGCCGGTTTCAGTTCGCACGGACGGCACGACGTGCGTGTGACGCTGGTTAAGCCGTTCGACAAGGTATTCGACCGAAGCGTGGGTCTGCGGTTGCATAGTCTGCGCGCGCGCGGCTCAACGCGTCTCGGCGCCGCGCTTCGTCATGCGAGCAGTCAGATCGCGAATCGAAGCAGTGGATCGTCATGGGTCATTTTGATTTCCGACGGCGAACCCCACGACATCGACGTGCACGATTCGCGTTATCTCGTCGAAGATGCGCGTGACGCGGTCAACACCGCTGCGCGTGCCGGCGTGCGCATCGGTTGTCTTGTCGCCGGCAACGGACGCGGTGAAGACGTCAGGCGGATTTTCGGCCGATCGGGCGTGCAGACCGTCAACGAGCTCGACGAAGTGCCGCGCGCAATTCGTCGGCTGCTCGCATGAGCGTGCGATTCAGCAAGTGATGCTGATTGCCATCGCGAATATCGACTAGACGGGCGTCGCTAACATGCTCACATGCGCGGCGACGATGCGCCAGCCTAGCGGCGTGCGCATCCACGTGTGGCTTTGCCGGCCGACTTTGCCGCCGCGTTCGAATTCACAGTTGGCGGTGCCGAAATCGCGCCCGTACGTCGTGACGACGACCTTGAGCAATTTACGCGCGAGCCCGGCCGGTGAGCGTGCGCCGCGAAATTTGGCGATCTCGTCGTGACCGTAAAGGTTTTCCGTCGCGCCATAGCGCAAGGTGCGCGCATCGTTCCAGAAGAGTTCATCGAGGACCGCGACGTCATTCGTTACAAGAGCGGCTTCATAGCGCTCGAATGCGGCCGTTACTTCGGCGACGACGTCGGGCAGATTAATTTCCAATGACGCGGCGACGCTCATAGCGCTGCGATTGGCGCGCGCGCAATGCCCGCAGCTTCAAGTGCGGCGGCAACCCGCAGGCAAAGGTCTTCACGCCACGGCGCCGCAATCACCTGGATGCCGATCGGCATGCGGCCGGTGCGATGAATCGGCACGGCCGCAACTGGCAGCCCAATGAATGAGATTGGCTGAGTGAAAATTCCCATGTTTGGACGGATCGGCATCGTTTCGCCTGCAATGGTAACGGTTTCGGCGCCGATCGGGGTCGCCGTCACCGGCGTTGCGGGTGCGATGATCACGTCAACGTCCACGAACAGCGCGGCGACACGCTGTGCGTACCAGTGCCGAAAACGTTGCGCCTGTAAATACCACGCCGCTGGTACCAGCGCGCCTGCGAGGAAACGGTCGCGCGAGAGCGGTTCGAAATCCTGTGCCCGGCGCCGTAGATTGTGCAAATGCAGGTTCGCGCCTTCGCTGGCGGTTATCAAATAGGCGGCGGCGCGCGCGCGGGCCGTTTCCGGCAGCGTGACGCGCTGCTTGATCTTGAGCGCGCTTGCGGCGATATTCACCGCCTCCAACGCATCATCGCTGGCACGCGACTCGAAATAATCCGCTGCCACGGCAATCCGCAGCCCATCGCTGCCACGATTGAGTTCAGGCAAACACGGTTCGATCGCGCGACCAACGCATGCAGCGTCATTGGCGTCAGTGCCTTGCATCGCGTCGTAAGTCACTGCAAGGTCTTTTGCGCACCGACCGAACGGGCCGAGGTGGTCGAGACTGGCGACGAAAGGGAAAGTCCCCGTGCGCGGCAGACGGCCGAACGTCGGTTTCAGGCCGAACACGCCACATAAAGAGGAGGGCACTCGAATCGAACCGTTGGTGTCCGAGCCGAGCGTAAACGGCACAAGCCCGCCCGCGACGGCCGCTGCGGAACCGCCCGACGAGCCGCCGGCGATGCAGTCGAGCGCGTGTGGGTTGCGTGTTGGGCCATAGTGCGTGTTTTCGGTCGTAAAACCGTACGCATACTCGTCCATGTTCAACGCGCCGATCAACACCGCACCCGCCGCTTTGAGGCGCTGCATCAATACCGCATCGCTCGCCGCTGGCGCACGCTCGGCATTGATCTTTGAACCCGCTAATGTGGGAAGCCCGGCAATGTCGAAAAGGTTTTTGACGGCGTACGGCACGCCCGCAAGCTGGCCGGGGTCGCGACCGGCGGCGCGCGCTCCGTCAACCGCTGCAGCTTCACTGAGAGCGCGCTCCGCCGTCACAGCGGTAAAACAGTTCAGTCGCGGATCGAGCGCTGCGACGCGCTTCAACGTCGCCTGCGTCAATTCGAGCGCGGTGACTTCGCCGCTGCGCACGGCAGCCGCAATCTCGGTTACCGGGGCGTCGGCGGCGAGCATGGCGTGAAAACCGCGGCATGCTCGTCGCTGTCGGCGAGCGGATACTCGTTCACCAGTGCGGCCATGCCCGCGATCAATTGGAAATAACTCGTTACACCCGGCACATGCTCCGGCGCGAGGTCAAGATCGACGGTGCGCGCGGCATGCAATACATCGGCATAGTCTATGAGAATCGGCTTCATGAACGCGAGAATCTTACGTACTACAACGCCAGACAGGCGCGCACGTTCTCGGCATCCATGTTCTTGCCCAGCCCCTGCTTGATGATTTCGCCGCGCGACATCACGAGGTAATGATCGGCGAGCGATTTGGCGAAGTCGTAGTACTGTTCTACCAGCAGCACCGCCATGTCGCCGCCTTTGGTCAGCGACGAAATCACGTTGCCGATGTCTTTAATGATCGACGGCTGGATGCCTTCGGTCGGTTCGTCGAGAATCAATATCTTTGGGTCGGCTGCCAGTGCGCGGCCGATGGCCAGCTGCTGCTGCTGTCCGCCGGACAAGTCGCCGCCGCGCCGGTGAAGCATGTCTTTCAACACCGGAAACATTTCGAAGATGCGGGTCGGAATCGCGCTCTTGCCCTTTTTAGGCGCGAGTCCCATTTGCAAATTCTCTTCAACGGTCAGGCGCGGAAAAATTTCGCGTCCTTGAGGCACATAGCCAATGCCGAGCCGCGCGCGTTCATAGGGAGGCAACGACGTGATGTCCTTACCGTCAAACTTGAGCGCACCTGAGCGCGTGCCGACGACGCCGACCAGGCACTTCAGCAAAGTGGTCTTGCCGACGCCGTTGCGACCGAGAATCGTGGTGCAGGCGCCGGCCGGCACTTCGAAGCTCAAGTCGCGCAGGATGTGACTGCCGCCGTAATACTGATTGAGTCCTGATATCGAAAGCATGGTTAGCGGCCCAAATAGACTTCAATTACACGCTGATCGTTCTGCACCGTGTCCATCGAGCCTTCGGCGAGCACGCTGCCTTCGTGCAGCACGGTCACTTTGCGCGCAATGCGCGTGACGAAATCCATGTCGTGCTCGACCACGACGAGCGAATGCAGGCCGGCGAGTGTGTTGCAAAGTTCGGCGGTGCGCTCGGTTTCGTCATCGGTCATGCCGGCGACTGGCTCGTCGAGCAGCAGCAGTTGCGGCTCCTGCATCAGCAGCATGCCGATCTCGAGCCACTGTTTCTGGCCGTGCGAGAGTAACCCGGCGGGCCGATCGGCCGAATCGCCGAGCTGAATGAGCGCGAGCGTGGCGGCGATTTTGTCGCCCTGTTCGGAATCGAGTTCGATCATCAGGCTGTGGCGCACGCGCTTGTCGGTCTTCATCGCGAGTTCAAGGTTTTCAAACACCGTGTGATGTTCGAATACCGTCGGCTTCTGGAATTTGCGCCCGATGCCCGCATGCGCGATTTCCGCTTCTGTGAGGCGCGCGAGATCGATGTTCTGGCCGAAGAAAGCGGTGCCGGTATCGGCGCGCGTTTTGCCGGTGATCACATCCATCATGGTGGTTTTGCCGGCGCCGTTGGGACCGATGATGCAACGCAATTCACCGGTCTCGATCATGAGGCTTAGTTTGTTGAGCGCCCTGAAGCCGTCGAAGCTCACCGTAATATCGTCGAGATAAAGAATGGCGCCGTGCGCGAGATCGACGGCGCCGGGCTCGACAACGCGCCCCTGCGTGGCCTGCGGATCGTCGCGTGACTGCAGCGCGTCGGCGTTGCTTGTGTTGTTCATGCGCGGCGCGCCTTCCATTGGCCGACGACGCCCATCACGCCTTTTGGCATGAAGAGCGTAACGGCGATAAACAGAAGCCCGAGAAAGAACAGCCAGTATTCAGGGAATGCAACGGTGAACCAGCTCTTCGCGCCGTTGACGATGCCGGCGCCGAGCAGTGCGCCGACGAGCGTGCCGCGGCCGCCTACGGCAACCCAGATCGCGATCTCGATCGAATTGGCAGGGGACATCTCGCTTGGATTAATGATGCCGACCTGCGGCACATAGAGCGCACCGGCGATGCCGCAAATCACGGCCGACAACGTCCAGATGAATAATTTGTACCAGAGCGGGTTGTAGCCGGAAAACATGACGCGGCTTTCGGCGTCGCGGATTGCGGTCAGCACGCGGCCGAATTTGGATTGCACGAGGTAGCGCGCAAACAGCAGGATCGCCATCAGCGTGACGCCGGTGATAATGAATAGCGACATGCGCGTCTGCGACGTCGCTATCGGCAAATCGAGAATCCGCTTGAAGTCGGTAAACCCGTTGTTGCCGCCGAAGCCGGTGTCGTTGCGGAAGAACAGCAGCATGAACGCGAAGGTGAGTGCCTGCGTGATGATCGAAAAATACACGCCCTTGATGCGCGAGCGGAAGGCGAAGAAGCCGAACACGAACGCAAGCAGGCCGGGAACGAGCACAACAAGCAGCAGGCAGTACCAGAAACTGGACGTGCCGGCCCAGTACCACGGGTATGCTTTCCAGTCGAGAAACACCATGAAGTCCGGCAGCGGGCTGTGGTAAACGCCGTCGAGTCCGATCGAGCGCATCAGATACATGCCCATCGCATAGCCGCCGAGTGCGAAGAAGAGGCCGTGTCCCAGGCTCAGGATGCCGGTATAGCCCCAGATCAGATCCATTGCGAGGGCGACCATCGCATAGCACATGATTTTGCCGGCGAGTGCCACGAAGTAATCGGATAGATAGAACGCGCTGTCTTTGGGCACCACCAGGTTCAGCAGCGGAAAAACGACGAGCACGACCAGCATGAAAGCGCCGATAGCCGCCCAGCCTTTGGCTCCATACAGCCGCGTAATTTTGTTGGCGACGCCCATTTAGTTTTCCGTCACGCGGCCTTTAAGCGCGAACAGGCCTTGCGGACGTTTTTGGATGAAGATGATGATGAAGACGAGGATCGCAATCTTGGCGAGCACCGCACCCGACCAGCCTTCTAGCACTTTATTGAGCAGGCCGAGTCCGAGTCCCGCATACACCGTGCCGGCGAGCTGGCCGACGCCGCCGAGCACGACCACCATGAATGAATCGACGATGTACGACTGGCCGAGGTCAGGCCCGACATTGCCGATCTGCGAGAGCGCGCAGCCGGCGAGGCCGGCAATGCCCGAGCCGAGACCGAACGCGAGCATATCCACGCGTGGCGTCGCCACGCCGACGCAGCTCGCCATCGTACGGTTCTGCGTCACGCCGCGCACGAACAGGCCGAGCCGCGTGCGCGTGAGCATGAGCCAAACGAGCACCAGCACCATTGCGGCAAAGAAGATGATCGCGATCCGGCTATAGGGCAGCACGACGTTGGTCATGATTTCCACGCCGCCCGACATCCAGGACGGATTTTCGACCTGCACGTTTTGGGCGCCGAACACAGTGCGCACGCTTTGAATCAGAAAAAGACTGATGCCCCAGGTCGCGAGCAACGTTTCGAGCGGCCGGCCGTAGAGAAAGCGGATCACGGTGCGTTCGAGCGCAATGCCGACGAGCGCCGCGGCGAAAAACGATCCGGGCACCGCGATGAGCAGATACCAGTCGAACGCGCCGGGCACGTGGGCGCGAAACAGATTCTGGATCACATACGTCGTGTAGGCGCCGATCATGATCAGTTCGCCGTGCGCCATGTTGATAACGCCCATCAAGCCGTAGGTGATGGCGAGGCCGAGTGCGGCGAGCAGCAGAATAGAACCCAGGCTGATGCCCGAGAACAGCACGCCGATGCGGTCGCCCCATGCAAGGCGGCCTTCGACGGCGCGCAGGCTTTTTTGCGCTTCGACGTAGATTTCTTCATCCGTTTCGATGTATTTGCCGTCCGGCGTTTTTTCGAGCGCGGAGAGCAGCAGCGTCTTCGCGTTGGAATTGTTGGAGGTGCCGAGGGTGTGGACGGCGCCGAGCCGGGTAACGCGATCGGTGCTCTTCAATTCGAGCGCGGCCTGGACTATCTGCAGCATTGGCTTGATTTCGGGATCGGTTTCGCTTGCCACCGCTTTTTTCAGCAATGGCAGCATCGCGTCTTCGGCGCCGCCGCTGAGTTCTTTGGCGGCCGCGAGCCTGACCGCGCGATCGGGCGACAAGAGCTTTAACGCGGCGAGCGCAGTCGCCAACTCGCGGCGAAGCCGGTTGTTGGCGTTGACGTCCTCGCGCTCTGCGGGCAGCGGAGCGACCTTTTGTCCGGTCACTGCATCGACGCCGTTGTCGCCTTTGACGATCAGCACTTGCTTGCCGGCGGTCTGCAATTCGCCGTCGGCGAGCGCTTGAAGCAATGCGGCCGCCTGAGCGTCGCCTTCAGCGACCAGTGCGGCGACTGCAGCAACCTGTTCGTCGCTTTCGCCGAACGCGAGCTTGCGTACGACTTCAGGATCGAGCGCGCGGGCAGGGAGGCTCACCGCCAGCAGCACCAACATGACTAGCGATAAAAATGCAGAACGCATGAATTGGGGATTGTTTTGTGAATTTCGAGTTCTTAAAACGGCGGCGGCGCTTTCGCGCCGCCGCTTGCTGCTATCCTAACTTACTTCGACTTTGCGGTGACGTCGGGCTCGTCTTTCTTGCCCTTGTTCTCCGGAATGTACGGGCTCCACGGCTTGGCTTTGACCGGGCCCGGCGTTTTCCATACAACGTTGAACTGGCCGTCGGCTTTCACTTCGCCGATAAATACCGACTTGTGCAGATGGTGGTTCTTTTCATCCATCTTCGACGTGATGCCCGAAGGCGCCGGGAAAGTCTGGCCGGCCATCGCGGCAACGACTTTATCCGTATCGGTCGACTTTGCTTTTTCAACTGCCTGCTTCCACATATGGATGCCGATCCAGGCTGCTTCCATCGGATCGTTCGTCAGCGGCTTGTCAGCGTTCGGCAGTTTCACTTTCTTGGCATAAGCGGCCCATTGCTTTTTCCATGCGTCGTTGACCGGATTCTTTTGCGACATGAAGTAGTTCCATGCGGCAAGGTGGCCCACGAGCGGCTTGGTGTCTACGCCACGCAGCTCTTCTTCACCGACCGAGAACGCGACGACCGGAACATCCGTCGCTTTCAAGCCCTGGTTGCCGAGTTCCTTGTAGAAGGGCACGTTGGAGTCGCCATTGATGGTCGAGACGACCGCAGTTTTTCCGCCGGCTGCGAACTTCTTCACGTCGGCAACGATTGTTTGATAATCGCTGTGACCGAAGGGCGTGTATTTCTCGTCGATATCCTTATCGGCGACGCCTTTCGATTTCAGGAACGCGCGCAAAATCTTGTTGGTTGTGCGCGGATAAACATAATCGGTCCCGAGCAGAACCCAACGCTTGGCGCCGCCGCCTTCTTTGCTCATCAGGTATTCGACGGCTGGGATTGCCTGCTGGTTAGGCGCAGCACCCGTGTAGAACACGTTCTTCGAGAGCTCTTCGCCTTCGTACTGCACGGGGTAGAACAGCAGGCCATTGAGTTCTTCGAACACCGGCAGCACGGATTAACGCGATACCGAAGTCCAGCAACCGAACACAACCGCAACTTTGTCCTGGGTCAGCAGCTGGCGCGCTTTTTCCGCGAACAGCGGCCAGTTGGAGGCGGGATCGACGACGACGGCTTCGAGTTTTTTACCGAGCACGCCGCCCTTCGCATTGATTTCGTCAATCGCCATCAGCGTGACGTCTTTCAAAACCGTCTCGCTGATTGCCATCGTGCCGGACAGAGAGTGCAGCACACCAATCTTGATCGTTTCGGCGGCTTGCGCCGACAGCGGCGACATCGCCAGCCAGCCGGATAATCCCATCGCGCCGGCGACGGACATTGCCCGTTTCATGAATGTTCTGCGTTGTGACATGTTGTTGACTCTCCCAAAAGTTGAATGCGATGAGTTGCCAGAGCAGCGCCGCTAGGCTCGATCTGCGCTGAGTTGTATCGCACGTTCCATGCCAGTTCGTTTGAACACGCCGGCGGCCGATTATTTTTCATTGCAATTAGCTCGTTACCCGCCATTCTCGCATGGCGCGCGCCGACTTCCCGTAAACGCGAAGTAACTGACCCGCGCCCTTAACTGGTGCGGGCGTTTGCGAATCAGTGCCGTTGCAGTGCGCAATCATGGATCGAGCATGCTCGCGCACCCGGTTCGATGTTGTCGTTCATTCCAAAAATATTCCTCTTCGACAAATGTTCCAGAACGTTTTGCGACTACGCGATTGCCGGTGCAGAACGTTTCTTGAGCGTTGCAAAAAAATCTGAAATTGCTGCGGCGCGAGATCAATGGCATGGAAGGTGCTCTGAAGAAGTTGGTGCATTCAAGCGCCGTAGTGGTGCGCACTCTCATCAACGTAATTTAAAAAGGGGACAGAATGAAATCAGGAAGCCATGTTCGCATTCCCAAATTGGACAAGCGTGCGTCTGCCAATGCGCATCGTGCGGGAAAACTTGCGGGCGCCGCATTGCTTGCGTGTTCGGTCTCGGCTGCATACGCGGGTGCTGAATTAAAACTCAGCGATGAGGCATCCGTCAGCATTGGCCTCGGTCTGCGCGCAAGCTACACGAATACGACGAACGGAGCGCCTAACGGGACATCCGGCAGTAACAACTTCGCCGTGGAAAATGCGCGGCTCTTCACGAGCGCCCAGTACGGAAAGATGTTCAAGGCGACGATGAATTTCAACGCGTCTCCGAGCGGCAGCACGGGCACGCCGGACAACCTGCGCTTGATGGACGGCATCGCGCAGTTCGAGCCTTACGATGGATTCAAGCTTTGGATGGGCCGCTTCCTGCCACCGAGCGAACGTGCGAACCTGTACGGTCCTTTCTACACGAGCGCCTGGTCTTATCCCGGTATCGCGTCAGTCGGTTACGGCGGCACGCTCTCGATCATCGCCGGACGTGACGATGGCGCGATGGTGTGGGGCAATCTGTTCGACAACAAGTTGACGTACTCCGTCGGCGCGTTCAACGGCCACAATCGGGTCGCAGGACTCTCCAACCAGGAAAACAATCTGCTCTACAGCGGACGTCTCGAATACAACTTCTGGGACGCGGAAGGCGGTTACTACCGCAATGCAACTTACCTCGGCGAGAAAAACGTCTTTGCTTTGGGCGCATCCATCCAGAACCAGACGAACGGCGTCGGCAGCGCAGCTGCTCCCGGCAATCTGAAAGTGTGGGACGTCGATCTCCTGATCGAGAAGAAACTTGCGGCCGGCTACGTGCCGACATTCGAGGCGATGTACCAAAAAACCAGTCTGGGCGCGGTCGATTGCGGTTCGTCCGAACCGGGAGCACCGGGCTGCTTGGGCGCGTCCGGCAGCGTAGGTGGCATGGTATCCGGCAAGTCGTACCTCGGCACCCTCGCCTTGCTGTTTCCGCAAAAAGTCGGCTGGGGATATTTTCAGCCGTTCGTCCGTTACCAAAAACAGGATCGCGACCTTTCTGCGACGACCAACAAAGGCATCGACTACGGCGTCAATTACCTGATCAAGGGTTTCAATGCCAAGGTAAGTGCGGTGTATTCGCAGCTTGACGACAGCCGGTTGCCGAGACTGGCTGCGCCAAAAACCGCCAGCTCGAACCAGTTCGTGCTGGGCGTGCAGTTGAATTACTAAGAAGGGGACTTGCCGGCCGCCGACACGCCAGTGTCGTGCGCGGCCGGCAAGGCAGTTCGCGGCGCAGGCTGCTGCATTGGAATGCGGAATACACGGGCGGCACGCATGCAGGCCAATCGTGCCCAAAGTGCCAAATCTGATCTGGAGGCATGTCGATGACTACGAGCAAACCCGCGCTATGGACGACCGGAGACTGGAACGCGTTCTTCGGATTCGGCACCAATATTCTCGTCAACATGCTGACGTTGACGGCCTTGCTGCGCTACGTCATCAAGATGCCGGATGACATTATCTTCGGCCGCATCCTGCCGGCGACCGGCCTGATGCTGTGCCTCAGTACTTTTTATTATGCTTACCTCGCGTTCAAGCTCGCGAAGAGCACCGGGCGCACCGACGTGTGCGCGCTGCCTTCGGGCATCAGCGTCCCGCATATGTTCATCGTCGTGTTCGTGATCATGCTGCCGATCTCGCTTAAAACGGGCGATCCGGTCAAAGGCTGGGAAGCGGGCCTGACCTGGGTGTTCATTCAAAGCTTCGTGTTGATGGCGGGCGGATTTCTTGCGCCCTACATCCGCAAGATTACGCCGCGCGCGGCATTGCTCGGCGCGCTGGCCGGCGTGTCCATCGCGTTCATCTCGATGCGGCCGGCGCTCGACATGTTCATGACGCCGGTGATCGGCCTCGTGTGTTTTGTGATTCTGCTGGCAAGCTGGGTTGGCGGCGTGCGTTATTACAAAGGCATACCGGCGGGCTTAGTGGCTATTCTGGCTGGCTCCGCGATTGCATGGGGATCGACCGCGCTGGGACTCAATTACGGCGGCATGAATCTCGCGAATCTCGGCGGTTCATTTGCAAGTTTCGGTTTCTCGCTGCCGCTGCCGGCAATCGGGCATGTGTTCAGCGGCTTCGAGTTCCTCGGCGTCATTCTGGTCACGGCAATTCCGTTCGGCATCTACGATCTGGTTGAAGCAATGGATAACGTGGAAAGCGCAGCGGCAGGCGGCGACAGCTTTCCGACGACCCGCGTGTTGACGGCCGATGGCGTCGTGAGCCTGATCGGATGCCTCATGGGCAATCCGTTCATCAATGCGGTCTACATCGGCCATCCCGGCTGGAAAGCGATCGGCGGGCGCATCGGCTATTCGGCTGCCACCGGCGTAATGGTTTTGATCCTGTCGTGGTTCGGCATACTTGCGCTGCTGATGGCGCTGATTCCGGTCGTGGCGATTTCACCGATTCTGCTTTATATCGGCATGCTCATCGGCGCTCAGGCATTTCAGGAAACGCCAAAGAGCCATGCGCCGGCCGTCATTCTTGCGCTGGTGCCGCAGGTCGCGGCGTGGGGCAAGTTGATGATCGACAACTCGCTCGGCGCAGCGGGCACCAACGCGGCCGCCGTCGGATTCGACAAGCTCGGACAGGTCGGCGTGCTGTATCACGGACTGGAAGTGCTGGGTAGCGGCGCCATCCTTGTCAGCCTGATTCTCGCCGGCATCACCGCCTGCATGATCGATCGTGCGCTCAAGAAAGCGGGAGCGTTCGCGCTCGCCGGCGCTATCCTGACTTTCTTCGGGTTCATGCACAGCGAAGCAATCGGTTTTGCGAAGACGCCGATGGTTGCTCTCAGCTATCTCGCGCTCGCGTTGTTGCTCGCGGCCTGCGCCAAATACGCGACAGTTTCGAAAGCCACCGAGCCGGCGCATCATGAAGTACACGGCGCCGTGCCGTCGCCCGCGAACTGAACGCGCACGCCGGGCGGAACAGCACATTGGGAACTGTAAACGCCGAGCCGTACCCGTACACGTTCGAACCGGCCAAAACGGCGCTCATCGTGATCGACATGCAGCGCGATTTCATCGAGCCCGGCGGGTTCGGTGACACGCTCGGCAATAACATCGGCCTGCTCGCCGCGATCGTGCCGACGACGCGCAAGCTCATCGAGGCTTGCCGTCGTCATGGCGTGCGCGTGATGCATACCCGCGAAGCGCACCGCAGCGATCTCACGGACTGCCCGCCCGCTAAACGCACGCGTGGAAATCCCAGCCTGCGCATCGGCGATGCGGGCGCGATGGGGCGCATCCTGATCGACGGTGAGCCGGGCAATGACATCGTCGCCGAACTTGCACCGTTGCCGGACGAGCCGGTGATTGTGAAGCCGGGCAAGGGCGCGTTTTACGCGACGGCACTCGGCGACATTTTGCGGCTGCAAGGCATCACGCATCTGTTGTTTGCCGGCGTCACGACTGAAGTTTGCGTGCAGACGACGATGCGCGAGGCCAACGACCGTGGTTACGAATGTCTGCTGATCGAGGACGCGACGGAGAGCTACTTTCCAGAATTCAAGCGCGCCGCGATGGAAATGATCCGCGCGCAGGGCGCGATTGTCGGCTGGACAGCACCGCTAGCGGCACTCGAGAAGGCCTTCGCCGTTCCGGCATAGCGGTGCCTGCGTTGGATGGCGCATGAGTGGATTAGTGCATGGAAACCTGCATAATGCCGGCTGGTTATCCGAACGACATCGTGTTGCCCGCTCCGCATCCTTCCATCATCGAAGCCACGTTCGCACAGACTTCCATCGCAAAAGCGGCGTGGCTCGCGCGTTTGCAGCTCGAGTATGCGAAAACCCCGCGCGGCACGCAGTTGCGCCGCAAGCTTCACGCCGGCCCGCTGACGGTCCAGAAGGCGTTGTTTCCCGAAGGCCCCGACGTTTGCCATACGCTGATACTGCATCCACCCGGCGGGATCGCCGGCAGCGACGAGCTGGCAATCGACATCACGCTCGATGCCGGTGCGCAGACGCTGATAACCATGCCGGGCGCGACCAAGTGGTATCGCACGGACAGCGCGCCGGCAAGCCAGCGATTGCAGATCGACATCGCGGCCGGTGCAACGCTTGAATGGCTGCCGCCAGAGACCATCGTGTTCGACCGGGCCGCGGTGCGCATGGATACGTCAATCGATCTGGCTGCCGGCGGACAATATATCGGCTGGGAAATACTGTGCCTCGGCCGCACCGCCGCCGGCGAAACGTACGACGCCGGCGATATCCGGCAATCGACCCAAATTTCGATAGCCGGCGAATTGCGCTGGAGCGAGCGCTGCCGGCTGGATGGCGGCTCGCGCTTGCTCGCGTCGGCCGCGGGGCTTGGCGGTGCGCCGGTTAGTGCAATCATGTTGGCCGCCGGCAAGCCGGTTACGCCTGAAGTTGTCGCGCAATGCCGCAGCGTTATGCTCGATAGCGGCGCACGCGCCGGCGTGACTGCGTTGCCCGACATTCTGGTTGCCCGCTACATCGGACACTCGAGCGAGCAGGCAAAAAACTATTTCATTGAATTGTGGCGCGTGCTGCGGCCGCATTTCAGCGGGCGCGCGGCTGTAACGCCGCGCATCTGGACAACCTGATTTCATCCAAGGCAAAGCCATATGGAACTCACGCCACGCGAAAAAGACAAGCTGCTGATTTTTACTGCGGCGCTGCTCGCCGAACGGCGCAGGGCGCGCGGGCTGAAGCTCAATTATCCGGAGGCGGTCGCGTTTGTCACCGCAGCCATTATGGAAGGCGCGCGCGACGGCAAGACGGTCGCCGAATTGATGAGCTATGGCACGACGCTGCTCGGGCGCGACGATGTGATGGACGGCGTCGCCGAAATGGTGACCGAGATCCAGGTCGAAGCCACGTTTCCCGATGGCACGAAGCTCGTCACCGTGCACCAGCCGATCGTTTAAAGGAGGCGCACCATGACACCGGGCGAAATTTTTACCGCGAGCGGCGACATTGAATTGAACAAAGGTCGCAAGACGCTGACGCTTAAAGTCGCGAACACGGGCGACCGGCCGATCCAGGTCGGCTCGCACTATCATTTCTTTGAAACCAATGCCGCACTAAGTTTCGATCGCGCGGCGGCACGCGGTTTTCGTCTGAACATCGCGGCCGGCACTGCGGTGCGCTTCGAGCCGGGACAGGAGCGCACGATTGCGCTGGTGGCACTGGGCGGCGACCGCATCGTGTACGGTTTTCTCGGCGAAGTGATGGGCAAACTCGATAAGCCTGCAGAGAAGAAACCGGCGGTTCGCACGAAGGGGAAAAAATGAGCCTCAAGATCTCACGACATGCGTATGCCGAAATGTTCGGCCCGACGACGGGCGATCGCGTGCGGCTCGCGGATACGGATCTGATCGTCGAAGTCGAGAAGGACTACACGACGTACGGCGAGGAAGTGAAATTCGGCGGCGGCAAAGTAATCCGCGACGGCATGGGCCAGAGCCAGCGCAACTGGAAAGATTGCGCCGATACAGTGATCACGAACGCACTGATCGTCGACTACTGGGGCATCGTCAAGGCCGACATCGGCATCAAGAACGGCCGCATCAGCGGTATCGGTAAAGCCGGCAACCCCGACATCCAGCCCGGCGTCACGATCGTGATCGGCGGCGCGACTGAAATCATTGCCGGGGAAGGCATGATCGTCACGCCAGGGGGCATTGATACGCACATTCATTTCATCTGCCCGCAGCAGATCGAAGAAGCGCTGATGTCGGGTGTGACGACCATGATTGGCGGCGGCACCGGGCCCGCGACCGGCACGTTTGCAACGACATGCACGCCGGGCCCATGGCATATGATGAAAATGCTCGAAGCCGCCGACGCCTTCCCGGTGAACATTGGATTCCTCGGCAAAGGTAATGTAAGCCTCCCAGGCCCGCTGCGCGAGCAGGTCCAGTACGGTGCGATCGGCCTGAAGCTGCACGAGGATTGGGGCACGACGCCCGCTGCGATCGATACCTGTCTCGCGGTGGCAGACGAAATGGACGTGCAGGTCGCCATTCATACCGATACGTTGAACGAGTCGGGGTTTGTCGAAACGACGATCAAGGCATTTAAGGGCCGTACGATCCATACTTTTCACACCGAGGGTGCGGGCGGCGGCCACGCGCCTGACATCATCAAAGTATGCGGTGAAGCCAACGTGTTGCCGTCGTCAACCAATCCGACGCGGCCATATACGATCAATACACTCGACGAACATCTCGACATGCTGATGGTGTGCCACCATCTCGATGCAAAGATTGCCGAGGACGTGGCATTTGCCGAGTCACGCATACGCCGCGAGACGATTGCGGCAGAAGATATCCTGCACGATCTCGGCGCGCTGTCGATGTTCTCGAGCGATTCGCAGGCGATGGGCAGGGTCGGCGAAGTCATCATCCGCACCTGGCAGACCGCGCACAAGATGAAGCAGCAGCGCGGCGCATTGCAGAGCGACACCAAAGACCACGACAATTTCCGCGTCAAGCGTTACATCGCCAAGTACGCGATCAATCCGGCGGTCACCCACGGCATCGCAAGCGAAGTCGGTTCAATTGAAGTCGGCAAGCTCGCTGACGTGGTGTTGTGGAAACCCGCGTTTTTCGGCGTCAAACCGTCGCTGATCGTCAAAGGCGGCATGATCGCCGCCGCGGCAATGGGGGATCCCAATGCGTCGATTCCGACACCGCAGCCTGTACACTATCGGCCGATGTTCGGGTCTTTTGGCAAGGCGCTCAATACATCGGTCACTTTCGTGTCGAAAGCAGGACTAAAAAATCCGGCGCTCGCCAAACTCAAACTGCACAAGCCGCTCGTCGCGATTAAGGGCGTGCGCAAGTTAAGGAAGTCCGATATGAAGCTTAACGATTACACGCCTGAAATTTCGGTCGACGCCGAAACCTATGAAGTGAAGGCCGACGGGCAGTTGCTCGTGTGCGAACCTGCAAGCGTGCTGCCGATGGCGCAGCGCTACTTCCTGTTTTAGGCTGCGCATGCTCGTCATTGAATCGCGTTGCGCGGAAGCGGCTCACCAGGAAGAGTTGAGCCTGCCATTTGAACTGCGTCAGAAAAGCCGTTTACGCACCAAGCTAGCATCGGGCGAGGAGGCCGGTTTATTTCTCGAGCATGGCAGCGTTTTGCGCGGGGGCGATTGCCTGCGCGCGAACGACGGTCGCGTTGTGCGCATCGTTGCCGCAAATGAAGAATTGATGGAAGCAAAGTGCGCGACGCCGTTCGAACTCGTGCGCGCGGCCTATCATTTGGGCAACCGGCATGTACCGGTCCAGATCGGCGACGGCTGGCTCCGCTTTCAGGCCGACGAGGTGCTCGCACAGATGCTGCGCGGCCTGAAAGCAACGGTCGGCAAGGTGACGGCGCCGTTCGAGCCGGAGGCGGGTGCCTATGCCGGCGGCCATCATCATCATTCGATGGATGCCAAACACAGCGGCATCATTCACGAATTCCGCGATTTCAAGAAAAAATAATGGCGTCCGACCTGCTGGGCCTCACGCGGCTGTTGCAGCTTGCAAGCCCGACCCTGCCGGTCGGCGCTTACAGCTACTCGCAGGGCCTCGAGTACGCAATCGAAGACCGCATAGTGACTGACGCAGTTACCGCGGAAAGGTGGATCCGCGATGTTCTCGAATTCAGCGTGGGCAGTTTTGAGTTGCCGTTGTTATCGCGCATGCTCGATTCGCTGGCGGATGGAGACGACGCGGCTTTTCTCAAGTGGAATGCGCTGTTTCGCGCCGGGCGTGAAACCGCGGAATTGCGGGCGGAGACCTTGCAGATGGGCCATGCGCTGACGACGCTGTTGCGCGATCTCGCCATATGCAACCTTGAGAAGCTCGCCGCATTACAGTCGAAAGGTGCGCTTACACTTCCGGCCGCTTACGCGATTGCCGCTGACGCAATGAAAATCGAGCATGAAAGCACGCTGACCGGTTATGTTTGGAGCTGGCTTGAGAATCAGGTCATGGCGGCATTAAAAGCGGTGCCTTTGGGCCAAAGCGCCGGCCAGCGCATGCTAATGGGCATCGGTGCGGGTCTGCCAGCCACGGTGCAGCGCGCGATACGGCTCGACGACGATGAACTCACCAATTTCGCGCCCGGCCTGGCCATTGCGAGCAGCCGGCATGAAACCCAATATAGTCGCTTGTTCCGTTCCTGAAATCAGAAAGATACGTCATGCAAAAACAACCCCTGCGCGTCGGCATCGGCGGCCCCGTCGGCTCCGGCAAAACCGCGCTCACGCTGGCGCTTTGCCGCAACCTGCGCGAGCGCTACGAAATAGCCGTCGTGACCAACGACATTTATACCGAGGAAGACGCCAAGTTTCTCGTCACGCACGAAGCGCTGACGCCCGACCGCATCATCGGCGTCGAGACCGGCGGTTGCCCGCACACCGCGATTCGCGAAGACGCGTCGATCAATCTCGAAGCGATTTCGCGCTTAACCGCGAGCTTCAAGGATCTCGACATCATCTTCGTCGAAAGCGGCGGCGACAATCTTGCTGCGACTTTCAGTCCGGAACTCTCCGACCTCACGCTCTACGTGATCGACGTGGCGGCCGGCGACAAGATTCCGCGTAAAGGCGGTCCCGGCATCACGAAATCGGATTTGCTGGTCATCAACAAAATCGATCTTGCGCCGATGGTCGGTGCCTCGCTCGAGGTGATGGATCGCGACGCCAAAAAAATGCGCGGAGAACGGCCGTTCGTGTTCAGCAATCTGAAGACCAACCAGGGGCTCGATCAGATCGTCGAGTTTATCGAGCAGCAGGGAATGATAAAAACGCGGGACTGAATGGTCGTCACTTCTAATATGAGCGTTGATAAATATGATGCAGTCGTTATCGGCGGCGGGATCGCCGGACTGACTGCCGCGGCCCGTGCTGCGCAGGGAGGCCTGCGTGTCGTCGTGCTCGAGCGCGGTACCGCTGACCAATATGCATGCAATTCCCGCTATTCGGGCGGTATCCTGCATATCGCTTTTCACAACATACGCGAACCCGAAGCCGCTCTCGTCGAGGTGATCGAGACTGCTACACGCGGCAAGGCGGACCCTCAACTCGCGAAGGCGTTCGCCGCCAATGCGGCACGCACCGTCGACTGGCTCTGCGCCGAAGGCGTGCAATTCACGACGGTGGGCAACATCGCCTACCAGCAATGGGTGTTTGCGCCGCGCCGTCCTCTGACCCCGGGACTGGATTGGAAAGATCGCGGTGCGGACGTCACCATGCGTCTGCTTGAACGCAATATCACGCAGCGCGGCGGTGAAGTCCTGCGCGGAACGGCCGCCAACAGCCTCATCGTCGAAAACGGGCGCGTTGTCGGCGTTGATGCGCATCGAAACGGAACAACCGTGCGCTTCGATGCCCGCGCGGTGTTGATCGCCGATGGCGGTTTCCAGAGCAATCTCGAGCTGCTGCGCGAAAACATTTCGTCCCGGCCGTCGAAGGTGATGCAACGCGGGGCCGCAACGGGTGTCGGCGATGGTTTGCGCATGGCGCGCCAAGTGGGCGCGGCGACGAGTGAACTCACGGATTTTTACGGCCATTTATTGTCACGCGATGCGTTCAACAACGAATTGGTCTGGCCTTATCCGCAATGCGACGAGCTCGGTGTCGCCGGTATCGTGATCAACGCCCGCGGCGAGCGGTTCGCCGATGAGGGCAGGGGCGGCGTGTTCGTCGCCAACGCCATTGCGCGGCTCGACGATCCGCTTTCGGCAGTTGCGGTATTCGACGAACAAGTCTGGCAGGGGCCGGGTAAGAATGCGCGCATTCCGGCGAATCCGCTGCTGGTCGAAGCAGGCGGCACTGTGCATTCGGCGCCGACGCTGGCAGCACTTGCCGCGCTGATCGGCGTGCCTGCAATCAAACTCGAAAAAACGATCGCTGAATATAACGCAGCACTAGCGGCGGGCACGTTGGCCGAACTTAATCCCGCTCGCAGCAGCAAGCCGATACCTGGCAACGCGCCGATTCCAACGATGCCGGTCAGCAAGGCGCCTTATTACGCCGTGCCTTTGTGCGCCGGTATCACGTACACGCTCGGCGGGATTGCAACCGACGCCCATGCGCGCGTGCTGCGAGAGTCGGGCGAGCCGATTGGGGGCTTGTATGCGGCCGGTTCGTGTACGGGCGGTCTCGAAGGGCGCTCGGGTGCGCACTACCTCGGTGGCTTGATCAAGGCGGCTGTGTTTGGATTGCTCGCGGCGGAACATATTGCTGAATTAGTGAAATAACGATTCATTAGGCTGGGCAATCGGCGCAAGTTTCGAGCGCGCACCGCCGCGAAGGCGCGCAAAGGCGTTTAATTGCTATCTCTCTGAAACTTCTGTAGAATCCGCGCCTCGGTTGAAGCCTCAGGGCGTTTTCAACCGCAATCCTTGCCTCACCGTCTAATTAATTCGGGAGGCTTTATCCACAAGGAGATTCAAGTAAATGCGACACTATGAAATCGTTTTTATCGTACATCCCGACCAGAGTGAACAGGTCCCCGGGATGGTCGAGCGTTACCGCTCGACGGTGCTCTCCAAGGGCGGCTCGGTTCACCGCCTTGAAGACTGGGGGCGCCGCCAGATGGCCTACCCGATCCAGAAAATGCACAAGGCACATTACGTGCTCATGAATATCGAGTGCAACAACGAAACACTCGAAGAACTCGAGCACGCGTTCAAGTTCAATGATGCCGTGCTGCGCCACCTCACCGTCAGAATGACGGAAGCGATGATCACGCCTTCGCCCATGATGAAAGAGGAGAAGTCGCGCTCGCTGACTCACACGCCGGCAGCGGCGCCGGCAGCCGCAGCACCGGCGCCCGCAGCCGCAGCACCGGCGCCCGCAGCCGCAGCACCGACAGCGGCTGAAGCGCCGAAGCCAGCAGCGGCGCCTGCCACGGCATAGGTGAAGCGCAACGAGGTCGTCATCGACGGCCACTTGCTCAAACGCGGCACGCTGCGCCATACCCCAGCTGGAATTCCCGCACTCAATCTGATCATCGGTCACAAGTCGATCCAGTTTGAAGCGGGCGCAAAGCGGGAAGCGCGATGTGAAGTGGATGCAGTGGTAATCGGCGATCTCGCGGTCAAGCTCAGCAGGCAAAAACTCAATCAGCCGTTACAGTTCAGCGGCTTTATCACCCAGCACAGTGTGAAAGATCGCAGGCTCGTGTTGCAGGTGGTGAGCGCCGAGGAAACCGGCAGCGGCATCGGACAGAACAGGAACGAAGGAGATCAAGATGGCAATGGGACGCGGTAAGGGCAAAGGCAAGAACGACAAGAAGGATAAGGACAAGAAACGCGGCGCGAAGAATCTTTTCCGGCGCAAGAAGTTCTGTCGCTTCACGGTCGAGAAGATCAAGCAGATTGACTACAAAGACGTCGATCTCCTGAAGGATTTCATCAACGAAAACGGCAAGATCATTCCCGCGCGTATCACCGGTACCAAAGCGCGCTACCAGCGTCAGCTGGGGGATGCGATCATGCGCGCGCGCTTCCTTGCGCTGCTGCCGTACACCGATCTGCACTAAGGGGACGCCATGCAAGTCATATTGCTCGAAAAAGTGGTCAATCTCGGCCAGTTGGGCGAAGTCGTCAAAGTCAAGGACGGCTATGCGCGCAATTTCCTGATCCCGCACGGCAAAGCCAAGCGGGCAACCCAGTCGAACCTCGCTGAATTCGAAAAGCGCCGCGCCGAGCTCGAAAAAGCGCAAGCCGAACAGCTGACGGCAGCGCAGGAACGCGCAGCGAAGCTTGACGGCCTGATGGTGCAGATTACGCAGAAAGCCGGCGTCGACGGCAAACTGTTCGGTTCGGTTACGAACTCGGATATCGCCGAAGCACTGAAGGCGCAGGGTTTCGACGTCGCCAAAGCGGCGATCCGCATGCCCGGCGGCCCGATCAAGCAAGTCGGCGATCAGCAATTCAAGGTCGCGTTACACACCGACGTGGTGGTTACGATCACGGTATCGGTGCTCGGAGAAGCCGCTTAAGGGCTCATTCGAAACAGAAATTTTGCGAAGCGAAAAAGGGCTGGCGACAGCCCTTTTTTTTTAGTAAATTGCTGCGTGAAGTTGGCGGCCGCGCAGTTCGACAGTCCTCACAAAAAATCTTCCGCAGCATTCACTGAAAGCCGCCTTCATGGCTCAGGCCGTAAGCACACTCAGTCGTGACCCGCAGATCGATGCACTAAAGCTGCCGCCTTATTCGGTCGAAGCCGAGCAATCGGTTCTGGGCGGGCTGCTGCTCGACAATACCGCGTGGGAAAAGATCGCCGACTTCATCACCGAAAGCGATTTCTATCGCGCTGACCATCGGCAGATCTTTCATCACATCTCGCTGTTGATCGCCGACAACAAGCCGGCCGATGCATTGACCGTCGCCGAAAGTCTCGAGCGCAGCGCGAAGCTTGAAGATGTCGGCGGCCAGGCTTATCTCGGGTCACTGGCGGTCAATACGCCGAGCGCCGCGAACATTCGGCGCTACGCGGAAATTGTACGCGAGCGCGCCATCATGCGCAGGCTTGCCGAAGTCGGCACGGGCATCACTGAATCAGTATTTAATCCGCTCGGCCGCAACGCCAAGGATTTGCTTGACCAGGCTGAGAAGGAAGTCTTCGCGATTGCCGAAGCCGGCGCGCGCGGTCGCCAGGGATTCAGCGAAATTCAGCCTTTGCTGACGAAAGTCGTTGAGCGCATCGACACGCTGTACAAGCGTGACAATCCGAGCGATGTTACGGGCATTGCGACGGGATTCACCGATCTCGACCGGATGACTTCGGGCTTGCAGCCGGGCGATCTCATCATCGTCGCCGGGCGGCCCAGCATGGGCAAGACTGCATTTGCATTAAATATCGCAGAGCATGTCGCGCTGTCTGTCGGCATGCCGGCTGCAATCTTCAGCATGGAGATGAGCGGACCGCAGCTCGTGATGCGTATGCTCGGTTCGCTCGGCCGGCTCGACCAACACAAGATGCGAACTGGTGCCCTCAACGATGACGATTGGCAAAAGCTGACGACGTCAGTCGGCAGGCTAAGCGATGCGCCGATTTTCATCGATGAAAGCGGCATGTTGAATCCGACCGAATTGCGCGGCAGGGCGCGCCGGCTGCATCGCCAGCAGGGCGGGCCGGGGCTCGGGCTTATCGTGATCGACTACCTGCAGTTGATGGAAACCGGCAACAGCATGGAGAACCGCGCGACTGAAGTGGCGGAAATTTCGCGCGCGCTGAAAGCGGTCGCGAAAGAACTCAATGTGCCGGTCGTCGCGCTGTCGCAGTTGAATCGCGGCCTCGAACAGCGCCCGAACAAACGTCCGGTAATGTCGGACCTGCGTGAATCGGGCGCGATCGAGCAGGACGCCGACCTGATTCTGTTTATTTACCGTGACGAAGTCTACAACCAGGAATCGCCCGACAAGGGCACGGCCGAAATCATCATCGGCAAACAGCGTAACGGTCCCATCGGCACCGTGAAGCTCACGTTCCTCGGCCAATACACGCGCTTCGAAAACTTCGCGTCACCGAACCGCTACTAGCGCTTTTTTTAAAGCTACAACACCTCGGCGGCGTGGTCCGCGAGCCGCGAGCGCTCGCCGCGCTGCAGCGTGATGTGTCCGCTGTGCGACCAGCCTTTGAAGCGGTCGACGACGTAAGTCAGTCCTGAACTGCCTTCGGTCAGGTACGGCGTGTCGATCTGCGAGATATTGCCAAGCACGACGACCTTGGTGCCGGGACCCGCGCGTGTGATCAGCGTTTTCATCTGCTTCGGCGTCAGGTTCTGCGCCTCATCGATGATCAAGTACTTGTTCAAAAACGTGCGGCCGCGCATGAAGTTGAGTGACTTCACCTTGATGCGTGATCGAATCAGATCGCGAGTCGCCGCGCGTCCCCATTCGCCGGCCTCGTCGTCAGTCTTGTTCAACACGTCAAGATTGTCTTCGAGCGCGCCCATCCAAGGATTCATTTTCTCTTCCTCAGTGCCGGGCAGGAAACCGATGTCTTCGCCGACCGGCACCGTGACGCGCGTCATGATGATTTCGGAATAGGTTTTGTGCTCGAGCGTCTGCATCAGACCCGCGGCGAGCGTGAGCAGCGTCTTCCCAGTGCCGGCTTGTCCCAACAGCGTGACGAAATCGATTTCCGGATTCATCAGTGCGTTGAGCGCGAAATTTTGTTCGCGATTGCGCGAGGTGATGCCCCACACGTTGTGGCGCTGGTGCGAGTAGTCCTTGATGGTTTGCAGCACCGCCGTTTTGCCGGTGATTTCGGTGACCTGCGCGTACAGCGGGCGGTCGGCTTCCTGATGGACGAACTCGTTGACCATCATGCTTGAGACCAGCGGTCCCTGCAGCTTGTAGTAAGTGTGGCCTGACTGCTGCCACGATTCCATGCCTTTGCCGTGCTTGTCCCAGAAATCTGCCGGCAGCTCGCGCGTGCCGGTGTACAACAGGTCGGTGTCTTCAAGCACCTTGTCGTTGAAATAATCTTCTGCGGCGAAACCCAGCGCACGCGCCTTGATGCGCATGTTGATGTCTTTACTGACCAGGATAACCTGCCGGTTCGAATGCGCTTCCTGCAGCGCTTTCACGACGCCGATGATCTGGTTGTCGGCTTTGCCGCTCGCGAGCCGCGCGGGCAGTTCGCCATTGATCGCCTGCGTCTGCAGGAACAACCGTCCTGATGCTTCGCTGTTGCGAGCCTTCAGCTCGATGCCGTTCTCGATGTCGAGTTCGCTGCCGCTGACGATCTCATCGAGAAAGCGGCTCGCCTGACGCGCATTGCGCGCGACTTCGGACATGCCCTTCTTGTTGGCATCGAGCTCCTCGAGCGTCGCCATCGGGATGTAGATGTCGTGTTCTTCAAAACGGAAAAGGCTGGTGGGGTCGTGCATGAGCACGTTCGTGTCGAGCACGAAGAATTTCTTGGAGGCGGGAAGGCGCGTGACGGTTGAAGCGGGTTTACGCTGGGTCATGTCACTCCTAGGTCGGGATGATCAAGCTTGGCGGGATTTCAGGGTCTTCACGAACTCGAGTACTTCCTGCACGTGGCCGGGGACTTTGACGCCGCGCCATTCGTGCGCAAGATGGCCGCCCGCATCGAACACGAAGGTGCTGCGCTCAATGCCGCGCACCTGGCGTCCGTACATGTTTTTCATCTTGATGACGCCGAACAGCTTGCACGCCGCTTCTTCCTGGTCCGACAGCAACTCGAACGGGAAGCTCATTTTCGCCTTGAAGCCTTCGTGCGACTTCAGGCTGTCGCGCGAAACGCCGAATATCGCGCACTTCAGTTTTTGAAACTGCGGATAGAAGTCGCGGAAATCCTGGCCTTCGGTGGTGCAGCCCGGGGTATTGTCTTTGGGGTAGAAGTAGAGGGCGACCGGATGGCCGCGCTGCTGGGAAAACTTGAAAAGAGTATTGCTCGTTGCGGGTAATTCAAAATCAGCGAACGGTTGCTTGGGCATGGACGCTTATAGTAACGAAGCTGGATTCCATTGTCGGGTAATTATCCGGGCTAGGCAAGCGCGTTTTGCGGAGCCTGTCATATGGCTGTAACGAACCCTTTGTTACTGCATGACGCCGGCGAGAAACTCTTTGGCCTGCACCGCGAGCGTGCCCGAGCGCCCGGGAATTTCCGCGTCCGCGACATTGTGGCGCGGCAACGTTTTTACGTCGAGTTCCTCGAAATATGTCTTGAGTGAAACCAGCTCACAGCCGGCCTCGCGCCAGCCGGTCAGGAGACGCTCGAACACAGGCAGCAGCTTCATGCCTTCGAGTTCGGCGTGCAGCGTGTATACGTGCCCGGTGGGCAGCGGGTCGCGGCTCAGCTTCAGCACGTGCTCCGCTACATTGTCGGGCGTCAGTCCATTGAGCCCGAGCAGTTCGTCAAGCGTCGGCAGCGTCGTCGGCAACTGCGGGCACGCGATGATTTCGGCGTTATAGATCGGAATGAACGGTGTAGAACCGCGCGTGTCCGACGCATACTCAAAGCCAAGCTGTTGGGTAAGCCGGTAGGCATGCCGGTTCATCTGCCAGCCGGCCGCGCCGTGCACGTGCGCGCGCTCGCCGAAGATGTCGGCATAGCGGTCATACGCAAGTTGCATTTGCTGCGTTGTCCACTCCCGGTCCGCGGTCGCAACGCCGTCCTGCCATTTCACATGGTCCCAGGTGTGGATGCCGACTTCGAAACCGGCATCGCGAACCTCGCGCAGAATGCCGGCACAACGGCGGCCGATATCGGGCGCGGGAATGACAGTCCCGTACAGAAGCGTGCGGATGCCGTAATGCTCGACGACGGACGTGCGGGAGACTTTGCGCATGAAACCGGGACGCAGCACGCGTTTAATCGCTTGGCCCGTGTTATCCGGACCGAGGCTAAACAAGAACGTGGCGCCCGCGCCCTGTTGCTTTAACAGCTCGACCAGTCGTGGGACGCCTTCGCGAGTGCCGCGATAAGTGTCGACGTCGATCTTGAGCGCCAGTTTCATTAAATTGCAGCGCGCGTGCAGCTCACGGGACCGGTTCAGTCCATCAATCGTTGGGCGTCTGCGACGTGGGTCCGGTAGGCGTCGAAAATATGCTTAAGCGCGGTTTCCATGTTTACGCGCGGCTTCCACTTGAGCTCATCGCAGGTGTTGGTTATTTTGGGCACGCGGTTCTGGACGTCCTGATAGCCTTTGCCGTAGTAGGCGGCGGAAGTCGTCTTGATGAGGCGAACTTGCTTTGCGCTCTTGCGATATTCCGGGTACTTGAGCGCGAGCTCGAGCATCATCTCGGCTAAGGTTTTCACCGAGAAATTGTTTTTCGGATTGCCGATATTGTAGATCTTGCCGTTCGCGACGCCGTTTGCGTTATCGATGATCTTCATCAGCGCATCGATGCCGTCGCTGATGTAAGTAAATGCGCGTTTCTGGGTGCCACCATCGACGAGCTTGATGTTTTCGCCACGCACGATATGACCGAGGAACTGGGTGATGACGCGCGAGCTGCCTTCCTTCGGTGTATGAATGCTGTCCAGACCCGCGCCGATCCAGTTAAACGGCCGGAACAAGGTGAAGTCGAGCCTGCCTTCCGAGCCGTAAGCCCAGATCACACGGTCCATCAATTGCTTGCTGCAGGAATAAATCCAGCGCTGTTTTTCGATCGGGCCGAGCACGAGCTCGGAATTCTCGGAATCGAATTCGCCATCACGGCACATACCGTAAACCTCGGAAGTCGAGGGAAACAGGATGCGCTTTTTATATTTGACGCACGAGCGCACGATCGGCAGGTTGGCTTCAAAGTCGAGCTCGAATACGCGCAGCGGTTCCTTGACGTAAGTGGCCGGCGTGGCGATCGCAACCAGCGGCAATATCGTGTCGCATTTGCGGATGTGGTACTCGATCCATTCCTTGTTGATCGTGATATCGCCTTCGAAAAAATGAAAGCGCGGATGCTTGAGCAGGTCGGTGACGCGCTCCGTCTGCATGTCCATGCCATAGACTTCCCAATCGGTCGTCTCGATGATGCGCTGGGACAAGTGATGGCCGATGAAGCCATTAACGCCGAGAATCAATATTTTTTTCATTGCGGTGCTGTCTCGAGATTGATGGGGTCGGAACCGAAACGTGCCGTCAGTTCCGCCGCGGTGATGGGCTTGCCGTCAAGATCCATTTCAATGATTTCTACCGTCTTGCCGTCGCCGCATGTCGCGTAACACGCAGCGCCTTTAACATAAAGCTGCGGCTGACGTGACGGCGAACTGCCGGTGCCGGCAAGGCGAGTGCGGAGTATACGCAAAGTTGCACCGTTGATGGCCGTAAATGCGCCGGGATACGGCGGCGCTACGCCCCTGACGAGGTTATGCACGCTGAGTGCGGGAAGGCGCCAGTCGATGCGGCCGTCAGCCGGCTTGCGACCGCCAAAATAACTGCCACTTCTAAGATCCTGCGCAATTCGCGGCGCGGTACCGGCAACCAATGCGGGCATCGCCTTATCGAGCACACCTGCCGCTGCGCCGGTTACCTTCATAAACACGTCCGCGGCCGTTTCGTTGGGCAGTATCGGCACCGCCTGTTGCGCAACGATATCGCCGGCATCCGGCTTTTCGAGCATGTAATGCAGTGTCGCGCCGGTTTCGCGCTCGCCATTGATGACGGCCCAATTGACCGGTACGCGGCCGCGATACTTAGGCAGCAGCGAGCCATGCATATTGAGCGCACCGCGCTTCGGGATAGTCAGCAACGCCGGTGCGAGCATGTGGCGGTAATAGAACGAAAACAGAAAATCCGGCTTGAGTGAGCGTATGCGCTCGATCGTTTCCGGTTGATTCGGGTCGTCAGGCGTGATTGCCGGCACACCATGCGCGTCGGCAAGCTTCGCCACGCTTTCAAACCAGATTTTCTCAGCCGGGTTGTCGAGATGGGTGACGACCAGCGCGACGTCGATTTTATGCGCGAGCAGAACAGACAGGCATTGCACGCCGACATTGTGGTACGCGAAGACGACAGCGGTGGTCATCGGAGACGGACCGCCGGTTGGGCAGTCTTCAGAATTTGCGTTCCACCTTGATTTCAACCGGGCTCAGCGGCATTGCATGCGGGTCTTTTTCGAGGATCGCCTGGATCAGGAAGCGCGGTCGGCTGCGTACCTGTTGGTAGATGCGGCCGATGTATTCGCCCAGCAGGCCGAGTCCAAATAGCACGAGGCCGGTCAGGAAAAATTGCAGGATATCGCGGTCCCACAACGCAAGCACGCCTTCCTGCATGGTATCGGCCGCAATCCAGCGCTGAATGATGACGCCGATGTAAACCACCACCGACATGATGGCAACGAACATGCCGAGCAGCGAAAAAACCTGCAAAGGCACAATCGAAAATCCGGTGACGAGATCGAAATTGAGCCGGATGAGTGCATACAGCGAATACTTTGAATCGCCGGCCGCGCGCTCTTCGTGCGCGACTTCAATTTCAGTCGGATTGGCCGCGTAGGTAAAAGCGAGCGCGGGAATGAATGTGTTGACTTCGTGGCTCGACTTGATCGCATCGACGATGCTGCGGTCGTACGCGCGCAGCATGCAGCCTTGATCGGTCATGCGGATGCGCGTAATGCGTTCGCGCAGCCAATTCATCGCCCGCGAAGCCTTGCGGCGAAATACGGAATCCTGGCGCTGTGTGCGGATCGAACCCACATAATCGTGACCGCCGTCCATGGCTTTGAGCAGATTGCCGATTTCTTCCGGCGGATTCTGCAGGTCGGCATCGAGCGTGACGATACGGTTGCCGCGGCAATGCTCGAAGCCCGCCATGATCGCCATGTGCTGCCCAAAATTGCCGCGGAACAGGATGACCCGAGTGACGTCCGGGCGTTTCTGGAATTGCTCGCGCAAAAGCGCAACTGAACGGTCGCGGCTGCCGTCGTTGATGAACAGGATTTCGTAATTGACGTCGAGCTTGTCGAGCGCAGGGTAGAGGCGCGCAAACAGTAGCGGCAGCGTCTGCTCCTCGTTATAAACGGGGATGATGACCGAAACGAGTGGCGCAGTCATAGTTAGCATAATGAAATCATGCGCATGGTAACCGATGCGCGCTTGCCGCGTCGACTCGATGCGCGCAATACCTTCATGAGCGCGTCACCAGGCACACGCCGACGATGATGACGCCGATGCCGATCAGGCGCATCGGCGTAACCGCCTCGCCGAACAAGTACCAGGCGGCGAGCGCATTGACCACGTAGCCGACCGACAGCAGCGGATAGGCCACGCTGACTTCGACCCGCGACAACGCCATGACCCAGACCACGACGCTGACGACGTAACACGTAAGGCCGCCGACGATGTGCGGCTCGGTCGCCAGCTTCCAGCCGATTGGCACGATGTTGTCCCGGCTGAATTCAAACACGCCGACGCTGTTGGTGCCCGCCTTGAGCAGGAGCTGCGCGCCGGCATTAAGCATCACGCCGGTCATCAATAACGAAAAGCTGGTCGCATTCATGGAGCTGTCCTTATGGGTGCGGCGGCGTGCGCACGATGATGCGCTCGGTATCGCGGGCGACCACCTGCATGGGCAACCCGGCTTGCTGCAATTCGGCGAAAACCTCAAGACTCATCACCGCCAGCGCGTCGTCGTCCTTGCGCCAACGGTCGGTAAATTCGGCGAGTGTTGGCACCCAGAGCGACGGTTCCTGCTGCAACCCGAAGTCCATCTCGTCTCTGTAGTCGACGAGCGTAACCGTGCGCTTGATGTAAAACGGCAGCGTCTGCTCGTAGGTGCGCACGCTGTAAAACGGTGTAGCGGGATTCAGATAAGGCTTGATTTCCTGAGCGATGTGATAGGTCGAATGGGCGGGCGACAATGCGTCTTCGCTGGTCACGAGCAATTGGGTGGTCGTCAGGCCGCTCAGGGCGCAAGCGATCACCGCATTGCGCACATGACCGCGCCAACCGGAATATATTGCGACCAACATGCCCAACAACAGCGTCAGTGCCGCCGCATAAAGGCAGTAGGTTTGCGCGATATAAAGGTCGACTGGAATTTTGTCGCTCGCGAGTTGCACCGTGAAGGGCACGGCGATAAGTCCGGCGACGCCGAGCAAAGCGATCGGCGTAAGCTGCCACGCGAGCAGAGGGCCGCGAATCGTCGCCAGATGCGTGCCGATGATGAGAGCGAGCGCGGGAAAGATCGGCAGGATATACGACGGCAGCTTCGAGCCCGACGCAGAAAAGAACGCAAAAATGAAGCCCGCCCATAGCAGCGAGAAAAACAGCGGGTCGAATGCTTTGTCCTTATTCAGGCGCCTGAACGAATGCGAAAGCGCATCGAACATCGTGAAAAGCCAGGGCAGAATGCCGGCAACCAGGATCGGAATGAAAAAGTACCACGGCTGGTAGCGCTGATGAATCGTCGAGGTGTAGCGCTGAAAGTGTTCGTGCACGAAAAAGAACCACGCGAATTCGGGGTTCTTCCAAGACACTGCAATGAACCACGGCGCGGTGATCGCAAGAAACAGAACCCCGCAGCTCACGAGATGCAGCTTGCGCAGCAGCCTGAAATCGCGCTTGATGAGTATGTAAAGCGTCACCACCGCGCCGGGCAATACGATCCCGATGAGACCTTTGCTGAGCACCGCGAACGCACAGCCCGCAGCGGCGACGTGCAGCCAGCGCCGGTTGCGCGCGTCGTCGGCGCGCGGGTCAAGGCCGAGCATCAGGCCGGCAAACGCGACGGTAAGGAAACACGCGAGCCCCATGTCGAGCGTGAGAATGTGGGCCATGCCGGCGTAAAGCACGCTGCTCGCAAGGACGGCCGCGGCGTAAAGACCCGCCGTGCGGCCGTAAAGACGCGCGCCAACGATAAACGTGAACAGGACGCCTAGCAGGCCGGTCAGTGCGGGCCAGATGCGCGCCGTCCAGTTGTATTCGCCGAACACTTTGTAAGCCGCGGCAGTTGCCCAATATTGCAGCGCCGGCTTCTCGAAATATTTAATGCCGTTGAGCCGCGGCGTTACCCAGTCACCGCTTTGCGCCATTTCGCGCGGGATTTCGGAGTAGCGGCCTTCGTCGGAAAGGGAGAGCTTGCGATACTCGAGATTGCCGCACCATATGAAAAGTGCGATGAGCAACAGCACCCACCATCCGCGCGTAGCGGTTACGGTTTTTTCTGACTGAGTGACTGTGGGTGAACTGCTCAAATGGGACGGAATTATATCATTCGCTTATCGCGGAAAGTTCGCTGGCTCGCGCTCATCCATGGCGCGAATGCCGGGCGACATCAGCGATACATTGTGCCGCCGCATTGGCAAACGCTTCATCGTTGTTCGCCATGACGGTGAGCGCAGGCCCTTGCGCAAGTTGCGGGTAATGATTGAGCGTTGAACGCGTATACGCCGGATCGTAGTGAATTTCGAGCAGTTCGCGCACCAGCGTTTGCCAGTCCGCGTCCGCCGCACGCTGTTTCCACGCTGCAATCCGCTCTCGTCCATAGTGCGAAACGAGGCAATCGAGCTGGATGCCGAGCGCCGGCGCATCCTCGACAAAATGGCGGTATTCGTCCATCAGCATCTCGACGCGCAAATCGACCGTCGCGTTGAGCTGGACACACGCGCTGCTCCACATGGCATCGATGAGTGTCTGCGGCACGCGCAGGTTGCCGATTTTTTTGCTTTCCGCTTCGACGAACACCGGCTGGCCGCGATCGAAGCCGCGCAGCGCCGACCAGACGAGGCTTTCGAACATTTTCTGCGCGGGTTGCGGCGCGTCGGGCAGGTTGCCCAGCACTGAACCGCGGTGCGCGGCAAGCGCCTCCAGATCGAGCACCTGGGCGCCGGACGCTGCGAGCGCGCGCAGCAGGCGGCTTTTGCCGGAGCCGGTGAGACCGCACACGACGCGCCAGGAATAACGCCCTGGCATGACTTCGAGGTCGTCGATCACCGCGCGCCGGAAGCTTTTATAGCCGCCTTCAAGCCGCGCCGCGCGCCAGCCGACTTGCTGCAGAACATGCGCTAAAGCGCCGCTGCGGCTGCCGCCGCGCCAGCAATAAATCAGCGGCCGCCAGGTACGCGGTCGCTGCGCGAATGCTGTCTCGATATGATGCGCGATGTTGCGGCTCACCAATGCCGCGCCGAGTTTCTTGGCGTCGAAAGCCGACACTTGTTTATAAAGCGTGCCGACGCGCACGCGTTCTTCGTCGTTCAATACGGGAAAATTGACGGCGCCGGGAACATGGTCTTCTGCAAATTCGGATTCCGAACGCGTGTCGATGATCTCGTCAAAATCGGCGAGTTGTGCTACGGTTGCCAGGTCTCTGTCACGTGTATCAGTACGCAAATTTTATTCGCCAATGAGTCCAATGAATGATCCCCTCGACATGCAGAAAATCAGGCTGACCGCATTCTCACACGGCGGCGGATGAGGCTGCAAATTACCGCCAGCGTTGCTGGGGGAATTGCTGTCAAAGATACCGCTCGCACGCGCGTATCCGGATCTGCTCGTCGGCACCGAGTCGAGCGACGACGCCGCGGTCTATCGCATCAACGCCGAACAGGCGATCGTCGCGACGACTGATTTCTTTCTGCCGATCGTCGACGATCCGTTCGACTTCGGCCGTATCGCGGCGACCAATGCGATTTCCGATATCTATGCGATGGGCGCCAAACCGCTGTTCGCGCTCGCGCTGGTCGGCATGCCGCTGGGCAAGTTGCCGGTCGAGGCAATGCAGCAGATTCTCGCGGGCGGACATTCGATCTGCGAAGCGGCCGGCATTCCAATCGCGGGCGGACATTCGATCGACAATCCGGAGCCGATTTACGGGCTCGTCGCGCTGGGGCTCGTGCATCCGGCGCGCGTCAAGCGCAACGACCAGGCGCGCGACGGCGACATATTGATACTCGGCAAGGCGCTGGGTGTGGGCATCATGAGCGCCGCGCTCAAGAAGGGCGAGCTGCGCGACAAGGCGTACGAGCAGATGATCGAGACCACGACGCAATTGAATACGCCGGGCATCGAGCTCGCTGAGCTGGCGGGTGTGCATGCGATGACGGATGTGACCGGTTTCGGGCTCGCCGGCCATCTGCATGAAATCTGCCGCGGCTCGAAACTGCACGCTGACATCCGTTTTGATGCATTGCCAATTTTATCGGCGGCCAGGCATTTAGCCGTAAGCGGCTATGCGACCGGCGCGTCGGATCGCAATTGGACGAGCGTCTCGCCGCATATGACATTGCCGTCGGCAATGCCCGAGTGGCAAAAGAAGATGCTCACCGACCCGCAGACGAGCGGCGGGCTGCTCGTCGCCTGCGACGCCGCAACTGCGCCGCAAGTGCTCGCAACGTTCAAACGCCAGGGATTCAAATACGCAACCGAGATCGGCCGCTTAAGCGCAGGTCCGGCGACGATCAACGTCGATTAACGCGGCTATCGGTCAACCGTGCGCCCGAGGTGAGCATCGGGCGTAAAAGGGGCCAAACGGTGTCGAGCATCTTCGGTTGGGCCGCAGGGACCGGATGTACGCCATCGGGTTGGAACATCGCGCGGTCGGTCGCAAAGCCTTCGAACAGGAACGGCACCAGCGGCACGCGCGCCGTCTTCGCGAGCGTCGCGAAGACGGCGCGAAACTTTTCGGTGTAATCGCTGCCATAGTTGGGCGGCACATTCATGCCGACAAGCAATACCTGGCTGCCGCGCTTACGGCATTCTTCAATCATGGTGGCAAGATTTCCGCGTATCGCTTCTATCCGCGCGCCGCGCAGGCCGTCGTTGGCGCCCAATTCGAGGATGACGATTTGCGGCCGGTGCTCTTCAAGCGTCGCGTTCAGGCGGCGTTTGCCGCCTTCGGTGGTTTCACCGCTGATACTGGCGTTGACGACCTTATAATCGGCGTGTTCCCGCGTCAGGCGCTCGCGCAGCAGATCGACCCAGCCCTGGTCGCGTGCAAGGCCATAGCCCGCGGACAGGCTGTCGCCAAACACTAGTATGGTACCGGCGGCGTATGAAAAATTTGCGGCGGCCGACACAACAAGAAAAAGGATGACTCGCAACATGGCAGAAAGTAACAGCGCGCCCATTGTGCGGGCAGTGGGGTTGTCGAAGCAAGTTGAAACCGGCGAATCCCGTCTCACCATACTCGATAACGTGTCGTTTGACATCGCCGCCGGGGAAGCAGTTGCAATAATCGGCGCGTCCGGCTCGGGAAAATCGACACTGCTCGGCTTGCTCGCAGGGCTCGACATGCCGACGGCGGGAACGGTGAGCATCGGTAATACTGACTTATTCACGCTCGATGAAGACGGCCGCGCCGTCTTGCGCTCGCGACTCGTCGGTTTCGTTTTTCAATCCTTCCAGCTGCTGCCGGCGTTGACGGCGCTCGAAAACGTGATGCTGCCGATGGAGCTTGCCGGCGACGCGGGCGCGCAGGGAAATGCCCGCGCCATGCTCGAGCGCGTCGGGCTTGGTGCGCGAGTCGGCCATTATCCGAAACAATTGTCGGGCGGCGAGCAACAACGCGTGGCGATAGCGCGCGCTTTCGTGCGCGAGCCGCGCGTCGTCTTCGCTGATGAACCGACAGGCAATCTCGATTCGGCGACCGGTGCGCAGATTATCGATTTGATGTTCGAGCTCAATCGCGAGCGTGAGACCACGCTCATACTGGTGACGCATGACGAGGCGATTTCGCGGCGCTGTGGACGCGCGCTGAGGTTAATTGCAGGCCGGCTGGCGAACGGCGCATAAGCAATGACGGTCGCACAGAAAATTGTGCTTGCTTTGCGCCTCTTGTGGCGCGATTGGCGCGCGGGCGAAATCACTTTGCTGGTCGCCGCAATTGTGATCGCGGTTGCGAGCTTGACCACGGTCAGCTTTTTTACCGATCGTGTACAGCTTGCATTGTCGCAACAGTCGAACCAGCTGCTCGGCGCCGATTTAAGCATCGTCTCCGACCGGCCATTCGGCAACGAGTTTGCGCAGGAAGCGCAAACTCGTGGTCTGGCGGTGACGCACGCATTGCGCTTTCCGAGCATGGCAAGCGCGGGCGGCGAGAGCCTGCTGACCGATATCAAAGTTGTCGCCGCGGGTTACCCATTGCGAGGCGATGTGAGGCTCGCTGACACTTTGTTTGGCATGGAGCGGATTGCACGTGATATTCCCAAGCCGGGCACGGCGTGGATTGACGAGCGCCTGCTGACTCGGCTTAACCTGAAGCCCGGCGACAAAATCAGTGTCGGCCGCGCGCAGTTGCAGGTGGCTGCGCTCGTAACGCAGGAGCCCGATAGCGTGATTGGGTTTCTCAATGCCGCGCCGAAGCTCCTCATGAACGAGGCGGATGTCGGCGCGACCGGTTTGCTGCAAGCGGGCAGCCGCGTGCGTTACCGCTTGTACGTTGCAGGGCCGGCAGAGACCGTGGATTCGTTTCGGGTATGGGCGCAGACGCGCATATCCGCTGGCCAGAACATCGAAGGCATTCGCGATGCGCGCCCCGAGATCCGCTCTGCGCTTGAACGCGCCGAGCGCTTCCTCGGTCTCGCCGCGCTGGTCAGCGTAGTCCTGTCGGCAGTCGCGATTGCGCTTGGCGCCCGGCGCTTTTTGCGCCGCCACCTCGATGGCTGCGCGGTGATGCGCTGCACCGGCGCCCGGCAGGCGACGATCTTGCAGCTTTACCTGTTGCATTTCTTCGTACTCGGCACGATGGCCGGCATTGCGGGCTGCGTGATCGGCTATATCGCGCAATTTGCGCTTTCGATCTGGCTGGGCAGTTTTCTCGCGGTCGCGCTGCCATGGCCGGGATTGACACCTGCGTTCTACGGACTCGCGGCAGGCGTGTCGCTGCTGCTCGGTTTTGCGTTGCCGCCGCTCTTGACGCTGGGCCGGGTTTCGACGCTGCGCGTACTCCGCCGCGACCTCGGCCTGCCCGGCGTCAAAGGCATCGCCGGCTATGCGCTTGGACTCGTCGTCATTGCGGCTCTCGTGTTTCTCAAAGCCCACGACGTCCGGCTTGGCGCCTATGTGCTGGGCGGATTTTTAGCAGCGGCGATTGTGTCGGTGCTGCTCATCATGGTGCTCTTACGGTTGCTGGCGCGTTTGCGCCGCGGCGGCGGCGTCAGTTTCAATTACGGTGTTGCCAATCTGCGCCGTCACGCGCTCGCCAACACGATACAAGTCGTGGCGCTGGCATTGGGCATGATGGCGTTGTTGACGCTGACCTTGATTCGCGGCGATCTGCTGCATAGCTGGCAGGCTACGCTCAAGCCCGATTCGCCGAACCGTTTTATCGTCGGCATACAGTCAGAGCAGGTGCCGCTGCTCGACACCTTCTTCAAGCAACACGCCATCGCAGCGCCGCCGATTTATCCGATGGTGCGGGGGCGGCTGATCGCTATCAACGGCAAACCTGTGTCGTCGAACGACTACAACGAAGACCGTGCGCGGCGCCTGATCGATCGCGAGTTCAACCTATCCTGGGCTGAGCAGTCGCAGGCCGATAACCGAATCGTAGCGGGCAGGTGGTGGACCGACGCCAGCGCGCGGCCCGATCAACTATCGGTCGAAGAGGGAATTGCAGCAACCCTCGGCCTCAAACTCGGCGACCGTCTCACGTACGATGTTGCCGGCAGCAACTTCGAGGCGACGATTACGAGCCTGCGCAAGGTCGAGTGGGATACATTCCGCGCGAATTTTTTTGTGATCGCGCCGCCGCAGCTGCTGAAAAATTTTCCGGCATCTTTCATGACCAGCCTCTATGTGCCGCCCGGTCAGGCGGCGATGCTCAACGAACTCGTGCGTGACTTTCCGAACCTGGTCGTCATCGATGTGGCGCAAATCATGGCGCAGGTCCAGAAGATGATGGACCAGGTCGCGAGCGCGGTTCAATTCGTCTTCCTGTTTACGCTAGTTGCCGGCCTGCTCGTGCTGTATTCGGCGCTGGCCAGCACGCGCGACGAACGCGAATACGAAGCGGCGGTGATGCGCACGCTGGGCGCAAGCCGGCGTCAGATCGCGGCAACCCAATTTGCTGAGTTCGCGCTGATGGGCGCGTTGGCGGGGTTGCTGGCGGCGGCCGGCGCAACGGCGCTCGGTTACACGCTCGCGATCAAGGTGTTGAACGTACCGTACGTGGCTAATCACTGGATCTGGCTAATTGGTATCGGCGCGGGCAGTATCGGCATTGCGGCCGCCGGCATGGTGGGCGCGCGGCGCGTGCTTGCGGCGCCGCCGTTGCAATCGCTGCGCCGCATTGCATAAATTCGCCGGCGGTAAAACGCGAAGAGTCGAGAAGCGATGCGCTATACTTACGCTGCGGAAAACTGCCCATGACTGAAACCATAATGCTGGCCGGCCTCGCGGTTTTGACGCTCGCCGCAATCGTTTTTCTCGTCGTCAAATCCGCCGCTCACGGCCGTGCGCTCGATGAACTCGGCGCGCGTCAACTCGAGTCGGCCGAGCAGCGGCATCGTGCGATGCTGCTCGATCTACACGACGGGCTCGTCAAGCAGGGCGACCGGCTGACGACCGCGCTAACGGACAACTCTGAACGCCAGCGCAATTCGACTGCGGAAGAACTCAAGGCGACGCGCGATACATTGCACGCGCTGCAGCTGGCGTTGTCGGAAAACCTCGGCCAGAGCCGTGAGGCGATGCTGGTCAAGCTGACCGAAACGACGCAGTCGTTGACGGCCAAGATTGACGAGCGGCTCGAGCAGATCAGCGGCAAAGTCAACGAGCGTCTCGATGAAGGCTTCAAGAAGACCAACGAAACCTTCACTAACGTGATGACACGGCTGGCAACGATCGATGAGGCGCAAAAGAAAATCGAAAGCCTGACCGGCAGCGTCGTCAGCCTGCAGGAACTGCTAGGCGACAAACGTGCGCGCGGTGCGTTTGGCGAAGTCCAACTCGAAGCGATCGTGCGCAACGCGCTGCCGGAGACTGCGTTCGAGTTTCAGTACACATTCAAGCGCGGCGTGCGCGCCGATTGCGTGCTCAAATTGCCGCCGCCGACCGGACTCATCGCCATCGACTCGAAGTTCCCGCTTGAAAACTTCGAACGCATGTTTGCCGAAGGCGCGGAGCGCATTACATCCGCCGCATTCAAGCTCGACGTGCGCAAACACATCGACGACATTTCGAACAAGTACATCATTCCCGGCGAGACTAACGACGGCGCAATCATGTTTCTGCCCGCGGAAGCGGTGTTTGCCGAAGTTCACGCACGCCATCGTGATCTGGTCGATTACGCCCAGAAGAAATGCGTGTGGATCACTTCGCCGACGACGTTGATGGCCGTCCTGACCACGGCGCAGTCGGTGATTCGCAGCGTCGAAACGCGCGCGCAGATTCATATCATCAAGGACGAACTGCACAAGCTGGGCGCCGACTTTGGCCGTTTTCAGTCGCGCATGGATAATCTTGCCCGCCACATCGAGCAGGCCAAATCCGACGTCGATGAAGTGCACGTGAGCAGCCGCAAAATCACCGAGCGGTTTGCGCGCATCGAACGCGTCGAGCTCGATGCGCCCGAGCAGCCGAAACTGCGCGCGGTGGACAGCAGCGCCGAGCAGTAACCGGTGTTCGCCGCAATCCGGCGCTGGCGGCGCCAGCGCATCATCGAGCGTGCGCCAGTCGATCCGGCCTTGTGGAAAAACACGCTCGAACGCCTGCCGTTTCTGGGCGGGCTGACGGCGGACGAACTTGAGCGTTTGCGCGAAACCGTGATCCTGTTCCTGCACGATAAATCAATCCGCGGCGCGGCCGGTCTGCAGATCGACAACGGTATGCAGCTTATGATCGCCACCCAGGCTTGCATCCTTGTCCTGAATCTCGATATTGATTTTTATCGCGGCTGGGTCGAGGTCATCGTTTATCCGGATGAGTTTGTGCCGAAAATCGAATACATGGACGACGCGGGCGTCGTTCATGTCGAGCAGGAACCGCGAATGGGCGAGGCCTGGCTGCAGGGACCGGTCATCCTGTCGTGGGCCGATGTCGCGCCGACGGCGGACGGCGTCAATGTCGTCATTCACGAATTTGCACACAAGCTCGACATGCTGAATGGCGACGCCAATGGTTTCCCGCCGCTGCACGCCGGTATGTCGCGCGTGGACTGGACCGCCGCGTTCACAGGCGCATACGAAGACTTTTGCCGCCGCATCGATGCCGATGAAGAGACTGTCATCGATCCTTATGCGGCCGAAAGTCCCGCCGAATTTTTCGCTGTCGTGAGCGAGGTGTTTTTCGAAACGCCGCTCGCCGTAATCGAAAGTTACCCGCAGGTCTACGGCCAGCTCAGAAATTTTTATCGGCAGGATCCAGCCGCGCGCGCCGGACCATCTGACGGCCGCAATCGGTTAAGCTTGGCGTCATGCTGAAGCCGTTTTCTTTCGCCGATTCCCGTCAGGCATTGACGGCGGGATTTGGCGCGCTGCTGGTGTTGATCATCGCAGTCACGCTGCTCGGCATCTGGCGCATCTATGCGATTCATCAGAGCATCGATGCGCTCGTGCGCGAGCAAAATCTGAGTTCAGGAATGCTGTCGATGCTGCTCAACGCAAGCGAACAGCGCCAGCAGGCCATGTACCGGCTCATCGCGGCGCCGGGAACCGCTGAGCGCGAAGTGGTGTTCAAAGAATATCGCGCAATGGTGGAACCTTTGTTCGCGACGCGCGAGCGGCTCGACACAATGGATATGACCTCGACCGAGCGCGCCGCGCTGGAGAAAGCGCTCGACGCTGCAATCCGGCTCGGCGTTGCGCGTGACCGCGTCGTCGAACTCGTCATGCAGAACAACATTCCGCTCGCTAACGACACGCTGTTGCGCCACGGCGTGAAAGTGCACGACGAATTTCAGGCGTCGCTGAATCTTGTCGTCGATTCCAAGCGAATGGCGACGCTCGGCGCGATCTCGCAGGCAGGCGCGGCGATGCGCGATGCGCTGCTGCTGGTAGCCGTGGTGGGTATTCTCGTGCTGGTCGCGGGCGCCTGGATTGCATCGGTGGTGATCAGGCGCATTGCCCGCAGCGAAAATGCATTGCACCGCGAGAAAGAGTTGGCGCAAGTCACCTTGCATTCGATCGCCGACGGTGTCATTACGCTCGACGCGGAAGGCCGCGTCGAGTACATGAACCCGGTGGCTGAAGAATATACGGGCTGGAAGAACGCCGAGGCCAAAGGCGAGGCGCTCGATACGATCTATCGAATCGTGGACGAGCAGACGGGCAAAGCAGTGCCGCACCCGGGCGGACAATCGGTAGGCGCGCGCGGGGTGGAGGGCATGACCGTGCGTCTGTTCGGACGCACCGGCAACACCTGCGCGATTCGCGAGTCGTCGGCGCCAATACACGACAGCGACGATCACCTCGTTGGCTGGGTAGTGGTATTTCACGACGTGAGCCAGATCCAGGAAATGGCACAACAGCTGTCGTGGCAGGCGAGTCACGACGCACTGACCGGGCTCGTCAACCGGCGCGAATTCGAACGCCGGCTCGGCGGGCTGATTGAGTCGGCGCGCACCGACGTCAAGCCGCATGCGCTGCTCTATATGGACCTCGACAACTTTAAGACGGTCAACGACACCTGCGGGCATGCCGCGGGCGATGAGTTGTTGCGGCAGCTGACGACGGTAATGCAGTCACGCATGCGCGGCAGCGATACGCTCGCGCGGCTGGGCGGCGACGAGTTCGGCGTGCTGCTCGAATCGTGCCCGCTCGACCAGGCGGTGCGCATCGCCAACGGTTTGCGCGAGGCAGTGCGCGATTTCCGTTTCGTGTGGCAGGACAAGACCTTCGGTATCGGCGTCAGTGCCGGTCTCGTGACGATCGACGGCGCGGAGACTGTCAGCCGCGTGCTCGCCAATGCCGACGCAACCTGCTACGAAGCGAAGAGCAAGGGCCGCGACCGCGTCCAGGTCCATCGACCGAGCCATGACAATGGCGGCACGCAGAATCCGGACTTGCAAATGGTTTCGCAGATCAATCATGCGTTCGAGCTTGGCAATTTCCGGCTGTTCCGCCAGAAAATCATCGCGCTCGACGGCAGCGGCGCCGACGAAGCGCATTACGAAATCCTGGTTCGCATGGTCGATCGCACGACCGGCAACCTGATTCCGCCCGGCGGTTTCATGGCCGCGGCGGAGCGCTATAACCTGTTGTCGTCGATCGAACGCTGGGTCATCAGCTCACTGGTCGAGTTTCTCCATCAGCAGTGTGAAAGCGGCGCCTTGCCGCGCGAGCCGGCTCGTCTGGGCGGCGCTTTTTATGCGGTCAATCTATCGGGTGTCAGCATCAACGACGCGAGCTTCATCGATTTTCTGCGCCAATTGCTGACGCGGTTCAATCTGCCGCGCGGCCTGTTATGTTTCGAAGTGACGGAGACAACCGCGATCTCGAATCTAAATAAGGCGGCTCACCTGATGCACGAATTGAAAGGCATGGGCTGCCGGTTTGCGCTCGATGATTTCGGCATCGGCATGTCATCGTTTGCCTATCTGAAATATCTGCCGGTTGATTACATCAAAATTGACGGCGTGTTCGTGCGCGATATGGCCGACGACCCGATGGATCAGGCGATCGTCGAAGCAATCAACCGCATTGCGCATATTCTCGGGCTCAAGACCGTGGCCGAATTTGTCGAAGACGCGACGATCATGGAACGCCTGCGCGCCATCGGCGTCGATTATGCGCAAGGGTATTTCGTCGCAAAACCCGAAGCGCTCGACAAGTCCACGGATACGATACCCACCGAGCTCGAGCCGGTTTGATGGCGCTGCCGACCGTATTGCTGGGCGACATCGGCGGCACGCATTCGCGTCTCGAGCTGCTCGGCGCGCGCGATGGCGAATGGCAGCTCATGCATGAGCAGACATACCGCAGCGAAATCTTCGCCGGCTTCGACGCCTTGATCGATGACTTTTATGGCCTTGAACCCGTCAAGCCTGTCGCCCCGCGCATCGAGGCAGCGTGTTTTTCGGTCGCGGGTCCGGTGGAAGGGCGCGCCTCAACGCTGACCAACCTCAATTGGACGATCGACGCGGCCGCGATCAGCGCGCGGCTGGCGATTCCCGACGTGTTACTTGTCAACGATTTCGCGGCCGTCGGGCATGGTATCGCCGAGCTGGGCGAGCATGATCTTTTGACGTTGCAGCGCGGCGTCGCACGGCCGAATGGCACGCGCGTCGTGGTCGGCGCGGGCACCGGACTCGGCGTGTGCATGCTGACGCGGCAACGCGACGGCTATGCAGTGCATCCGTCCGAAGGCGGGCACACCGATTTCGCGCCAACCAATGACGCCCAGGACATTCTGCTCGCGAACCTGCGCCAGGCGTTCGGCCGCGTGTCGTACGAGCGCCTCGTATCGGGGCCAGGTCTGCTGCGCATCTTCAGCGTGCTCGAAAACGGCGGCGCGGGGCAGCTTTCGAAACAGTTGCGAGACGCGATGCAGCGCGGCGATGCGTCGGCGGCCATCTCGGAATTCGCCATCAACAAAGCAGATCCGCTGGCTGTGCATGCGCTCGATCTGTTCGTCGATATTTACGGCGCATTTGCCGGCAACATGGCGCTCGCGATGCTTGCCCGCGGCGGTGTTTACCTCGCGGGCGGCATCGCGCGACAAATCGCGCACAAATTGGGCGACGGCAGCTTCGTGCATGCATTCACGCACAAAGGCCGCTTTAGCGATGTATTGCGGCGGTATCCGCTGCACATCGTGACCGACCCGAAAGTGGGTCTCAAGGGCGCTGCACGCCTGCTGCGCAAGGAATTGCGGCTCGATCGCTAATTACGCGGGTCGCCGTTTTCGAAGGCACTGAGTTCTTCGGCGGTATTAATGTTGCTGAAGGGACGATGTGAGCTACCTGGCGAGGGACCCCGAAGGGGTTTGACAGCAAAGCGAATCAGCGCCGGACGCCGAAACGAAACCATTGTTTACCGCAACGAATCCGCGTTAAACGCCTTGAGTTCTTCAACCGTGTTTATGTTGCTGAAGGCGTCTGGCTGCTCGTCGAACGCGACTTCGACTACTGCTAACGTTGAATACCACGCATCGATTTTGCGCCCGCCGCTTTGCAGAAACGCGGTCAAGTGCGGCAATACATCGCGACGGCATAAGCAGAAGACCGGATGCGGCTGGTCGCCGGTGCGCGCGACGGCTAACTGCGCCGATTGCGCCGATATCGCCGCGTGCAAGCGCGAGACCAGGTCAGTCGGAAGAAAAGGCGTATCGCAGGGAGCGGTTGCCACAAGCGGATGACTTGCTTCGGTCAGGCCGCGCTGCAGTCCGGCAAGCGGGCCGGCAAATCCGCCGATTTCGTCGGGCACTACGCGATGACCGAATTTCGCATAGATATCGAGATTCTGGTTCGCGTTGATGATGATTTCGTCGACTTGCGGTACAAATCGTTCGAGCACCCACGCCGCCATCGGCTTGTCGCGAAGCTCGCGCAGGCCCTTATCAACGCCGCCCATGCGGCGGCCTTGTCCGCCGGCGAGGAGCACGCCCGTAACGCGCACACCCGTGACACCCGCCTTCATTTGCGAAAACGCTGCTTGCCGGTGAACAACAGGTAGTGCTTGCCGGTCACTCGTCCGAGCATCGTAATATCTACCTTGCGCGCGACTTCATAGCCCATCTGCGTGAGCCCCGAACGCGAGACGAGAAACGGAATGCCCATCTGCGCACACTTGATCACCATCTCGGACGTGAGCCGGCCGGTGGTGTAGAAAATCTTGTCGGCGCCGTCGATGCCGTCCAGCCACATTTGTCCCGCGATCGCATCGACTGCGTTGTGGCGGCCGACGTCCTCGACGAACATCAGGATGTCGGCGCCCGCAGCCAGCGCGCACCCGTGAACTGCGCCAGCCTGCTTGTAAACGGTCTCGCGCAGACGCACGTTGTCGACGAGGCGGTAGAACGTCTCTTCACTGAGCGTCGCATCGGCCGGCAGTTTGATCGAGTCGATTTCATCCATCAGCGCGCCGAAGACCGTGCCCTGGCCGCAGCCGGTCGTGACAGTGCGTTTTTGCATGCGGCCGTCGATGTCGGCGATGCCGCTGCGCGTCGTCACCGCAACCGCATCCACTTCCCAATCGACATGCACCGATTCGATTTCTTCGATACTACCGACCAGACGCTGGTTTCGCAGGTAACCGATTGCCAACGCTTCGGGCGCGGCGCCGAGCGTCATCAAGGTGACGATCTCGCGCTTGTCCACGTAAAGCGTCAGCGGATGTTCGCCCGCGATGTCGGTCAGCAGCGTTTCGCCGCGCTCGTTGCATGCTTCAACCGTAAACGTGAGCGGACGAGTGGCGTGCGTGATCTGGGGGCGATAGGACATCCTGCTGTTTACCCGC
>JAQGMI010000018.1 GCA_028292435.1 Betaproteobacteria bacterium
GCACGAGCGCCACGACCGGCTGGCGGGCGCGCAACGGTTCGATCGCGACCGCACGCGGCGGCGCTAATGATGCATATTCATGCGGCGCGGTTGTGCATGCGGCGAGTAAAAGCGCGAGCGAAATCGATATGACGAGACTTGTCATGTGCCTGAAAATTTTGCTGATATGGTCAAACGCTGCAAATGGTCGCACGTTTATTGCATAATTGCAGCCCCGCCGCTGTCCAAGGTCTAACAAGAGATACGGGCGGGCTTTAACCTGAGGAACCGAGGAAAATTCGATGAAACGATTTGTTCAATGGCTCTGCGTCGCAGCGCTCGCCGGCATCTCAGTCGCGGCCACGGCGCAAAATTATCCAACCAAGCCGATTCGCATGATCATGCCTAACGCGCCGGGCAGCGCCAACGACACGCTCGGCCGCATTGTCGCCGCGCATCTGAGCGACGCGCTCGGCCAGCAGATCGTGATCGACAATCGGGCCGGCGCCGGCGGCCTGCTCGGCATGGAAATCGGCAAGAACAGCGCGCCCGACGGTTATACGCTTGTGGCCGCCTCGACGGCGGCCATGTCCATCGCGCCGCACATCTATAAAAACCTGCCGTACGACCCGATCAAGGATTTCGAATTTATTTCGCTGTATGCCGCGACGCCCAACGTGCTCGTCGTCAATCCGAACGTACCTGCGAAGAACATGAAGGAGTGGGTCGAATGGGTGAAGGCGACCGGCAAGTCGCTCAACATGGCATCGGCGGGCGCGGGCTCGCAAAGCCATCTGACCGGCGTGGCCTTGTTGTCGGATGCCGGCCTGCAATCGACGCATGTGCCGTATAAAGGCGGCGGCGCATCGGTTGCCGCGGTCGTCGCGGGCGAATCGCAATGGACAATTACGCCGGCGCCCGCCGTGATGGGGCTCATCAAGAGCGGACGCCTGCGGGCACTCGGCCAGAGCCTGCCCCAGCGCACGCCGTTGTTGCCCGATGTGCCGTCGATCACGGAATTCATTCCAAAATTCAATTACAGCGGCTGGAATGGCTTGTTGGCGCCGAAGGGCACCTCCAAGGCGACTCTCGCCAAACTACGCACGACTTTGCTCGACGTCATGAAAAAGCCGGCGTTCGTCGAGCAGTTCGCGGTCCAGGGCGCGCAGGTCGTCGCCAGCACGCCGGACGAATTTCGCGAGTTCGTGCGCCAGGAAATCGAAAGCTCGGGCACGGTCGTGCGCGCCGCGGGCCTCAAAGTCGAATAGTCATACATAACTTCCAAGGACATTCAAAGCATGAGCAGCAAACCCGTAAAAGTCGGCATCGTCGGCCTCGGCCGCTGGGCAACCGTATTGACGCGCGCCGCGCAAAAATCCGACCGCTTGAAAATCGTCGCCGGCTTCAGCCGATCGGCGGAAAAGCGCAATGCATTTGCAATCGAAATGGGCGTGCCGGCGGCGCCTGACATGGCAACGCTGCTCGCAGATCCCGAAATTAAAGGCGTGATCCTCACGGTGCCCAACGAGCAGCATCTGCCGATGGCCGAGATGGTCGCGAAAGCCGGCAAGCACGTTTATACCGAGAAGCCGATCGCCAATACGCTCGTCGACGGTTTAAAAATCGCGGCGCTCGAGCAAAAATACGGCGTGAGCGTGACCGTCGGGCACAGCGCGCGGCTGATGGCGGGCATCCGCATGATCCGCGACAAAATCGATGCTGGCGAACTCGGCCGCGTCGCCTTCATCGAAGCCAATTTTTCGAATGAGCGTGCGCTTGAATTGACGCCGCAAACCTGGCGCTGGTACAAGGACCGCGCGCCCGGCGGTCCGTTGTCGCAGCTCGCCATTCATCAGTTCGACGTGCTGCATTATCTCGGCGGCGAAATCAGCGAAGTCACGTCAATGGCATCGAAGCTTTCACCGGTCGGCGCCGAAGTCGACGATCAATCGATGACGCTCTTGAAATTCACGGACGGCAAAATCGGTTACGTTGGCTCGTGCTGGACGTCACCCGGCATTTTCGCGGTGCGCGTGTTCGGCTCGAAAGGTCTCATGCACTACGAAATCGATTTTGGCACATGGGACACCCCAGACAAACTGCATACCACGTCGACGCTCTACATTCAGCGCGGCAAAGACGGTTACGGCAAGCGCGAAGAACTTAATCTGCCGCCGAGCGACATGTTCTGCGCCGAGCTCGAAATGTTCGCTGAGAGCTGCGAGACCGGCAAGGTGCGCGAGCTGTCGGCGCATAACGGCAACGTCGCGGTCGCGGTCGTGTATGCGGCGCTGCGTTCGATCGAGCGCAAAGGCCAGGCTGTCAGCATCGCCGACGTGATCGAAGAGAATAAAGCTAAAATTTAACGCCCGTACTCAAGCCCAAGGAGCCCGCCCATGCTGGCAACCCGTCATTTCATCGATCTGACCCAACCCGAGATCGCGCAGCAACTGAAGAAAAATCCGCTGGTGATTCTGCCCGCCGGCAGCGTCGAGCAGCACGGCCCGCATCTGCCGACCGGTACGGATATTTATGCGAGCCAGGTGATCGGCAACGCGGTGGCCGAGCGCATGGACGGATTGCTGCTGCCGTCGACGCCATTCGGCGTCACGCCAATGCATATGCCGTTCGAAGGCACCATCACGCTGTCGACCGATACTTATATGCGCGTCGTCACCGAAACCTGCCAGTCGACTGCGCAGCACGGCGCCAAATATCTGCTCATCATCAACTGGCATGAAGGCAATATCCCGTCGCTGGCGATCGCATCGGAAGCGCTCCATCGCGAGCACGGCATGACGGTCCTGACGGTGCAGGCCTGCTATGTCGCGGCCGAGCTGTACGGGCACGATTGCGGCGGCCTCACGCACGGCGGCGAAATTGAGGCGCTGGCCGTGCTCGCCTGCCGCCCCGATCTGGTGCATCTGGACCGCATCGACTACTCGTCGGACCACTCGCGCGGCCGCAAATGGGACAAGCTGCGGCGCACGCGCAGTTATCAGCCGGTGTTGACCGATATTCGCACAATTGCTGAAACCGGCTGGTATGGCGCGCCCGAGCACGCAACGGTCGCCAAGGGCATCAAAATGCTCAACGACATCGCCGATGCCATCGCGAAAGAGTCGACCGAGATATTCCGCATGCTCGACGAAGCGCAGGGCGGCACCGCCGAAATCAAGCATCTCAAACTCGCCGGCTGACGGACAATTGTTAGCCTGCGGAAGCTTGAGTCCATTCGGCGTAAGTTTGGCGTAAGGCAGCTTCTCGATACTGTATCCTCGCTTGACCACGGGGCATTCGTCATCGTGGCTCACCCTTTCCGAGGAGATCACGATGGAAGCATCCAAAATGTCCGTTGCGCGCAAAGGCGCGAAGTGGGACCTGCCCCGATTCGGCCGTTTGTTCGTCTTTATTTTCAGCGCCGGTTTTCTGTGCCCGAACGTCTGGATCGAAGGCATGGACCTGATGACGCTGCACGACAAGAACGACGCCGGCATTCAGCGTTGATCAAAACGCCGCGGCGCTCGTTGCGCCGCGGCCAGATTTCAACTGCGCGTCCTCAGTTGAACGGGACGCCGATAATCATCTTGACGACCCATTTGTCGGTCGTTCCCGAAGTCACCGCGCGACCGATGCCGAAATTAAGGTCGAAGCCTTTTCTTTCGATATCCACCACGCCGAAAATCGTGTGCTCCTGCTGATTGAACCTGGGCACGTGATGGATTCCGCCAAGATCGGCATAGTGCTCAAATCCGGCCTGTACGCCCCGCGCGACGGTTTTCGCGACTTTGAGCGCCGGCGAAAAAGTAGGCTCGCGGCTCACATTGCCTCCGAAGGCCGCGCCAATGATCGGGTTGAAGCTCACCAGCCACTCCTCGTTGTGCCAGCCCAGAATCGGGCGCAATTCCACGTTGGTATTGCTCTGTGTGACCCGTTGCGACGTTCGCCCGAGTTCCGCGTTGATGCCCCAAAAAAACGGACCGTTCTCCGGCGCGATGAATTTGACCCGCAGCTTGGCGCCGTTGCCGTAGATATTGCCGTCAGACGCCACCGCGGACAGCAAATACACGCCCGCATCCCAGTTTTTGGCGAAGCCATAGGAAAATTCCGGCGTTGCCTGAAAAACATGCCGTGTTGGTAACTGGCCAGGGTATGAGGGCGTGCGCGCGCCCTCAATCACGTAATTCAAATGCATTTCGAGGCCGAACTTGCCCGGATCGTTGACGTCGTTCGTATAAACCTGGATTTCCTCCGGCGCGGCGCTGACAAGGTGCGGCGCCACCATGACCAACGCCGCGATCAAGGCAGGAGCGCCACGCCTGCCGGACCAATGCCGGCGCGCAACATCCATCGGATACGGCATTGCCGTTATCCGGGCGGCCAGCGCAGCGGGCGCCCCGCCAAAATGTGCATATGCAGATGGAACACCGTCTGACCGGCGCCCTCGCCATTGTTGATGACGAGTCGGAAAGCGTCTTCAATTTTGAGTTCCCGCGTAATTTTTCCGGCCGCCAGCAACATATGCCCCAATAAAGCTTCATCACCGGCATCCGCGCTCGACAATTTGTCGAGCGGTTTTTTGGGAACGAGCAGAATATGCAGCGGCGCCTGCGGATTGACGTCTTTGAACGCGAGGCACGACTCGTCTTCATAGACGATGTCGGCCGGAATCTGGCGGTTAATTATCTTAGCAAAAATGGTATCGGCCATGGGAAGCCCTCCTCGCCCGATTTTATGCCATGGCCGGCTATTTTTTGTCCGCGGCGAAATTCGCTGCCGTCCACGTCGTGATCGCTTCAACGAGCTGATCGCTGGCGCTCGCGAGCGCGCGCACGCCGCCTTCAGCGTTGGCGGTCGCGGCCGGCTGAGTGAGCGAAAAGGTCTTCTGCGCAATCAGGTTGCGCCTCGCCACATTAACAAGACTCGCGCGCGCCACGATGACGCCACGGCTCGCCCCCACTGAATCGAAAACCTGGGTAAATTCCTCGAGCTCGACGCGCAGAGCGTAGTCGGCGCGCGCGCTGTCGGCGATGCTGACAATACCGCCATCGGCTGCGGCGGCGAGCCGCGCGCGCAGGCGCTGGGTCAACAATGCGGCGGCCGGCGCGGCCCACCGGCTGTTCGCATACGCGAGCTGGCGCGCGTCGTCCTGATACTTGAGGCGGTACAAAATCGCCGACGATTCGAGCCAGCTCGGCGCCGCGACGGCGTGCACAAGAAGGCTCGCGCGAATGCGCGGCTGGTCCGCAGATGCGGGCGCTGCGCCGAGATCATACGCGGGAGCCGCATCTTTCTGCGCGGGCCCGAGCGAGCACGCGGCGAGCATTGCCAATCCCACCGCTGCCAGCGCGACAATGATTTTATTCATTTTTCTTTCCATTTCTTTTTTCATTTTTGTCCCCGTGGTGCGCCGAATCCCGGTTCCCCCGGGCCCGGCGGCGTCGTGCTGCGGCCGAACACCAGGCTTTGCGGCTGCTCGTTGATCTCATTCAAGAGACGCTCGAGCCCGCGCGACGAGCGCTGAACATCCTCAAGCAACACGTTGAGCCGCGGCACAGTCTCCGTCAGCATCACGTCAGTGAGCGCACTGCCGCTGTTGCCTAACTGCTCGGCGCTTTTTGCCGCGCGCTCGAACGATTCAAGCCGCCCGTTAAGGTTGGCAAGCAGCGTATCGGCGCGCTTGAGCGCGATGCCCGTATCGGCTATCACGCCGGGCAAAGCCTTGATTGTCGGCTCCATGGCGGTGGCGGCCGAGGCGAGTTTTCCGCTTGCATGATCGAGGCTGCGCAAGGTACCGACCATCTGCTTTTGATTTTCGTCGCTGAGCAGATCATTCACGCGCTGCGCGACCTTGTTGATGTTCGCGATCATTTCCTCGCCCGATGCGGTCAGCGTGTCGACGAACGCCGGACGCACCGGAATACGCGGCGGCTCTCCGGCCTGACTGGCGAGCAGTGCCGGCTTTTTGCCATCGTCGTCGAGCATCACATACGAAAGCCCGGTCACGCCTTGCGAACCGAGCTTCGCATAAGAGCCCTCGGTCAACGGCGTGCCGGTCTCGACCTCAATCCTGACGAGGATGGCGCCGGGCCCTTCTGCTTGCGCGTCCGCCCCCCGTATTTTCTGCCGGTCAAAACTGATATCGATCACCTTGCCGACCGTCACGCCGCGATAGCGTACCGGCGCCTGCGGATTGAGTCCCGACACCGGATAGTTCGAGACCAGCAGATACTCGTCGGTCTCGACCGTTTTGCCGCTAAACCACATCGCGCTGGCGACGACGCCAATACCGAGCAGCAGCGTGAACAATCCCGCCGCGAGCGCATAAGCCCTGTTCTCCATAGATCTACTCCTTTTTAACTGCTGTCCGCGAGTGCTTGCGTGCTTTAAGTCATCGATACGATTGCTTTGACCGCCCTGACCGCTTCGAGCGCGCGCCGTCCACGCTCGCCCATGAAGAAATTACAGATGAACGGATGCGGATTGGCGACGACCTCGTCGAGCGTGCCGACGATTTCAAGCCGCTGTTCGCACAGCACGGCGACCCGGTCCGACAGCGCGACGAGCGTGTCAAGATCATGCGTCACCATGACCACCGACAGCTTGAGCTCGCGATGCAGTTCCTTGATCAGCGTTACGAAGCTCTCGCTGCGGTCGGGGTCGAGTCCGGCGGTGGGCTCGTCGAGGAACAGCAGTTCCGGCTCGAGCGCCAAAGCGCGCGCGAGCGCGATACGCTTGATCATGCCGCCTGACAATTCTGCCGGCATTTTCGACGCGTGGCGTGGCTCGATGCCCACCATCTCGAGCTTCATCATCACGAGATCGCGGATCAGCTCCTCATCGAGCACATGCAGCTCGCGTAGCGGCAGCGCGACGTTGTCAAATACGCTAAGCGCGCTGAACAGCGCGCCTTCCTGAAACAGCATGCCCCAGCGATCGCGCAGGTCGCGCAGGCTTGCCGCGTCACCGCGCTGCAACGAAACGCCGAACACGCGTACCTCGCCGCGAGTCGGCCGTTCGAGTCCTATCATCTGGCGCAGCATCGTCGTTTTGCCGCTGCCCGAGCCGCCGACCAGCGACATGATTTCGCCGTAGCGCACGCACAGATCGATATCGCGATGCACGACGTTGTCGCCGAATTGCGTCCACAGGCCCTTCAGCTCGACGATGCAGTCGTCCATCAGCTGATCCCGATATCTTTGAACATGATGGCGAAAATCGCATCGACGATGATGACGACGGTAATCGACGTGACGACGGAACTCGTGGTGCCGATGCCGAGGCTTTCGGTATTCGGCTCGATGAGCAGGCCGAAATGACAGGCGACGAGTGCAATCAAAAAGCCGAACACCACGCCTTTGCCGAGACCGAGCCACAAATTCGCGATCGGCACCGCATCGGGCAGGCTCGATATGAAATAGCCATAGCCGATACCGAGTTCGAACTGCGCCGACGTCATGCCGCCCATGAGCGCAATGGCGTTGGTCCACAGCACGATGAGCGGCATCGATATTGCGAGCGCAATCATTTTTGGCAGAATCAGGCGCAGCGTGCGCGGGATGCCCATGACCGCCATGGCGTCGAGTTCCTGCGTGACTCGCATCACGCCTAGCTGCGCCGTAATTGCCGAACCCGAGCGGCCCGCGATCAGGATCGCCGCGAGTACGGGCCCGAGTTCGCGCACCACGCTGATGCCGAGAATATTGACGATGAATGCGTCGGCGCCAAAGATTCTTAATTGCTGCGCCGACAGGTACGACAACACCACGCCGACCAGAAAACCGACGAGCGCCGTGATTCCCAGCGCCTGCGTGCCGGTGCGGTAAACGTTGGAGGAAATCTCACGCCAGGGTATGCCTTTGGGATGGCGAACGAGATGCATCGCGTCAATGACAACCTGCCCGAGCACTACCGTAATTTCGATCAAGTGGTGGATCAGGTTCAGCACCACATCGCCGACACCCAGGATCAGTCGCAGCGGATCCCGCGAGCCGGTTGCGGCGGTGGCTGGCGCAGCCATCGCCAAGTGCCTGAAGATGGCTTCGTGTTCCGGCTTTAAGGTCAGATGCGGCGTGCGCCGGCGTCCCCATGCGCGCCACAACACCATGGCACCGGCATGATCGAGGACGTCGACTTCACTCAGGTCCCATTTGGCACCACTGTCGGTCGTGAAATCGGCGAGTTTTTGATTTAACTCCGGCAACCGGCTCTCGAGCCCGCGCAAGTTCCACGCGCCGCCCACCATCAGGCAACGGGCGTGACCGGACGCAGTCACGAGTCGGACGTCGGGCGCGGGCCGCGCCTGCGGGTCGGATTCAATCATAAGTGAGTGCTTATTCTTTTGTGCCGCGAGCCAATGACGGGCCCGTAGCTCCCTGATTGAACAACGTTTTTATGTTATCCGTCCAGCGTTACGAAGTCAAAGTTTCGCACAGAAAGTGAGGATTTGGTGCGGCGCAATAAAAAATCTTGACTTAGCCTGCCGAGCCCATATAATTCGAATTGTGCATCGCAACAAAAGCGTAACGAAGACCGATTCCTTGTATCACCGCCCCATTCTAGTCGTAACTTAAAGGAGACTCACCATGTTCCAAGCCCCTGAACAAATCATGGCACTGAACAAAGCCAATCTGGAAGCAGCTGTCCGTTTCGCCGGAATCGCCCTTGAAGGCGCCGAGCGCATGCTTGAACTGCAGCTTAAAGCGGCGAAGAGCGCATTCGCGGATGGCGTGCAGCAAGCCAAAGCGTTTACCGAGATCAAAGACGTGCAGGAAATCGCCCAGTTGCGCAACACGCTCGCGCAGCCGACGATGGAAAAAGCCACCAGCTACGCCAAGAGCATCTATGACGTCGCGGCGAGCACGCAATCCGAGATCAACAAGCTGGTCGAAGAGCAAGTCGCGGAATTCAACAAGCAAGTCGTGACGAGCCTCGACAAAGTCGTTAAATCGGCGCCGGCGGGTTCGGAAGTTGCGGTCGCAGCCGTCAAGTCGGCGATCACCGCGGTCAATTCGGCATACGACAACCTGTCCAAATCGGCCAAGCAATTCGCCGACATGACCCAGGCGAATGTCGAAGCCGCCACCATCCAGGCAGTTCACGCGGGCAAGAAAAAAGCCGCGTAATTTAAAGCCGCCATAAAAAAACCCCAGTCAGCCGGGGTTTTTTTCGTCTATCGGCCGGCGCTATGGCGTATCGGCCCATTTGAAGCCGAGCGCGATGACGCCGGCCTTCAGTTCGGCGATTGCCGCCGGGACTTTCGCCGCATCACCGCGCACCCCGAGTTCGATATAACGATCGGTCTCGCTCATGTGCGGCAGGCTGAACACTTTGAGTCCGGGAAAACTTGCGAGCGTCGCGTTCATGAGATTGATCAGTTGGCTCTCACCGGCGCCGCGCACGACGACCGCGCTTTCGGCGATGCTGCCGGTAGCGTGCTGGTCCGCGTACCAGTTGTCGAGCACCCACGCAACCATCGGCCACGCCATCTGCGGAAATCCAGGCACGAAATGGTGATGCGCCATGCTGAACCCCGGAATACGGTTGTAGGGGTTCGGGATAATCCGGCTGCCGCGCGGGAATTCGCCCATCGCCAGGCGCTGCGGCGTGACCTCGCCGGCTGCAAAGCGGCCGCGAATCTCGACTTCCGCCTCGGGATGGAGATAAAGCGCCACGCCGGCCGCATCGGCGGCACACTGTCGCGTGTGATCGTCGGGCGTTGCGCCGATGCCGCCGAAACTGAAAACGACGTCGTCCGTCGCCAGCGTGCGCTTAAGCGTTGCGGTGATCAGCGCCGGTTCATCGGCCAGATATTCACACCATGCGAGCTCGAGTCCGCGCTCGGCGAGTGTCGCGATAACCTGCGGCATGTGCTTGTCCTGGCGTTTGCCGGACATGATTTCGTCGCCGATGATGATCGCGCCAAACTGCATAGATGTTCCTGGAGCGCGGCATGGTTGCCCGCGAAGCCGCGATGATACTCAACGGCGATTGAACGTCAACTATGGATATACGATTCGAGCTGCTTGATCATGAACTGCTGTTCGGAAATCGTTTCCTTGACGAGGTCGCCGATCGACAGCACACCGATCAACCGGTCGTTTTCAAGCACGGGCAGGTGGCGGATACGCTTGTCCGTCATTAACGCCATGCATTCATCGACCGTATTTTTGGGCTGCACATAGACCACGCGCTCCGTCATGATTTCCCTGACCGGCGTGTCATGCGACGATTTTCCCTTGAGTATCACCTTGCGCGCGTAATCGCGTTCCGACAGGATGCCGGCGAGCTTGCCGTTGTCGACGACCAATAGCGCGCCGATTTCTTTTTCGGCCATCACCTTGAGCGCGTCGAACACGCGCGTATCAGGACTGACCGTGCACAATTCCCGCGATTTGCCCTGCAATATCTGCTTGACCGTTTTCATTCCGCCTCCTCAGGCCAACTCGACGGCGCGTTGCGCGCCACGCTCGTTTCAAGTGTAATCCATTACCCTGCCGGCGCAAACGCCGGCGGCAATTTCACGCTATCATCCGCCGGCAATTGGCGCCTGCCATCGTCGCAGCCAGGACGATTCCCGAACGAAAAACATTCCGCCTTCCGCTATGGAGCACTTTTCATGCGAGACCTCACCCGAACGTTTTTGCCCCAATTGTGGGCGCTGACCAAACCGTACTGGTATTCCGAGGAGCGCTGGGCGGCGCGCGGTCTGCTCGCGGTCATCATCGCGCTTAACCTCGGACTGGTCTACATCAATGTCCAGATCAATCTGTGGAACAACGATTTTTACAACACGCTGCAGAACATGGACAAGGACGGATTTTTTTACCAGATCGGCAAATTTGGCATGCTCGCCGCCGCCTACATCGTCGTCGCGGTCTACCAGTTGTACCTGAATCAGATGCTGCAGATCCGCTGGCGCCGCTGGTTGACCGGCCGTTATCTCGGGGAGTGGATCGGCAAGCGCACTTACTACCGCATGCAGCTCACCGATAAAGGCACCGACAATCCCGATCAGCGGATCGCCGAAGATCTGAGGGATTTCTGCGACAAGACGCTCAACCTGTCGCTGGGGCTTTTATCTGCGGTCGTCACGCTGTTCTCATTCCTCTCGATCCTTTGGACGTTGTCCGGTACTTTGAGCTTTGCGCTCAGCGGCATGCAAATCGACATCCCCGGCTACATGGTGTGGGTGGCGCTGGTCTACGCAATCGTCGGCACGGCGCTTACCCAATACATCGGCGGTCCTTTGGTCGGATTGAATTTTACCCAGCAGAAATTCGAGGCGAATTTCCGTTTCTCGCTCGTGAGATTCCGCGAAAATGCCGAGTCGATCGCCCTTTATTCGGGCGAGGCGGGTGAAATACGCGCGTTAAACCATCGCTTTTCCGACGTCGTTGCGAACTGGTGGGCAATCATGCGCCGACAGAAAGCGCTCACCTGGCTGCGTGCCGGCTATAACCAGGTGGCAATCATTTTTCCGTTCGTCGTTGCCGCGCCGCGGTATTTTTCCGGCAGCATCCAGTTGGGCGGCCTGATGCAAACCGCCTCGGCGTTTGGCCAGGTGCAGGAAGCATTATCGTGGTTCGTAACCGCTTACCCGCAGCTGGCCGAATGGAAGGCGACCGTCGACCGCCTCATTACCTTCCACCATGCGACTGAACGCGCGCATGAGGATGCGCAAACGAATGCAGGCGTCATCGCCGCCGCGCATGACCAGGCTGACTACGCGGCGACCAACGTAAACATCGACCTGCCTGACGGCAAGCCGCTGCTCGCGCCGTTCAGTCTGGCCATCAAACCGGGCGAAAGCGTGCTGGTCACCGGTCCTTCCGGCTCCGGCAAAAGCACATTGTTCCGTGCGTTTGCCGGTATCTGGCCGTTCGGCCGCGGCGTCGTATCGATGCCGCGCGACGCCAGTACGCTGTTCCTGCCGCAGAAACCGTATCTGACCATCGGCACACTGCGCGACCAATTATGCTATCCGGCGGCGAGCGGCGAATTCAATGACGAGGCGTTACGCGCGGCACTCGTCGATTGCGGGCTTGAAAAGCTTACCGAACGACTCGATGAAGAACAGCATTGGGCCCAGATTTTATCGGGCGGTGAACAGCAACGCGTCGCTTTCGCCCGCGCGCTGCTGCACAAACCTGCATGGCTCTTTATGGACGAAGCGACGTCCGCGCTCGACGATGCCACCGAGGCGAGGCTTTACACCATACTCAGGGAACGATTACCGGCCGCTTCGATTATTAGTATCGGCCACCGCGCGAACTTGCGTCAGTTTCACGCCCGGCGTCTTGAAATTCAGAAGAACGGGGCTGGCGTCGGCACGGTGGAATGGGCAGTGTGAGTCAGGCGAGCTTGAACTCGCTGTGACGTCCGGCGAGCAGGCGCGCCATGGTCGGCCCGTCGACGGGTTTGCTGAAGTAGTGCCCCTGCATTTCGTCGCACTGATGCTCTTCCAGAAACTGGTATTGCTCGCTCGTCTCGACGCCTTCGGCGATCACCCGCAGCCGCAGACTGTGCGCCATCGCAATGACCGCCTGGGTAATCGCGGCGTCGTCCTTGTTGGTGGGCAGGTCGAGCACGAATGACCGGTCGATCTTCACGCTGCTGATCGGAAAACGTTTCAAGTAACTCAGCGACGAGTAGCCCGTGCCGAAGTCGTCGATCGCGATGCGCACGCCGAGACGCTTCAGGTGCTGCAGTACTTCGGCCGCGCGCTCGGCGTTGTGCATGACGGTGCTTTCGGTAATCTCAAGTTCAAGCAGGTGCGGATCGAGCCCGGTTTCACGCAAAACACGCATGATCGATGCAGCGAGTTCGTCGCCTGCAAACTGGCGCGCCGACAAGTTGACCGCGACGCCGATCGGCGACATGCCCTTGGCGACCCAGCTTTGCGCCTCGGCGCATGCGGTTCGCAACACCCAGTCGCCAATCGGTGCGATCAGGCCGGCCTCTTCGGCAAGCGCGATGAATTGTCCGGGCGGCACCATGCCAAGTTCAGGATGCTGCCAGCGCACGAGCGCCTCGACGCCGGTTATGCGGCCGCTGCGCATATCGACCTTCGGCTGGTAATGCAGCAGAAATTCTTCGCGCTCGATCGCGCGGCGCAGACTCGTTTCGAGCGCGAGCCGCTCGAACGTGTGCGAATTCATTTGCGCCGAGTAAAACGTGTGATTGTTCTTGCCCTGTTCCTTGGCGCGGTACATCGCGATGTCGGCGTTTTTGAGCAGCGTTTGCTGGTCGAGCCCGTCGTCGGGATACACACTGACGCCGATGCTTGCGGTCACGTGAAACTCCTGCCCGCTGATCATGTAAGGGCGCGCGACCGTCTCGAGTATTTTCTGCGCCACGCCCGAAATCTGCGTCGGTCCGGCGACGTCTTCGATCAACACGACAAACTCGTCGCCGCCCAGGCGGCCGAACGTATCACCTTCCCGCAGGCACTCGCGCAGCCGTTCGGCCAGTTGTTTCAACAGCTGATCGCCGGCATCGTGGCCGAGGGTGTCGTTGATGACTTTGAAACGGTCGAGATCGATGAAAAGCACCGCCGCCATCGTCGAGAGGCGCTGTGCGCGCGCCAGCGCCTGGGTCAGCCGCTGGTTGAACATCGCGCGGTTAGGCAGACCGGTCAGCGTATCGTGGTTCGCGAAGAACGTGAGGTGCGATTCGGCTTCCTTGCGGGCGATGAACTGGCCGATCTGGCTGCTAATCTGGGTCGCGATTCTAATGACCTCCTCGTCGCGCGGGCGAACCTGGTGCGCGAACAGCTCGATCACGCCGTAGAATTCGCCGCTCACCAGAATCGGAAACGCAAACGCGGAGCGCAGGCCAGCGGCGACCGCCGCCGTGCCGCGCACGAATGTTTTTTCCTCCGCAATGTCCGCCAGCCAGACCGGCTGGCCGCTCGCCCAGACCTTACGCAAAAATCCCACATTCTTGTCGCCCGTGGTGTCGACACGGGTCGCCGAATGGCGCAGAAACGCCTGGATTTCGGGCGCGGGCAAACCCCAGTCTTCGATATGACGCATCCAGCCATCGTCCTTGGCGATGATGCGGCGCGCGCCCGCCACCCAGCCGAGCGCTTCACACAAGGTTTGAATAATGCGCGGAATCACCTGATCGACACTCTCAGCCTCCGCGAGCAACAAGGTCACCGCGTTCTGAATGTTCTGACGGCGTTCGGCGCGTTTTCGCTCGCTGATGTCGGCGGCGAGCATGACGATACCGCTCGGCTCCCCGTTGACGTCGCGTAAAGGCGCCGCAGAAATGCTGACCGGTCGCACGCCGCCGTCCTTGTGCAGACGCACCGTCTCGACGTCCGCAAAGTGATCGCCGCGCAGAATGCGTTCGCGAAAATCCTTGCCCTCCGCTTTTCTGTCTTCGGGCACGGCGAGCATGCGGGTGCCCATCGCCTCCTGTTCTGTCCAGCCGAAGATACGCTCGGCCGCGCGGTTCCAGCGCTGGATCAGGCCGTGCTCGTCCTGCACGATGATACCGAGCGGCGATGCCGCAACCAGCGCCTCGAGACGTGCCGACGACTGCTGCAGCGCTTCGCGATCGCGCTTGTGTTCCGAGATGTCGGCGTACATCGCCACCATGCCCGCAACCTCGCCCGCCCTTTGGTAAGTCGCCGCGGCCGACACGCTCACATCAATCGGCGTGCCGTCCTTATGCCGGCGCACGGTCGGTATGTTGGCGAAAACCTCACCGTTTGCAATGCGCGCCTGGTGCTCGAGCGCTCGCGTCATCAGTTCCTTGGGGACGAGCGGCGTCAAACGGCCGAGCACTTCGTATTGAGTCCAGCCGAACATGCGTTCAGCGGCGGGATTCCAGCGTTCCACCAGCAGCTTGTCGTCCAGTTCGATGATGGCGAGCGGCGACGCGGCGATCAGCGCCTCGACGCGATCGGTTGCCTCCTGCAAAGCCATCTCGACTCTTTTTTGATCTTCGAGCTGGGTATGCAGTTGGCCTATCGCATCATCTGCGATCTGGTTGGCTTCTGACAGCCGGCTGACCAGATCGGCGTTGTCGAATCGCGTGCGCAACGACGCAATGTGCGATCTTGCGACGATCGGCGCAACCGCCAGCATGACGCCCAGAAAAAACGTCAGGATCGCAGCAGTGAACAGGTGAATAGAATCGCCGCGCGCATACATTGCCGCGACGATCGGCAGCAATGCGGGTACGGCGAAGCCAATGAACGCGGCCTTGACCGGCGTCAGCACCACGAGCGCGCTGCCGACCATGCCCGCAATGACAAAAATCGTCAGCAACTGGTGAGGCCAGTCGGCGGGCGCCATCACGAATGCGCCGAGGATGCCCCACGCCGCGCCCATCGCCGCGGCGCCGCCGACAAACCGGAACGCCCATACGCGCGCGCCCGTCTTGCGCTCAACCAGGGTGAAACTTCGATACAGAGCGAGACGCGCGCAGACAATCACGACGACAAACGCAAACCAGCCGGCCGCAAACGTCTCCGGCACTTCGGCGGCCCACAGCCCCACCGCGACCGTCAATGCAACGAGCAGGCTGCCGAAATAAGCGGGAAATGAAAGGCGGTAAAGTAAGCGGACCTGCTCTTCGAACACCGCCGCAGCGGTGGCTTCGAGCTCGGATCGGGACAAGGTCTCAAGCGGCTGAGGCGTTAAGGCCATGCGCAAATGTCCCAATGACAATTGGATCGACGGCGTATTGTGGCACGAATCGCACCGGCGAACGCCATTGCGAGGCGTTGCTCAAGCGCCGGCAATAGCATCCGCCTTGGCGAGCACGCGTTGCGCCATCCGGATGTTGGCGATGTCGATCATGCGGCCGTCAAGTTGCACCGCGCCGCGACCGTCGCGCGCCGCCTGCGCCATCGCATCGACAATGCGGCGTGCGCGCGTCACTTCGTCCGGCGCGGGGCTGAACGCCTGGTTGATTGCCTCGATCTGCGCCGGGTGTATCGCCATCCTGCCTTCGAAACCCAAGGCGGCGGCGCGCTGGCTCGACACGCGAAAGCCATCCGCATCGTTGAAATCACTGTAAGGCCCATCGATCGGACGCAGCCCATACGCGCGGCAGGCCGTGACAATTCGCGCGTGCGCCGCATGCCAGGGGTCCAATTGGAAGTATTCGCGCTTGCCATTGGCATCGGGCTCGCTCAGCACGCCGTAATCCGGATTGAGGCCGCCGATAGTCGTTGAGCGCGCGCTGGTCGATGCCGCAAAATCGCCCGAGCCGAAACACATCGCTTCCAGGCGCCTGCTCGATTGCGCAATCGCTTCGACATTACACAGCCCGAGCGCCGTCTCGATCATGACTTCGATGCCCGTGCGCTTTTGGCGCCTGAATTCCTGCTCGATTTGCGTCACCAGCACGTCGAGCGCGTAGACGTCAGCCGGCACGCCGACTTTCGGCAGAAATAACAAGTCGAGCCGCGGGCACGCTTCGACGACTTCAATCACGTCGCGATACGTGTACTGCGTATCGAGACCATTGATGCGCACGCTGACCGTCTTCTTTCCCCAGTCGATGTCGTTGAGCGCGGCAACCACATTACGGCGGGCGCGCGGCTTGTCGTCAGGGGCGACGGAATCTTCAAGATCGAGGAACACGACGTCGGCCGTCGAGCGGCTCGCCTTGTCGATCATTTTTGGATTGGACGCAGGCACCGCGAGTTCGGAGCGGTGCAACCGCGGCGTCACGGGTTCATAGGAGGTCAGGCTCATGACTGGCTTTCAATGAATTAAGGTGGATACGATTTCACGCGGCATTCGCAATCCGCGCCACGCTATTATTTAACCGTTTGTCCCGCCGCGCGCTCGAGCGCGCAAATCAGCACCGAGAAATCAGCGCCGCCTTCGCCGGCACCCATCAGCGCGTTAAGCTGCTGCTTGACGACTGCACCCGCCGGCAATGGCTGGCCGGCTTCCTGCGCGAGTTCGAGCACGATACCGAGGTCCTTATGATAAAGCCGCGTATCGATGCCGGTACCGAAATCGCGGCTGACCATGCGTTTGCCGAAGAGATCGAGAACGCGGCTCGCCGCCACGCCGCCCATCATCGCCTCGTGCACTCGCGCCGGATCCAGTCCGCAGCTGCGCGCGAGCGCGAGCGCTTCGGCCGCCGCCTGCGCCGTCACGGTCAGAGCCAGTTGATTGCACGCTTTGGTTACCTGCCCCGCGCCATGGTCGCCCATGTGCAAGATCGTTTTGCCGAGGCAGGCAAACAACGGCTTTACTTTGTCGAATACGTGCGCCTTGCCGCCGGCCATGATCGACAGCGTCGCTCCCTGCGCACCGGCCGGACCGCCCGAAACCGGCGCGTCGATATGCTCGATGCCGCGCGCTTCAAGTGCGGCCGCTATCCGCCGCGTTGCGAGTGGCGAGATCGTCGCCATGTCGACGACCACGCTGCCGGCGCGCGCGCCTTCGATGAGACCATCAGCGCCGAGGGCCACAGCCTCGCTGTCCGCCGAAGCGGTTACGAGCGAAAACACGACATCGGATTCACGCGCAACCGCCGCCGGACTTGCCGCGGTGCGTGCGCCGGCCGCGACCAGCGGCTCGAGCGCCGACGCGCGACGCGCGTAAACGGTCATCGCATAGCCGGCCTTCATCAGGTTTAACGCCATCGGCCGTCCCATGACGCCGAGGCCGATAAATCCAAGCTTCAATCCTGCGGTCATAATTTACATTCGGTTTGTTTGACTGCTTTCACATTAGGGTCCCACCAGCGGCCGATTGCCGCCCTCACTTCGCCAAGCGTCGCAAAATTTTGCGCCGTTGTCCTGGCAGCCGAATCGACCACCGTATTGCCGCCGACCACTTCAGCGACGGTATCGACGCGATGCACGCGCCAGCCTGACAGGTTCAGGTCGTTGGCGAGCGCAGGCATTTGCGATTGCTGATCCCACACGCCGCTCAATTTCAATTCCACTGGCTTGCGCGCGGGAAGATCGCCGAGGTACGTCACATTCAAATCGAACCGTACTTCTGAACCCGCGCGGCGGGCGGTGCCCCGCGCTCGCCACGGCGCGACGATATCCTTGCGGACGCTGAATTCCTTGCGCAGCCTGAGCGTGTTTTTTTCGTCGCCGATGTCGATTGCCGTTTCGCTGCCAGCGCCGGGCAAACCATTCGGCATCGCCCGCGACAACAGGCGCAATGCCAACTGCAGGTAAAGTATCGGTTCGTTTAATTCGTACATCTCGCGGCGTGGCGCCGGTGCGATGTCCTTGAACAGCAAGGCCTGGTCGTCGCACACCGACATCAACGTGCCGCTGACTTTCAGGGTGCCGCGGCTTTCATCCTTGACGAGGCGAATATCGCCATTGGTCGCGCGATCGAATTCCCATTTCGCGCGGAAGCTACCGTCCGCCGCAGTCGCACTCAACGAAACATGGCCACCGCTGAACCACACGTCTGCCGGTTTCTGATCTTGTGCATATGCACCTGTCGCCATGGGCACAAGTAACGCAACGACTGCAAAGACAGCGCATTTTTGCATCGATTTCTCCCCTGAATCCTTGATCTTACCGGCAGCATTTGTTTGTGCGCACCGCGGCGCGACGAACGGCGGTCGCCAGGCGACTATCGGATCAGGCCCAGCGCCAGCGTCAATGGCAGGCTGAACCAGAACAGGATTGTACTCCAGCCGATCAGCAGCGCCGCGGCTGCACCGTCCAGCTTGAAGCGGTCGGCGAGTATCAGAGTCGTCATCATCGCCGGGGTCGTCGCTTCGAGCGCGGACGCGCGCTGCGCCTCGCCGAGCGGGGCGAAAAACAGGTGCGCGGCGCCCGCCACGACGAGCGGCGCGAACAGCAACTTGACCGCCGCCGCGGTCAGGATTTCCGGGCGCGGTGTCAGATTGCGCCACGGAATGGTCATGCCGAGCACGAAGAGCGTCACCGGTATCGTTGCCTGGCCGATCATTTGAGCTGCCGCAACCAGCGGCTGGTAAGTCATATCGAGCACCTGCAGCGTAAATCCGAGCGCGAATGCCCATAACGGCGGCAGCGACACGACGATTCGCCACAGCGACGGATAAGACACGGGCTTCTCGTGCGAGCCCAGCCGCGTGGCAATCCAGACGCCCAGGCTCCACACGAACGGCATCGTCATCAGCATGTCGTTGAACACGGCGTAGCGTACGGCGTCGCGCCCGAAAAAAAACATGACGACCGGCGCGCCGATGTTGAACGTGTTCCCGAACATGCCGCCCAGCATCAGCACGGCGCGGGTTGGATCGCTTAACCCGCGGCCGATCGGCGTCAGATAGAGCAGCACATACAGCAGCGCACCCGAGCACAGCGTGCCGATACCGACCAGCAGCGGCACCGACAAAATGGCGCCGGTGATCGGCGTATTGGCGGCGACCGCAAAAAGAATGCACGGGTAAAAAACGTACAGCGTGAGGCGATTCAACTGTGTTCGCATCGCTTCAACCGGGGTATCGCGAAACACCAGCGGCCATACGCCGCCGGCCGCCACCAGCAGCGCCAGCGGCAGCATGACTTCGATCATGAGGTTGAAAAGCTGCGTCATCCCGGATTACTGCACGAGCGCGACTTCATTATTTCCGCTGTAAAGACAATCTTCTTATTGTTTTATTGCCAATGGTCTGGCGGCTATGCTTTTGTTTTCGCGTCGGGGTTCACCAGATTCGGCGGCTTGCTGCCGGTCAGGGCCGCGACCGCGTTTTTTGCCGCCGTCATCGCCATCGCGCGCCGGGTCGCCTCGGTTGAGCTGCCGACATGCGGGGCGAGCACCACATTTTTGAGCTCGAGGAAGCCGGGATTGAGTTTGGGCTCGTTCTCGAACACGTCGAGCCCGGCCGCGCGAATGGTGCCGTTCTTCAGCGCTTCAACCAATGCCGCATCATCCACCACGCCGCCGCGGGTCGAATTGATCAGGATGGCAGTCGGCTTCATCTGCTTTAATTCCGCCGCGCCGATGTAATGATGAGTCGCCGGTGAATATGGCATTTGCAGCACGACAAAATCGGACTGAGCAAGCAATTGTTCCTTGGTCGCGTATTCGGCATTCAGCCACTTCTCGACATCGGCGGGCCAGCGATTGCGGTTTTGATACAGCACGCGCATTTTGAATCCAGCCGCGCGGCGCGCGATCTGCTGGCCGATGCGGCCCATGCCGATAATGCCGAGCGTGGCGTGATGAACGTCGACGCCCAGCATTTGTTTCAGGTGCCACCCTTTCCAGTCGCCGGCGCGGACATAAGCCTCGGCTTCAGTGAGGCGTCGCGCGGTCGCGAGTATCAGGGTCCACGCCAGATCGGCGGTGCTGTCATCCAGCACGCCCGGCGTGTTGGTGACCATCACGCCGTGTTTGGTGCATGCCGGCACATCGATGTTGTTGTAGCCGACCGCGATGTTCGCAACGACTTTCAGGCGTTTGCCGCTCGCGAGCATCGCTTCGTCGATGCGGTCGGTCAGGCAGCACACCACGCCGTCCTTGTCCTGCAGGTGTAGCGCTAGAGTTGCGGGGTCGAACGGCTTGTCGGCCTGGTTCGATTTGACGTCGCAATGCTCAGCGAGATAGGCGAGCGTTTCATCGAATACTTCACGCGTAATCAGAATTTTCGGTTTCATGGAGACCCTGAGATAGGCTTCGCGCGCAAGGCGCAAATGATAAGCGGAGCGAAGATTATCGCATAGCGTCAAACGCGACCGGCGAGGCTGACATGTGCGAAACGTTGCGGCAGCGCGTCTCGGTAAGCCGATACGCCGCAACGATTCCGATGATCGACCACGCGGCAAGCACGCCGATGCCGAGTCGGTAGGCGTCCGCACTGCCGCCCGCAACCAGGCCGGCGCCACTATCGACCACCCAGCCAACGAGCGGTTGCAGCAAACCCGAAGCGACAAAGCCGCCGATATTGGCGACGGCGATCGCCATGCCCGCGGATTGCGGCGGATTTACTTCCTTCGCGATCGACCAGCTCAACGTGAAGCCGGGCACCGCGAATCCGGTCAAGAGTGCAGCAAGCACCGCGGCATTCGGGCTTTGCAGCGGCAGCGAGACCCAGATCACGCCGGTCGCACAGTAGGCAATTGCAAATGCGATGACCAGCGGTTTGCGCAAGTGGACACGATCCGACAGCCAGCCGATCAGCGGCGAGCACAATGCAAATGCAATCAGCGTGAATGCGGTGTAGCGGCCCGCATCGACCGGCGTCATGCCGTGTGCATGAATCAGAAATGGGGCCGCCCACAAACCGATGAACGTCATATACGCGCCCGAGATGCCGACATTGACCCAGAACGGCGGCCACGTCGCCGGGTTGGCCACGACTTGGGCGAGCGCGCGGCGCCAGTCGACGCGCGCTGCGGTCGGCAATCCACTGTCCGGTGCTTCGCGCACGAGACACCAGATTGCCGCCGCGAGCGCGAGTGAAACGACGCCGACCGTCACAAACACGCTCCGCCAGGACACCACCGTAATCAACCAGGCGAGCGGCGCCGTCGCCATGAGCGCGCCGGCAATACCCGACACATTCGCGGCGCCCACCGCGGTGGCAAAACGCCGTTCATGAAACCAGTTCGAATGCAGTTTGAGCGTGCACACGAACACGCCCGATACACCGAGGCCGGCTAACGTGCGCGCGATCGCCGCAGTCGTAAAATTTTCGGCAAGTCCATAAGCGATTGAGCCGATGCCGGCGATGACCATGCCGATCGTCAGCGTCACGCGCGGCCCGAGCGTATCGGCGAGCACGCCTGACGGCACCTGCATCAGTGCGTAAATGTAGAAGTAAGTCGCGCCGAGCGTGCCCAACGCGGCCGAGCCGATCGCGAATTCGCGCTGCAGATCCGCGGCGATCGCGCCGGTGGATACGCGGTGGAAGAAAGAAATAAAAAATGCGCAGCAGCCGAGCGTGAATGCGCTCCAGCGCCACCATGCAAGCTGCCTGCTGCTTAAAGCCGCGGCATTCACCGGCCGCGCCCAAAAAAACAGAGCAGCGCGAGGCTGCTCTGGGCGAATGTTGACTCGACGGGCCGCAACCTGCTCAGCCTCCCGAGCCGTAAAGGTAATTCGGCAGCCATAAGGTCATGCCTGGCCAGATATACATGAAGACCATGCACAAAATGACGATCAGCATGTACGGCATCATGCCCGCAAATATCTGATTGAGGGTTACGTGCGGCGGCGAAACGCCTTTGAGATAAAACGCGGACATCGCGACCGGCGGGCTCAGAAACGCGGCCTGCAGATTCACGAACACCAGCGTGCCCCACAGAATCGGATCGATGTTGAAATGCTTCAGCAGCGGCAGGAAGATCGGCACGAATATGACGATGATTTCCGTCCATTCGAGCGGCCAGCCCAGGACAAAAATAATTGCCTGCGACAGGATCATGAACTGCACGGGCGTCATGTTGAGCGACAGCACCCAGTGTTCGACCAGTTGCTGACCACCCAGGATGGCGAACACCGCCGAGAAGAGCGCCGACCCCACGAAGAGCCAGCAAACCATCGCAGTCGTCTTGGCAGTCAGGAATACCGACTGCTTGACGCGCTCCCAATCGAGGGTGCGTGCTTGGATGGCGAGCAAAAACGCGCCGGCTGCGCCGATGCCGGCTGATTCGGTCGCCGTCGTGATGCCGAACAAAATGACCGCCAGCACCACGATGGTCAGGATGCCAAGCGGCATCACCGATTCAACGAGCAGCTTAAGAATCTGGAATTGTTCGGCGCGCAAATACCAGTAGTAATACAACAGCAGCAATGCGCTCACCGCAACGCATATCCAGAAATACGTATAGAACTCGGGCGGCGGACCGCTCGCTGACGGTGCGGCGTTGCCTTCGGATAACTCCGGACTGCCCATTGCCTGCAGGCCTTCCGGTTCCTTGGCCGACTCCGCTTCCGGTGTCGCGTTCGCGCCGAGCTCTTGCGGCGTGTCGTCCGCTTTTGCGCTCAATTCCTGAGGTGCCGACTCCTTCGGCGGTAAAACTTGCGTTTCGCCGGCAGGCTCGGTCTTCTTCTGCGCCATGCTGACCGCCGGCGTATGCGGCTGCGCATCGGCCTGTTGATGGATCACCACGTACCACCAGATACCCCAGCAAGTCACGAGTGCGAGCAGCAGCGGAAATAATGCCGCGAGCAGATTACGCAGGATGGCGACGTAGCCGAAGCGGCCGCTTTCTGTCTGCAGTTGCAGCGCGCGACCGGGCTTTACCGCCGCGGCCAACAGCGATACCAGCATATTGCTGGAATAGGCTTCCTGCATCTGCGGCACCCACGCCGGAATGGGGACGCGGTTTTCGCTTTCGGGCAGGCGCGGCGCGATCTTCGGATTGATCAGCGCCCAGCCGATGATGTAGACGAGGTACAGGAAAGACAGGAAAAATCCCGGAAACATTGCCGACGCATAGAGCTTGACGACCGACTGGCCGGCGACCGCGGCGTAAACAATGATCATCACCGACGGCGGGATCAGGATGCCCAGTGTGCCGCCGGCGGTGATCACACCTGACGCGAGCCGCACGTCGTAACCCGCTTTCAACATCGGATTGAAAGCGATCACGCCCATCAGCACCACGACCGCGCCGACCAGCCCGCTGGCAATTCCCCAAAACGTGCAGACGATCAGCGTTGCGACCGCGAGCGATGCCGGCAAACGGCGAAATGCGAGCTGGATGCTGTAGAACATCTTGTCCACCAGCGCACCGCGCTCCATCACATAGCCCATGAGCACGAATAGCGGTATTGATAGAAGCGTATCGTTGGTCATCGCGCCATAAGTGCGCTCCACCATCAAGTCGAACACGCGGTTGTCGAGGAACGCCTTAGCCGGATCGTGGAAAGCGATGAAGCCGA
>JAQGMI010000042.1 GCA_028292435.1 Betaproteobacteria bacterium
AACACCGGGGATCAGGTTGACTGCTAATTTTTGCCGTAGCCCGTTGGCATACTCAACGCGGATCATTTAAACTTGCGTATTACGTCGGGAAACGCCAGTCCGGCCGGTACGCATCGCATCGCCCGAATTGGTCGCAAAAAAAGGGGAAGAGGATGCTGGTTTTGCCGTCATTACAGTGCCGAATGACATCAGGGTTTGACTGTCGCCGCCTGAAGGCGGCGGCGCGCGCGATAGCCGCGCCACTCAACCTTTCAGGAGAATGATCATCGGCAACGGAGTCGACAATTCACCGATGTCCGCACAGTGGATTACGCCAGGTGTGGCTCGGGCGCTGCCGTTCGTGTTCTTCGTTGCATTCATCGCGTTCGAAGCGATCGCGGGCGAGCGATTGCGCGCATTGGGCATGGACACGCGCTGGTTGTATGTGGCGCGCATCGTCGTCGTAAGCTTTGCGCTCGCCGCATTGTGGCGCCATTACATCGAATTGCACACGGCGGCGGGCGTGACTGCGCGCGGCGTGATTTCAGCAGCGGCCGCCGGCATGGTGGTATTCGCGGTGTGGATCTATTTCGATTTCTCGTGGGCGAGGTTTGGCACGTCGCCCGGCTTCGATCCAACTGTGCAGGGGGGGACGGAATTTTCCTGGCAGTTTCTGTTCTTCCGTTTGCTTGGACTCGCGGTGATCGTGCCCGTCATGGAAGAATTGTTCTGGCGCTCGTATCTGTTGCGGCGTCTCGAACGGCATGATTTTTTATCGCAGGATCCCGCGCACATCGGCATCAGGGCCGGTCTGATTTGTGCCGTCCTGTTTGCGCTCGAGCATACCCTGTGGTTCGCCGGACTGGTCGCCGGCGTCGCTTATGTGCTCGTCTATGTGGTTGGCCGCAATATCTGGCTTGCAATTATCAGTCATGCGACGACCAACGCGGCGCTGGGCGGGTGGATCGTGTGGAACCGGAACTGGCAGCTATGGTGAGGCCGGCCGCGTCCGCCGGTTTCATCTGGTCGCACGTCGCGCTGCCGGCGTTTTGCGCGTTGACCGTCGCCGCGTTGTCGGCGCAGTCGGCGCGCGCCGATGAATTCGATACATTCAACTTTGTGACCGGCAGCCGCCTGCGCTACGAAAGTAACATCCTGCAATCGGCCGACTTCTCGATTCCGCCGCCGGGCGTCTCGAGCAAAGCGGACACATATAATGTGAGCTACATCGGGCTGCGCGTCGATAAGCCCGTATCGCTTCAGCGTTTCCAATTGAGCGCGACCGACACGACGACGCACTACAGCTCGTACACGTTTCTCGATAATAATGCGCTCGACTATCACGCCGCCTGGCTGTATTCGATAACGCCGCATGTGACCGGCTCGCTGAGCAGCGACCGCACGCAGGCGCAGATTCCGTTTGCGTTGATCGGCGGCGCCCAGCGCAATATCGTTACCACCAACAGCCGCAATTTCACGATCGACGTCACCGGCGGCGGCGTATGGCATTTGCTCGGCGGACTGGGTACAACCGATCTCACGACCGAGCAGCAACAGCTGACCGTTCCGCCTACACGGAGCCGCCGCTATGAAGGCGGTATTCGCTACCTATCCAACGCCGGCAATTCGGTTACCGCCATTTACCGTCACATTCCGGCGGAACTCATCGGGCAGGCGCTCGATCCGACGCTTTTGATTGACACCAACTATCGGGACAGCGAAGCGGAGGTGCGCGCCGAATGGCAGGTGACGGGCCTTTCGCGCATCGAAGCGCGACTGATGCGCAAGCAGCGCACGAACGAGCACTTCACGCAACGCGATTTTTCGGGCACGACAGGCGAAGCGCGTTATAACTGGACGCCGACCGGTAAATTGAAGTTCAGTTTTGCCGCGACGCGCGATCTGGTTCCTTATGCGGCGTTCGGCAACGTAATCGAGAATTCCACCTACCGGGTCGATGACACTTTGTCGGTCGTGTCGATCTGGGAGGCGACCGCCAAGATAAACGTGCAGGCGACGCTGCTGCGTACGGAAAGTGATTTTCGCGGGCCGGTGTTTCCCATCACGGGGCCGGTGCGCGCCGACACTTTAACGCTCGGCCGGCTCAAGGCGGATTGGGCGATCACGCGTTTCGCGACCTTGACCGCGATACTGGAGCACGACCGGCGCGCGAGCAACGTTCCCGGCTTTCAGTTCACCAACACTATCGTTTCAGTCGGCGCGGCACTGACCTTCTGATCCGGCCTCGTCCAGCCACGCCTGGCAGCCTCATTTAACTTCCTGCAGTTGCATAGCGAATCCGGTGCGCGCTGCTTTCGCACGCCAGGCCGATGTTTCTACGCCCGTTTTTTAGTTGCGCTGCCGCGACATTTGTTCGGTAACGCACAAACGGGGTCGAATCCCACTGGTATAAAACTGCAAATTGTCAGGGATGCGCGCGTGTGGCGCTGCAGTTCTGCTGCAATTCACAAAACCGAAGCGTGCGAGCTCAATGAAAAAATCACACTGCCGCAATCTCCTCGTCGTCGTCATGACCGCAATGCTGGCTGCGGGTTGCGGTAACAAGACGAGCGAGCCGAAAAAAGCGTCCACTCAGGTAGCGGCCAAAGTCAATTCCACCGAGATCACCATATCGCAGGTCAACAGCGTGCTTGCGCGCACGCCGAACGTCACGCCGGAGAACACGGAACGCGTGAAGCGCGAAATTCTCGACCGCCTGATCGACGCGGAACTCGCAAAAGAAGAGGCGGTGTCGAAAAAGCTCGACCGCTCGCCCAACGTGCTGCAGACAATGGAAGCGGCCAAGACTGAAGTCCTTGCGCGCGCATACGTCGAACAGTTCGCGAGTCAGCAGCCGAAGCCCACGCCCGAAGAAATTAAAAAATATTACAACGATCATCCGGAATTTTTCACGCAGCGGCGGGTCTTTAACGTGGAAGAGATTGCGTTGCCGGGAACGGATGGGCTGGCCCCGAAGCTACGCGAGCAGATCGGCAAAACCCGCTCCATGACGGCAATCGCCAACTGGCTGAAGTCGCAAGGCATCCAGTTCACCGCCAATTCAGGCGTGCGTTTTACCGAACAGATTCCCGCCGATTATCAGCAGCAGATGCAATCGATGAAGGACGATGAAATTCGTCTCTTCGAGAACTCGGGCGCGCTGATTCTGGTCCATGTTGTGGCCAGCAAAACCGCGCCGGTCGACGAAGCGCATGCCGCGCCGCGGATCCAGCAGTATTTGTTTACCCAGCGTTCGAGCGCCGCGCTGGCAACGGACATGAAGCAATTGAAGGAAAAAGCAAAGATCGAATACGTGGGTGAATTTTCCACGGGCGCTGCCGAAGCTCAGTCCAAGGCGAAAGCGGAGGCGGAGCAAAAAGCGAAGTCCCAGGCTGAGGCGAAATCGAAATCAGATGCCGACGCGCGCGCCAAGGAGAGCCAGGTCTCCGCGGCACGGGCGGCCGCCGACGCGAAAGCGAAGGAAGAAGCGGCGACGCAGGCACAAGTCAACGAGGCGGCAAGAAAGCGCGCGGCGGATGCCAAGGCGCGCGCCGACGCCGAAGACGCCAAAGGCAGGTCGGCGCCGGCACGCCCCGAGTTGGAAAAAGGTGTTAGCGGCCTGATCAAATGAGCAAGGCATCCAGTGAATCTTTATCGACGGGAATCACATCATGACTAAACCAATACTTCTTCGCGCGTTGCTGTTCTTTTTCGGCGTCGTTTTCGCGTTAACGGCAGAGGCGCAACAGGCCAAGCAGCCCGAATACGAACTCGGGCAGGGCGACAGTATTCGCATCGTCATCTTTCAGAATCCCGACTTGACCGTTGAAACGCGGGTGACCGAGAACGGGACGGTCAGCTATCCGCTGGTTGGTTCGATCAGGGTCGGCGGCATGACGATCCCCGAAGCGGAGCGAACGATCGCCAAAGCGTTGAGCGACGGCGGCTTCATACAGAAGCCCCAGGTCAACATCGTGTTATTGCAGAACCGCGGCAACCAGGTATCGGTGCTTGGCGCCGTCAACCGGCCGGGACGTTTCCCTCTGGAAACGGCGAATACGCGCGTATCGGAAATGATCGCCATCGGCGGCGGTATTACGCCCATGGGCGCCGACATCATCATTATTACCGGCCTGCGCAACGGCAAGGCGTTCCGCCGCGAGATCGATGTGCCCGGCATGTTCCTGGACGACAAGCCGGACACCGATATGGTGGTCGCGGGCGGCGACGTGATTTATGTCTATCGCATGCCGCTTTTTTATATCTATGGCGAAGTGCAGAAACCAGGCTCGGCGCGCATCGAGCGCGCGATGACCGTGCGCCAGGCGCTCGCGCAAAGCGGCGGCCCCACGGTTCGCGGCACCGAGCGGCGGCTGCGTTTATATCGCCGCGTCGGCACCAATGTCGAGATGAGCACGCCGAACCTCAACGATTTGGTGCAACCGGACGACGTCTTGTATGTGAACCAGAGTTTGTTCTAAGGGAACGTAATATGAACGCTACGCAAGTTTTATCCATCCTGCGGGCGCATTGGAAAGTAATGCTGCTGATGGCCCTGCTCACCACCGCCATTGTCATGGTGGTGGCCGAGCTGCTGCCGAAAAAATATACGGCGACGACGACGGTGCTGGTCGACGTCAAATCGCCGGACCCCGTGGTGGCGATGTTTCAGCCGGCGAATCTGGCGACGCAGGTCGATATCATCAACAGCGAGCGCACCGCTCAGCGTGTCGTGCGCATGCTGGGACTTGCCGAAGCGCCCGGCGTGCGCGACCAGTGGATGAGCGCCACCGGCGGCAAGGGCACGCCCGAATTGTGGCTGGCTGGTTTGCTTCTGCGCGGCCTGGGCGTCGGCCCGTCCCGCGACAGCAACATGGTTTATATCGCGTACACCGGTTCGGATCCCGCATTTGCCGCCGCGGTGGCGAACGGATTCGCGCAGGCGTACATCGACGTGTCGATCGAATTGAAAGTCGATCCCGCGCGCCAATACGCGCGCTGGTTCGGCGACCAGGGCAAGACGCTGCGCGACAACCTTGAAAAAGCGCAGAACCGGTTATTCCAGTTCCAGCAGGAAAAAGGCCTGATTGCCAGAGACGAGCGGATGGATGCCGAAAGCGCGCGGCTGCAAGAGCTTTCGTCCCAGCTCGTGCGTGTGCAGGAAGAAATCAACGACGCACGCAGCAAGCAGCGTTCAGGCGCCAATGGCGACCGCCTGCCCGAAGTCATGCGCGATGCCGTCGTCGGCGGGCTGCGCACCGAGATCGGCCGGCAGGAAGCCAAGCTTCAGGAGGCGGGACTCAATCTCGGCAAGAACCATCCTCAGTATCAGCGCATGCAGTCCGAACTTGCAGCGTTGAGGCAGAAGCTCGCCACCGAGACCCAGCGCGTTACCAGCAGTTTCGCGGCGATGACCGCGGTCGGCACCGAGCGTGAGTCGAAGCTGCGCGCCGCAATCGACGAACAGAAAAAGCGGCTGCTCGAAATTCGCAACGAGCGCGATCAGCTCGCAGTGCTCCAACGCGACCTCGACGTCGCGCGAAACGCTGACGAAGCCGTCACCAAGCGCTATACCGAAACTGAACTGGCGAGCCGCGCCAATCAGAGCAACATATCGGTGCTGACGCCGGCAGCTGCGCCGATCGAGCCGTCGTTTCCGAAGCCGATGCAGAAAATGGCTTTGATCGCGGTCGGGCTGGGCCTGCTCGTCGCCTTCGGCACCGCGGCGCTGCTCGAGATGCTCAACCGGCGCGTGCGTTCGGTGACCGACCTTGCGACCGTGCTGCCGCTGCCGGTGCTGGGTGTTATTACGAAGGCGCGCGGCCGCCGCCACCTGCCATTCTTTCGCAGTCCCTCACCGGCTTTACTCACAAGGTAAGTTATGAACAGCGGACGCAGCAACCTCGTTTCCACCCCAACCATTAATCACGCGCCGCATACGCGCAGCGATCGATCGATCGGTTCCATTCTGATGGACGCGGGCCGGTTGAAGCCCGAATCCGCGGAAGCCATCCTGCGCACCCAGCGCGAGCAGGGATTACGTTTTGGCGATGCGGCGATGCAGCTCGGTCTGCTCACGCCGAGCGATATTGAATTCGCGGTGGCGCTGCAGTTCGATTATCCGTACCTGGTGAGCGGCCAAAGCGATCTCAGCGAAAGCCTTATCGCCGCGTACAACCCGTTCACGCCGCAAGTCGAAGCGCTGCGCGCGCTGCGCAGCCAGCTCATGGTGCGCTGGTTCGATGAAGACGTCGGGCATCGCGCGCTCGCCATCGTGAGCGCCGAGCGCAACGAAGGCCGCAGCTTTCTCGCGGCGAATCTCGCCATCGTGTTTTCGCAGCTGGGCGAGCGCACCTTGCTCATTGATGCGGATTTGCGCAATCCATCCCAGCACCGCCTGTTCAGTCTGGATAATCGCGCGGGCTTGTCCGCGATGCTGACCGGCCGTGCCGGCCCTGAATCGATCCATCGCATTGCGGCGCTGCGCGATCTGTCCGTGCTGACGGCCGGCGCCCAGCCGCCGAATCCATCCGAGCTGCTCGGACGTCCCGACTTCGCGCACTTGATGAGAGAGTTGGCCAATCAATTTGATGTACTGATAGTCGATACTTCCGCCGCGGCCGACACCACCGATGCACTCTCGGTTTCCATGTGCGCGAAGGGCGCACTGATTGTCGCGCGCAAAAATGTTTCGCGATTCGGCCGCCTGCGCGCGGTCACCGAGAACTCCCTGCACAGCCGCGCTACGATTGTAGGCACCGTGCTGAATGACTTCTGACTTGCCGGTTATGTCCGCATTGCTGGACACCAAGCGTTGGCGCGGTGCTGCCCTCGGAGTTGAATGGTTGCCGATAGCGGCGGGCCTGCTGCTGCTGTTCGTGCCGACTTTCTACGACGCGGCGACGACGTTCTGGCATACGGACGAGTACGCACACAGTCCCATCATTCTCGCGGTCATCATCTGGCTGATGTGGCGCAAGCAGGCCGCGTTGCTGGATGCGACCGCCGAACCGGCGCCGGTTGCGGGCATAGCGCTGCTGGTTTTTGGCCTCTTGCTCTACGTGCTCGGACGCTCGCAGCAGATCGCGCTGTTCGAAATCGGTGCGCTCGCGCCGGTGCTCATGGGCTCGCTGGTGGCCATGCGAGGCTGGAGAATTCTGCGCGAGTTTGCTTTCCCGCTGTTCTTCATCCTGTTCATGCTGCCGCTGCCGGGCACTTTCACCGATGCCTTGACCGGGCCGCTCAAGCAGCACGTGTCGGCCATCGCCGAACATATTCTGTATGCCGCGGGTTATCCGATCGCGCGCAATGGCGTGATGCTGACCGTCGGTCAATACGAAATGCTGGTCGCCGACGCGTGCTCGGGCTTGAACACCATGTTCAGCCTTTCCGCGCTCGGTCTGTTGTTCATGTATGTGACGGGGCGCAAAAGCGTGCTGCACAACGCCATCATGCTGGCCAGCATCCTGCCGATTGCGTTCATTGCGAATGTCGTGCGCGTGCTGGTCCTTATCCTGATTACCTTTCATTTCGGCGATGAAGCCGGGCAGGGGTATCTGCACGGCTCGGCCGGCATCGTATTGCTGCTGGCGGCAGTCGCGACGCTGCTCATGCTCGATGCCGTGCTTGCACGCCTGATCAAACCGCGTCGCGCCGGGATGGCGAAAGATGCCGGAGCAGTTTAGAGCTCTGATCGTCGTTCTGGTGCTTGCGACCGCGGTGCTGATGGTCGCGAGGCCGAGCCTGTGTCCGGAAACGATGAGCGGCGACGACTTTTCGCGCCGCCGGAACTTGTGGCTGGCAATCACGTTGACCGCTTTCGCCGCCAGCAATTTCTGGATCTATATCGTCGTTACAGCGGCATTGCTGTTATTTGCGCTCCCGCGCGAAGCAAACCGCATCGCGATGTATTTTTTCCTGTTGCTGGCAGTGCCGCCGATAGACGCGGACATATCCGGCCTTGGCGTCATCAAACATTTTTTCTCGATTGATTACCTGAGGTTGCTCGCGCTCGCGGTGCTGCTGCCGACCTTCCTGTCGCTGCGCGCCGAGCCTGAAACACTCAAGTTCGGACGCATATGGCCCGACCGGCTACTGCTCGCGTATCTCGTTCTGCAGTTCATTTTGATGCTGACTGTCAGCACCGTCACCAACTCGCTGCGAATCGGTGTCTTCTATGCGTTTATCGATGTTTTTCTGCCGTACTATGTGGCGAGCCGCGGGCTGAAAAATCTGCCCGCGTTGCGGGAAGCGCTGGCATCGTTTGTCGTGGCAGCGCTTATACTCAGCGCAATTGGCGCGTTCGAATTCGTATTTCACTGGCTGCTTTACGCGTCACTGCCCAACGCGCTCGGCACGTTCTGGGGCTATGGCTATTATCTTGCGCGCGGCGAGAGCCTGCGCGCGGTCGGGCCGACAGGTCAGTCCATCGTCGTCGGTTATCTCGTCGTCGTCGCACTCGGTTTTCTCCTCGCTCTGCGCAAGTCGCTGACCCCTGCCGTCTGGAAACTCGGCTGGTGCGTGCTGCTGATCGGTCTGGTCGCGCCGGTATCGCGCGGACCCTGGATCGGTATGGTGGCGTTGATTGTGGTATTCGCTGCGATGGGACCGGCACCCGGCAAAATGTTGAGTCTTATTGTTATCGCCGGATTGCTCAGCATCCCGGTGTTACTCGTGGTGCCGGGCGGCAACGAAGTCATCGACCGCCTGCCATTTATCGGTTCAGTCGATTCCGAAAACGTCACTTACCGCCAGCGCCTGTTCCAGATATCGCTGCAGGTCGTCATGCAGCATCCATTGTTCGGTGCGTTCGATTACTTCTATTCGCCGGCGATGCAGGAGTTGAAACAGGGCAGTACCGGGTTCATCGACCTGGTGAACAGTTACGCCGGCATTGCGCTGTCGAGCGGTCTTGTCGGGCTTTCGCTTTTTCTCTCCATTTTCATCTCCATCGGCGCGCAGATATTCAAAGCGTTCCGCCGCCAGACCGATCGCGACAGCGAGATGCGCCTGATGGGCCGCGCGCTGCTGGGGACTCTCATCGCCGTGCTGGTCATCATCTTTACCGTCAGCAGCATTACCTTCATTCCGGTCGTGTACTGGGCGCTGGCCGGATTGGGTGTCGCTTACGCGTACATGCTGGCGCCCGAAAAAGCGGCCGCGCGGGCAACGGCGCCGAGCGGACCATCTACCGGTTTCGAGCCGGCGGCGTTGAGGACGTCATGGAATCAAGGCCGTTAAGTCGTCATGCGAACACCGTCCTCTTGCCGTTCGGCTGATTGTTCGTTGCTTGGCCGCCTGTTGCACATTGCAAGCAACGTGGTGCGCTGGCAGCCCGGTAGCAGTGGCCGACTGCGAAAGCATCGCCAGCATGAGACAGCGCCGCTTTGGCGCCTCGCAGCAAGCGTAATTGCATTGTTGCAGGCGGCGACCGTATCAGCCGCCGATTACAAGGCACCCGCACAGTTTAAGATTACCAATGACGTCGTGAGCCGCGGCGTGACCGCTTTCACCGCGACCATCCCGGCGGTCGGCAACAACCTCGTCGACGAAGGCTCGGGCTTCGAGCCGATCGTGTATCGCAACAAGTACAAAGCGCTCGAGAACTCGGCCGACCGCATCGTCGTGGCGGCCGACCCGCTGTCGCATTACGACACGCTGCGCGAAGGTTTTTTGGACGGCGCCGATGTGCAGGTCTATCGCATCAGCAACGGCCGGTTCGCGATGGTGCGCGAGGACCGTGTGGCAGAACGCGGATTTCACGTAAGCGGCTGGTGGCAGGCGCTGCGCGAAAACCAGGTCGTGCCCGCGGGCACGACGCGGTTCTCGTTCAGGTGGGAAAGCTGGAATCGGCCAGGTCAAAAATATTACTTCACCGTCAAGGCAATCGACCGCAGCGGCAATCTGTCCCCGGCTGCGCCCGCACTGGCGGTCGAGTCGCCGGCGAAGATCGGCAAAAACGAGACGCCGCCGGCCTATCCGGAGTTCAAACCGCTGAAGCCGGCCGCGGACATGAGCGCGCCGCCCGCGCCGGCGAATCTGCGTGCGACGCTCGCGTCGAATGGTTCGCTGCTGCTCGAGTGGAGTCCTGTTAACGCCGATGATCTGGCCGGCTACATCGTCTATCGATCCGACTATCCGCCCGAGCGTCAATCCGGCTACTACCTGCAGCTGAGCCGGTCCGCTGCTTCCGGCGCGGAACGCATCAATGCGGGCGACATGATCATCGTCAGCAAAAAATTCTACTCGACCTCGCGCAAGCGCTTCATGTCCAATCGCGTCTGGGATGCGTGGAATGAATACAACGTTCTGCTGCCCGGGCTGATCGAGTTCTTTCCTGACGAAAAGCCCGGCAGGTCGTGGGAGCTTGCGCGCCATCGTCCGGATACGCCCGTCGAGGAACCGGGCGAAACATTCTTGAAGCTTGACCTTGCGGCCGGCGTTGCCGAATCGATCGGCATCTGGAACCACAGCGGTACTGCGCAGGATTATTACGAAGTCCTCGAAAAGCGCCCGTATACGATCGAAGTGTGGCTGAGGCGCGAAAAAGGCGCCGGCACTGCGACTTTTAAATTCAGAGGCCAGTATGCGCAGGGCTTCGTGCCCGTCGTATTCGATGTCGGCACCGAATGGAAAAAATACACCGCGACCTTCACGCCGCCTGCGGTCCTGCAGTCCGGCGAGCCGAACCGGATGGAGCTCGAAGTTACCGGCCCCGGCACCTTCGACATTGATAATTTCCGGATTTATCGCGCCGATACCGGGTATCTGGACTATACCGAGCAGGAATATGCCGTTTTGAAGTCGTCCGCCATCCAGACGCTGCGCACGCACGGCTTGATCAAGACGAGCTTTCGCACCTATGACCTGACGCAACTCACCAATAGCGGCGGTGTCATGAGCGTTCGTCGCGAAGCACGCCTCAATACGCTGCCGCAAACGTTGAAGATTATGCGCAAGGCCGGCGCGCTGCCGTGGCTTCAGGTCGAGTTTCATTTGAGTCCGCGCGAATGGCTAGGTTTAGTCGAATACATGGCGGCGCCGTACGACCCGAGAGTCGACAATCCATCGTCCAAGCCGTGGGCCTACAAGCGGTATGCGCAGGGACAAACGAAGCCGTGGGTCGAGGAATTCGACCGCATCTACTTCGAGCTCGGCAACGAAACGTGGAATGGGTTGTTCGCGCCGTGGGTATTCGATGGCATGAGCGATGCAGTGACGCACCGCGCGTGGGGAAGCGGCGAGCTGTATGGATTGTTCCAGGAGCACGTCATTGCGGTCCTGAAGTCGAGCCCGTACTGGCGCAGCGCCGGCCTCGACAAAAAATTCGTGTTCATGCTCGGCGGCTGGGCGGGTCAGGATTACGGCCGCGATGCAACAGCGGTATCGCCCTCGTCTACATATCTTACGACGGCTGCATATAACGGCGGCTGGGACGAAGGTGAGGGACCGCCGCAGCTGAATGCCGCCGGTCTTTTTAACGTGCTGGCCCAGGTAAATCAGGCGGCGATACCGGGGGCCGACGCGCAACAAAAGCAAATCGCCGAGTTGAAAGCCAAAGTCACGACGCGCATACGCCTCGGCACTTACGAAGGCGGCCCGGGGTACGCGCTCAACGGTTTGAATCATGAACGCGTAACGCCCGAGCAGCAGCGCCAGCAGGAGCAGGTGATGAAAAGCCTGGCGGCCGGCACTGCGACGCTCGATTCTTTCCTCGCGCGCGCCTATCGGGGTTATGACATCCAGAATTTTTTCATGCTTCAACCAGGCGGGTACTGGAGTTCTCACGCGAAATGGTATCGCGGCGGGCAGGCTTACCCCGCGTGGAAAGCGATTGCCTTGTTCAACAACGAAGCGACCGGCGACATGCTGCGCACCGAAGCGGCAAGCGTGCCTGCCGCCGCGCTGCCATCATTGGAGCGGCGCCAGGCAGTTGCAGAAGCGCCGCTCGCGGCAGCGTACGCGACGCGCAAAGGCGATCGCGTCAGCGTCATCGTAGTCTCGCGCAAAGTGCCCGATTACCCGGTGGCCGGCGATGACGGCTACACGCCGGTCACCATCAGTCTGCCTTTCAACAATGCACAAGCAGTCACGCTTTTTCGCATGACCGGCGATCCGCGCGCGAACAACCTGTTGACCGATAACGTCAGATTCGAAAAGGTTGCGATTCCGGCGTCGCGTGCCGGGGCGAATTTCACACTGAACGCTGAGACCGGCGCGGATAGTCGCGGTCTGCCGCCGGCATCGACGTTTGTGTATGTGTTCGACGGTGTGGGGCGCGCGGTCGCAACCGCCGCGCGGCCGGGGCGCTGACCCGCCATGCAGCCAGTTACTTTTGCACCCGCGGCCGCGCTCGTGACGCCCATGCCAACGCTCAAGGCTCGCATCTTCAATGCCGGCGGCTGGACGATCGGCGGGCTCGCGCTCGGCCACATCATCCGGCTTGGCTCCAACTTGCTGATGACACGCCTGCTCGTGCCCGAAGTTTTCGGCATGATGGCAATCGCGGCGCTGATCATGTACGGGCTCGCGTTGTTTTCGGATCTCGGCCTGCGGCAGAACATCGTGCAAAGCGCGCGCGGCAACGACGCCGCTTTTCTGAACACGGCCTGGCTGATCCAGATCGCGCGCGGCGTGCTGCTGTGGCTGCTCGCGCTTGCGGCGAGCCTGCTCGTCGTTGCGGCCAACCACGCCGGCCTGGTTTCGCCCGGCACCGTCTACGCCGAACCCGAGTTGCCGTATGTGATCGCGGCGGTATCGCTGAGCGCCGTGATCCTGGGATTCGCATCGACGCGTGCCTTCGAGGCAAGCCGCAAGCTCGCGCTCGGCCGGGTGACGCAAATTGAAATCGTGAGCCAGGTCGCGGGTCTTGTAGCGATGCTGGCGTGGGTGGCCGTCGATCGCACGATCTGGGCATTGGTGGCGGGGAGCCTGTGCTCGACGCTGATCAAAACCGTCTTGAGCCACGTGTGGATGCCGGGCACCGCCAACCGATGGCAATGGGACGCAGCGGCATTCGATGAAATCCTTCGTTTCGGCAAATGGATATTCCTGTCGTCGATCCTGGGCTTTGTCGTCAACAGCGGCGACCGCTTGTTGCTGAGCGCACTCGTGACGTCCACGGTGCTCGGCGTTTATGTCATTGCATTCCTGATTTTTGCCGCGCTCGAGCAGCTGATGAGCAGCATGATCGGCAACGTGCTGTATTCGGCGCTGAGCGAGATCGCGCGCGAGCGTCCCGCCGATCTCAGGACGAGCTACTACCGGTTTCATTCCGCGGTCGCGGCTTTCGCGTATTTTTCCGCCGGTGCGCTAATGGTCGGCGGCCATACGCTGATCGGCCTCTTATACGACCCGCGCTACGCGGATGCCGGTTGGATGCTCGAGATTCTGGCGGCAGCGCTCATCACGGTGCCGTTCGAGATTGCGGCGCAATGCTTCGTCGCGCTCGGCAAGCCGGCGTTGCTGTCGAACATCATCGCTGCGCGTCTGGCTGGATTGCTGGTGCTGACGCCGCTCGGATTTTATTTTGGCGGTCTTCACGGCGCGCTGTGGGGAATCGCCCTGAGTTATTTCGCGTGCCTGCCGCCGACTGTTTACTACTGCGTGAAGCACGGATTGTTCGACGCGCGGCGCGAACTGCTGCTGCTGCCTCTGGTGCCGGTCGGCATGCTGGCCGGCAAGGCTTTCAATCTCGTGCTGACCTGATAAGGGCGAACGTCAATTGAATACACTCAAAACAGCCACGATCGGTGTGCTCAAGCATATTTTTCCCGAACGCATGAAAAATTCGCTGCTGCATCTGTCGTTTCATCTGGCGCAGGGCGAGTTCCAGAAGTTCGCGCACGAGTATTGTTTCGCGCCCGACATGCGGCGCGGCCTGTCGGCGATGGCCGCGCGGGGATTTACGCCGCGGACGATAGTCGACGTCGGCGCATTCGAAGCGGGCTGGAGCCGCATGGCGCGGCAGATCTGGCCTGACGCGCGGCTGTTCATGATCGAGCCGAATAACGCGAAGACGAAATTGCTGCGCAAAGCGGCGACCGAACTCAACGCAACGCTCATGAGCGAATTGCTCGGCGCCGAAGACGGTCAGGAAGTCCCGTTTTACGTGATGGAGTCGGGCTCGTCGATTCTCGCCGAACGCAGCGGCGTTCAGCGCTCAGTCGAAGCGCGCTGCCTGCGCACGCTCGATGCGCTGCTGCCGGACATCGCCGCGCCCGGTCTGCTCAAGATCGATGCGCAAGGTTACGAGTTGCAGATATTGCGCGGCGCCTCGCGCATCCTGCCTGAATTCGAAGCAGTGCTGCTCGAAGTCGCGATTATTGAAATCAATGAAGGCGCGCCGCTGCTGCACGACGTCGTCACTTTCATGAAGACGCAGGGCTTTGTCGCTTACGACATCCTTGAAATTCACCGGCGCCCGCTCGATACCGCGCTCAATCAGGTCGACATCATCTTTATTCGCGAGCAGTCGCGCCTGATCGCCGACAAGAGGCATTACTGATGCGCATTACTTTCGTGCTTCCCACCGTGGATATGAGCGGCGGCATTCGCGTCATCGCGATTTATGCGAAGGCATTGGTGGCGCGCGGGCACACCGTAAAGCTGGTGTCGCCGCCGCCGCGGCGGGCGCTGCGGCGCAAGCTTAAGTCGCTGATCAGAGGCAAGGGCTGGCCGGCCGCGGGACGCGCCCCTGCCTCACATCTTGACGGCAGCGGACTCGATCACCGCGTGCTCGATCACTGGCGTCCGGTGACCGATGCCGATGTGCCCGATGCCGACGTCGTCATCGCCACCTGGTGGGAGACGGCCGAGTGGGTCGCCGAACTCGGCGCGGAGAAGGGCGCCAAAGCCTATTTCGTGCAGGCGCATGAAATTCATCCGTATCTGCCGGTTGCGCGCTGTCATGCAACTTACCGGCTGCCGTTGCACAAAATCGTGATATCGCGCTGGCTCGCCGACGTGATGCGCGACCAGTATGGCGACGATTGCGTCGATCTCGTACCGAATAGTGTCGATCCTGCGCAATTTTTTGCGCTCGAGCGCGGCAAGCAGCGGCTGCCGACTGTCGGCTTGCTGTATTCGACGGCTGCGTATAAAGCGGTCGAAGTCGCGGTGGCGGCGGTGGCTGAGGTGCATGAGCGCATGCCGGAACTGCGCGTGGTCTCTTTCGGCAGCGATCGCCAGGATGCGGCGTTGCCCTTGCCTGAATATGTGCGGTTTTTCTTTTCGCCGCCGCAGGAGGAAATCCGCAACCTTTACGCGCAATGCGACGCCTGGATTTCAGCGAGCCGCAGCGAAGGGTTTAATTTGCCGGCGATGGAGGCCATGGCGTGCCGCACGCCGATTGTATCGACACGCACCGGCTGGCCCGAAGAGGTGATCGTCAGCGGACGCAACGGCGTGCTGACCGAGATCGATAATGTAGGCGCGCTCGCGCAGGGGCTCGAGTGGATTCTCAGGCTGCCCGACGACGAATGGCGGATGCTGTCGCAGCGTGCCTACGAGACGGCGCGAGAAGGTTCGTGGGAAGCCTCATCGCGCTTGTTTGAAGAAGCGTTGAAGCGCGCGAGCGTGCGCGCGGCGCGTGGTGAAATCGGCGGTAACCGGGCGCAGGCGGCGTGATGCGGGACATGAATCCGGCGGCAGCGCGCTTGTGGATCGTCGTGGTTAATTACCGCACGGCGGCGCTGGCGATTGATTGCCTGCATTCCATTGCGGCGGAACTGCCGGCGTTCGCGCATCTGCATACCGTGGTCGTGGACAACGCATCGAATGACGGTTCGGTCGAAGCGCTTCGCGCCGCAATCGAGGCCAATCAATGGCAGGTGTGGGCGTCGGTGATAGCGAGTGAGCGCAACGGTGGATTTGCTTACGGCAACAACGTCGGCATCAAGCACGCATTGAATGCAGCCGAACGTCCCGACTATGTGATGCTGCTCAACCCCGACACCATCGTACGGCCAGGGGCATTGCGCGCGCTGGTTGATTTCATGGATAGCCACTCGCGGGCTGGCATCGCCGGTAGTTTGCTCGAGAACGGTGACGGCACGACCGATTGCTCGGCCCACAACGCATTCACGCCGCTCGGCGAATTGGTCGCCGGCGCCAATCTCGGTGCGCTGAGCCGTGCGCTCGACCGATATGCCGTCTCGCCGCCGACGCAGAAAATCGCGCACCGCTGCGACTGGATCTCCGGCGCGAGCCTGATGGTGCGCAGCAAAGTGTTTGCCGAGATCGGCTTGCTCGACGACAACTACTTTCTGTATTTCGAGGAGGCGGATTTTTGCCTGCGCACGCGCCAGGCCGGCTGGGAAATCTGGTTCGTGCCTGAATCGCGCGTCGTTCATCTCGAAGGCGCCGCGACCGGTATCCGCGAGGTAGTGCGCCGGCGGCCGCGCTACTGGTATGAATCGCGGCGGCGTTATTTCATCAAGCATTTCGGCTTGAGCGGTTTGCTGCGCGCCGACGCGCTGTGGGCGATCGGCAGAACGTCGCTTGCGGTGCGACGCGCGCTGCGCCTGGGCCGCGGCGGGGCGGGGCAGGACCCGAAGTGGTATGCGCTCGATCTGCTGTGGGGCGATCTGCGCTCGATATTAGACGGCCGGACATGGCAGATACGCTGAATCAAACGGGCGCGCCCTTGCTCGGCGTGGTGGTGATTGGACGCAACGAAGGCGAGCGTCTGGTCAAATGCCTTGCGTCCGTGCGCACGGCCGCTTATCCGACCGTGTATGTCGATTCAGGCTCGAGCGACCACAGCGTCGCCGTTGCACAATCGTACGGCACTGAAGTTGTCGCGCTCGATCCTGCACGGCCGTTTTCAGCCGCGCGCGCGCGCAACGAAGGTCACGCGCACCTGCTCAAGCGCTTTCCAACGATCCGTTTTGTGCAGTTCATCGATGGCGATTGCACGCTGATCGATGGCTGGCTCGAAGCGGCGGTGGCGGCGCTTGAGGCCGACCCGCGGCGCGCGGCCGTCATCGGTCATCTGTTCGAGCGCCACGCCGATGCCACGCCGTATAACCGGTTGTGCGCGCTCGAATGGAAATCGCGGCCGGGCGATCTGGAGAATTTCGGCGGGTTGATCGGCATCGCCGTCATTCGCTCGGCCGTGCTGGTACAACTCGGTGGCTACAACCCGCAAGTCATCGCCGGCGAAGACTCCGAGCTCGGCGTGCGCATGGGACTTGCCGGCTACAAGATCACCAAGCTCGAGCAGCCGATGGCGACCCATGACGCCAACATGATCAGCTTTCAGCAGTGGTGGCGGCGCGCGGTGCGTTCAGGCCACGCAATCGGGCAACGCGCGCATTTGAACGGCAAGTCGGCGCTGCGCGATGCGATGCGCGAGCGCAACAGTGCGGTGTTCTGGGGCATCGTCCTGCCCGCCGGCATATTGCTGACGGCAGTGCCGACGCGCGGCCTGAGTTTCATCGCGCTCGGCGCTTACGCGATGCAGGGCTATCGCATTTATCGCGGCCGCCGGCGCTCCGGCGACACCCCGGCCGACGCGATGCTATATACGAAATTCGTGCTGCTCGCGAAGTTTGCGCATGCAGTAGGCCTCGCCAGGTTTTTCGCCAATCGTGCCGTTCATCGTTATGAAATCATCGAATACAAATAATTTTCCAGCGGGCGGCTATGTGCCGGCGTTCGTGCGTGGCGGGCGGAACGGCCCCCGCTTTAAAGTCGGCCTGCTCGGCGCCGGCTATATCAGTGATGCGCATGCCAAATCGCTGCGGGGCATCGACGGCGTCGAAATTGTCGCGGTGTGCGATCGCGCACGCGACCGCGCTGCCGCGGTTGCCGGCAAGTACGGCATCAAAAACGTTTACACGTCGCTCGAAGAGATGCTCGAGACCGGCATCGATACCGTGCATGTGCTGCTGCCGCCGGACCTGCACTACGACGCAACCCGTCGCCTGCTTGAAGCAAGGCGCAATGTGTTTCTCGAAAAGCCGATGGCCTTGAGTGCTGCCGAGTGCGAGGAACTCGAAACGCTCGCGGTCAGCAAAAATCTGCGTCTCGCGGTGAATCACAATTTCCTGTTTCTGCCCTCGTATCAAAAAATGCGGCGCGATCTGGCCGACGGCACATTAGGCGTTCCGGCGCGCATTGCGGTCAATTGGATGTTTCCGCTGGGGCTCGTGCAGACGGGACCGTTCAATAACTGGATTCTGCGCGAGCCGCAGAATATGTTTCTCGAACTCGGCCCGCACTTGATGGCGTTCGTCGTCGACCTCGTTGGCGTGCCCGACGAATTGCAAGTCGAAGTCGGGCATCCGCTCGATTTGCCGGGCGGCAACCGCGTCTACCGGTATTGGCGCATACACGGCGCCGCGGGCGGCACTGCGATCGACATCACGCTGTCGATATTGCCCGGGTACGGCGACCGCAGCGTGACCGTCTACGGGAACGCGGCGACCGCACGCTGCGATTTTGCGCGCGATTTTTACTATCGCGACGAACCGACGCGTTACGGCCTGCTGGCCGACAACCTGCTGACGACTTTGCGCGTCGCCGGCGAGATGACGACGCACAGCGTCGCTAATTTTGTGAAGGGCGCGGTCAATACGCTGCGCAAGAAGCCTGCAGCCAATCCTTATGGCGACTGCATCGAGCGCTGCATTCGCGGGTTTTACCTGCAGGACGATGCAGCGCCCGATCCGAGGTTGGGCGGCCGCTTCGGTGTCGATGTTGTCAGAGTGTGCGAAGAAATCGCGCGCCAGCCGGCGTTCGAGCCCGCCGCCAATGCGCATGAACACTGGGCCGTCGCGCCGCCGCTCGGGACGCCGACGATACTGGTCATCGGCGGCACCGGATTCATCGGCAAATATCTCGTCAAGTCGCTGGCCGCGCGCGGTTACGGCATTCGCGTCGTGACGCGCAGCGCGAGCGCGGGACAACTTGCGCTCGCCGGCCTGCCGGTCGAGCTCGTCAGCGGCGATCTCGCCGATCCGGCTTTCATTGACTCCGCGCTCGAAGGAATCGACGTTGTCTATCACCTCGCCAAAGCGGACGGCCGCAACTGGGAAGATTATTACCAAAACGACGTGCTGGTCACGCGCAACATCGCCGAGCGCGCGCTCGCCAATGGCGTCAAACGCTTCATCTATACGGGTACGATCGACTCGTATTATTCCGCCGATCCCGAAAGCGTGATCGGTGGCGATTCGCCGCTCGATCCTGAGATCGAAAAGCGGAACCTGTATGGCCGCTCCAAGGCGTGCTGCGAGGCCTTGTTGCTCGATCTGCATAAGACGCGTGGATTTCCGGTTGTGATCGTGCGACCCGGCATCGTGATCGGCAAAGGCGCGCCGCCCGCGCATTGGGGCGTCGGCATGTTCCAGTCGGCGACCAACGTGCAGTTCTGGGGCAGCGGCGACACCAAGCTGCCGCTGGTGCTGGTCGAAGACGTTGCCGAAGCGCTGGTGCTGGCGATGGAGAAGGAGGGGATTGAAGGCCAGTGTTTCGTCGCGACCGACGACCCGCTGCTCACCGCACGTGATTACGTCGATATCGTGTCGCGCGAAAGCGGCACGCGCTTGCGCGCGATACCGACGCCGATCTGGCGGTTCTTCGCCGCCGATCTCATGAAAGAGGCAGCCAAGCACGCGATCAAACATCCGAACCGGCGCGTGCCGAGTTATCGCGACTGGGATTCGCGCAGTCATCGCGCGCGTTACGACAATTCGAAAACGCGCAAGGTGCTCGGCTGGCAACCCGCCGGCAGCCGCGATGCGCTGGTCGAACGCGGAATCGCGGCTTCGGTCAGGGAGTTCATGCGCTGAGGCGCATCAACTCTGCCGTTAAACAGGGCGCTCACTTTTTTCTCATCGGAATGCGAACCCGACCGCTCCCGGCAGCATCCATCTCTTACAAGGCTTACAGGCGTGAGAGCTTTTTCGCATCGCTCGACGGCCTGCGCTGCCTGAGTATCTGCGCGGTGATCTGGCACCACACGGGGATTGCGCTGCCCGGCGTGAATATTGCAAAACACGGGTATCTCGGCGTCGATCTTTTTTTTGCAATCAGCGGCTTTCTTATCACGACGCTGTTGCTGCGGGAACGCGACAAGCGCGGAAGTATCTCTCTCAAAGACTTCTACATGCGGCGCACGCTGCGGATATTCCCGCTGTATTACGCGGTGATTGCTCTGTATGCGGTCGTCGTGTGGGCGGTCGAAAGGGACACGCCGGCCGGCCGCCAGTTTTTCGCGAACCTGCCTTACTTTCTGACGTACACGACGAACTGGTTCGTTCAACTCGACGGACGCGTCATATTTTATTTTGCATGGTCGCTGGCCACCGAAGAGCAGTTCTACCTGGTGTGGCCCACTGTCGAGAAACTGCTGCGCGGATGGCGGCCGGTATGGCTGGTCGTCGTGTTACTGATTGCGCGCGAACTCGTTGCGATGTCCGTTGCGTCCGGCGATGTGCCTCCCGACAACCTCTCTGTCGTCGTCATCCTAAGCATTTATCCGCCGCTTCTCGGCGGCGTGGTGCTCGCACATGTGCTTCACGATCCCCGTGCCTTCGTAGCAGTCAGGCCAATTCTCGGCGCGCGCTGGGCGGCGGTTGTGATTCTGGCTGCGCTTGCCGCGGGAATCGAACTGGGTTTTCCGCGGGCGATTGTCTGGACGCTGATGGCGCTGTTAGTCGGCGCCGTGGTGGTGCGCGAATCCAATGGCCTTGCACCGGTGCTGACCTGGCGGCCGTTTGCCCGGATCGGCATGGTGAGCTACGGCATGTACCTCTTGCATATGCTGAGCTATAACGCGGTGAAGAAAGCGCTGACGGCGGCCGCGCTCGATTATCCGTGGCTTTTCTTCCCGCTGACGGTGACGCTGGCGGCACTCGTCGCAACCATCAGCTACCGCTATTACGAAGCGCCATTCCTGCGCCTTAAGGATCGCTTTACGCGAGTGCCCACGCGTCAAACGGTGAATGCGCTAGGCAGCCCGACGTGATGGCGTCGAAAATAAAATTCCGGCGTCGTCGAAATGCATTCCGCTTGGCGGCCGGCGTCTTTGTTCGATTTCGCACATACGGCGGCGGCTTGAAAGCGCATTCTCCGCGTGCATTTGAAACCGCACCTGAATCGTCGTGGGTTCGTGACTTTAGCGACGTTAGCGGCGGAACTGTGCATGGCGATGTCATCCGATGCAATCCAGCGGTGTCCAAATTGCGGCTGGAAATCCGCTCATTCGCCGCCGCGCGCCAGTAGCTGCCAGGCCCATCATGCGCATCGCTTACGTCATCAACCAGTATCCCAAGGTGAGCCACAGTTTTATCCGCCGGGAAATTCATGCGCTCGAACGCCTGGGCTTTGACATTTTGCGGATTGCGCTGCGCGGCTGGGACGGAGAACTGGCCGATGCCGAAGACCTGCACGAGCGCACGCAAACCCGCTATGTTTTGAAAGACGGGCTGCCGGCGCTGCTCGTGGCCACGCTGCGGACGCTGCTGACGGCGCCGCTGCGTTTTCTGTCCGCACTTGTCCTTGCATTGCGCATGGGCAATGGCGCCGAACGCCCGATTTACTATCACTTCGTCTATCTCGCCGAAGCTTGCCGCTTGCTGCCATGGTGCCGGGCGTTCGGCGTCACGCATCTGCACGCGCACTTCGGCACGAACTCAGCCGAAGTCGCAATGCTCGCGCATGCACTCGGCGGGCCGCCATACAGCTTCACCGTGCACGGCCCTGAAGAATTCGACAAACCGGAATTTATCGGCATGCGCGAAAAAATACGCCGGTCGGCATTCGTCGTCGCCATCAGTTCGTATGGCCGCAGCCAGCTCTATCGCTGGATCAGCCACGCGCAATGGCCGAAAGTCAAAGTCGTGCACTGCGGCTTTGAGCAATCGTTTCATCGCGTCGCGCCGGTTCCGTTGCCGTCCGCGCCGAAGCTCGTGTGCGTCGGCCGCCTGTGCGAGCAGAAAGGCCAGCTGCTGCTGGTCGAGGCGGTCGCGAGTCTCGCAGCCAGGGGAATTCGTGTGGAAGTGGTGCTCGCCGGCGATGGCGAAATGCGCGAGCAGCTCGAAGCGCTGGTCGGCGCCAACGGATTAGCGAAACAGATAACGATTACGGGATGGATCAACGCTGATCGCGTGCGGGCGGAAATCCTCGCCGCGCGCGCGCTGGTGCTGCCGAGTTTCGCCGAGGGCCTGCCGGTTGTGATCATGGAGGCGATGGCGTTGAAGCGTCCCGTGCTGACGACCTTCGTCGCGGGTATTCCTGAACTTGTCGAACAAGGCACGAGCGGCTGGCTGTTCCCCGCCGGCGATGTCGCGGCACTCGCCGCTGCTATCGAAGACGCGATATCGCGCCCGGCCGACGAATTGAAACGCATGGGCGAGGCTGCTTACACGCGCGTCATCGAACGCCATTCGATCGATACCGAGGCGGCGAAGCTCGGCCGATTGTTTCACCACGCCGGTGCTGAACCGGCGCCAACAATTAACGCGTAACTCATTAACGAGCGACCGGACATTCGTGATTGTTATCGAGACCCTTTTGTGTTTTTTCGCGTTGGCGCTGTGGGTGCCGGTCGCGGTGCTTTTTACGCAAGTCGTCATGGCAGTGCCCGGCTATCGCGCGCGGCCGATGCCTGCCGGCCGGCGTCCGAGAGTGGCAGTGGTGGTGCCGGCGCACGATGAGGCGCTGGTGATCGCAGCCACGCTGCGCGCCATCGTGCCTCAACTCCTCGCGGACGACCGGCTTCTCGTGGTGGCCGACAACTGCGTGGACGACACCGCGCGTATTGCCGCCGCAGCCGGGGCGGAAGTCCTGGAACGCGCGGACCGCGAGCGTCGAGGCAAAGGTTACGCGCTTGATTTCGGCGTCCGCGAACTTACGCGCAATCCGCCCGAGGTTTTGCTGATCATCGATGCAGATTGCGAAACCGCGAGCGGCACGATCGAACGACTCGCGCGCCGATGCGTTGAAACAGGCCGCCCGGTGCAGGCGCTCGATCTGATGCTGTCGCCTGCGGGCGCGGGGTTAAAGACGCGCATTGCCGAGTTTGCATGGTTGGTAAAAAACCAGGTTCGCGCCCTCGGTTTTCATCGGCTTGGCCTGCCTTGTCAGTTGATGGGGACGGGCATGGCGTTTCCGTGGGCAATCATCAACGATGCCGCGCTCGCCAGCGGGCACATCGCCGAGGATCTGAAACTCGGCATCGACCTTGCGCACGCCGGCAAGCCGGCCGTCTTTTGTCCGGAGGCGCGCGTCACCAGTTACTTTCCTGCGACGGCGCAGGGCATCTCCGCTCAGCGGACGCGGTGGGAGCACGGCCACCTCCAGGTCATCTTGAGCATCGCGCCGCGGTTGGTGCTCGAAGCATTGCGCCGGGGCGACCGCAATCTTTTCGCGCTGGCACTTGATTTGTGCGTGCCGCCGCTCGCGCTGTTGCTGCTCCTGGTCCTGACGGTGTTTGTCGCCTGCGCGGTGTTGTTTGCGGTGACCGCGCTGCCACTGCCGCTCTGGCTCGCGACGGCCGCATTGGCGATTTTCGGTTTGTCCGTGTTGTTGGCTTGGTTCCGCTATGGCCGGCAAGTCATCTCCCTGTCGAGCCTTGTCTATGCGCCTCTCTATGCGCTTTGGAAAATACCGTTGTATCTGAAGTTCATGGCAAAGCGACAAGTCGATTGGGTTCGATCCCGCCGGGATGGGAATTAAGCGATGGTGGACTTTCACCGCGATGTTTACTGCCTGCTGGGCCTGCCTTTCGATGCCGTCGATATGGCGGGCGCCGTGCGGTGTGTGCGGGAAGCGGCGCTGCAACGCGTTCCGTGTTTTCTTTCCACGCCGAATCTGAATTTTCTGATCGGCTGTCGCGCGGACAGCGAATTTCGCGATTCGGTGATCAATAGCGACGTGAGCATCGCCGACGGCATGCCGCTGGTATGGCTGGCGCGGTTGCTGGGTATTCCGATCAGGCAGCGCGTTGCCGGATCGGACTTGTTCGAGCAACTCGGCAAGGACTCGACTGCGCCGATGAAGGTATATTTTTTTGGCGGCATGGCGGGTGTCGCTGCGACGGCCTGCGCGCGCCTCAATGAAGTCGCTCCCGGTTTAGCGTGCGTCGGATTCGAGTCGCCGGGTTTCGGCTCGGTTGCCGCGATGAGCGGCGACGAAACGATTGCGAAAATCAACGCCAGCGGGGCTGATTTCCTGGTGGTATCGCTCGGCGCTAAAAAAGGCCAGGCGTGGATCGAACACAACCGCGCGCGGATTACGGCACCGGTGATCAGCCATCTCGGCGCGGTGTTGAACTTTATTGCGGGCACGGTCAATCGGGCGCCCGCGTTGCTGCAAAAAAGCGGGCTCGAATGGCTTTGGCGGATCAAGGAAGAGCCCGCGCTGTGGCGCCGCTATTTCGGTGATGGAGTGGCGTTGCTGCAATTATTGACGACCCGCGTGATTCCGTACGCATGGTTTCTGCAGCGCCATCGGCCGCATGCAGATGAACTGGCGATGGCCTCCGCGGAAACGACGGAAGAATCGCACCGCTGCGTTGTTGTCCTGCGGGGCGCCTGGACGCAGCAGAATATCGGTCCGTTGCGGGATTGTTTCGCCAGCGCGGTGTTGACTGGCAAGGATGTGCGGCTGGAGATGGGTGCAGTTACCTATGTCGACAGTGCATTTATCGGGCTCCTCACGTTATTGCACGGGCATCAAACGCAGCATCACAGGCAGCTGTTGATTGTGTCGCCGCAGGAACCCGTTCGCAGGGTGATCAGATATTGCTGTGCCGAGTACTTGTGCATGGGTACGGAATTCCTGGAGTCGGAATTGTCCGGAGATCCGGCATGAACCTGCAGCCTGTCATTCTGTGCGGCGGTGCAGGCACGCGCTTGTGGCCACTGTCGCGCGAGCAATATCCGAAGCAGTTGCTCGCGCTGATCGATGACAAAAGCATGTTGCAGGCAACCGCATGCCGCGTCGATGCCTCGCTCGATGCGACCGGCACCACGGTGCTGCCGCCGATTGTCGTGAGCAATGAAGACTATCGCTTCATTACGGCGGAGCAGCTGCGCCAGGCAGGCCATGCGCAAGCGGCAATCGTGCTCGAGCCTAAAGGCCGCAATACGGCGCCCGCCCTGACGCTTGCCGCGCTGGCCGCGCAGGAAGCAGGCGAGGATCCGGTGCTGCTGGTGATGCCCGCCGACCACATCATCGGCGATGTCGTCGCTTTCCGCGCCGAGGTTGTCCGAGGGCTGGCTCATGCGGCGGCCGGAAAATTCGTGACATTCGGGATCGGTCCAACGCGCGCGGAAACGGGTTTTGGCTACATTCGCGCGGGAACGCCGTTGGCGGGTGGAGCAGGTGCCCGCGAGATCGTGGGTTTCGTCGAGAAGCCGGACATCACGACGGCAGAGCGCTACGTGGCCTCGGGCGAGTATCTGTGGAATTCGGGAATTTTCATGATGCGCGCGTCCGCCTGGTTCGCGCAGCTCGGCGCGCTGCGGCCGGACGTGCTGGATGCTTGCCGCGCTGCTTACGCCTTGCGCAGCAACGACCGCGATTTCCTGCGCGTAGGCGCGGAGGCGTTCGCCGCCTGTCCCGCGGATTCCATCGACTATGCGGTGATGGAGAAGCTGCCGCCCGGGCTCGGTGTAGTCATTCCGCTCGCGGCGGGCTGGTCGGACGTGGGTGCCTGGGATGCGCTGTGGCAGATCGGGAACAAGGATCGCGATGGCAATGTGACGCGCGGCGATGTGATGACCATCGACTCGCGCGACACGCTGGCAATTTCGCAATCGCGCCTGGTGGCGTGCGTCGGACTCGCCGATGCCGTGGTAGTTGAAACGCCGGACGCCGTGCTGGTCGCACACAAGGACCATATGCAGCAGGTCAAGGAAGTGGTGATGCGCTTGAAGCGCGAAGGGCGCAGCGAAGCCGATGCGCATCGCAAAGTCTACCGGCCGTGGGGCTATTACGACAGTGTCGACGATGGCAGCCGGTTTCAGGTCAAGCGCATCGTCGTCAAGCCCGGCGCGGCGCTCTCGCTGCAGATGCATCATCACCGTGCCGAGCACTGGATCGTCGTCAGCGGCACCGCGCTGGTGACGCGCGGCGACGATAGTTTTCTCGTATCGGAAAACGAGTCCACTTACATACCGATCGGCACGCGGCATCGTCTGCAGAACCCCGGCAAGCTGCCGCTGGAAATCATCGAGGTGCAGTCGGGCGCCTATCTCGGCGAAGACGACATCGTGCGCTTCGAGGATACCTACGGGCGCAGCTAAATATCGGTCATATCGCCTGTTTCTTATTTCAATTGTTGTAAAAAATACACCTTACCGTCGCTGACTCTGTGTCGCTGAACCGAAATAATGGAACAGACTTTCGTAAAACAGACCGCAAATAGAGGTTCGTTCAGCGCAGCGGAACATCGAGGCCTTGGCGCTGGTCGGAACGACTGGGCATAAAAACCTTATGCAATGCATTCTTAGCTCCAGTTCAGTTTCCGCGAGGGCCGACTCTATGTCGGCGCGCGCGGGCTCCGTTCGGGCAGTCGCCAAGGTTTATGAGGTAAAAACGTGGCCCTGATGTGGAGTAATTCGTTCGCGGTGGCGGGCATGCTTGTTGCTAATTTATTCGCTGGTTCTAAAGTCGCGATTCGAAATCGGTATCGCTTCAAGCCATCGCGCTCAGAGTGTTTCGCGTCAGGGTCGTTGTCATATTTTCGAAAAAGTCTTCTGCCGGGATACCGGTCTAAATGAACACGGGCGCGGCAAATGAAGGTGAACTGATGTTTGCAAATCGCATAGCAATCGTTATTTCGGCGCTGATGATCATCGCAAGCGTCGGCGCGGTCGTCGCGCGGCCGACCATCAAGGCGGCCGATGAAGAGCCGCCCATTTCCCTCGAGCAGATGATTCCGAAGGAGTTCGGCGACTGGCGCGAAGAGCCGCAGCGTTTCGCGCAGGTCGTCAATCCGCAAACGCAGGAATTGCTCGACAAGCTCTACAGCCAGATCCTGAGCCGCGTTTACATAAACAAGGAAGGCTACAGGATCATGTTGTCGCTCGCCTATGGCACCAACCAGCGAGGTTCGCTGCAGGCGCATAAGCCGGAAGTCTGTTATCCGGCACAGGGATTCACCATCGACAAGCAGGTGACCGGCCAGTTCACTTCGCCCTATGGCGAAGTCCCGGTAAAGCGATTGTCGAGCCATCTCGGTGTTCGCTATGAGCCCGTGACGTACTGGTTCACCGTCGGCGACAAGGCCATCGAGAGCGGGACGCAGAAACGGCTGGTTGAACTGCGCTTCGGCCTGACCGGCCGGATTCCCGATGGATTGCTCTACCGCGTGTCGTCGGTCGATCGCGATGAAAGCCGCGCGTTCACGATGCAGGATGATTTCACCACTCAATTGCTCAATGCGGTGGGGCCGGCAGACCGCCGGCGCTTGAGCGGACTCGGCGTGACCTGATAAGGAGAATGCGCGTGACGATCGAAAAAACCGACGCAGAGTTTGAAGCAGAAACACTCGGCGCCGAAGCATTGCCAGGCGGGTACGCCGACATCCGGCGCGCGCTCGAACCCCTGCCCGACGCAGCCGCCGCCTCAGTGAGCGATCGGCGCGGCGACACCCGGGCGGGATACGATGGCCGGCGCAAGCAAGCGTCTGCGACCGACGAGTGAGTCTGGCGGCATGCAGCTATCCGATGCGACTGGCATGACCGACCGAATGGCCGGGACGGATGGCCTGTCCGTGCGAATCGCGCTCGCCTGGCGCGGTTGGTGGCTCGCGGCTGGATGGGCGCTGATTTTATTCGTGATCTACCTGTCGCTCACGCCCGAACCCGTGCAGCTTGGCGTGGAAGAAGGCGATAAGTACGGTCATGCGATTGCTTATGCGACGTTGATGTCGTGGTTTGCCAACTTGTATGAATCGCGGTCGCAGCGACCGCAATGGGCGGCGGGTTTCGTCGCCATGGGGGTTGCGATCGAATTTGCGCAGCGCTGGACCTGCTATCGCTCGTTTGAGATTGCCGACATGGCTGCGGGTACGGCGGGCGTTGCGATTGGCTGGGCAATCGCGAGTTCGCCGCTGCCGAATTATCTACGCGTGATTGAAAGGCTGCTCCGGCGTGCGTAGCGCCGAACGCCTGCATCCCGCAATGACCGTCAACTCAACGATCCTCGTTACCGGCGGCGCCGGCTTCATCGGCGCCAACTTCGTCTTGGCCAAAGTCGGCGAGCGCAACGACGTCGTCGTGAATCTCGACAAGCTGACGTATGCGGGCAACCTCGAGAACCTGGCGACGCTCAACGGCAATCCGCGGCATGTTTTCGCTCAAGGCGACATTTGCGACCGCGCGCTCGCCGATCGTCTGCTGGCGATGCACAAGCCGCGCGCAATCGTTCACTTCGCGGCGGAAAGCCACGTCGATCGCTCGATTCACGGGCCCGGCGAATTCGTGCGCACCAACGTCAACGGCACGTTCACGCTGCTTGAAGCAGCGCGTGCCCATTGGCAGAAGCTCGATACCGCCGCGCGTGATCGCTTTCGCTTCGTCCACGTATCGACCGACGAAGTTTACGGTTCGCTCGATGCGGACGATCCGCCGTTCACCGAAACGCACCCGTATGCGCCGAACAGTCCATACGCCGCCTCCAAAGCGGCATCCGATCACCTGGTGCGCGCCTATTTCCATACTTACGGCCTGCCGGTCGTGACGACGAACTGCTCGAACAATTACGGGCCTTTTCAGTTTCCGGAAAAACTGATTCCGTTGACGCTCGCCAATGCGCTGGCGGGCAAGCCGCTGCCGCTTTACGGCGACGGCAGGAACGTGCGCGACTGGTTGTACGTGGAAGACCACTGCGCCGCCATCTCGGCGGTGCTCGACCGCGGATTGCCGGGGCAGGTGTACAACATCGGCGGGCGCAATGAAATCGCGAACATCGACATCGTCAAAACGCTGTGCGCGTTGCTCGACGAGCTCAAGCCGTCGGCCGACGGTCCTTACGCGCGGCTCATAACGTTCGTCAAAGATCGCGCAGGGCACGACCGGCGTTACGCGATCAACGCGCACAAGATTGCACGCGAGCTCGGATGGCGCCCGGCCGAGACGTTTTCGACCGGCATTCGCAAAACGGTGCAGTGGTATCTCGCCCATCCGGAGTGGATCGCGCGCGTGCAGAGCGGAAAATACCGCGAATGGATCGACCTCAATTACGGTGAAGTCGCGTGAGCGTGCGTAAAGGGATCATCCTGGCCGGCGGCTCGGGCACCCGGCTGCATCCGGTCACCATTGCAGTGTCGAAACAGCTGCTGCCGATTTACGACAAGCCGATGATCTACTACCCGCTGTCGACGCTGATGCTGGCCGGCATTCGCGACATCCTGATTATCTCGACGCCGCAGGACACGCCGCGCTTCAGGCAGTTGCTCGGCGACGGCAGTAACTGGGGCATCAATCTCTCGTACGCGGTGCAGCCGAATCCGGAAGGGCTGGCGCAGGCCTTCATCATCGGCCGTGATTTCATCGCCAACGACAGCAGCGCGCTCGTACTCGGTGACAATATTTTTTACGGTCACAAATTCACTGAAGACATGCGCGATGCGGTCGGGCGCGAGCAGGGCGCAACGGTCTTCGCTTACCCGGTGCACGATCCCGAGCGCTACGGCGTCGTCGAGTTCGACCGCAACGGTAAAGCGGTGAGCCTCGAGGAAAAGCCGCGCGAGCCGAAGTCGCGCTATGCGGTGACCGGTTTATATTTTTACGACAACCGCGTCCTCGACATCGCTGCCGGCTTAAAGCCGTCACCGCGCGGTGAACTCGAGATTACCGACGTGAATCGCGCCTATCTTGAATCCGGCGCGCTCGACGTCAAAGTCATGGGGCGTGGTCAGGCGTGGCTCGATACGGGCACGCATGAATCGTTGATCGACGCCGCTTTATTTATTTCAACCATTGAGAAACGGCAGGGCCTCAAGGTCGCGTGTCCGGAAGAAGTCGCGTGGCGCATGGGATGGCTCGACGACACGGCGCTCGAACGCCTCGCGCAGCCGCTTGTTAAAAGCGGTTACGGCCAGCATTTGCTCGATCTGCTGCGGGAAAAGGTGTACTGAATGGACTCATGGAATTTAAAGTTGCCGGGCGTCGTGGTCATGGAGCCGAAAGTGTTCGGCGACGAGCGCGGATTTTTTTTCGAAAGTTTCAACGCGCGGCAGTTTAGCGAACTGACGGGCGTCGAGACCGTGTTCGTGCAGGACAATCATTCACGCTCGGCAAAGAACGTGCTGCGCGGCCTGCATTATCAGATTCGTCAGCCGCAGGGCAAGCTCGTGCGCGTGACGGCGGGTGAAGTGCTCGATGTCGCCGTAGACCTGCGCCGGTCGTCGCCCAATTTCGGCCGCTGGACCAGCATCCTGTTATCGGCCGGCAACCGTCGCCAGTTGTGGATTCCGCCCGGATTCGGTCACGGCTTTGCCGTGCGCACGGACTTCGCCGAGTTTCTCTATAAAACCACCGATTACTGGGCGCCCGAACACGAGCGCTGCATCCGCTGGGACGATCCGCAATTGGCGATCGACTGGCAGTTACAAGGCGCGCCCAGCCTGTCGTCTAAAGACGCTAAAGCCGCATCGTTCGTCACAGCAGAGGTGTTTTCATGACTCGCATATTGTTGACCGGCGCGACCGGCCAGGTTGGCTGGGAACTCGCGCGCGCGCTGGCGCCGCTCGGAGAGATATTAAGTCCACCGCACAAAGTGCTCGATCTTGCGCGGCCCGAAACGCTCGCTGCCGCGGTCGATGTCGCGCAACCCGACGTTATCGTCAATGCGGCTGCTTACACAGCGGTCGACCAGGCCGAGCGGGAAACCGCAAGTGCAATGGCGATCAATGCCGATGCGCCGCTCGAGCTCGCCAAAGCGGCGCGCAAGCATCGCGCGCTGCTCGTGCATTATTCGACCGATTATGTGTTCGATGGCCGTAAAGAGAGCGCGTATGAGGAATACGATGCGCCGAATCCATTGAGTACCTATGGCCGCAGCAAGCTTGCGGGCGATGTCGCGATCCGGGAGTCGGGCGCCGACCACCTGATTTTCAGAACGAGCTGGGTCTACGCGTCGCGCGGCAAAAACTTCCTGCTGACGATGTTGAGGCTCGCGGGTGAACGCGAACAACTGCGCATCGTCAACGACCAGGTCGGCGCGCCGACCTGGTCGCGCTTGATCGCAGTCTCGACCGGCGTTGCATTGCGCCATGAACTGGCGCGCCGCCGCGAGGGTAAATTCGTGAGCGACGTGTTCAACCTGACCGCAGGTGGCGAAGTGAGCTGGCACGGTTTCGCTACCGCGATCATCGCGGCGCTGCGCCAGCACGGGATGCCGATGAAATGCCGCGAAGTGATGCCAATTACGACGGACGAATATCCGCTGCCGGCGCAGCGGCCCGCGAATTCACGGCTCTCCACTGCCAAAATCGCGAAGCAATACGGACTGCATCTGCCTGAATGGGACCGCTGCATGAATCTGTGTCTTGCTGAAGTCATAGCGGACCGGGGGTATCCGATCATGGCCGCCGCTTAACGTAAGGACCAGGGCGGCAGTCATGAGTTCCTATCCGTCGATACTCGTCACGGGCGGCGCCGGTTACATCGGATCCCATACGGTCGTCGAATTAATGGCCGCCGGTCACGATGTATTCATCGTCGACAATCTGTGCAACAGCAAGACGTCGGTCGTGGACCGGATCGCACGCATTGCCGGGCGGCGGCCGGGTTTTGCCCACATCGATGTGCGCGACCGTGCAGCGTTGCGCCAGCATTTTTCAAAGCACCGACCCGATGCGGTGATTCATTTCGCCGGATTGAAAGCGGTCGGTGAATCGGTTGCCAGGCCGCTGCGCTATTACGACGACAATGTCAGCGGCAGCATCGCGCTTGCCGAATGCATGCTCGAAGCGGACGTGAAGACCATCGTATTTTCATCGTCGGCGACCGTGTACGGCGAGCCGCCGTCGGTGCAATACAAGGAAGACTTTCCGCTCGCGCCCGTCAATCCGTACGGGCGCACCAAGCTGATGGTCGAAGAGATCCTGCGCGACGTGGCGCACGCCGAACAAGACGCGCGCGTCGCGCTATTACGTTATTTCAATCCGGTCGGCGCGCATCCGTCGGGATTGATCGGCGAGGACCCGAACGGCATACCCAACAACCTGATGCCGTATATCGCGCAGGTCGCAACCGGCAAGCTGAAGGAACTGCCGGTCTTCGGCAATGACTTTCCGACGCCGGATGGCACCGGCAAGCGCGATTACATTCATGTCGTCGATCTCGCGCGCGGCCACCTTGCGGCGCTCAACGCATTGAGAGAGAGGCCCGGCGTGCTGACTGTCAATCTTGGCACCGGCCGCAGTTACAGCGTGCTCGAAATGGTGCGTGCGTTCAGCAAGGCGAGCGGGCGCGAAGTGCCTTACCGGATTACCGGCCGCCGCGCAGGCGATTTGCCCGAATACTATGCCGACCCTGCACTTGCCCGCGAACTGCTCGGCTGGCGCGCGCAGCTTGGCATCGACGAGATGTGCGCGGACGTATGGCGCTGGCAGCAGCATGCTGCAGAAACTTCAACCTAGCCAAGGCGATTATCAACCTATGAAACAATCGAATCGGACTCTTATGAAACCCATTACAAAAGCAGTATTTCCCGTTGCCGGCCTCGGCACGCGCTTTTTGCCGGCGACAAAGGCAAGTCCCAAGGAAATGATGCCGGTGGTCGACAAGCCGCTGATCCAGTTTGCGGTCGAAGAAGCGGTGGAGGCGGGCATCACCGACATGATTTTCGTGACCGGCCGCAGCAAGCGCGCAATTGAAGATCACTTCGACAAAGCTTACGAACTTGAAACCGAGCTCGACCTGCGCGGCAAGACTGCGATGCTCGACCTGTTACGCAACATCGTGCCAAAAAATATCAATTGCATTTACATCCGCCAGGCCGAAGCGCTTGGTCTTGGCCATGCGGTGTTGTGCGCCAAGCCTATCATCGGCGACGAGCCGTTCGCTGTGTTGCTCGCCGACGATCTCATCGATGGCGATCCGCCCGTACTGCGGCAGATGGTCGATGCGTACGGGTTTTACAACTGTTCTTTGCTCGGCGTGCAGGATGTGGCGCGCGCCGATACGGCGAGTTACGGCATTGTCGCCGCGCGGCCGATTGCCGATCGCCTCGAGCAGGTCAGCGCCATTGTCGAAAAACCCAAGCCCGCGCAGGCGCCGTCGACGCTGGCGGTGGTCGGCCGCTATATCCTCACGCCGCGCGTGTTTCATCATCTCGAAAACGGCAAGGCGGGTTCGGGCGGTGAAATCCAGTTGACGGACGGCATCGCGTCGCTGCTGGTCGAACAACAGGTGCTCGCGTACCGTTACCGGGGCGTGCGCTACGACTGCGGATCCAAGTTAGGTTATTTGCAGGCGATGGTCGAGTTCGGCGTGCGGCATGCGGAAGTCGGCGAACAGTTCCGCGAGTATCTCGCGAGGCGCGGCGAGAATGGAGCTGCCGCCAAGCCGCAGACTGCGGCGATCGCGCCGCTTCCGCGCGCGCGCGCCGAAACGCATCAACTCACTGGAAACGCGTGAGATGCGTGAAGTTGCGCTCGAGCACGGTGCCGGGCATGTATTCGATGCGCACTCGGTCCGATGACGCAGGAAGTCCGTCGACGAGTAACGTCGGCGGCGGATCGCGCCACTCGCGGTAACGCGCGAGCACTGCCGGCACATACTGGCGGGTTTCACGAAATGGCGGTATGCGCTCCCCGTACCGCATGACCGCGCCTTCGCCAGCGTTATAGGCGGCGAGCACGAGGTCGAGCCGGCGGTCGAACATCAACATGAGATCTTTCAGATAGAGGGTGCCGGCGCGTAGATTGGCGGCTGGCGACTTCGCCGCGTTGCGAATTCCGTAGCGCAGTGCCGTTTCCGGCAACACCTGCATGAGCCCCAACGCACCTTTGGGGGAACGCGCGGTGGCGTTGTATCCCGATTCCACCGAGATGACTGCATGCACGAGTGCCGGATCGAGCGCCGCTTCATTGGCGGCGATTTCGATGAGCTTCGCAAATGGCTTGTTGGCGAGTCGTCGTGCTGCGGGTGATTCGACCCGAGCCAGCGACGGCAGGAACCGGGTGGGCTCCGGCGCAAGCCGCAATCCCGCGGATTCTTCAACGTTCAAACGAAGTTCCGTCAAAGGGGCCGGGGCTGGCTCGGTTGCTAAAGCCGGTAGTGAAATGGCGGTGAAAAGGACGCAAATAAGCGCCCGAAGCGCGGCGGCAGCAAGATGTGGCATCAAGTCGGGACTCCATGCGATTGTAAAAATGACACGCGGCATCCCGGCTTTGGAACGCAAGCGAACATGGAATTCGACCGTACGCTTTAAACGAAGTTGCGGGAATTTTCGGTTTGTCGCGCCGGCGCTAACATTGTTCGCTGGCGTACGGACGAAGTTAGCTCGTGCCGGTAGAAGTCATGGTATTCGGCGACAAGGGGAGGCTTAATGCCAGGTGGCTTCGCACAGCAGGGAGAGATGCGTGCCTTTTGCAGGCGCGTGATCTCTATAACCGCCTGTGCCGCAGGGTGGCTGGCGGTATGCATTGCGGCGCTCATGCCGGCGGCCGCACACGCGCTCGACCGTACCCAGCTTGCGGTCATCATCAATACGCGTGACCCGCTGAGCGTGCGGATTGGCGAGTACTACGCGGCGCAGCGCCAGATTTTATTTCAGAACATCATCCGGGTTGGCTTTCCGGCCGGTAAATCGGCAATGACCGCGAAGGAATTCGAAGCGCTCAATTCGTGGGTGCACGAAAAAACCGTGCCCGGCGTCGAAGCGTACGTACTGACATGGGCGTTACCGTACCGCGTCGACTGCATGTCGATTACCTCAGCGTTCGCATTCGGGTTCTCCGAAGCGTATTGCGCCGAAGGTTGCAAGACGACCAAGACGAGCCCTTATTTCGATTCGACGGCGCGCCTGCCATTCACCCAGTTGGGCATCAGGCCGACGATGGCGATCGCCGCCGCGAATTTCGACGACGCCAAAGCGCTGATCGACCGCGGTGTCGCCGCGGACGGTACGCGGCCCGAAGGCACTGCTTACCTGCTGACGACTCACGATGTGAACCGAAACGTTCGCATGCACACTTACCCGATAGTCGAGAAAATGCTGAAAGGACGGTTCACGACGCGCCTGCTGAATCAGCCGTATCTGAAGGACGCGCGAGACGTCATGTTTTATTTCATCGGCAGCTCGAGCGTAGAAGGACTGGATACGCTGCACTTTCTGCCCGGTGCGATAGCCGATCATCTGACTTCCGCCGGCGGCTGGTTCGATCAGGAAAGCGGGCAGATGAGTTCGATGCGCTGGCTGGAGGCGGGCGCGACCGGCAGCTACGGTACCGTCGTCGAGCCTTGCAACATCGTTCAGAAATTTCCGAACCCGCCGCTTGTGATCGGTCATTACGTGCAGGGCGAAACACTGATTGAGGCGTACTGGAAAAGCGTGCAGATGCCGGGCCAGGGGATCTTTATCGGCGAACCGCTGTCGGCGCCTTTCAGCTCCGCTAAGCACAAGTAAGCACCGTGGTTTGAGATGGGCGGACGTTCGCGCTAGACTCGCCGGCACCGATCAAGTAAAGCGCATGCGTAAAGCACGCCACGGTTCCGTCACCCTTTAAAAAGTGCGGCAAATGACCAAACGCGACTACCCCGACCTGCACGAACATCTGGAAGTACTGAAACAAAAGGGCCTGCTGCTTACGATCGACCGGCCGATCGACAAGGACGCCGAACTGCATCCGCTCGTGCGCTGGCAATTCGTCGGCGGGATCGATGAAGGCGAGCGCAAGGCCTTTCTGTTTACCAACGTCGTCGATGGACGCGGCCGCAAGTATGCATTTCCCGTTGTTGTCGGCGCGCTGGCGGCGAATCGCGAAATATATTGCGTGGGAATGCGCTGCACAGCCGACGAAGTGCAGCAACGCTGGGACAATGCGATTGCCAATCCGCTGCCGCCGGTAACGGTGAAGGCAGCTGCGTGCCAGGAAGTCGTGATCGAGGGCGCCGCGCTTCAGGGCGAGGGATGCGGGCTCGACAGCCTGCCGATTCCGATTTCGACGCCGGGCTTTGACGCCGCGCCAACGCTGACCGCGACGAATGTAATCACGCGCGATCCTGATACCGGCGTGCAGAATCAGGGCACCTACCGCGCCGCATTGAAAGCGCCCGATCGTCTGGTTGTGCGCATGGCTACGCGCGTTGGCGGCGCCGGCGGTTATCGGCATTACGTCAAGCATCAGCAGCGCGGCGATACGACGATGCCGTGCGCGATCGTGCTCGGCGCGCCGCCGTGCGTTGCATTCGTCGCGCCGCAAAAATTGCCGATCGATGTCGATGAAATTGGCGTTGCAGGGGCGCTTGCCGGTGCGCCAATCAATATCGTCAAAGCGAAAACTGTCGATCTCATGGTGCCGGCCGAAGCCGAAATCGTGATCGAAGGTTATCTCGATACCGTCAATGTCGAACCCGAAGGGCCGTTCGGCGAATCGCACGGCCATATCGCGCTTGAAGAATTTAATATTCCGATGCGCGTCACGGCCATCACGCACCGCAAGAATGCAATCGTGGCTTCTTATCTGAGCCAGGTCACGCCGAGCGAATCGAGCGCGATGAAGCGGGTTGCCTACGAGCCGATGTTTCTCACGCATCTGCGGCACACGCTCGGCATCCGCGGCGTCAAGCGCGTGACGCTGCACGAGCGCATGACGGCGCTGCGGCGCATTTGCATCATCACGGTAGAAAAGGGCACCGCGCGCACCGAGGTGTGGCGCGCGCTTTATGGCGCGACGTCGCTGCGCGCGGATTGCGGCAAGATCTGCGTCGCCGTCAACGACGACATCGATCCCGATAACTCGGATGCGCTGTTGTGGGCGATCGCGTTTCGCATGAATCCGGGGAGCGACCTTCAAGTCTTGCCGTACCGCAGTCCCGGCCACGGTCCCGAGCGTGAGCACGAAGCCGAGCGCGAAGACGCAACCTTGTTAATGGACGCGACGATGAAAGAAGACTTGCCGCCGCTCGCGTTGCCGCGCGAGGAATACATGCTGCGTGCAAAGAAACTATGGGAAGAGCTGGGGTTGCCGAAGCTGCGACCGCAGTCGCCGTGGTTCGGCAGCCCGGACGGCGACTGGACGCCGCACTGGGAAGCGGCGGCGAAGCGCGCGGTCGAAGGACGCTATCTCGAGAACGGCAGCATTTCCAAGAAGCTGCAACGTAAAGGCATGAAGCCGGAGACCAAGTACCGGCCGGACGAAAAGGATTAGCGATGGCGCTTTCGACAAACCCACGCCGGAAAACCAAGGGCATTGAGCGACGGCATGACCTTATCGCGCTCGTCCTCCAGGGCGGTGGCGCGCTCGGCGCCTATCAGGCCGGCGTTTATGAAGAATTAAGCGGCACCGACTATCAACCGGATTGGATTGTGGGAGTTTCGATCGGCGCAATCAACGCGGCACTGATTGCAGGTAATGCGCCGGCGACCCGGGTCGAACGGTTATCGGAATTCTGGCATACCGTCTCCTCCGGCATGGGACTGCACATAGACAAAGCGGCCGATCCTTTATGGTCCACAACACCATCAGGATTGCCGCATCCGCGCCGCGCGTTCAATCAGTTCAGCGCCTTATGCTCTGCCATGCTCGGGATATCCGGCTTTTATCAGCCGCGCGTACCGCCGGCGCCGTTTCAGCAGGAAGGCACGCTGGGCGCGCTCGGCATCTACGATACAGCGCCGTTGCGGGCAACCCTGGACCGGCTCATTGATTTCGACTTGATCAACAGCAAGAAGATACGGTTGTCAGTCGGGGCTGTAAACGTGACGAGCGGAAATTCGGAGTACTTCGACAACGCTGACCGCATCATCGGACCCGATCACATTATGGCGAGCGCTGCGTTGCCGCCGGCGTTTCCGCCTGTCATGATCGACGGACAGCCTTACTGGGACGGCGGCATCGTCTCCAATACACCGCTGCAGTACTTGCTCGATACGCGCGGAAAGCGCAGCCTGCTCGCGTTGCAGGTCGATCTCTTTAACGCGCGCGGCGCGCTGCCCGTAAATCTCGCGGGCGTGCAGCAGCGTCAGAAAGACATCATCTATTCGAGCCGCACGCGCTACAACAGCAATATGGCGACCGAAATTGCCAACGCGCGCAAAGCGCTGCGCGATCTGCTCTTAAAGCTGCCGGCAGAACTTCAGCGTGACGTCAGCGTCCAAACGCTGATCGAAGCGGCGCGCACTGCGCCGGCCGACATCGTGCATCTGATTTACCGGCAGGCATCTTACGAACTGGAGTCGAAAGATTATGAATTTTCGCGCATGTCGGTGCTCGAGCATTGGCAGGCCGGCCGATGCGATGTGCGCGACACCATCGAGCATCCCGGCTGGCTCAAATCGTCCGGGCTCGACGAAGGCGTGACTCAGTACGATTTGACGCGGCACTCGCGGCCGGTCTGAGCGATCACTCTGCCCGCGATTATTTTCGTCGTCGGGCCAATTGCAATACCATGAGGAGTCAAACATGTCACGTCTTGAAGGCAAGGTTGCATTTATCACCGGCGCCGCCAGCGGTATCGGCAAAGAGATTGCGCTGCACTTTTCGCGCGAAGGGGCGAAGATCGTCATCGCCGATTTGAACGGCGAGGCGTCCCAGGCAGCGGCCGCTGAAATCGAACTGGGAGGCGGCAAGGCCATAGGCGCCGCCGCTGATGTGACCGACGAGGCGCAGGTCGACGCAGCAGTCAACGCGGGGATCAAGGCATTCGGCAATATCGATATCCTGATCAGCAATGCGGGTATCCAGATTGTTCATCCCATTGAGGAATTTAATTTCTCGGACTGGAAGAAAATGCTCGCTATTCATCTTGACGGCGCGTTCTTGACGACGCGCGCGTGCGTTAAGCAAATGATCGCCAGCACCAGGGGCGGCAGCATTATCTATATGGGGTCCGTGCACTCGAAGGAGGCTTCGGTGCTCAAGGCGCCTTACGTGACGGCCAAGCACGGCCTGATCGGATTGGCGAAGACCGTCGCTAAGGAGGGTGCCAAACACAACATTCGTGCCAATGTAATTTGTCCGGGATTCGTGCGCACACCGTTGGTCGAAAAACAAATTCCCGAGCAGGCGAAAACGCTCGGCATCAGCGAAGCCGATGTGATCAAGAACGTGATGCTAAAGGAAACGGTCGACGGCGAGTTCACGACGACAGCCGACGTCGCGCAGGTGGCATTGATGTTCGCGTCGTTTCCGACCAATGCGCTGACCGGGCAATCACTCGTGGTCAGTCATGGCTGGTTCATGCAGTAAAAAGGTCGAAAGTAGAATTCAGCAAGGGCTGGCTTATGAATTCTGAGAGGTGAAAAACAAATACGGCACCCGGATCCGGACATGTCTTCATAACGCGTTAAAGCGATCTGGACGTTCAATCTCGATAAAGCTCAACCCATCACGCGCCCTCGGCCGCGCCTGGATTGAACTGCCCCTTGTTCATGCGCGTGATCGTGACCTTCGTGAACATGCCGGCTTTCGTAAATGGGTCGCCGTCGACAAACGCCTGAGCTTCCGCGCGGGTCTTCACATTGACGATCAAAAGACTGCCGACGAACTGCGTGCCGTCGTCGTTCGTCGTCGCGCCGGAAATAACCAGTATGTTTTTCTGGCTGCGCAGATACTCGGCGTGGGGCTGCAAGCCCTTTTCACGTTTTTCGGCAAAGTCGGGTGCGGCTACGCGTGAGATGGCCCAAAGCATAAGGGGGTTCCTGTCGGTTGAGTGTGCGTGAAGTTCATATTGTGCCCGGAGACGCGGGTCGTTGACGGCGCTCGAATCGGTTTCACCCACGCTTCATTCCGATTTGATGCCCGCCGCCTTTACGACCTTCATCCACCGCGCAACTTCCGTTTTGACGATCGCTTCGAATTGCTGCGGCGAATTGCCGACCGGATCGGATGCTTCAACGGCAAGTATCGATTTCATTTCGGCCGAATAGACCGCTTTGTTCGCCTCAGTGTTGAGCCGCGTGATGACATTCGCTGGCGTGCCTGCCGGCGCAAGCAAGCCTATCCAAGACGAATAGTCGTAATCCTTGACGCCGCTTTCGGCGATGGTCGGCACGTCGGGCGCCGCTGCTGAACGCTTTGCGGTCGAGACCGCCAGCGCGCGCAGGCGTCCGCTTTTCACGTGCGGCAGCGCGGTCGAGATGGTCGAGAAATTGACTTGGGTTTCGCCGGCGATCAATGCATTCACGTTGAGCGAGCCGCCTTTGTACGGCACGTGCGTGAGCCGGATGCCGGTCATGTACATCAGCAGTTCCATCGAGAGATGCGTGCCGGTTGCAACGCCGCTCGAGCCGAAATTGAGTTGGTTCGGACGCGCTTTGGCGTACGCGATGAACTCCGCGACCGAATTGACCGGCAGCGACGGATGCACGACGAGGATGTTCGGCAGCGAGGTGAGCTGGCTGATCGGTGCGAGATCCCGCACCGGATCGAACGGCAGTTTGTAGAGGCTCGGACTCATCGTTACGGATGCTGCGACTGCGAGCAGCGTGTAGCCGTCGGGCGCCGCTTTGGCCACAAGGTCAGTGCCGATCACACTGCCGGCGCCTGGCCGGTTATCGATGACGACCGCTTGTCCCAGCGCCTCGGCGAGTTTTTTTCCGAGCGGCCGCGCGACGAGATCGGTCGAGCCGCCGGCGCTTTGCGGGACGATGATGCGCAGCGGACGGGAAGGGTAGGTTTGTGCGCCTGCTTCGAGATACGTCGCACCCAGCGCGACGGCAAACAGCGCGCAGGCGACGATCGGCGAAGCGACGGTGTGTTTCAATCGATGCGCGCGCCGGACCGCTTGATCACGTCGGCCCATTTGACGAGCTCCGCCTTGATATACGCGGCGAATTGTTGTCGTGTATTGCCGACGGGCACAATGCCGTCGTCGTGCAGGCGCTGTTTCATGTCGGAAGCCTGCATGACCTTGATGACATTTGCGCTCAGTGCATTGAGCGCATCTTCGGGCGTCCCAGCCGGCGCAAGCAGGCCATACCACTGGCTCGACTCATAACCTTTAAGTCCTGACTCGGCAACCGTCGGCAGTTCCTTCATTGACTCGAGGCGGGATGTGCTCGTGACAGCGATTGCACGCAGGCGGCCCGATTTGACGTGCGGTCCGGCATTGATTGCGGGCAGGAACATCACCGGCGTTTCGCCGCTCAGTAAGCCAATCATCGCAGGCCCTGTGCCGCGATACGGGATATGCACCATGCGCACACCCGCGAGCGTGTTGAAAAGTTCGCCGGCGAGATGCGGCGTGCTGCCGCTGCCGGAGCCGGCGAAACCGATTGCGCCGGGCTGCGCTCGCGCAAGCGCAATCAGGTCTTTCACGGATTTCACCGGCAGCGAAGGATGCACGACGAGCACGTTGGGACCGAGCGCCATCAAGCTGATCGGCTCGAAATCTTTCACGGCGTCGTAAGGCACCTTGGCATAGAGGCTCGGGTTGGTGACGAAGCCGGCACCGGTGAACAGCAGCGTGTAGCCGTCTTTCGGCGACTTGGCGACGGCTTCCGAACCGATGTTGCCGTTCGCGCCGCCGCGATTTTCGATCACGAAAGACTTGCCGAAGCTTTCCGTTAGCTTCGTCGCAAGCAGGCGCCCCGCGCTGTCAACACCGCCGCCGGCGGGAAAGGGTACGACGACGCGCACCGGTCCGGCCGGATAGTTTTGCGCAAAGACCGCGGTGTTGATCAATACAAGCGATAACGCTGGAAGGACAGCGCGCATTCAAACCTTGATCAGCTTTTTCAATTCGGCAGCGATCTCATGCGGACATTCGACCGGCGTAATGTGACGGCCCTGCTTGATTACCGTCAGCGTCGATTGCGGAATCGCCAGATGCAATGCCTCGGCCATGCTGACCGGCGTGGCGTAATCTTCAGCGCCGACGACGACAGCGGTCGGCGCCTTGATCGAAGCGAGCAACGCATGCAGGTCATCGGTGCCGAGCATCTCGCAGGTGCGCTCGTAGCAGCGCACGTCATTGGCGAGAAATATCTGCTTCAATGCCTCGATGGTTGCCGAGTTGGCGGCGGAAGTTCGCCAGGCGTCCGTAAACCATCGGGTCAACTGGAAATCAATCAATGCGCCCATGCCTTTGTCTTTCGCGGTCGCCGCGCGTTCGCGCCACTTGGCCGGCGCGTCGGCGCCGTACCACGCCGTCGTGTCGATCAGGCAGGCGCCTTGCGTGTGCTGCGGATAAATCGCGGCAAACGCCTGCGCGACGCAGCCGCCCATCGAGCAACCGGCGACCGTCGCCGCCGGCCAGTTGACGTGCTCCATCAACTGCGCAAGATCGTCTGCGAACAAGGTGGCGGTATAAGGCATCACGACCGGTGAGCTGGCGCCATGACCGCGGCAGTCGTAAGCGAGCAGCGAAGCGTGCGGCGCGAGTTCGGCAACGACGCTGTCCCAAACGCTGCGGTCGAGCGCCAGGGAATGAACGAGCGCTACTCGCGGCGCTTTGCCATTCGCGTGCGAGTGCAGCGTGTAGGAGATGCTGCAGCCATCGCTCGTCTTGAATGTCCCTGAAGTCTGTTTTGCCATTGGGTCCGCTTGCTGATCTAACGCGTGCCGCCCTGCGCCAACTCGTCGAGCACTGCGCGGGTAATCGCTTCCGTGTTATCGCTGCCGCCCAACTCGACAGGCTTCAGCCCGCGTTTCGCATACGCACGGTGCACCGCGTCTTCAAGCAGGCGCGCGGCTTCGGTGGCAATCGGGTGCTTATGCTTTTTACCGAGCCACTCGAGCATCATCGCGCACGACAGAATCATCGCTGTCGGATTGGCGATGCCGCGGCCGGCAATGTCAGGCGCGCTGCCGTGCGCGGGCTGAAACATTGCGTGCGTATCGCCGATATCGCCGGAAGGCGCGAGGCCGAGCCCGCCCACGAGGCCGCCGGCCAGATCGGACAAAATGTCGCCGAACAGATTTTCGGTGACGATGACGTCGTAGTCCCATGGTTTGCGCACGAGGTTGAGCGCCATTGCATCGACATAGCAATAATCGACTGCGATATCGGGATTCTTCTGCGCGCATTTGCTGAACTGCTCGCGCATATAGGCCATCGACGTCAGCACGTTCGCTTTGTCGACGCACGTCACCTTGCCCTGACGGCCGCGCGCTTTTCGCTCGCGTGCGAGGCGAAATGCGAAATTAAACAGGCGCTCGCAGCCGCGCCCGGTGATGCGCGCATGATCGTATGCGCCGACCTCGTCGACTTCGCGTTTGCCGCGCGAATAAAAAAATCCCTCGGTCTGTTCGCGCAAAACGGTGAAATCGATGGCTTTGGCGCGCGCATCCGCAAGCACGTTCGGCGTGTTCGGCATCGCGCGGACCGGGCGCACGCCGGCATAGAGTTCATAACGGTCGCGAATATCGATCTGGGTCGAAATCTCGGTACCGTTTGGATAGCGAACGTCGGGCAGCCCGATTGCGCCAAACAGGATCGCGTCGCACTGCCCGAGCGCCTGCATCGACTCTTCGGGGAAAGCATTGCCGGTGTCCGCATAATGTTGCGCGCCGCCCGTGAAATGGCGCCATTCGAATTGAAGAGCGGGCCTTGTTTTGGCAAGCGCCTTCAGGACTTCGAGGCCGGCATTCATCACTTCCGGGCCGATGCCGTCACCGGGGAGTACTGCGATTACCAGAGGCGCTTTCATCGTATGCAGCTACCGCCTAGCTGCCCGCAAGATTGTGCATGTTGGGAAAGAAGAGGTCCTTCCATGAATCGGGTTTGATCTTGATCGTGCCGGTCTTGTGCATGAAATCGACCATCTTCATGATGTTCTTCGGCATGAGCGAATACTCGGTCTGCGGATCGTTCATGATCTTGAGGATGTCTTCGACCGGACTCTTGTCCTTGGTCACCTTGATGTAAATATCCGCGGCGGCGCGTTTGTCCTTGTTGATGAAATCCGTCGCTTCCTGCAGCGACTTCAAAAAGACCGCATACAGCTTCGGATTCTCGCCATGAAACTTGCTGGTCGCTGCCACAACGTTGAACGAAATGGGGCCGCCGAGCACGTCGACCGAGTTCAGCACTTTGGTGATGCCGGGCTTTTCCATTTCTTTCTGGATGAAGGGCGGGGAGGTGAAGTGATTATTGATTTCACCGCCGCCTGAGAGGAAAGTCGCCATTGCGTCCGGATGCGCCATCGATACCGTCAGGCCGTCGAGCTTAGTGTAGTTGGCTTCGCCGAACGTTTGCGCGGCCGCCATCTGGAGCACGATCGCCTGCATCGAGACCTTGACGGCAGGCAGCGCGATTTTGTCTTTTTCAGTCAGGTCGCGCAGCGACTTTATGTTGGGGCTGCGCGTATTGAGCTGCAAAGGCAGAAAATTAAAGCCCGATGCAGCCTTTACCTCATTGGCGCCCTTCGTCTTTGCCCAGATCGTCGCTATCCCGGGGATGCCGAGACAAACGAAATCGACGCTGCCCGACAGCAACGCGTCGTTCATGACGTCGCTCGAGCGAAACGTTGCCCAGGTGACCTTGAGGTCGCCCAAGCCTGCGGCCTTCGCGTTCTTTTCGACGATTTTCTGGTCTTCGAGCACCATCATCTGCAGATAAGCGAGTCCATATTGCTTGGCAATGCGCAACTCGGTTTGCTCGGCGCGAGCGACGCCTGCGAAAGTGCAGGCAATGCAGAGTGCGGCAGCGATCAAGCGCTTCACGGTAAGACTCTTCATGACTCCTCCTTTGTTTTTTAAATGCTGTTACGCCTGCTTCAACGCGCGCTGCCATGCGCTGACGAGTGCGCGCGCCGCAAATTCGACCGCCATTTCACGTTTATACGCAACCGAACCGCGCACGTCGGCCACCGGCTGAGCCAGTTCGCGCACACGCTGCACTGACAGCCGCACCAACGCCCCGTCGAACGGCTTGCCGTTCAGTTCGTCGAGTTCGAGCACGATCGGTTTCCAGCTCACCGAGCCGACGACGACGCGCGCATGCGTGCATTTGCCTGCTGCATCGACGGTCACCGCTGCCGCCGTATTGACCGTTGGAATTTCGAGCACATTGCGCGCCATGTATTTGAAGAACGATGAGCCGGTATGCGACGGCAGGGGATCGACTTCGATGCCGACGACCATTTCTGCCTTCGCCAGGCGCTTCTCGAACAGTTCATGGAGCAGTGCCACGCCACGTCCCGACGGTCCAGCAACCGCCACGCGGGAGCTCAGGGCGAGCAGGGCCACCGGCAGATCGAAACCGCCGATCAGCGGACCAATGCTGCCGCCGATCGTGATCATGCGCCGCAGGCGCACGATGCCAACGGCTTCAAGGGCCTCGTCGATCGCCTGCCAGCCTTTGCGAATCCGCTGATCGTCATACAACGCTTGCAGCGGTACGGCGGCATTTGCTTTCAGCACGCCGCTGGCATCGAGCGACAAGGTTTTGAGTTCAGGCACGCGCGCAATCGCAATCAGGCGTTTCGCCTGTGCGACGCCGGTGCGCTCGCGGCGAATAGCGTGCGACATGCCGCCGGCCACGATCGCGGCGTCACCCGTTTCGAGTGCGGCGACGACTTCTTCGACGGTGCTGGCGAACGAAAATTCGACGCCGGCCGGCCGTGCGCCCGAAGGCCTGCCGGTGGTCAGGCGCGTCCACACGGAGCCCTTTGGTGGGGCAGGTGCGGCTTGTTTTTCGTCGGCGAACATTTCCGGATGCAGCGCGCGGCAGATTTTCTCGGCGGTGATCGGCAGTTCGGTAATGCGCACGCCGACCGCATCGGCGATTGCATTGGCGATCGCTGCCGGCACTGCATCAAGGCCGATTTCGCCGAGACCTTTGGCGCCGTACGGACCGGAGGGTTCGTATGAATCGGCGAACGCGACGTGGATCTTCGGCATCATCGCGGCCGACGGCAGCGGATAGTCCTTCAAGTTCGGATCGGTCGGCACGCCGTTGTGCCAGTCGAAATATTCGGTGACCGCAAGGCCGAGTCCCTGCGTCACCGCGCCGGTGACCTGGCCTTCCGCGGCGGCCGGATGAATCACCGTGCCGCAATCGACCGCGCAGGCGATTTCGAGCACCGTCACTTTGCCGGTCGCCGGATCGACTTCGACCTCCGCCGCCTGCGCCGCAAAATTGTAGGCGCCCGATTCGTTGCCGTAGCGGCTGTGATCGGGAAACTCGGACGGGTTGTCCCAGTTGCCGACGCCGATGATCGGCTGGCCGTTCGGTTGATAGATATGCGCGCGTACCACGGCTGCGACCGGTTTGAAATCCGTTTCGCGTCCGCGCTGCGGGCCGATTTCGCCGTTGATGATGGTTAAGTCTTCCGGCGGAATGTTGAATTGCGCCGACGCCGCATCAAGTAATTGGGTACGTGCTGCTGCGGCTGCGCGTTTGACGGCGTTGCCAGCGACATAGGTCACGCGGCTCGCGAGGGCACCGAGTGCATAGGGTTGCACGTCAGTATCCGGGCGCGTAATGTCGATGTCGTCAAAAGGCAGGCCGAGTTCTTCGGCGGCGATCTGGCGCAGCACGGTCAGGGTGCCCTGACCGATTTCGCCTTCGCCGGTGATGATGGTGGCGCGGCCGTCATCGTTGATGCGCACGATTGCCGAACTGCCGTCCCAGTCGCCGAAGCTGCGCCGGCCGTTGACGTGCACGCTGCAGCCAATACCGAGCCCGCGATTTTTCGTGCGCTGCGCGCGCTTGGCTTTCCAGCCAATCAGTTGCGCCGATTTATCGATGCACTGCTTCAATTCGCAGCTGGTGATCTTGTGGTTGTGCGGTGAAACGTCACCGGGTTCGACGGCATTGAGCCGCAATAAGTCGACGACATCCATGCCGAGTTTTTCGGCGGCCAGGTCCCAGCATTGTTCGACTGCCCAATCGGCGGATGGATTGCCGAAGCCGCGAAAGGCCCCGGTCGGCACGAGGTTCGTATAGACGAGCGTCGAGTCGCCGCGCGCGCACGGATATTTGTAGAGCGCATCGTGGCGCACCGACGCGGCACCGAGAATCGCCTGCGATTTTCCGGTGTAGGCGCCGTTGTCGGCGAGCATCTTGATTTCCTTGGCCTTTACGCGGCCGTCGCGCGAAAAGCCGAGCCGCACCCAATAGCGCATCGGCATGCGCGGATGGCTCGCCAGGAATTCTTCTTCTCGCGTGTGTATCAATTTGACCGGTTTGCCGGCTTTTCTGGCAAGCAGCGCGCAGACCACCGATGCATTGTCGTCGCCGGATTTGCCGCCGAAACCGCCGCCGACCTCGGTCTGCACGACACGTATTTTGCTTTCGGACAGCCCGAGCGCAATCGCATAGCGGCCGCGTGCGAGAAACGGCGTCTGCGTATTGCACCAAAGCGAAACCCGGTCGCCGTTCCACTGCGCAACACAGCCGATCGTTTCGAGCGACGTGTGCCACTGGCGCGCGCTTTGCCACGTGCCTTCGACGGTTATGTCGCTTGCTTTGAAGCCGGCGTCGACGTCGCCGCGCTCGAACTTGAAGTGATGCGCGACATTGCCTTCGGCGTCGTCGTGCACGCGCGGTGCGCCGGCCGCGAGCGCTTCATCCATCGACAGCACCGGCGTCAGCACTTCGTACTCTACTTTGATGAGATCGACTGCCGCGCGCGCAGTCTCCGGGTCGCGGGCTGCTACGGCGGCGACTTCATCGCCGATGTAGCGCACTTTGCCGATCGCGAGCGGATACAAATCGGGCCGGAAGCAGCCCCATTTTTTCTGCGCGGTATCGGCGCCGGTAATGACGGCTTTGACGCCGGGCAGTGCCGCTGCGGCAGTCGTGTCGATGCTGACGATGCGGGCGTGCGGATGCGGGCTGCGCAACACCGCTGCGTGCAACATGCCGGGTAGGTGCAGGTCGGCAACGTACTGCGCCGAGCCGGTCACCTTGGGGACCGCATCGGTGCGCTGCACATCCTTGCCGACGACGAGCAATCCCGCCGCGGTGTTCGAAGCACGCTGGTTCATTTGCGCGCTTTCTGGGCGAGGTCGACCGCTTCCCGGTAAGCGGCTTCGATGCGAACGTAACCCGTGCAGCGGCAATACACGCTTTCGACGCTGGTGCGGATCTGTTCGTCGGTCGGCGCCGGCGTTTTGTCGAGCAGCGCGCATGCCGCCATCACGTGGCCGGGTGTGCAGATGCCGCATTGCAGCGCGGCTTTATTGATGAACGCCTGTTGCACGACGTGCAGCGACGTGTTGTCGCCGAGCCCTTCGATGGTGCGCACATCGGCGCCGTCTACGAGCGCGGCGAGCTGCAGGCACGAAGCAACCGGCAAACCATCGACGATGACAGTGCACGTGCCGCACGCGCCAATGCCGCAGCCGTGTTTGGTGCCGGTCAGCTGCAGGTCTTCGCGCAGCACATCGACGAGCAGGCGGTCGCCGTTCTTGAGCCGCATTTCAACCGGCTCGCCGTTGAGCGTGAAATTAATTTGCACTTCGACCGTTTCTCGTGATGCTGCGAGTGACGAATTATAAGGCATGGTGCGCGGCGGCTATAATCGCGGCTCACGCCATCAGCAGAGGAAATGTCGCATGACCGCAGTCGCCGGATCTGGAGCAGACGAGGGCGCGTTGCTTGACGCCGATACGCCCGACACCGTGAGAATGACGCCCGCAGCCGCCGGCGAACTCGCAGTCGGTGCATTGAAGCGCATCGGCTACTCGGACGAAGACGCCCAAATTATTGCCGACCAGCTCGTCGACAACGCGCTGTGCGGTTATCGTTTCGCGAGCCTGCCGCGGATTCTGGCGATCGCCGGCAACAACAAGACCCGCAACGAGCGGCGGCCGATCAAGATCGTGCATGAGACGCCGTTATCCGCGCTGATCGACGGCGGCAACAATCTGGGTTACGTATCCGTGTATCGCGCGACCGAAGTTGCCATCAATAAAGCGCGCGAACGGGGATTCGCAATGGTGGGTGTGTACGACAGCTATTACAGCGGCCGCAGCGCGTACTTTATGGAAATGATCGCGAAAGCCGGCTTTGTCGGCATCCACGCGGCGAGCACGCGGCCGCATGTGTTGCCGGTCGGCGGTATCAAGCCCATTTTCGGCACCAATCCGCTGTGCATCGGCTTTCCGTCGTCGAAGGGGCCGGTGATATACGACATCGGCACCGCGTCTATCATGGTCGGCGAAGTGCAATTGTTCGCGCACATCGGGCAGGAGCTGCCGGAAGGCATTGCGTTCGACGAGCATGGCAATCCGACGCGCGATCCGAATGCCGCGCTAAGAGGCGGCTGGGTGCCGTTCGGCGGGCACAAGGGCTATGGCTTATCGTTTGCGGTGCAGGCGCTCGGCTTGCTGGCGGGTGCCGGGCTCGCGCACAGCAAAGTCAAAGATTATGGATTTCTGCTGCTCGTGATCGATCCCAAGCTCACCTTGCCGGGCGGAGAATTTCCGGACCACATGGGAGAGCTCGTCGACCGGATCAAGGCGACGCCGCGCCGTCCCGGCGTCGATGAAATCCGCGTGCCGTCCGAACGTTCGTTCCGCGAACGCGAACGGCGGCGCGTCGAAGGCCTCGTGTTCGATCGCAAAGTCGTCGAGTCGCTCGAAGCGCTGTAGCCGCCGCGTTTGTAAGACCGCAGCGGCAAGAGCGCCACTTGGCGCAAGAGTGCGTTTACAATCGGCGCATGCACTCGACGTGGGTCCGCGCACTCAAACTTTCGTTTCAATACGCAGTAATCACGGCCGCACTTGTCGCGCTGCAGCCGGGCAGGGCGGTCGCCGTCACGCTCGACGCTGACGTCACTGCATTCATCGACGAGTACGTCAGTGAGCACAGCTTCAGCCGCAGTAAACTGCAGCACTGGTTCGCGCAGGCGCGCGTGCAGCACGGCATATTGCGGGCGATGGAGAATCCCACCACGTCGTCACCGTGGCACGTATTCCGGGCGAGTCATGTGAGCGCTGCCCGCATCAACGGCGGCGTTGCCTACTGGCGGCGCAATGCGGACATGCTCGCGAAAATCAGCGCCGAGTCGGGTGTGCCGGAAGAGTTGCTGGTCGCGACTGTCGGCATCGAATCGTTCTATGGCCGGCTGACGGGCACCAGCAAGGTTTTCGACGCGCTGGTGACGCTGGCTTTCTATTATCCGAAGCGCGCCGAGCGGTTTCGCGGCGAGCTGGGTGAATTCCTGCTGCTGACGCGCGAATTGCAGGTCGACCCGCTGCAAATCAAGGGCTCGTATGCCGGCGCGCTCGGGGTGCCGCAGTTTCTGCCGAGCAGCTATCGCCGCTATGCGGTCGACGGCGACGGCGATGGCAAGCGCGATTTGTGGAACCACGGCGACGCGCTCGCCAGCATCGCCAACTATTACAAAGGCTACGGCTGGCAGACCGGCGAGCCGGTGCTGGTACAGATCGAGCAGTCGACCGAACCCGTCACTGATGAATTCAAAACGCTGGTCGAGCGCGGCATCCTGCCTCACACAACGGTCGGTGCGGTGAAACGAACCGGCGCATCACCGGCGTTCGTGGTTGCGGATGACGTGAAGACTGCGGTGTTCGCCGCCGAAACCGAGGCGGGAACGCGCTACTGGATGGGCTTCAACAATTTCTACGTGATCACGCGCTATAACCGCAGCGTGAACTATGCGCTGGCTGTGTATGAGCTTGCGCAGGAATTGCGCGGCCTGCGTCGCAGCGAGACGTTCGACTGACTACGGATCACGGTCGTGGAGGCGGCGAATTACGCCGCGCGTGAATCTGACCTACAATCGCCGCTCATGACGTCATCCTTTAACGGCTCCTTGCGCCTGTGCAACGTTCTGCTGTGCGCGTTTATCGCCGGTTGCGGCATGTTGCCGCGCGCATCCGAACCGGTGCCCAAACCGGTTGCCAGCATTGAGCCTCCGCCAAAACCGGAAGTGCGGCCGGTCCAGCCGAAAATCGCGCTGGCTTTGGGCGGCGGTGCAGCTCGCGGATTTGCGCATATCGGCGTCATCAAAGCACTGGAAGCACACGGCATCGTGCCGGACATGGTGATCGGCACCAGCTCGGGCAGCCTGGTCGGCGCCCTGTACGCAGCCGGCTACGGCGGCTTCGATCTGCAACGGACGGCATTGCAGCTCGACGACACGATCATCGCCGATTATTCGCTGCCGGATCGCGGCTTCATCAAGGGCGAGGCGCTGCAGAATTTCGTCAACCAGGCGGTGCAGAACCGCGTAATGGAAAAACTTAACAAACCGTTCGCGGTCGTCGCAACGGATCTGCAAAGCGGCGAGCCGGTCGTGTTTCGCACCGGCAATACCGGCATGGCGGTCCGCGCCTCGAGCAGCGTGCCCGGTGTCTTCCAGCCGGTCAGCATCGCCGGTCGCGAATATGTCGACGGCGGACTCGTCAGCCCGGTGCCGGTGCGCGCCGCGCGCGCCATGGGCGCCGACGTTGTGATTGCGGTTTATATTTCGAACAATCCGCGCCTGGGCAAGACGAAGGACAGCGTCGACGTCATGCTGCAGACCTTTGCCATCATGGGGCAGAGCATCGCGGGCTTTGAATTGCCCGAAGCCGATATCGTGATCAGGCCGGACACCGGCCGCATTCGCAGCACCGGTTTCGAAGACCGGCACCTCGCGATCATCGAGGGAGAGAAAGCAGGGCTGGCCGCGATTGCCGCGATCAAGCAGAAGATTGCGGAAAAAACCGTCAGTCGTTGAACAGCATCCGGCGTGCGCCGTTAAAGCGTTTTTTCCAGTAACTTTCCTGCATGCCCGAAATTTCGACTTCACCGCCGCGGCCCGGCGCGTGCACGAACTGATCGTCGCCGATATAAATACCGACATGCGAATTGGGACGGCGCCGCGTGTTGAAGAACACGAGATCGCCGGGTTGCAGATCCGACTTATCGATTTTCTCGCCGACCTTGCTCATGTTTTGCGAACTGCGCGGCAGCACGACACCGGCAACCTGCTGGAAAACGTGGGTCACAAGGCCGCTGCAATCGAATCCGCGTTCGGGAGAGCTGCTGCCCCATTTGTAATTGACGCCGAGCAGCGACAGCGCCTGCACGGTGATTTCGCGGGCGCGTTCCAGATATCCCGCAGAAGCCGTTGCCGATTCGGGCGGGCGACTGTCGTTGGCGAGAACAGGCAGTGACGCTGCCAGCACCAGCCACAGCGCTGCGAGCTGGGCAGAAAATTTCATCGGCGCGACTATAGGTGATGCCGACCCGAATGTAAATGCTTGATTTTTGGCCTTGCCTGATCTTAAGCAACGGTTCGCGTAAACTTCAGCGATATGTCTAAACGCAAAATCATTGCGGCCGCTTTCATGCTTGCGCTTCTGGCGACCGCGGCCATCGCGCAGCCGGCGACAGTCGAAGTCATCCCGCTCAAATATCGGACCGCCGAACAGGTAATTCCCGTATTGAAGCCGCTGCTCGACAGAAGCGGCAGCATGAGCGGCATGCAGAACCAGCTCATCGTACGCACCAGCGCGGCCAACCTCGCCGACATCAAGCAGGTGTTGGCAACGCTCGATGCAGCGCCGCGGCAACTCATGATCAGCGTCCGCCAGGACACCGCGTTCGACCGCGATCACGCGCGCGCGGAGCTGTCAGGGCGCGCATCGACCGGTAATGCGAGCGCCGCAATCCCCGGCGGCAACAATGCTCGTGGCGGCGTTGTTGAAGTGCAGCGCGGCGACGATGTCTTGCGCGGCCGCGTCGACAGCACCCGTTCGACAGAGGGCGGCAACAGCGTGCAAAGCATCCGCGTGCTCGAAGGCAGCAGTGCGTTCATTACCTCCGGCCAGTCGGTGCCAATGCAGCAGCGTCAAACGGTGCGCACGGTCGTCAACGGACAGATCATCGAACGCACGGCCAGTGCCGTCGAATATCGCGACGTAGTGGCGGGTTTTTATGTCGTGCCGCGGCTGAGTGGCGATCGCGTAACGCTGGAGATCAGCTCGCAGCGCGATACGCTCGCGGCGCCCCAGCAGCATTTACCGCGCGGCAGTGTCAACGTTCAGCAGGCGACCACGACGGTGTCGGGCCGGCTCGGCGAGTGGCTGGAAATCGGCGGCATCAGGCAGACCGCATCGGACCAGCAATCGACCATGGTTGGCAGTTCGCGTGATGTTTCAAGTGACAACCGGCAGACGCTGTTGAAAGTCGATGAGATTCGCTAACTGCGTTGCTTTGCGTTAGTTGCAGTCGCCGGCTCAGATTTTTAAAGTTTGCAGGCTCGCGCTGACTTTGCCCTCGGCGATGTCGAGAAAGCCAAGCGAGACCGGCAGCGTAAAGCGGCGCGGCCCCGCGCTCCCGGGATTGACGAACAGCACGCCGTCGCGCTGCTCGATGAGCGGTCGATGCGAGTGCCCGGAGATGACGGCTTGCACACCGGCGGCCTCGGGATCGATGTCGAGTTCAGTCACATCGTGGATCATGTAAAGCGCGATGCCGCCGAACTCGATCATCTCGGTCTCGCGCAAGGCATCGGCCCAGCCGCCGCGGTCGTTGTTGCCGCGAACCGCGGTGACCGGCGCGATTTTGGCAAGTTGCACGAGGACCTGGCCGTCGCAGATGTCGCCGGCGTGCAGGATGTGGTCAACGCCGGCGAGCGCCACTGCGGCTTGCGGTCGCAGCACATTGTGCGTGTCGGAGATCAAGCCAATTTTTAGTGAAGTCGAATTTCTCGACATAGCCAAACTGAAACAGATTGCGAGGGAGCAATCGTAACTAAAAAAATGACGGCAGGCGTGGAAATACACGCTCTTCATTAGCGGGCGACCGTCTGCGTCGTCTATACTCTCGCGCTTTGATCGCGCGCCGCAGGTTTTGCGCCGCGCCTGGCCGGGACACCGATTGCAACAACTCGACACGATTTTTTCGACTGACGGCGCTCTTGCGCAGGCCGTGGAGGGTTTCCGCGTACGGGAGGGCCAGCTCGAAATGGCGCGCGCGGTCGCCGACGCCATCGAAAAAAATGCGGTATTGATTGCCGAAGCCGGCACCGGTACCGGAAAAACGTTTGCTTACCTCGTGCCCGCGCTGCTTTCTGGCGGCAAAGTCATCATTTCAACCGGCACCAAGACGTTGCAGGACCAGTTGTTCGATCGCGACATTCGCGTCGTGCGCGAGGCGCTCAAGGTGCCGGTCACCGTCGCCTTGCTGAAAGGGCGTAGCAATTACGTCTGCCATTATTACCTGGGCCGCGCGCAGCACGAAGGGCGCTTCCCTACGCGCGACGATGCGCGCTATCTGCCGATCATTGCAAATTTCGCGAAGAACAGCGCGACCGGCGACAAGAGTGACGTCTCCGACGTGCCGGAAAATGCGGCGATCTGGTCGTACGTCACTTCCACGCGCGAGAACTGTTTGGGTTCCGAGTGCGAGCATTACGCAAAATGTTTCGTGATGGAAGCGCGCAAGCAGGCACTCGCCGCGGACGTCGTCGTCGTCAACCATCATTTATTCTTTGCCGATGTCGTGCTGCGCGACGAAGGCGTGTCGGAACTGCTGCCGGCTGCCAACACGATTATTTTCGACGAAGCCCATCAGCTGCCCGAGACAGCGAGCCTTTTTTTCGGCCAGACGGTTTCGACATCGCAATTGATCGAACTCGCGCGCGATACTCGCATCGAGGCCGCTGCTTCGGCGAAAGATTTCGCCGCTTTGCCTGAGGCGGCGCAAGCGCTCGACAAGGCCGCGCGTGATCTGCGGCTCGCATTCAAGGAAGAAAGCGGCCGGTTCCCGTATCAGGCGCTTGCGCGCAATCGCGAATTCGAGCCGGCGCTCGCCACGGCGTGCGCAAAACTCGATTTATTAGTGGCAACGCTCGAAACCCAGGCCGGGCGCAGCGAATGGCTCGAGAAATGCTGGCAACTCGCGCAGTTGCTTGCCGCATCGGTCCGCCGCTGGCGCGATCACAATGATCCCGATTCCGTGCGCTGGCTCGAACTCTTCAATCACGCCTTGCATATGAATGCGACGCCGCTATCGATCGCCGAAGTATTCCAGGGCCAGATCAACGAGCATGCGCGGTCGTGGATTTTTACGTCGGCGACTTTGTCGGTCGGCAGCGATTTCAACCATTACCGCGCGCAGATGGGTCTTACCGACGCGAACGCGCAATCGTGGGAAAGCCCGTTCGATTATTCGGCGAATGCCTTGCTCTATGTGCCGAAGGGCATGCCCGAACCCAATACGCCGGAATACACGAGAGCGGTTGTCGCCGCCGCGCTGCCGGTCATCGAAGCGAGCGGCGGCCGCGCGTTCATGCTGTTCACGAGCTTGCGCGCGATGCGCGAAGGCCATCAATTGCTGCATGAGGCGTTCGCGCAGCGCGGACTCGAATTTCCGCTGCTGATGCAGGGCGAAGGCTCGCGCACCGAATTGCTCGAGCGGTTTCGCCGCATCGGCAACGCGGTACTCGTCGGCAGCCAGTCGTTCTGGGAAGGGGTGGACGTGCGTGGTGACGCCTTGTCGCTCGTCGTCATCGACAAGCTGCCGTTCGCGCCGCCCGACGATCCGCTGCTCGCGGCGCGCATCGAGCGCATCAATCGCGACGGCCGTAATGCGTTCGTCGAATTTCAGTTGCCGCAGGCGGTCATCACGTTGAAACAGGGCGCGGGCCGGTTGATACGCGATGAGACCGATCGCGGCGTGCTGATGATCTGCGATCCGCGATTGTTCACGAAGGGCTATGGACGGCGCATCCTGCGCAGCCTGCCGTCGATGAAAGGCACGCGCGACGTCGCGGAAGTGATTGCGTTTTTCGAACGCGAATAAGCCGGTTTAGGTTTCGGCCGTATACCAGCGCCACGCCCACCAGGCGGCGGCGAGCCACAAACAGACGATCATTGCAGCTGCCACATAATTGCGTGGTTTGACCTGACTTGCCGCCATCCACTCGCGCGCTCTGATTCGGCTCGCCTCGATGATCGGTTGCGGAATCAGTTTGAGCGTGAAGTAAATGCCGATCGGGATCAGGATTACGTCGTCGAGGTAGCCGATCACCGGAATGAAATCGGGAATCAGGTCAATCGGCGACAGCGCGTAAGCGACGACGAGCGTTGCGAGGACTTTGGCGGCAAACGGCGTCGCCGGATTTTTGCAGCAGAACCACAGCGTCAGCGTTTCGGTTTTTAGCTCGCGTGCCCACGCGCGAAGACGCTGCCAGTACGACGGCGACGGCGACGGCGTCAAATCACTTCGGCCCATAGATCGTGCTCGTCAGAACGCGTAATCCTGACGTTAGCGAACTCGCCGACAGTTAATCCGGGTGTAGGCTTGATATGCACGATGCCGTCGATCTCGGGCGCGTCGGCGGTGCTGCGCGCGATCACGTTTTTTTCGTTGGCGCTATCGACTAATACGCGCATCGTCTTGCCGATTTTTCGCTCGAGGCGGGCAGTGCTGACAATGGCTTGCGCGGCCATGAAGCGCGCTTTGCGTTCTTCCTTCAATTCTTCGGGGACGTGGCCGGCGAGTGCATTGGCCGTCGCGCCTTCAACGGCGGAATAAGTAAAGCAGCCGACGCGGTCGAGCTGCGCGTCCTCGATGAACTCGAGCAGCTGCTCGAATTCCTCGTCGGTTTCGCCCGGAAAGCCGACGATGAAAGTGCTGCGGATGGTGAGTCCCGGGCAGAGTTCGCGCCAGCGCCGGATCCGCGCCAGGTTGTTTTCGGAATTCGCCGGACGCTTCATCGCTTTCAGAATCCGCGGACTCGCGTGCTGGAACGGCACATCGAGATAGGGCAGGATTTTCCCCGCCTGCATCAGCGGAATGACTTCATCGACGTGCGGATACGGGTAGACGTAATGCAGCCGCACCCAGACGCCGAGCTCGCCCAATGCGGCGGCAAGTTCGGTCATGCGCGTCTTGAGCGGACGTCCGCCCCAGAAGCCGGTGCGGTATTTGACGTCGACACCGTAGGCGCTGGTGTCCTGCGAAATTATGAGCAGTTCCCTGACGCCGGCCTTGACGAGATTTTCGGCTTCCTGCATCACGTCGCCGACGGGGCGGCTCACCAAATCGCCGCGCATCGCCGGGATGATGCAGAACGTGCAGCGGTGATTGCAGCCTTCGGCAATCTTCAGGTAAGCATAATGACGCGGTGTCAGTTTGACGCCCTGAGGCGGGATGAGATCGATATGCGGATCGTGCGGTTGCGGCAGATGCGCGTGCACGGCGCGCATTACTTCGTCGGTTGCATGCGGCCCGGTAACGGCGAGCACCTGCGGATGCCTGTCCTGTACGACGCTGCCTTTGGCGCCGAGACAGCCGGTCACGATGACTTTGCCGTTTTCCGCGAGCGCTTCGCCGATCGCGTCAAGCGACTCCTCGACGGCGCTGTCAATGAACCCGCAGGTGTTGACGACAACGAGGTCCGCGTCCTGATAGCTGGGCGCGACGAGGTAACCTTCCGCGCGCAATTGCGTCAGGATGCGTTCGGAATCGACCAGCGCTTTGGGGCAGCCGAGGGAAACGAACCCGACTTTGGGTGCTGCCTTGCTGCGTTTGGATGCGGGCGGTTTCGTCTCCGGCGCGGTTTTTGCCGTCGTCCGCTGCTTGTGAGGCGGAGCGTCTGTCGCCATCCGTTGCTTTTCAACCGCCTTTTTTGTGGCCGTTTTCATCCTCGGGCGGGGTGGAATTGTCGGGTTCAGCGGCCGTGCCATCGCGCGGCGGCGCAAAGGGGTTGGTGGCCGCAAAGTTCGGGAACGGGAAGTTGCCGAACAGGTTGCGCGATTGTTTTTTCATCTGTTGCTGCATTTCGAGGAAGGCGTTGGCGCTCTGCTCGAGATAACTGCCCATCAGGCCCTGGATCGCCGGCCCCTGCATCTTGAGAAACTCGCTCCACGCTTCGGCGTTCGGCGTCGCCGTGCCGCCGTACATCGCACTCGACTGTGCCTGCAGCTTCTTCTGGATCTCGATGAACGTGTGAATGTTCTTCTCGAGATAGTTGCCCATCATGCCCTGCATGGCGTTGCCGTAAAAACGGATGATCTTCGACAGCACGTCGCTCGTGAACATCGGCGCGCCGTTGCCGCTTTCTTCTTCGAGAATGATCTGCAGCAGAATGGTGCGGGTCAGATCGTCCTTGGTCTTGGCGTCCTCGACCTTGAAATTGACGTTTTCAAGGACGAGTTTCTTTACATCCGCGAGCGTAATGTAAATGCTGGTCGTGGTGTCATAGAGCCGGCGATTAGGATATTTCTTGATTATTCTTATAGCTTCACTCATGTCCAGCCCCCTGGTGTGCGCCTTATCAGCGCGATCATAGCGGAAAAAACAGGGCGTTTTGCATTGCATGATTATAGCGCGGCGGATGCTCCCGCTGCCGCGCTATTGCATGTGCTGACCGCCGTTGATCGCGATATTGGCGCCGGTGACGAACGCCGCTTCGTCCGAGCACAGATAGGCGACCAGTCCGGCGACTTCTTCGGGTTTTCCGAGCCGGCCGACCGGAATCTGCGGGACGATCTTCGAGTCGAGCACTTCCTTCGGGATCGCCATGACCATTTTAGTGCCAATGTAGCCGGGCGAAATGGTGTTTACGGTCACGCCTTTTTTTGCCACATCGAGCGCGAGCGCCTTGGTGAATCAATGCATC
>JAQGMI010000049.1 GCA_028292435.1 Betaproteobacteria bacterium
TCGACCACGTACGGCGCGTTCAACGCGTTCGGCACCGGCGTCGAAGGTACCGATCTTTCGGCGGTAATGATGACCGGCAAGTTGTGGTTTCGGGTGCCGCAGACGATTCGCATCGAACTCAAAGGCCGGCTGCAGCCCGGCGTGTGGGCGAAGGACATCACGCTGACGATGCTCGGACGCTTCGGGGCCGAAGGCGCGAACTACAAGGCGCTCGAGTACACCGGCTCGGCGGTTGCCGCCATGGAAATCGACGACCGCATGACTTTGTCGAACCATGCGGCAGAGCTCGGCGCAAAAGCGGCCATTCTCGAAGCGGACGAAAAAACCATTGCGTGGTTGAAAGCGCATAAGGCGCGCACACCGCAACCGGTAAAAGCGGACGCTGATGCGAATTACGTCGAGCGCATCGAAATAGATGCGTCAACGCTGGTGCCGCAGGTCGCCCGCAATCATCAGATCGACGATGTGATCGGCGTGTCCGAAGTCAAAGCCCAAAAAATCAACTTCGCGCTGATCGGCACCTGCACTAACGGTCGGCTCGACGACATCCGTCAGGCCGCCGCGATCTTGAAAGGCCAGCGCATCGCCAAAGGCGTGCGCATGATCGTGACGCCGGCGTCGCGTGAAGTCTATCTTGCGGCGGCACGCGAGGGCTTGATCGAAGCGTTGACGAAGGCGGGCGCATCGGTCGAAGCGGCAGGCTGTGGCACCTGCGTGAATATTACGGGTCATTTGATCATGGGCGACGGCGACGTCGCGATCTCGAGCGCGAATCGCAACTTTAAAGGGCGGCTCGGCAATTCGAAATCGGCAATCTGGGTCTCATCTGCTGCAACCGTCGCGGCCTCCGCGTTGACTGGATCGATTACAGATCCGCGCGACGTAATGGGCGGTAAATGGCGGGCTGCCTGATGGAAACGACGATCAAAGGCCGTGCGCGCCTGCTCGGCGAGCACATCAACACCGACATCAATTGCTCGAGCAAATATCTGCCCGGCAAAGACAACGCATACATCGCGCAGCACGCATTCGACAACGTCGCGCCGGGATTCGCACCGCGCTTCAAGCCGGGCGACCTGATCGTCGCCGGCAAAAACTTCGGCATTAACTCGTCGCGCGAGCAGGCGGTGCACATCATGAAGCTGATGGGTGTCGCGGCAATCGTCGCGCCGGCATTCGGCCGCCAGTTTTTCCGCAACGCGATCAACAATGGTTTGCCGGTGATCGAATGCGACATTACAGGCATCGACGACGGCGATGCGATTGAAGTAAATCTTGCGGCGGGCAAGGTCGTGGTTGCTGCGCGCAGTATCAACCGGACCGTCGCCGTGCTGCCACCCGCAGTACAACGCATACTCGCCGAAGGCGGCCTCATCGCCTTCCTGCAAAAACATCCTGACTGGAGTCTTGCCTGATGAAAATCGAACGGGTCGAAGTGTTTGGCGTCGCCGTGCCGCTGGTTGGCGAATACAAGAATGCATACAAGAGCAAATCGATTCAGAAGAGCGCGATTGTGCGCATTACCGCAACGGGCGGCGCGATTGGACTCGGCAATATCGACCCGTCGCCGGGCTACTCGATGGAAACCATCGAAGCAAGCCTGACAATACTCGAGACCAAGCTCGCGGGACTCGTCATCGGCATGGATCCAACCAATATCCACCGCATTCTCCAAAAGCTCGAACCCGCGGTCGAGGGTTTTCACGACGCGAAAGCCGCAATCGAGATGGCGTGCGTCGACCTATCCGCGCGCGTCTGCGGCGTGCCGGTCTATACCTATCTTGGCGGGGCGGTCAAAGACCGGCTGATGTTCAACGCGTGGATCGGCATTCTGCCGCCGGACGAAGCGGCGGCCGAAACGGTGTCGTGGCAGAAAAAAGGTTTTCGTTCCGCCAAGATCAAAGTCGGCGGCAACATCACCGCCGACCGCGATCGCGTGAAGGCGATCCGCGAGGCGGTGGGGCCCGACTTCAATCTGCGTATCGATGCGAATGCCGGCTACGACGCCGACACCTCGATCAAGCTTGCGCATTCGGTGCTGCCGTACAAACTGCAGCTGTTCGAACAGCCGGTGCCGTTCGACGACATTGCCGGCATGGCGCGCGTGCGGCGCGAAAGCGGCGGCATTCCGATCATGGCCGACGAATCGGTGCTCGATCACGCGAGTCTCATCAACATCATCAAGGCCGACGCGGCGGACATCGTCAAAGTCAAAGTCATGAAGCAGGGCGGGTTTCTCAATACGCGGCGCATGATCGCGACGGCCGAAGCGGCCGGTATTCGCTGCGTGCTCGGGCACGGCTTCGGGCTTGGCATTAACACGATGGCTGAAATCATGTGCGCGGCGACCTCGAACAACGTGATCGACGGCCTCGAGTGTGTCGGCCCGTTGAAAACGTCCGACGACATTGTGACCAGCAAACTCGATCTGACCGCGGGCAGCATCGCGCTGCCGGCAGGGCCGGGGCTCGGCGTGATACTCGACGATGCGAAGATCAGTCGTTACCGGTTTGAAGTGAAGGAGGCCGCGTAACATGGCTTTGCATAAATTCGTCGTTGGCGCCTATGCCGTGCTCTTGCTAGCGTTGTCGCCGCTGGCCGCCGCACAGGATTATCCGACGCGTCCGATTACCCTGCTGTGCTGGTCGGAGCCGGGTTCCCCCGTCGATCTCTTCGCGCGCATGATGGCGAAGCTGCTGACCAAAGAGCTGGGTCAGAACATGATCGTCGAAAACCGCACGGGCGCCGACGGCATCATCATGATCAATCAGCTGTTGAAGGCGCCGGCGGACGGCTACCTGATCACCGCCAATACGCTGACCCTCGCATCGCTGTTCGGCGAGCCGAATGCGAACTTCAAGCCTGACGACTTGCAAATGATTGCGCGCTCGCAGATCGACCCGTACGGCCTTATCGTCCCGACGTCGATTCCGTTCAAGACCATTGACGACTTCGTCAAATACGCGCGCCAGAATCCGGGCAAGTTTAACGTGGGCGGTCCGTTCCAGATGGGTTCGCACCGCGTTGCGTGGGAAGTATTTTCGGAAGTCGCAAAAATTAAAACGAACTGGATTGCCTATAAGGGCGGCGGCCCTGCGCTGCTGGCGGTCGCCGGCGGCCACGTCGATGCGACTGCGACGAATCCCGGAAACGTGAAACCATTTATTTCGTCGGGCAAGGTCCGCGTGCTTGCAGTCTCGTCAGACAAGCGGCTGGTGGATTTTCCGGATGTGCCGACGTATAAGGAGCGCGGCTGGAATGTCGTGCGCTACCAGTGGCGCGGCATCATGGGCAAAGCCGGCTTGCCGAAGCCGATCATGGATAAGCTGGTTGCCGCGATTCAGAAAGCGCAGCAGACGCCCGACTGGAAAGCCTATCTTGAGCAAGTTACCCAGCTTGATGGATTCATGGGGCCGGACGATTTCAAAGCGCAGCTGGCTAAGGACATTCAGGAACTGGAATCGGTGAAGAAAAAACTGGGGATTGAACGATGAGCAATACACCACGGCAACAATTGCGCGCGCGCCTGAAGAGCGGACCGCTGCTCGTCGCGCCCGGGATTTACGATGCGCTTGGCGCACGAATCGTCGAGCAGGCGGGTTTCGACGCTGTGTATATGACCGGCAACGGCGTCTCCGCGTCCTTGCTCGGCAAGCCGGATGTCGGGCTCGTCGATCTGACGCTTTTCACGCAGCATGCGCATCGTGCCGCGGCCTGCGTCAGCATCCCGCTGATTTGCGACGCCGACACGGGTTACGGCAACGCCGTCAACGTCCGGCATACGGTGCGCGAGTACGAAGCCGCCGGCGTCGCCGCGATTCACATCGAAGACCAGGTCGCGCCCAAGCGCTGCGGTCATCTGCCCGGCTCCCGTCCTGTCATCGAGCTCGCCGAAGCCGCGAAGAAAATCGAAGCAGCCGTCGCCGCGCGCACGGACCCCGATTTCATCATCATCGCGCGTACTGATTCTGCCGCCGGTCATGGCCTCGACGACGCGATCAAGCGCGTGCAGACTTTCCGCAAAGCGGGCGCTGATGTGCTGTTCGTCGAGCTCAAGACCAGTCCGACCATACTCGAAGATATGAAGCGCATCACGTCGTCGGTCGACGGTCCGTGCCTGGTCAACATCGACGGCGGCGGCAAGCTCGGCGAACTTTCCGCGGCCGAAATCGAGCAACTCGGATTTCGGATTGCCATCTTTCCCGGTCTCGCGCGCAATTCTGCGGTGTTTGCGATCCGCGAGGCGGTCAACGTGCTCAAGCGTGACGGCAACACCAAAGCGGTCAGTGCGCGCATGGTCACGATGAAGGAATACAACGAGGTGCTGCAGCTTGGCGACGTCGAGGCGTGGGAGAAGCAGTATTTGAAGTAATGCCGCATTCGTAGCACCCGCAGCACCCGTAGCGTCGCACTTTCCTGAATTGAAAAATCGCGGAGTTTTAAATGGAAGTCACCAAGACCCTGGCGCAGTTCGTGGTCGATTCGCGCTATGGCGATATTCCCGACCCGGTCAGGCACGAAGCCAAACGCTCGGTATTGAACTGGCTCGGCTGCGCGATCGGGGCGTCACGTCACGAAGGCATCGACATTGCATTGGCCGCCCTGAGCGAATTTTCGGGACCCGCGCAGGCGACTGTGCTCGGCCGCGGCGACCGGCTCGATATCATGCATGCGGCACTGTTGAACGGCATCAGCTCGCACATGTTCGATTTCGACGACACGCATCTGAAGACCGTGATCCATCCGAGCGGGCCGGTCGCTTCGGCATTGCTCGCATTGGCTGAATACCGGCCGATGAGCGGCGCCGAGTTTCTCCACGCATTCATCCTCGGCGTAGAAGTCGAGTGCCGCATCGGCAATGCGGTCTATCCGTCGCATTACGACGTCGGCTGGCATATCACCGGCACCGCCGGTGTATTCGGCGCGGCAGCCGCGGTCGGTAAAGTGCTAAAGCTCAGCGCACAGCAGATGACGTGGGCGTTCGGTATCGCCGCGACGCAATCGTCCGGCCTGCGCGAAATGTTCGGCACCATGTGCAAGCCGTTCCATCCGGGCCGTGCTGCACAAAACGGCATGACCGCGGCGTTTCTCGCTTCGAAAAACTTTACGAGTTCGGAGCACGGCATCGAAGCGCCGCGCGGATTCGCCAACGTGCTCGCGACTGCGCGCAACTATGACGAAATCACGGACAAGCTCGGTGAAACTTGGGAGGTCGCGCTCAACACTTATAAGCCGTTCGCGTGCGGCATCGTGATTCATCCGATCATCGACGGCTGCGTCCAGCTACGGAATGAACATCAATTGAAGGCCGGTGACATCGAGAGCATCGCGCTTAAAGTGCATCCGCTCGTGCTCGAACTGACCGGCAAGAAAACGCCGCAGGTCGGGCTCGAAGGCAAGTTCAGCGTGTTTCATTCCGCCGCGGTCGCGATCATCCACGGGGAAGGCGGCGAAGACGTCTACAGCGATCAGTGCGTGCGCGACCCGGAAGTCATCACCCTGCGCGACAAAGTGAGCGCGAGCGTCGACAAGAGCGTCCACGAAGACGCAGCGCATATCGCGATCAAGCTTAAAGACGGTCGCACGCCGACCAAACATGTCGAGCATGCAATTGGCAGCCTGGCGCGGCCGATGAGCGATGCCGATCTTGAAGCCAAGTTCCGGAAATTCGCCAAGGGGATTCTGGCGCAAGGCGAGACCGATGCGTTGCTTAAATTGTGCTGGTCGGTCGATGCGCTGAAAGACGCCGGTGAGATGGCGCGAGCCTCGGTGCCGGCCGGTGCGCGCAATAAAGCAAAAGCGTAGCGGTCGGTCATGGGAGGACACAAAGCGATTTTGATTTGGGGCCTGCTCGCCATGCACGGCGCCGCTCAGGCTGCGGCGGGCGACGACTATCCATCGCGCGCGGTACGAATGGTTGTTCCCTTTGCTCCGGGCGGTGCTTCGGACATCGTCGGCCGCATCATGCAGCAGAAGCTGATCCAGGAACTGGGGCAGCAGGTCGTGATCGACAACCGCGCGGGTGCGTCCGGTAACATCGGCGTCGAGGTCGCTGCTCACGCGACGCCCGACGGCTATAGCTTTCTGCTCGGCAATGTCGGCACGATGGCGATCAACCCGAGCATTTTTCCGAAGTTCCCGGTGCGGCCGGTGCGCGATTTCATCGCGGTCACTGAGGTGGTCGATGTGCCCGGCGCGCTGGCGGTACATCCGACGGTTCCGGTGAACAGTGTCAAAGAATTCGTCGAGTACACCAAGGCGCGCCCGGGCAAGTTGAATTTCGGCTCGTCGGGATCGGGTAGCGCGCAGCGCATGGAAATGGAAATTTTCATGCGCGCGGCCGGCATCGATCTGGTGCACATTCCGTATAAGGGCGGCGCCGGTGCGGCAACCACCGCGCTCGTAAGCGGCGAAGTGGCGGTTGCGGTGGTGAGCCTCGCCGCCGTGTTGCCGCATATTAAAAACGGACGCATCAAGGCGCTCGGCGTGATTTCGCCGAAACGGTTTGCGCTGCTGTCCGACACGCCGACGATGACTGAGGTCGGCTTTCCGACGATCCGTAACGGCTCGTGGCAGGGGGTTTACCTGCCGCTCGGCACGGCGCGGCCGATTGTGATGAAACTCTTTAACGCGGCGCTGCGCACGGTCGCCGATCCCGAAGTCGTGCGGCGGCTAAACGAAGCCGGCGCGGAAATCATCACGAGCAAATCGCCGGAAGACTTCGCGCAGTTCATGAAAGCGCAAAACGACCGCTTTGCGAGAGTCGTCAAGGAAGTTGGCGTCGTAACCGAATGATTAACGCCGGATTGATGGCAAAAGGAATGGCATGCTGAAAATCGCGATCCTCCAGGGCGACGACATCGGTCTCGAAGTTGTGCCGGAAGCCGTCAAGGTGATGAAAGCGGCCGCCGCTAAAACCGGTCTCGAGATCGAATGGATTCCTTTGCCGCTCGGCAAGAACGCGCACGAGTCGCACGGCCACACGATGCCGCAAGTCACGGTCGATACGCTGAAGAACGTCGATGGCTGGCTGCAAGGTCCGATTGGTCACAACGCGTATCCGCGTGACGATCCAACCTGGATCAATCCGCCGCTGCGCAAAAGATTCGAGCTCTTTGCGAGCGTGAAGCCGGTCAGGTCCTATCCCAACCTGCCTTCGGTGCATAAGGACGTCGACATCGTGTTTCTGCGTGAAGTGACTGAAGGCATGCAATCGTCGAGCGTCGTGTTCGCAGGGACCGGTGAATTTCGTCCGAACGACGATATTTCGATCGGCATGCGGGTTGTGACGCGGCGCGGCGCAAACCGGGTCGCGCGCGAAGCATTCGAAATCGCGCGTACGCGCAAGCGCAAAAAAGTAACGGCCGTGCATAAAGAGCCGGTCTTCAGGCTGGTCTGCGGCATGTTCGCGGAAGAGTGCCGCAAGGTCGCGCTGGATTTTCCGGACTGCACGCTCGAGGAGGTGCTGGTCGACGGCTTCGCCATGAAGCTCGTCATGAAGCCGCAGCAATACGACGTGGTGGTGACGACCAACCAGTTCGGCGACATCCTGACCGATGAAGGCGCCGGCATCGTCGGCGGGCTCGGACTGGCGCCGGGACTGTGCGTCGGCGAAACGCAGGCGATGGCGCAGGCAACGCACGGTTCGGCGCCCGACATCGCCGGTCAGGGTATTGCGAACCCGTACGCGATGATCATGTCGGGACAGATGCTGTTCGAATGGCTCGGCCGCAAACGCAGCGATGCGAAGGCAACCGATGCCGCTCAGCGCATCGCACGCTCGATGGACCGCGTGATTGCTGAAGGCAAAGTGCTGACCGGCGACCTCGGCGGTAAAGCGTCGACTTCGCAGATGGGTGATGCCGTCGCCGCCGGCGTTTAATTCACGAAAAGAACATACAACATGAATCCCACGCTTTTCGTTTCGCGCCAGCTCGTCGTCGATTTCAAGGAAAAACTGAGCGGCATCCTCGCGCATGCGCCACGCAAACTCGACGTGCTCGAATTCACGCCGGACCTGAAACTGACGCCGGAGCAGCAGGCGAACATTGAAGTCACCTTTTATTCGCGCGATATCTGGCAGGGCACGATCAAAACGCGCTTAAGCGAGGCAGCGCAGGTCTACTGGCCGATCGTCGATTCAGCGCCGAATCTTAAATGGCTGCAGGTTGTCTCTGCCGGTTCGGATCAAAAGCCTTATCAGCCTTCGATCAAGCGCGGGTTGCGCGTAACGACGTCGGCAGGCGCCAACGCCGGTCCGGTCGGGTTGACGGCAGTCGCGGGATTGCTGATGCTGTCCCGCAATTTTCCGCACTGGCTGCGCGCGCAGCAGAAGCGCGAGTGGGCGCCTCAGCTCGGCGCCGCTTCGCCGCTCGATCTGCCCGGGCAGTCGGCGGTCATCGTCGGCATGGGACATATTGGCAAGGTGATTGCACGCGCGCTGCATGCGATGGACGTGCGCACGATCGGCGTGCGCCGCAATGTAGCACCGGCGGAAAATTTCGATGAGGTCGTCGCATTATCGGCGCTCGACAGCCTGTTGCCGACATGCGATTGGCTGATTCTCGCCTGTCCTTTAAGCGCGGAAACGCGCGGACTGATCGACGAACGCCGGTTCAGGCTGCTGCCGAAACACGCCGGCTTCGTCAATATGTCGCGCGGCGAAGTGATCGACGAAGCGGCGCTTGCGCGCGTGCTGGCGAGCGGCCATCTGCGCGGCGCCTACCTCGATGTGTTTACGCAGGAACCGCTCGTGCCTGAATCGCCTCTGTGGGCGATGCCGAACGTGATCATCACGCCGCACAATTCTTCGACCGGCACCGGGAATTACCAGCGCGGCGTGGAAATCTTTCTGCGCAATCTCGAAGCGTATCTGCGCGGAGATGAGAAGCTCGAAAACGAAGTCGAGCGCGACTGAAAGGTTTAGTTATTTTGCGCTGGCGTACGTATCGGCGAAGGTCTTGATATCCGCCGGGTTGAGGTCCGAAATCGCCCAGAACGTCATGCCGCCGTTGTCCCAGTGAAGCAGGTTGTAACCCTGCTTTGACGCCGCCGTCGTGCCCTGCGCGGCCGCCTTTTCGGTGGGCCAGATAAAAAGATTGATTACGTGCTCGCGGTGACGATAGACGAGGGCCGCGACCGGCCGGCTGTTGACGTAATCGAGCCGTGCGCCGGCCAGCGGAAAGCCCTGTGAAGTCAGATCCGCCGCGGGCGGTGAAAAGTCGAGCTTCGAACTCAGCCATGGCTTGACCGTATGCTGGTCCGACGAAGCGACCTGGACCAGGTGATCGGTCAGAACCGAACGCGCGTGGCCGGCGATCACCTGTTCGCCGATGCGGTCGTCGCCCGAAGATTCCAGTTGCACCGCGGCCATCCAGCTGATGACTACTGTCGCAGCAACTGCGGCTGCTAATGGAAACCATTGCCAGCGCGGACGTCGGTCGCTTGCCGGTAACTTCGCTTCGACCATGTCCGCGCGAATGCGCGCGGCAAGCGAGGCCGGCACCGTGTAGTAGGCGGCCTGTTGCTTCAATGAATTGCGCAATGCCACTTGGTCAGCGTAGGCACGCGAGCAGCCTGCACAACTCTTCAGATGCGTTTCGACATGCATAGCTGTGACCGGATCGAGTTCACGGTCCAGATGCGCGTGGAGATATTCGCGGGCTTGCATGCAATCTATGTCCATTCAGGACTCCTGATCCAGTTCTTTTAACGCATGCAGCATGAGTTTGCGCGCGCGCGACAGGCGCGACATCACGGTGCCGAGCGGAATGTCGGCGATTTGCGCGATCTCGCGGTATGACAAATCTTCTAACTCTCTCAGCACGAGTACTTCGCGGAATTCAGCCGGAATGCGCTCGAGCGCACGGCGCACGAGCTGACGCGAATCTTCTTGCTGCAGCAGGCGCTCGACGCTGTCGCTGCCCGTTGCCATTTCATATTCAACGGCGGCCACTGTTTCGTCCGTGAACTCAACGTTTTGAGCGTGCAGGCGGTTTTTCTCGAGCCATGTGTAATATGTATTGCGCACGATCGCCAGCAGCCAGGCGCGCGCATTGCCGCCGTGAAATCCGGCGTAAAACCTGAACGCGCGCAAGCACGCTTCCTGCACGACGTCTTCGGCGTCGCGTTCGTCGCGCGCAAGCCAGCGCGCGAGATTGTAGGCAGCGTCGAGATGCGCCATCACGGTTTCCTCGAATCGGGTCTGCGTTTCCGGTTCCAAGCTCTTGTCCAGGGCTATGAGTTCACTACCGGCCGGCGCGGCATTTTATTCCCGGATATGGCGGGAATTTTCTGATCGCATTGCCGGTTATAGGGAGGGCAGGCGGGACTTTACCTTATTTGCCGCAGGCCACCCTAAACAGGAGACGGTTATGACTAAAACAATCGACAGGCGGGATTTTTTGAAGCTTGCAGGTATCGGCGGTGCGATATTTGCATCCGGGCTCACGGGCTGCGCATCGATGGCGGGGCGCAACGACGACTTTTACTTCGTGCAACTGTCCGACACGCATTGGGGATTTCAGGGTCCGCCCAATCCCGATGCGGGCGTTACCCTGAAAAAAGCGGTCGCGGCGGTAAACGCGCTCGAGCGCCAGCCCGAATTCATCATGTTTACCGGCGATCTCACGCACACGACGGACGATCCCGTCGAACGTCGAAAGCGGCTCGGCGAATTCAAGCAGATCGTCAGCGAACTCAAGGTGAAAACGGTTCGTTTCATGCCAGGCGAGCACGATGCTTCGCTCGATCAAGGCGCCGCTTACAAGGAATTCTTCGGCGCGACGAATTATTCATTCGACCATAACGGCGTGCACTTCATCGTGATCGACAACGTGTCCGATCCGGGCGCCAGCATCGGCGAAGCAGGGCTTGCGTCGCTCGCCGCCGACCTCAAGCAGCAGGACAAGGATGCGCCGATCGTCGTCTTCACGCACCGGCCGCTATTCGACTTGTACCCGCAATGGGACTGGGCAACCCGCGACGGCGCGAAAGCAGTCGAAATGCTGATGCCGTACCGCAACGTCACCGTGTTTTACGGCCACATCCATCAGGAACATCACCACATGACCGGGCATATCGCGCATCACGCGGCGAAATCGCTGATATTTCCACTGCCGGCAGCGGGCAGCGTGCCCAAGCGCGTGCCGCTCGCGTGGAATGCGGCCGAACCCTATAAAGGACTTGGCTTCCGCGGTATCGACGTCAACGCGAAGTCCGGGCAGGCCGCGATCAACGAATTCGCCGTCGTCAAGAAGGCCTGATGCCATGCCGATCGCGAAACGCAGATTGCAATTGATCGCAGGCGCGCTGTTGGTCGTCGCTGCAATGACAGCTGCTTACGTCGCCGCGCAGCCGGCTCAGGACAACGAACCCGTCATCAAGATCACGGCCAAAAAATTCGAATACACGCCGCATGACGTGCAGTTGAAGAAAGGCGTTCCCGTAATTCTCGAACTAACCACTCAGGATGTATTCATGGGATTTAACGCGCCCGACCTCGGTGTGCGCGCGGATATGGTCCCCGGCAAGACGGTACGCGTGCGAGTAGTGCCGGCGAAGCTCGGCAAGGTCGAGTTCCTGTGCGACGTATTCTGCGGTTCGGGTCACGAGGAGATGAGCGGCCTGATTACCGTCGTTGATTAACGCGTTCGCAGCGTTTTCTCAGATGTAAGCGTCGGGATTTCCGGAAAACTGCGCGACGCAATCGAGCGAGCAGAACCAATATGTCTGGTCGTTTAAATGCAGATGACCCGCCGCGTGGGCGGCGTCGACCTGCATTTTGCAGACCGGGTCGATTGCACATTCGCGCTGCAGGCCGGGCAGCACGACCTCATAAATGTCGATGGGCTGCGGCAGGTTTTTCAGCCGCATGGCCTGCTTGTGCGTGACTTCGATGCCGGCGGTCGGGGTTTCGGTGAGCAGTTCGGCGACTTCCCGCGAACAAAGGATCTCGCCGCCGCTGGCCTGCGCAGCAATGCGCGCCGCAGTGTTGACCGCCGAGCCGAAATAGCGGTCCGACCGCAAGAGCGCCGGTCCATGATGCAGGCCGGCGCGCACGACCGGAAAATCCCGACGGTCGGCAATCGATGCGTAAAGCGCAGCCAGCGCCCGATGGGCTGACAGCGGATTTGCGAATACCAGGAACGCGCAGTCGCCGATCAGCTCATGAACTTTGCCGAACGGCGAGACCGCAATGCTGACGAAATGGTTAAAGTCATCGACGAGATTCGCCGCGGCGAGCTCGCCATGCTGATCGGTCAACGCCGTGTAACCGGCGATGTCGACGAAACAAAAGGTCGCTTCAACGTTTTCGCCCGGTTTCATGCACGCATCATCTCACGCGCGGGTGGGCACCGGCGCGTCGTCGGTACCGGACTCGCTCACCGGCTCGATCTTTTTTTCATCGGGCGCTTCGTCCTCGAGCGGCTCGAGTGCGGTGTCGGTCGTCACGATTTCGGGCGCGAGAAAACCGCCCGACTGGTGACGCCACAGTTTCGCGTAATGTCCGCCGGACTTCAGCAGCTCGTCATGCGAACCGTGTTCGACGATGCGGCCCGCGTCCAGCACGATGAGGCGGTCCATGCGGGCAATCGTGGACAGGCGATGCGCAATGGCGATGACAGTTTTGCCTTCCATCAGGCCGAGCAGCTGTTCCTGGATCGCGAGCTCGACTTCGCTGTCGAGCGCCGAAGTCGCTTCGTCAAGTACGAGGATCGGTGCATCTTTGAGTACGACCCGCGCAATCGCAACGCGCTGGCGCTGGCCGCCGGACAGCTTGACGCCGCGCTCGCCAACATGCGCGTCGTAGCCGGTACGGTCGCGCCAGTCTTTCAGGCCCGTGATGAAGTCATGCGCCTGCGCTTTGCGCGCCGCCGTGTGGATTTCATCATCGCGCGCGCCCGGCCGTCCGTACCGGATATTGTCGGCAATCGAGCGATGCAGCAGCGAGGTGTCCTGCGTGACCATGCCGATGGCTGCGCGCAAACTTTCGTGCGTCACATTCGAGATATCCTGTCCGTCGATGCAGATGCGGCCACGCTCGAGATCGTAAAAGCGCAGCAGCAGGTTGACGAGCGTCGACTTGCCCGCGCCCGAACGCCCGACCAGTCCGACGCGTTCGCCGGGGCGAATGGTGAAATTCAGATGGTCCAGAACGGGCACCGCATCGCCGCGGTTATAGGCGAACGAAATATTGTCGAAGCGAATTTCGCCGCGTGTGACCTGCAACGGGCGGGCGCCGGGCCGGTCCATGCCGCTATGCGGAACTGCAATCGTCTGCATGCCTTCCTGCACGACGCCGATATTTTCGAAAATACCAGTCGCCTCCCAACTGACCCACGCGGCGATGTTGGCGATCTGCCAGGCGAGCGGCAATGCGGTCGCGACGACGCCTGCGTTCACGTTGCCATGTGCCCACAACCAGATGCCGATGGCCGCAGTTCCGGTCAGGAGCAGCGCGTTCAGAATCGACAGCGACGTCATGAACAGCGATATCAACCGCATGTGCGCGTTCATCGCGTCCTGATGGGCGTCGATGACTTCCCGCACGTGCGCGTCCTCGTCGGTCAGGCGCGCGAACAGTTTGACGGTGAGGATATTGGTGTAGCTGTCGACGACGCGGCCCATCACCAGCGAGCGCGCTTCGGAACTGGCCTTGGCGAGATCGCGCATGCGCGGCACGAAGTAAACGAGAAACACCGCGTAGCCGATGAACCACAACAAGGTCGGCAGACCGAGCCGCCAGTCCGCTGCCGCCATCAATGCAAACGCGCTGATGCCGTAGACGACGATATAAAACAACGAGCGGATGCTCGACATCACGCTCTCGCGCAATGCATTGGCGGTTTGCATCACGCGCTGGGCGATGCGGCCGGCAAAGTCATTCTGGAAGAACGGCAGATTCTGGCGCACCACGTGCCAGTGGCTTTGCCAGCGCACGAGTGTCGTCACGCCTGGCAGAAGCACGTTTTGGCGAATCGCGACGTCCGCGAACAGCACGGCCGGGCGCACGAGCAGGATCAGCGCCAGCATGCCAACGAGCAGAGTCATGTTTTCGTCGAGCGCGGCCTGGCGATCGGCGGCTTCCATCAGCGTGACGAGCTTGCCGATGAACACCGGGATGACCATGTCGATCGCCGCGACGGCGAGACTGGTCGCGAACACCACCGCATACCAGCCTTTGGTCTGGCGCACGAAATGCCAGTAAAAAGCGAGCAGGCCCGGCGGCGGGACGGCGCTGCCGGCGCTCGCCGTGCCGCGAATGCTTGAATGAAGATAGCGGAACATCAACGGGCTGGATGCATCTACGGTTCGGCGAGCACGCGTTTTAATTCATCGAGGATTCGCGGCGTGCGCACTTTGCGCTCGCCGCGCACGAGCAGCGTGAAATTATCCGCGAGAATCTCTTCGGGATGAATGATGTAGCGCGTGTTAAGTCCGATGGCGGTGAAATACTCGGGCACCGTGGCGGGATCGAGCATTACCAGTGACTCTCCCGCGCGTCCGGCTGTCCAGTCGGTGCCGGCACCCATCACCGCGAGCAGCTTGAAGAGCAGGCGTTCGAGGTAGGTGCCGGGCAGCGCCGGATCGAACACGTCTTCTTTGGCGAACAGGATCGGATAAAAAGTCAGTGCCGCGCCGCTTCTTTGCAACGTGACGCAATAACGGTCGTTAGGCGCATCCGGATTCGTGATGCGTCGCGGCGCGAGCTCGACCGGCCACTTGAGCGGCCCGCAGTCGCGGAAGCCGACGATTGCATAAAGCGTCGTCCTGCGCTCGGACAGGTGGCGGGAAATGACATGGAAGAGCTCATGAATCAGAATGCGCTCGAGTTCCTCCGCGGCGATCTCCATGTATTGCTGCGGCAGGACGATCGCATTCGCGCGCGTGTAACCGGTCTCTGCTTCTTCGCGGCCCGTGGTTTTGACGAGCCAGACTTCCTTCGGCATCGATAAACGCAAAGGCTTGAGCTCGGCGCTGATTTTTGCGATCAGCGCGGTTAGCTTTGTTATGTCACCCGGCGACCAGTCGAGCGCCTGGCCCGCCGCGTAGTTAAGGAATTGCGCTTCGGTCACGGTGCCGCGGCGGCCGGTGCGCGCCGAGCGGTCATAGTCGCCCATCGCCATGACGAATTCATCGCGTGTGCCTAGCCGCAGCCGGCTTTCGTCCGCGGTCGCAAAGCGCGCGATCGTCGCGCCGTAAAGCGGAACGATTTGCGCGGACGCCGGCAACGTAAATGTGAAAAGAAGGCAGACGAAAGCCACGCTGAAGGCGATTCGGGTCGACGGGTTCATGTTTTCGATATAAAGGCGCAGGAGACGCTGCATACGGCCGGACGCGACGTTGGTACTTGCTGCCATCCGTGGACGAATCGCTAATTGAGCCGGATGTTCGCCTCGCGCACGATTGCGCCGTAACGGTCGCGCGCGCGCTGGCGCTCGGCCGCGAATGCTTCAGGCGACAGCGGCGCAACGTTTTCGGCCGCCATGTTGGCAAGCGCGGTTCGCGCTTCCGCGGTTTGCATGATGCGGGCGATCTCGCGGTTCAGCCGCACTATGATTTCGCGCGGGGTGCCGGTCGGCGCATACACGCCGGAATACCAGCGAATATCGACGTCGGTGCCGGCTTCAGCCATCGTCGGCGTTTCGGGAAACAGCGGCGAGCGCGTCGGGCCCGGCACGGCAAGCAACCGGATCCGGTCTGCCTTGATATGCGGAATCGACGCGCCGAGATCAAACGTGAAGTCGATCTGGCCGCCCAGCAAATCGACAAGCGCCTGCTGCGAGCCCTTGTACGGCACGTGAACGACCGAGATTTTCGCGGCGCGCATCAGCATTTCTGTCGCTATGTGCTGCAAAGTGCCGGCGCCCGCCGAGCCGTAATTGAGTTTGCCCGGATTGGCCCGGGCAAACGCGATGAATTCAGCGAGACTGCGCGCCGGTACGCCGGGACGCACGATGAAAAACAACGCGGCGCGGCCAGTGGGCGCGACCGGCGCGATATCTTTGCCGACGTCGACGCCAAGTTTGTACAAATGCGGGCTCACGAGTATGGGACCATCCGATGAATGCAGCAGTGTGTAACCATCCGGTGACGATTTCGCGACGAGTTCAAGCCCGATATTGCCGCCGGCGCCGACGCGGTTGTCCACGAGCACCTGCTGGCCGAGCGTCTCCCCGAGTTGCGTCGACATCGAACGCGCGATCACGTCCGTAGACCCGCCGGGACCGGCATTGACGATCAGGCGCACGGTTTTAGCCGGCCACGTTTGCGCGAATACCGGCGGCGCGAACATGCACGTAAAAGCCGTAACGGCCAGGCAACGGATGACTCTTTGCACGCGCGGCTCCCTGCTTGGGGTTCTCAGCGGAGACTATAGCGTGCGCGGCAAGGTTCGGGCAATCACCGCCCGGCGCGGCGAGCCAGGTAAAAATCAGGCGGCGGCGAGGCGCGCGAGCGGCTTTTCGCGAATCGGGATGTTGATCAGCGCGGCAAAGATACCGAGCGCGATCGCGATCATCCATACGGCGTTGTAGTTGCCGGTGCGGTCGTAAAGCACGCCGCCGAGCCAAACGCCGAGGAAACTGCCGACCTGATGCGAGAAAAAGACAAAGCCGCCGAGCATGGCGAGGTAGCGCACGCCGAATACCACGCCGACGATGCCGTTGGTGAGCGGGATCGTGGACAACCACAGGATGCCCATCGCGGCGGCGAAGATATAGACCGAAACCGGCGACAGCGGCGCCAGCAGGAAGAGCCCGATGACGACGCTGCGCGTTGCGTAAATGAAGATGAGCAAATGTTTCTTCGGCAAGCGCGCGCCGAGCGAGCCCGCGGCCCAGGTGCCGATGATATTGAAAAGGCCGATCAGCGCGAGCGCGGTCACGGCAACGTTCGGGCTCAAGCCGTGATCTTTCAGGTAAGCGGGCAGATGAATCGCAATAAACACGACCTGGAAGCCGCAAACGAAATAGCCTGCGGTCAACAGCCAGAAGCTGCGATTCTGAAATGCTTCTTCGAGCGCCTGGCGTATGGTCTGGCTGCCCGCGGCCTGCACGCGCTGCGGCTCCCGCAAGCCGAGTGCCATCGGCGCCATCATCAACGCGATCAAACTAAGTACGAGCAGCGCATTGCTCCAGCCCGTACTGCCGATCAGCCACTGCTCGATCGGCACCATCAGGAATTGACCGAACGAACCGGCGGCGGCGACGTAACCCATCGCCTGCGAGCGTTTGTATTCGGGAAAGCTGCGGCCGACAACGCCGTAGATAACGCTGTAAGTGACACCCGACAGTGAAACGCCGATCAGTAATCCGGCGGACAGACTGAATGCGAGTGGAACGGCCGAAACCGTCATCAGCGCCAGGCCTGCGGCGTACAGGATTGCACCGCCAACGATGACACGCGGCGCGCCGTAACGATCCGCGAGTCCACCGGCGAGCGGCTGCGCGGCGCCCCACAACAGGTTTTGCAATGCGATCGCGAGCGAAAACACTTCGCGGTTCCAGCCAAGGTCAGTCGACATCGGCTGCAGGAACAGGCCCATGCCGTGGCGAATGCCCATCGAAAGCGTCACGATGACGCTGCCGCAAACGAGAATGGCGGTCAGTGCGCGGGATGAATCGTTATTCATGGTTTTTCAAAGGCAATCGATGCGCTTTGGCAGGTTGCGAATTGTTGACCGAATCCATTTCACCTGCAAACGACAAGCGCGCATGCCTGGCATGACTTCAGAGCATGCGAAAGGGCATGCTTAAAGCGGGCATGCCTAGAGCGCATCGCAGACGGCCGAGGTGACGATTTCGGTCGTCGCTTCGCCGCCGAGATCAGGCGTGTGGATTTTTTTCGCCGTCACCGCTTCGATCGCTTTCATCATGCGCACCGACGCTTCTTTTTCGCCCAGATGCTCGAGCATCATCGACGCGGTCCAGAACGTCGCGATCGGATTGGCGATGCCTTTGCCCGTGATATCGAACGCCGAGCCGTGGATCGGTTCGAACATGGAAGGAAACGTGCGCTCCGGATTCAGGTTTGCCGTCGGCGCGATGCCTAAGCTGCCCGATAGAGCGGCGGCGAGGTCCGACAGGATATCGGCATGCAGATTCGTCGCGACGAAGGTGTCGAGCATGTAGGGCTTTAGCACCATTTGCGTGGTGATCGCATCGACCAGCACGCGCTGGGTTTCGACCTGCGGATAATTTTTGGCGACTTCATAGAAAATCTGGTCCCACATCACCATGCCGTGCCGTTGCGCGTTCGATTTGGTGACGAGCGTCAGGTGCTTGCGCGGCCGCTTGCTGGCGAGTTCAAACGCGAAACGGTGGATGCGTTCGACGCCGTTGCGCGTGAATACGGAAGTTTCCGTGGCAACCTCTTCCGGCAAACCGGTATGCACGCGGCCGCCGCTGCCGGAATATTCGCCTTCGGAGTTTTCGCGGATGATGACCCAATCGATGCGTTCGCCGCCGGTGAGCGGGCTCGTGACGCCGGGCAGCACGCGCGCCGGGCGCACGTTCGCATACTGATCGAAACCCTGGCAGATCGGCAGGCGCAGCCCCCAAAGCGACACGTGATCGGGTACGTCCGGTGCGCCGACTGCGCCGAAAAAGATCGCGTCGAAGGTCTTGAGTTTGGCAAGGCCGCCTTCGGGAATGTAATAGCCGTGTTTCTTGTAGTAGTCGCTGCTCCACGGGAAGTGCTCGACGATGAGCTTGAAGCCGCCGTCGCGTTCGGCCAATACTTGGAGCGCCTGCAAGCCGGCGGCAATGACTTCGGTGCCGATGCCGTCGCCCGGAATCGCGGCAATTTTATATTCACGCATGGATGGTCTTTATTGAAAGGTCGATGAAAGGGTAAATGGAGAGGTCGAAGGGTAACGGCTCATCGCGGGTTTGTCATCCATCTGCGTCTCTGCAGCGTGTAAAATCCGGATTTTCCCGCGGCACCTTCTTTCACGTGAATATACTTGCGCTCGAAACGTCGACCGAATTGTGCTCAGCCGCGCTGTGGCTTGATGGCAAAGTCGACGCGCGTGAAGTCGTAGCTGGGCAGCGCAACTCCGAATTGCTGCTGCCGATGGTCGACGCCTTGCTCACGGCGAACAAGATGATCCCGCGCGATCTCGACGGCATCGCATTTGGCGCGGGCCCCGGCGCATTTACGGGCGTGCGCATCGCATGCGGCGTCGCGCAGGGCATCGCGTTCGGTATCGACGTGCCGGTCGCGGCGATTGGCACCCTGATGGCGCTCGCGGAAGCAGCGCGCGCGCCGAGAGTCGTATGCTGTCTCGATGCGCGCATGGGCGAGGTCTATCATGCTGCTTATGAACGGCGCGACGGGCGCTGGCACGAACTTCATGCCCCCGGTTTATATAAGCCTGCGGCTGTTCCCGCGCTGCCTGCCGGCAAGTGGAGCGGGTGCGGCAGCGGCTTTGCTGCGTTTCGGGATGAGTTGTCGGCCCGCTATGCCGGCAGTATCGACCGCGTGATTGACGGCGTTGCGCCGCACGCGCGCGACATCGCAACGCTGGCGGCGCTTAAGTTCGAGCGCGGTGAAGCGATCGACGCGGCAGAGGCGCTGCCACTCTATGTACGCGATAAAGTGGCGCTGAAAGTCGATGAACGCGAGCGTCTCAACGGAGTTTCAAAGTGAGCGCGCAATTAAACGATCTGCCGCACTATCGGCACATGGTCGAGCGCGATCTCGACGCTATCATGGCGATCGAGAAGGTGATTTATCCGCATCCATGGACTCGCGGTAACTTCAAAGATTCGCTGCGCGAGAATTATCATTGCCCGGTGATTGAATTTCGCGGAGAAATTATCGGCTACTGCGTGATGGCAGTGGCGGCGGGCGAAGCGCATTTGCTTAACCTGAGTGTCGCCTATCGGTGGCAACGCCAGGGCCGCGGCCGTGACATGCTGAATTATCTGCTTGCGCTCGCGCGGGACAGCGGCGCCGCCAAAATGTTTCTTGAAGTAAGGCCGACCAATATCGCCGGCGTGGCTTTGTATGCCGCTTCGGGTTTTACTGAAATCGCAATCAGGCGCGGCTATTATCCGGCGAGTGAAGGCCGCGAAGATGCCATCGTGATGCAGCTGGAGCTCGCGTGAGCGCGTCGCGCGAAGACGTGCTGAAAGAACTCGGGCTTACGCCGGTGTGGCGCTTGCGCGAGGGCGCGCAATCGGCGGTCGCCGAATCTGTCGTGGCGGCGGCCATCGAACCCGTGCCGGCGGCAGAGCCCGTCGTGGTGCGTGGATTGCCGAAGATTGCACCGCTCGACGCGCGCGCCACGGAAATTGCGACATTGGAGTGGCCGCAGTTGCAACAGAGCGTCGCGGGCTGCGTTGCATGTCCGCTGCACAAGGGCCGCAATCAAACGGTATTCGGCGTCGGTGATGAAGCGGCGGACTGGTTATTCGTCGGTGAAGGGCCGGGCGCGGAAGAGGACGCGAAAGGCGAACCTTTCGTCGGTCAGGCCGGCAAGCTTCTCGACAACATGCTCGCCGCCATTCAATTGAAGCGCGGGCGTAATGTATATATCGCCAACGTCGTCAAATGCCGTCCGCCGGGCAATCGCAATCCCGAGCCGGGCGAGGCGGCGCAATGCGAACCTTATTTGCATCGCCAGATCGCGCTGATCAAGCCGAAGCTGATCGTGGCGCTCGGTAAAGTCGCCGCGGTCAATCTGCTAAAACGCGACGCCGCGGTCGCGAGCATGCGCGGCAAAATCCATCAATACCAAGGCATCCCGCTGATCGTGACGTATCATCCCGCTTACCTGCTGCGCAGTCTGCCGGAAAAAGCCAAAGCCTGGGTAGACCTGTGCTTTGCGGTCGAAACGATGCAGAACTTGCAAAGCGGCAAAGCGGCCCAAACTTAGGGTTGGCCGGACTTTTCATACCTGGAGGAAAAGTAATGAAACGATTTTTTGCGACGTCTCTGTTGCTGGTGTTGGCGTTGGGTCTCGGCGGTTGCGGCTACAACGAGCTGCAATCGTCCGACGAGCAGATCAAGGCGACATGGGCCGAAGTCGTCAACCAGTATCAGCGCCGCGCCGATCTCGTGCCGAATCTGGTCAACACGGTGAAGGCGTTCGCGCAGCAGGAAAAAGACGTGCTGCTCGGCGTGACCAATGCGCGCGCCAAGGTGGGCAGCATTCAGGCAACGCCCGAACTGGTCAACGATCCGGGCGCATTCCAGAAATTTCAGGCGGCGCAAGGCGAGTTGACATCGGCATTGTCGCGCCTGCTGGTGGTCTCTGAAAATTATCCTCAACTAAAGTCGGACCAGAACTTCCGCGAATTACAGGCGCAACTCGAAGGCACCGAGAACCGCATTGCCGTCGCGCGCAATCGCTACATCAAGGCGGTGCAGGAGTACAACGTGACCGTGCGTTCGTTCCCCGGCAATCTGACGGCGATGATGTTTGGCTTCAAGCAAAAAGCGCAGTTCACGGTCGACAACGAAAAAGAAATCTCGACTGCGCCGAAAGTCGATTTCGGCAATACGCCCGCCCCGGCGCCGGCGAAACCCGCTGCACCGCCGCCCGCGCCAAGCGAGTCCGGCAAGTAACTTCATGAAGCAGGGCTCGCCATGGCTCGCCTGGCTGCGGGCCTTGCTTGTCGCATGCGCGCTTGCAGCTGCCGGTGCGCATGCCGACGTCGCGGTGCCGCCGCTCAAGGCGCGCGTTACTGATCTGACGGGTACGTTGTCGTCACAGCAGCAAGCGGCGCTCGAGCAGACGCTCACTGAATTCGAGCAGCGCAAGGGCAGTCAAATCGCGGTGCTGCTGGTGCCAACGACGCAGCCGGAAACCGTCGAGCAATATGCGGTGCGCGTCGAGGAGGCCTGGAAACTCGGCCGCAAAGGCGTCGACGACGGCGCGCTGCTCGTGATCGCCAAGAACGACCGCAAGTTGCGCATCGAAGTCGGCTATGGGCTCGAAGGCGCGCTCAACGATGCGACCTCGAAGCGCATCATCAGCGACGACATCACGCCGCGCTTCAAGCAGGGCGATTTCTACGGCGGGATTTCCGCTGGCGTCGAGCGCATGATCAAAGTGATCGACGGCGAGAAACTGCCGCCGTATAAAGCGGTTTCCCCTGCGCCTGAGGGCAGCTTCGATGTTAATACGATGCTGTTCATCGGCTTCATCCTGGTCGTGGTGGTCGGCGGCGTGCTGCGTGCGATTTTCGGCCGCTTTCTCGGGGCGGGCATCGTCGGCGGTGTCGCGGGCTTCGCCGCGTGGACGCTCGGCGGTGCGCTTTTCATCGGCATCATTGTCGCCATCGTTGCGTTCGTGCTTTCGTTGCTGGGCATTGGCGGCGGTCGTGGATTCGGCGGCGGCGGATTCAGTAGCGGGGGCGGTTTCAGCGGCGGCGGTGGGTTCAGCGGTGGTGGCGGCAGTTCAGGCGGCGGCGGTGCGTCGGGCAGCTGGTGAACGGAGAATCACGATGAGTGTGTCGCGACTGCTAAAGCATCTGTTGATCCCCGACTGGGTGGCGCGGCGGCCGTTTTCCGGCGTGCTGCTCGACCGCGTCGAAGCGGCTATCCACACTTCAGAGCAAAGTCACGACGCCGAGCTGCAGGTTGCGCTCGAGCCGGGTCTTCATCTCGCTGCGTTGTTGCGCGGGCTGACGCCGCGAGCACGCGCAGTTGAAGTGTTTTCCCAACTTCGCGTGTGGGATACCGAGCGCAACAGCGGCGTGCTGATCTATTTGCAGCTGATCGATCATGCCATCGAGATCGTTGCCGATCGCGGCATCAACGCCAAAGTGCCGCAAGCGCAGTGGGATGAGATTTGCCGGCGCATGGAACGCGCATTCGCCGAAGAGCATTACGAGCAAGGCGTACTCACCGCGATCGACGATGTCACGACGCTGCTGGCGCAACATTTTCCGCCGGTCAGCGGCAAACGCGATGAATTGCCCGACCGTCCCGCGATGTTGTAAACACAGGTTGGCGCGCATCGGGCGAGCTTACCGCAGTACCCCGGCGAGCATGCGCGTGCGGCTGGATGTCTTGTAGCGGCCAATCCGCGGGCTGACTTCTGAATCCCGAATCCTGCTGCTAGAATGTGTGTTTTAGCGGCCGCTGTCAGACACGCGGTGGCTCGTTTCTTCAGCCAAGGATTCGTGAATGAACACTGCAGCAGCCCGCAAGCGCGGCGTCGAACATGACATCATCCAGCAACCTCAGGCGAGCGACGTCGCCCCGTATTACGAGCCGCAGGCCAATGAAGTAGCGATCTTCGAGGCAGCGTACCGCAAGCGCCTGCCGGTGATGCTCAAAGGCCCGACCGGCTGCGGCAAGACGCGTTTCCTCGAGCACATGGCGTATCAGTTGAAGCGTCCGCTGGTCACGGTGTCGTGTCACGAGGATTTGACGAGTTCCGATCTCGTCGGGCGTTTCCTGCTCGAAGGCAGCTCGACGGTGTGGCAGGACGGGCCGCTCACGCGCGCGGTCAAAGCCGGCGCCATTTGCTACCTCGACGAAATCGTCGAAGCGCGCACCGATTCAACCGTCGTCATTCACTCGCTGACCGATCATCGCCGCAAGCTCACGATCGAGAAAAAAGGCCAGGAGATCGACGCGCACGAGGATTTCGTGCTCGTGATCTCATATAACCCGGGCTACCAGACGGTACTCAAGGATTTGAAGCCGTCGACCAAGCAGCGCTTCATAGCGATCAACTTCGATTTTCCGCAGGAGGACGTCGAGCGCAAGATCGTTGTCAACGAAGTGCCCGGCATCGATGCTGAACTCGCGTCGAAACTCGTCGCGACCGGACGCAAGGGCCGGCTGCTGAAAGACCATGGTCTCGAAGAGGCGACCTCGACGCGCGCACTCGTGTACGCGGCTAACATGATCAGTGCGGGGCTTGACCCGGTGAACGCCTGCCAGGTCGCGATGGTCAATCCGTTGACTGACGACATCGAGCTCGCTGATGCGCTGATGGAAATCGTCAAAGCGCATTTCGCGTAAGTATTTCCGCAACTCTCTCCCGCCATCCGCGTGGCCGCCGCAACATCCGTCGCATCGTCAGCGGCAATCCAGAAAGCGCTTGAAGAATTAGGCGCGCTGTCGTTTGTCGCGCATCGCGAAGTCGCCGACACGCTGCCGGCACTGCAGCATCACGGCAATGAAGTCGCGCTGGCATGGCTCGATGCGGTCAAGCGGCTCTTCCAGCACGACCGCGAAGCCGGCAAGGCGTTCGTGCGCGGCAGCCGTGAAGCCGAAAAAATTTCCGAGACGGTGTTGCCGTGGACCGCCCAGGCGCTCGAATTTTTACAATGGCCGGGACCCGCGGCGGCAGTCGAGGGCTTCATGAAGAACCTGCCGCGCGCGTTCGGCACGCTCGGCCATGCGGGCGAACGCCGCTGGGCCGAAATCGGCTTGATGTGGTACGCGCGGCACACCGACAGCGGTCGCGCTTTTTTCAACATGCCGGTGCTTGATCTTGCGTGCCGGCAGGGCATCACCGGCATCGAGCAGCTGTGCGAGCCGATGGACGAATTGTTCGAGACGCGCAAGCTCATGCTCGCGACGTATCTCGGCGGCGCTATCCGCGTGCGCAATCTGCTCGGCGCGCAGGCAATCCTGCCGTGGGCTTTGCGCGGCGCCGACATCATGCAGTCGGGCCGCGCGCGGGGCGAAGCGTACTTCCGTCTCGAGAGCGAAGAAAGCCTCTCCGTGTTGCTCGATCATCTACCCGGTTTCCGGATGAACGACCGGAACCGGCTCCTGACGCTGCTGCTCACTGTCTGGTTCGAGCGCCCGTTCGAGCTCAAGGAAAGCTCCTGGTCGCCGGACAAGGGTAGGCCGTTCGTCGAATCGGACGGCCGCAATTTGTTCGTGCCGGCGGTGATGCCCGACCGCGATGAAGCGATTCTCGCCGTGCTGCATGCCGCGGGCCGCCAGTTGTTCGGCAGCTTCGACAAGGCGGCGCTCACGCAAATATTTAACGAGGCTGGCGCCGAATTGCCAAAATCGGGGCAGGTCGCGTGGGCGCCGCTGTTCGCGCGCTATGGCGACGACGTGCCGCGTTTCCAACTGATCTTCGACGCTTGCGAAGACCTGCGTATCGACATGCGCGTGCAGCAGCACGTGCCGAATTATTTGGCGCGTCTGTATGCGGCCGGGATATCGCACCGGCTGCGTCCGCCCGAAGCGCTGCCCTACTATGATTTCGCACTCGCAATGGTTGCAGGCGCACTCGCGATCCTGCGCGGCGAGGCATCGACGCTCGATCCGCGCGTGCGGCCGTTGCTCGAGACAAGTTCAACGATTGCCGACTCCTTCAGGATCGCGAACGAGCTTTATAACGAGACGACGCTCGCGCCGGTCACCGATCTCGAGATTTATCAGGGCGCGTATTTGCCCGGCCGCTCGCCCAATGCCGCACGCTCGGCCCATGCGCAGACCGAGCAGGACCAGCCGCAGCAGACGCAGGCCGGCGCCGATGGTGAGAAGCAGGAGAGCGACGACGGCGATTCGGGCGAGAACGAAGAGGAGCAGAACGCCGAAAGCGGCGGCGAGCAAAGCGGCGAGCGCGAAAAAATGGTCGCGAGCGACGGCCAGAGCACGGGTTCGAGCAAGATGTCATTGCAGCGCACGCAGACCCAGGAACAGGGCGGCGGATCGAGCGACAAAGGCAAGCCGTATCCCGAATGGGATTACCGGGAGGGCCGCTACAAGCGCAACTGGAGCTGGGTGCAGGAAAAGCCGCTCGCTGAGTCCAATCTCGCTGAAGCCAATCGATTGATGAATCAGTACGCACTCGCGTTGAAGCGGCTGAAAAAAGCGATCCAGTCGCAGAAGCCCACGCGCCTCGCGCCGAAGGTGCGGCAATTCGACGGCGACGACATCGATCTGAACGCGGTCGTCAGTTATGTATCGGAACAGCGCGCCGGCATGTCGCCGCAGCCCGCTATTTACCGCCGGCGCGAAATCAAGCAGCGCGACGTTTCAGTCACGTTGCTCGCCGACATGTCGACGTCGATCATGCAGCATCTGCCGGAAGGCGGCGGTCGTCTGGTCGATCGCATTCGCGCGGGCGTGCTGTTGTTCGCGGAAAGCATGGAAGAAGTCGGCGACGCGTACTCGATCGCCGGGTTCTGCTCGAAATACCGCGACAACGTGAGTTACTACACCATCAAGGATTTCGAGGAGCCGCTGACGACACAGATCAAGAGTGTGATCGGCGGCATGTCAGGACGGCTCGCCACGCGCATGGGCGCCGCGATCCGTCACGCGACCGCGCGTTTCAACGGCGTCGAAAGCAGGCGGCGCTTATTGCTGATCCTCTCGGATGGGCGGCCCGAAGATTACGATGACGGCGGCGACCGGCGCTATCTGCACGAAGACACGCGCATGGCGGTCAAGGAAGCGATGAATGCCGGCGTGCACCCGTTCTGCATTACGGTCGATACGATGGCCAATCAGTACTTGCCGCAGATTTTCGGGCACGGTCATTACCTCGTGCTCGACCACATCAACAGCCTGCCCAACAAGCTGCCGGAAATTTACCTGAGATTGAGGCGCTAACGTTCAGAATCGCGGCGCGACGATGCGCTCGCGCCTGCGTCGTTACAAACTGATGCTGCGCGCGTCGACGATTTTGCCGGCAATTGCCGACGCCGCGACCGTCGCTGGACTGCCGAGGTAAAGCCGCGCATCTCTGGCGCCGAAGCGGCCGGCGTTATTGTTGGTCGCCGTTGATATCGAGACTTCGCCCGAATGCAGCGGTCCCACCACGGCATCGTTGCAGGGACCGCAACCCGCCGGCAATAAAATGGCGCCCGCTTCGATAAATACATTGAGCAGGCCTTCCGCGGACAACCGCCGCGTCGTCTGCTCCGAGCCCGGCGCGATGAACATGCGCACATTGCGCGCAACCTGCCGGTTCTTGAGAATTTTCGCAGCCAGCGCGAAATCTTCGTACATGCCCGACCCGCAGGAGCCGATGAACGCATGATCGACCGGCTGGCCTGAAATACTCGTCACATCGACTGCATTGTGCACGCCGCCGGGCAGCACGACTTGCGGTTCGAGCGCGCTGATGTCGAGTGATGCGATGCGTTCGTAAACGGCGTCTGCATCAGGAAATACCGGCGTGAACGGGCGCTGCGCGCGTTCGCGCGCGAACTCGAGTATTTGCTTGGATGGCGGGAAAAAAACGCCGTACGCGCGCATTTCGGTCGGCGAGCTGCACAACGCAGCGCGCGTCGCGAGGTCGAATTGATCGAGGTCGCCCGCATATTCAAGCACGCGGTAATCAAGCTCGAAATCGAGTGTGCCGTCATCGAGCAACCGCGCGATGTAGTGGCCGAGATCGCGGCCGTACACGCCGGGCGCCAGTTTTCCACTCAACGTCAGTTTCACCGATTGCGGCACGGTGACCCAGTTGGTGCCGGTCGCGAGCACCCGGCTGATTTCCATGCCCATGCGAAACCCGAACGCGCCGATCGCGCCGGCATTGGTCGCGTGGCGATCGTTGTCGAAGTAAAACATGCCGGGCAGGAGCATGCCCGACTCCATCGGAAAGATATGGCCGTGACCGCCGCGCCCGACATCGAAGAAGTTTTCGACGCCCCAGGCTTTGGCCGCGTTGCGATTGAAGGCGCCCATTTCGGCGGCGCGCGCACTGCCATAAATCACTTCATGGTCGGTGACCATCACCACCTTGTCCGGTGCTGCAAGCCGATCGATGCCGAGCGCATCAAGTTCGCGCTTGGCGCCGCGCACGACGCCGTCGTGGACCATGATGAAGTCCGGTGCGGGCTCTACAACGTCGCCCGCGCGCAGGGTGGCGCGCGAACTCGCGCGCGCGAGGACTTTTTCAACCGCGGTTAAGCCCATGAGTCCTTTAACGTTTTAAATCCGAGGCCGAGAGTAATCAGCGGGCTAATGAGTGTCAAGCTGATAGACAGTAACGGCCCAAACGGGCACACTCGATTTGAATCAACGCTGCGGAGCCGAACATGCATTGCGCGGGCTTTACCGGACTTGCGACATTGTCACTTCTGCTCGGCGCAGCAAGCGGCGCCGTCGCTGCCGACCACGTTGATTTCGCGAATATTGCCAAGTCCCGCTACGTGCATTGCGCGTTCTATAAAGCCTATGAGACGGACCCTGCGACCGGCGATCCGATCATGGTCGAAGGCAAAGCCGATTCGCTCGTGCATTTTCAAAATGTGGATGCCGAACGCGCGACAGCGAAGGCGATTTATACTCGCATGTCCGGTTCGCACGAAGTGAGAGTCATCAAGACCGAGAAGGCGCTGCATTTCATCGAGAACATCGCCGGCATGTACATCATGACCACGGTGCACTCCTGTCTTGAGTATGACGCGAAGCGCGGCGCATGCGTCATGTACGGCGCGGTCAAAGCGCGCCTGTTAGATTCAGCCGTACTCA
>JAQGMI010000055.1 GCA_028292435.1 Betaproteobacteria bacterium
GAATGCATACAGGCCGGTTGAGAAATCGATCGCCAGCATTTCGATGCGCTGCGGGACCCCCGCCGCAGTGCGATTGATCGACATCATCCCCGTATAGGCCTGCATCACCGAATCCGTCGCAGGATCATCAGCGTGCGGGCCCTTCGCGCCGAAGCCGGATATGGAAAGATAAACAACATTCGGATTGGATTTTTTGACGTTCGCATAGTCGAGCTTGAACTTGTCTATCTTGCCGACGCGATAGTTCTGGATGAAGACATCGCATTCGCTCGCAAGCCGCTGAACGATCGCCACACCCTGCTCGGTCTTGAGATCGATGGCAAGCGAACGCTTGGCGCGGTGAACAATGACCGAATGCGCCGTGTGATCGCCCGTATGCTTGCCGAGCTGGCGGCTCCAGCAGCCTGAGCCGGGCGGCTCGACCTTGATCACGTCGGCGCCATTGCGCGCCAGGTGCATGGCGCAGTACGGTCCCGCCACGCCCTGCGACAAATCCAGAACCTTTACGCCTTCGAAAGGCAGATCATCGTCGGTCATTCGTACGCCCTCAAGAAAATTCTCGTTTGAAATCTGCGTCCCGCACTGCAGTCCTTAAAACTTCTGAACATTGAACCGCAAAGGACGCAAAGGGCGCGAAGGGCGCGAAGGAAAACAAGAAATAAAGCCCTGCCGCAGTGGACGCAGTGGAACGGTAAATGCATAGCGAAAAAGTGAAGCCGCATCACCTTTAACCTTCGCGTCCTTGTTCCAGACCTGGCTTGAAATTTCTCTGCGCCCTCAGCCTTTCTTTGGCGACCAGCCATAGACCTTTGCGCACGCGCCGCCCATCAACAAAGCCCGCTCGCTATCGTTCAGGCGGTCAGTCAAGCGAAATGGCTCGACGGCCTGCTCGTAGTTGACGAGCGAGAAAGTACGAGTCCAGTCGGTACCCCACAGGCAGCGCTCGAAGCCCCATGCATCGAACACGCGCGCGAGCGGGTCCCAGATGTCAGCGTACGGAAAGTCTTCGCGCGACATGGTGCAGACACCGCTCACTTTGATCGCGGCATTCGGACGGCGCGCAAGCTCGAGCACTTTCGGCAGGTCAGCCCATACGTTCGCCGGCGCCGGTTTCGTGCGCGGCTGGTAGAACCCGAGGTGGTCGAGGACAAAGCGCGTCTGCGGATGGCCATCGATAAGCGTCGCACCCATGTCCAGGTTGTTGCCGCACTGCAGATTGACGGGGAGATCGTGACGCGCGGCCGCGCGCAGAATGCGATCGACGCCCGCTAAATTAAGATCCGCTGCTTTCTGCAGCGCGAACATGACGCGGACGGCAACCGCGCCCGGCGTCTTTTTCCATTCGGCGATGATTTCGTCTACAGCCGGATCATTCGGGTTCACCGGCTTGACGATAGCCATGCGTCCCGGATGGGCACGCTGCACCTCGATCGCATAGCTTGCGTCGAATGCGTAAAGGGAATTAGGCGAGACCATAATCGCGCCGTCCACGCCGACCTTGTCCATGGCCGCTACCATCTCGTCGCCGGTGACGTGGTCGGGCCAGTCGTGCGGTGGCCTGTGCCAGGGCCTCTGTGGCGTGTTGGCGGCATAGGCGTGGACTTGCGAATCGATAACTGACATCGGGAAGTTCCTTTATAGATAGGTGGCGTCAGTGTAACTTTTTCGTCGAGCCACCGCGAACGCGTGAAGTCGAAACGTTACACCGCCCGCGTTTTCTCATCACAGCGAGCCGCGACAATTCCAATCGCGCCGAAAAGCGCAATCGGAATTGCCGATAGGAAAGAGTGGAATTTCCCGGCGCAGCCGAGCGAGTCATTTCCCGAAAAACTTACGCGCGCGTACTGACCAGGCGGATAAGCGCGTCGAAACGAGAAATTATTTCTGCAGCAATTCCATGATTCCGGCCGCAGGAATAGGCCGGTGAAACAGGTAACCCTGCGCGTGATCGCATTTGAGCAGCCGCAGAAGGCGTCGCTGGTCTTCGATTTCAACCCCCTCGGCGATAACCTGCAGGTCGAGTGACCGCGCGAGCGAAATGATTGTTGAAGCGATCGCCATTCCATCCGCTTCGTCCGCCATGGTGATGACGAATGAACGATCTATTTTCAGGGCGTCGATTGGCAGTTTCGCCAGATAACCGAGCGATGAATATCCGGTGCCGAAGTCATCAATGGCGATTTTGATACCCATGTCCCGAATCGCGCCAAGTTTTGCGATGTTTGCGTCGAAGTCCTTCATCAGGAGGCTCTCCGTAATCTCAAGATCGAGACCGTGTGAGGCGCCGCCAAATTCGCCGATCAGGCCGCGGACGATGTCCACAAAATTCTCCTGCGCCAGTTGGATTGCAGACACATTTACGGCGACGCGCGGGGCCCGAAGCCCGGCGTCTGCCCAAATCTGATAGTCCGTCAAGGCACGGCGCAGCACCCATTTTCCGACCTCTACGATCAGCCCGGTTTCTTCCAGCAGCGGTACGAACTGGATCGGCGGAACCATGCCGGTTTCGGGGTTGTTCCAGCGTATCAACGCTTCAACGCCGACAATATTTCCGTCTGCAAGACTGACTTTCGGCTGGTAGTGCAAAACGAATTCTTCGCGTTCCAGCGCACGGCGCAGCCGGTTTTCGAGTTTGAGCGTTTCCGCAGTCGTGGCATTCATTGCACGCTGGTAAAAGAGACAGCGCACGCTCGAGGATTTAGCCTGGCGCATCGCAGCGTCGGCGTTTTGCAATAACAGTTCCGGTTCGCTGCCGTCTGTCGGCGAGACGGCAACGCCGGCAGTCACCGAAACGATGAGTTCCTGACCTTCAATGACAAATGGCACGCCAAAAATTTCTTTTATTCGTACGTTCAGCGCGGCCGCCATCTCTTCTTCCGTCTTGCCTTCAATGAACATGGCGGCGAAGCAGTCCGCATTGAGGCGGGCAACATCATTCGCAGACGGCCATGCGCGTTTTAGCCTGGCGGCAACCTCGCAAAGCAAGCTATCGCCGGCGGCGCGTCCGAGCGACTCATTGATGACCCCGAAACGGCTTACGTCCAGAATGACCAACGCCGTTTTTTGATCGGGCCCGACAGACTGCAATCGTGCGGTGAGGCTATTCAAGAGCGACGCGCGATTCGGCAATGCTGTAAGCGCGTCGTAATAAGCGAGATAGTTGAGCTTTTCTTCCTGATGTTTCTGCTCGGTGACGTCGACCGAGATGGTGCCGACTGCCGCGACATGGCCGGTTGCATCCGGGATCGGGAAAAACGTCGAGAACCACCACTGGCCTTTATCGCCGATCTGGTACGTCGCACTGAACGGCGTATTACTTGCGATTACTTTGCGATGATGAGATTCAAGACTGGGGACGCGGTCCGCAGGCAAAATATCGGAGACTGCCCGGCCAACAATGTCTGTTGAAACGAGTCCGTGCGCTTTCTCCCATGCCTCATTCACGAACAGGTAGTGTCCGTTCACGTTGCAAATCGAAGCGCGGGCGGGAAGATGCTGCATGAACGAACGGAAGCGCTCTTCACTTGAATTCAACGCGTCTTGTGACAGCCGCAACACTGTGCGTTTCGCGCGCTCTTCGAGCGCACGGGTCACCGCCGACAACAAACGCTTGGGCCGGTCTTTGAGAACGTAGTCGGACGCGCCGCGAGTCAATGCATCGATCGCGCGATCTTCGCCGATCGTTCCCGACACAAAAATGAAGGGCACGTCCGGAATGCTCTGATGTGCGAGGCTGAGCGCCGTCAATCCATCAAAATTCGGCATGCTGAAATCAGAAAGAATAAGGTCGGGGACGAATTCCGTAATCGCCTTGGTGAACGATTCGGGCGTGAATACCCGTTGCGCCGTGAAGTTGAAACCGCCACGGCGCAGTTCGCGTTGTAACAGCTCAGCGTCGATAGGCTGATCTTCTACTAATAATATTCTGAGCGGCTGATCCATTTCTTGCCTTTCTCCATACAGATGCAGTGGATTGATACGAGTTTCGGTGATGCTTTCGACTCTGCACGTCAAAAGCGGACTTATCAAGCAACTTCGGATATTTATCAACGGCCTGCGGCAATTGTGTACGAGAAACGTGAACAAATGCACGTACGTCCGTGTTTACAGGCGAAATGAATGCTGTGCAGTACTTAATTACAGCCTCGACGCTCGCCGGTCTCGTCCAGCGGCAGTGGCGCTAGAATGCCGGGTTCATTGAAAGGAAACGCCATGTCTGCACCGCGTGTTCTGATCGTTGCGTTACTGTGTGCCGCCTCAACTGCCGCGTATGCACAAAACTACCCGTCGCGTCCCGCACGCATGGTGGTTCCGTGGACGGCCGGCGGCACGGCCGACCTTATGGCACGCATCGCGAGCCAGAAATTTTCCGAGAGCTTCGGCCAGCAATTCGTGGTGGATAACCGTCCTGGCGCGGGTGGGCTGATCGGCACCGAGCAGGTGGCTAAGGCGGCGCCCGACGGTCTCACGCTGCTGCTCGCCACGACCGCACCGAATTCAGTCGCGCCGAGCCTCTATGCAAAACTTCCGTTCGATCCGGTCAAGGACTTTGCATCGATCTCGCTGATGGCCACCACGTGTTACGTGCTCTCGGTGCATCCGTCGATGCCGGTCAGCAATGCGCGCCAGCTCGTGGCGCTCGCGAAAGCGCGGCCCGGCCAACTGACTTTTTCTTCACCCGGCAGCGGCACCCCGAATCACTTGTCGGGCGAGATGCTGAAGATGCTGACCGGCATCGACATGCAGCACGTACCGTTTAAAGGCAGCGCTCAGGCCATCGCCGACGTCATCGGCGGCCAGATCGCACTGAGCTTCGAGAACATCGTGGTGGCGAGCCCGTATGTGAAATCGGGCCGCATCAAAGCGCTGGCGGTCACGAGTGCTAAGCGCGCCAGCGCCCTGCCCAACGTGCCGACGATGGTGGAGTCCGGCGTGCCGGGCTTCGAGGCGATCGGTTGGTTCGGCGTGGTGGCGCCGGCCGCGACGCCAAAAGACATTCTCGCAAAACTGAACAGCGAGATGACGCGCATGCTCGCGTCACCTGACGTCAAAGAGCGCATATCCAATCTCGGAGCAGAGGTCGTGAGCACCACGTCGGAGGGGATGGATCAATTCAATCGCGCCCAGATCGCGTTGTGGGCGAAGGTGGTGACGGCGTCGGGCGCGCGGGTTGATTAAGAAAAGTATCGTGTCGGACGCGTGAGACAACCCGATTCAGCATTTGACTGACAGCGCTTGCGCACTCCTGCAGAAATAATGAGGTCTTCCTGATTCCGATTGGCGAATCAAATGCGCTCGCGCGTTCTGCCATCCGCGCTCTTGACTGGAACGGTCGCGCGCGTTTTCTGCGCCGCCGCGCTCGCTTTGTTCGCGAAGATCGAACATAAGACCGCACTGCAAAATTTCCGCCTGCTAAAAGCCCTGACTGGATTTCTCATGGCAGGCTTCCTCTTGGGACTTCAAGTCGCAAGCGCCGCCGTTGTGAGCTTGCCTGAAGAGCTATTCGGACATCTCGACCAGAAGGATACGAATTGCGCCAGCCAGGGTTGCGGCCCCACCGCCGTCCTCAATTCATTTGTTTACCTGCAGCTCTACTACGGCGGAATATCGGCTTCAGGTCCGAAAACACCGGCAGCGCCCACTCTCATTTCAGATTTCAGTCACGACGGGCTGGTATCGGTCGCAAATACGCTGGGCACGCTAATGGAATGTTGCGCACTCGGAACGCGCAGCGACCTTTTGGCGGCCGGCAAGAAGACTTATTTGAGCGGCCACAGCGGCGGTTGGGACCCGATGGTGGATTGGAACCAGACCGTCACCTCGAAATGGTTGACGGACAATCTAAAAGAAGGCGTTGACGTGGAGTTGCTGGTTACGGACGGAAATTTCACTCACTACATCACGGTAACGGGCTATACCAACAACACCCTGAGTTTCATCGATCCGAAGGGCGGACAACTCATGACGAGTTCACTCTCGGTTGATGGAAGCGGCCGTATGACGTTGACCAATTACGACCTCAATCCCGGATCGCCGGAGGTACCGCCCGTCACTATCGATGAGGGGTTCTCGGAACGGCTTGCGTCGCCCGTTCCCGAGCCCGCGACTTATGCGCTGCTGATGGCGGGTTTTGCCTTGCTCGGTTTTGCAGCGCGCCACCGAGAGAAGGGCCTATCCAAGGATGCGCTCTGCCTCACTGCTTCGGAATCCCTGCTTCCTTAATCACCCTTGCCCAGCGCGCAGTCTCTGCTTTGATGAACTGCGCGAATTCTTCGCGGCTGGTCGGCGCGACGTCGATCACCATGTCGTTAAATCGCTGCTGAAGGTCGGGCTGATTCAAGACTGCGATTAAATCGATATGCACTTTGTTGAGCACAGGTGCAGGCGTGCCGGTCAGCGCACAAAGTCCGTACCACGTGCTCACTTCAAAACCGGGCAGTGCTGCCTCGTGAACGGTCGGCACTGAAGGTAATTGCGCTATGCGAGTCAGGCTCATCGCCGCGATCGCGCGCACTCGCCCGCTTTGAATAGTCGGCAGCACCGCCGGCGCCGATTGCACGCTCACCTCGATCTGACCGCCGATTAAATCGGAAAGCGCCTGCGGCGCGCCCTTGTAAGGGACCTGCACCACATCGATCTTCGCCGCCAGCTTTAAGTACTCCATTGCGAGCTGCTGCGATGAGCCCGACGCTGACGTGCCGTAGCTCAGCTTGCCCGGATTGGTTTTCGCATACGCGATGAACTCCGCTATCGTGCGCGAGGGCATCGACGGATGCACGACGAGCACGTTCGGTGTTTTGCCGATGAGCGAGACTGGCGCAAAGTCGCGTTGATTGTATTGCATCGTTGAGTACAAAGACTCAGCGATCGCGTTGGACGCAATGTTGCATTGAAACAATGTGTATCCATCGGGCGCAGCCTTGGCGGCGATTGCGGCGCCCAGCGTCCCGCCCGCGCCTGAACGGTTGTCCACCACGACTTGCTGGTTCCAGATTTTGCCGAGCCGTTCGGCAATCTGGCGCGCGATGATGTCGGGCGAGCCCGCAGCGGGAAACGGCACGATGTAGCGCACGGGTTTGGCCGGATAACTCTGGGCCGACGATGCGCCCGGGTATTGCCACGCCACCGCCGCAATCACCAGCATTAATGCCTGACGATGTTTGATCGCAACTTGAATCACTGACGCTCCTTTGCTCCTGCCGGAGACAGAATGCACTCGCTATGCGGCACGTATTTCGCCGGTCGCGAGCTTAGTCCGGCTTGATGTCCGCGTCCTTCACCACTTTGCGCCACAGCACGAGATCTTTGCGGATCAGCGCGGCGAATTCCTGCGGCGTACTGGTGCTCGCGACGACGCCCTGGCTTTCGATACGCCTGGCCGTCTCGGGCGCGCCAAACGCTTTCTTCAGTTCGCCGTTCAAACGTTCGACGATTGCCGACGCTGTGCCCTTTGGCGCGAGCAACCCGTAATAGCCGGAGTTGTTAAAGCCGGGCACGGTTTCAGCAATGGCCGGAACATCCGGCAGCGCGCTCAGCCGCACCGGATGGCCGACACCGATCACGCGCAGCCTGCCGGCCTTTGCATGCGGCAATATCTGCGGCACGCCGGAGAACACGCTTTGCACCTGGCCGCTGATCAGGTCGACGGTGATCTGGCCCGCGCTTTTATAGGGAACGTGGACCATGTTGATGCCGGCATGCATGAGGAGCAACACCATGCCGAGATGATTGGGTGTGCCCGTGCCCGTGGACGCGTAGTTCAACTTGCCTGGCGCGCCTTTCGCAAGATCGATGAGTTCCTTGACGGATTTCGCCGGCACCGCGGGATTCAGCACGAGCGCCCACGGCGCGTGTACCGCGAGGCCGATCGCAGTAAAGTCATTTTCGGGATCGTACGGCAGTTGAGCGCCCATCAGCGCAGGCCCGGTGACGAGCCCGCCAAACGTGCCGACCACGAGCGTGTAACCATCGGGCGCGGCCTTGGCGACGATGTTATGACCCATCGTTCCCGCTGCGCCGCCGCGGTTGTCCACCACGAATTGCTGATGCAGGGACGCCGCCAGCGCCTGCGAAATTTCACGCGCGGTGAAATCGGTGGCGCCGCCCGGCGGATACGGAACGACGAGCCGCACGGGGCGCGCCGGATAATTCTTCGCCAAAGTCTGCAGCGCGAGTAACGCCGTGGCAAGAGACAGCACCATCCCAACGAAAATTCTGCAGCCCATACTCTAATGCTCCTCCGCTCTATGCGCGCTGGCTGCGCTTCTTTTTCAATGCTTCGATTGCCGGTCGATTCTAACTTAACGAAACGGTTCGCAGCTCCCTGAAACGCCGCGGCCGAATGTCGTCGATGGCAGGCTGCGAAAATACGCTTGCTATATTAACCCTTTTGGGTTAATGTTAAGCCATGGACCTCGACGACACCCTGATTGCACTCGCAGATGAAACACGCCGCGACATTCTGAAACGCCTCGCCGCGGGCGATGCGCGCGTGACGGAAATTGCAGCACCCTTCGACATCTCGCTTAACTCGGTTTCGAAACACATTCGCATCCTCGAACGTGCGGGGCTCGTGCGCCGGCGCGTCGAAGGCCGCGATCATTTCCTTTCGCTCGATCCCAAGCCGCTCGATTACGCCGCGGCGTGGATGCAGCGCGAGCGCATGGCCTGGACCGCGCGTCTCGACCGCCTCGAGGCTGCGCTGCGCGCCGAAGATGCAATCGAAGCCGCCAGAAAATCTTCCCGCAAATCCAACAAACGAAGGAGAACACCGTGATAGAACCACGCGCCACCATGATCCCGCCCTCGACTATCCGCCTGGAGCGCCTGCTGCCCGGGCCCGTCGAGCGCGTCTGGAGTTACATCACCGAATCAAAAAAGCGCGCGACGTGGCTCGCGGCTGGTGAATTCGATCTGCGTATTGGCGGCAAGATCGAACTGCATTTCGAAAACGACAAACTACCGAACGACGTCGTGCCGGAGGGAAAAGGCGGCCGCCACTCGTTCGAAGGCAAGATCACGCGCCTCGAACCGAATCGCGCGCTCGGCCACACGTGGATGTGGAACGGTGAGCTTACGGAGGTGCTCTACGAACTGACGCCTAAAGGCAAAGACGTGCTGCTCACCATTCACCACAAGCTGGTGGACGATCGCAAGACGAAGATCGGCGTCTCGGCTGGCTGGGTCGTGCATACCGGCATTCTCGAAGATCATCTCAATGGCGTGAACCCGCGGCCGTTCTATACGACGCACGATAAACTGCAGAAGGACTACGAAGCGGCGTTGTGAGCAGGCATTGAACGCCCGGTTTCGGGTAACTGCGGCATGATCGACGTTACGTTATCGACCGCAGCTGCCCGATCCGCCGCGTCGATTACCCCTAGAACCTGTTGAGGCACGACGTGGTGAATCATGTGGCCGGCGTCCGGTATTACGAAAAGTTGACTGTGCGGAAGAGCGCGGTGCAACCGCATTGATTGCCGACGCGTATCGACAATGCGGTCGCCCGCGCCGGCCATGATGAAAACCGGCATTTTGAGTTCGCTGTAACGCGACTGGAACGCAAAGGCGTCGGGAATCATCAGTGCGGATTCGGCCGCAGCGGCGCGCAACTGCGAGGGCCGCAACGACATCCACATCGGGAAAGCGGCGAAACGAGGCGGCACCGCGCTCGGCGCAAATGCTTTTTTGACAAAGCTCGACCACATCAGCCGTCCCAACCACGGCGAGATCGTATATCGCATGAAATCGCCGATCACCGGCAATGCAGGCGCCGAAAGGAAGAAGACATCGAGGCGGAATGTCGGGAAGTAGTACCCGGAGAGCAACACCACGCTTCGAACCTGCGCCGGATGATCGAGCGCGAGCGCCAATGCAACCTGGGTGCCCCATGAATGCCCGACGACAACCGGGCGGACGATTCCAAGTCGCTCGAACGCCTTGCGAAACAGCGCGGCCTGCGCCCGTGGTCCCCAGCGTTTTCCGCGCGGCCGGTCGCTATGACCGAAACCGGGCCGATCGAATTCGATCGTCCGGTAACGTTGCGACGCGAGCGCCGGCAGCCCACTGATATCGTAGTCCTGCAGCATCGTGCCATTGCCATGCAGCAAAACGACGGGCGGCCCTTCGCCGCGCTCGCGGTAATGCAGACACACTCCGTCGACCTCGACGAATTTACCCCGCGGTGGATTCGCGCGTTCCGCCTCGTGGGCGCGGATTTTGATGGCGATCGCTGAGACGGCGCACGCAAGAGCAGCGAACAACGCAATCCGGCTTCCCGACAACGTGCTGCCTTGTGCCGTAGTCATTTCAACCCCCGCTAAATGTTTCGGCGATAGTGCATCAGGGATTGCGATTTATATGTAGGAACGAGGATGAATCCCCCGTAGTAATCTTTACCGAAGCGGGGAGCGCGACGGAGCCAATGCCGCGAACCGGCCATTCGCACTCCTGTCGAACAGGTAATGAATCGAGTACGGCCAGGTCAAACACCCGCGTGCATAGAATCCAACCGAAGTTAAGCCACGAACACGAGGAAACATGAGCGATATACGCTACCCCAATGAGAGCAGGGAATATCGCGAGGCACGCGAGGCATTGCTCAAGGACGAGCAGGAACTGGTCGACAAAACTAAAGCGGTGGCGGCCAAACGCCGCTTGCTGCCGCCCGGCGGCGAGTTGAAAGAGGATTACGTCTTTCAATGGGCCAACGACGGGAAAGTCGGTGAGCGCGTGAAATTCTCGACGCTCTTCGGTGACAAGAACACCCTGCTGATCTATTCATTCATGTACGGCCCGAACTGGGACAAGCCCTGCCCTTCCTGCACGTCGCTCGTCGATGGATTCGACCGCAGCTCGTATCAGGTCAACAGCGACGCCGCATTCGTCGCGATCGCCAAAGCTCCGCCCGCGAAAATCAATGCGTGGGCGAAGCAACGCGGCTGGTCGCAGATTCCGCTACTTTCAGGCGCGGACTCGCCGTTTCAAGCCGATTACAAATGCCAGGCCGGGTCCGACGACATGCAATTGCCGGTCATGCACGTATTCAAAAAGCAGGACGGCAGGATTGTCCACTTCTGGGCTACCGAACTGGCGGGAAATCATGTCGACACGGTATGGCCGTATTGGAATCTCATGGACTTCACACCCGAAGGCCGGCCCGACCGCCTCATCCGGCCGCAAAATTTCAGGTCGGAATTCCTGGAAAAGAATTACCTGAATAAGCAATAGGCGCCCGCCACCGACCGCCGTCTGCTGCGACGACACGCCGTCTTAGCTCCACTGCAGCGTAAATAGTTCGCAGGTCAGCGCCCGCTTGCGAGCAACCGGGTCAAGCTCGGCAATCCGTCCCGCCCGCTGGCCGCTCTCGCCAGCAAGGCGCCGCCAAGCAGGAGCGCGAGCATGCGTCCGACGCCGCTACGCCTTCCCGCGGACCGCAGCACTGACGCACCGACTGTAGCGACAATCAAGTGTTCGCCGGGGAAGCTCGGGCGGCGTCGATCGAATTCTTTAAGTTTGTTCAGTAGTTGTCCCATGGCATCTCGCTATCAAGGAGTGAAATTGGCCGGCAGGCGCCCGATTTGCGCCTGCTTCCACGTTCGGCAGCCAAATTAGCGGCTGGTTCCTCGATTGACCAGATAGCCGCGACGCGCGTCGTGTCGCCGAGAGCCGGCTATCAATTTGTCATCACCGGCCGGCGACCGGAAATAATCCGCGTTCACCCCGAGAATTCCCTGTCATTCAATTGAAACGACATTCGCACTCCGCTAGACTGTTCGCATAAATAAGGGATCGGATTGGCGTCGCGCCATCCGCGGTTCCAGGCGGCGAATCAGGGAGAAATCGATGGGTGACTATACAAACATGTCCGCCTACTACGACGTCATCATGACGTCGGGCTACTACGATTACGAAAAAATAGTGCAAAGCATCCTGAGCGACGGTGAATTTACGAACGTGCTCGAAATAGGCTGCGGCACCGGTTTGATTCTGGAAGAACTTGCGAAGCAGCGGCCAAAGGCATCAATCACCGGCATGGACCTGACCGAGGCAATGCTCGACATTGCGCGCAAACGCCTGCAATCGTTTCCTAACGTATCGCTGACGCAGCAGAACATCATGCAATTCAAGCTCGAGCAGCAGTACCAGCTCGCATTCTCGTATGGCGGCGTCTGGTATTTCGTGATCGACGGCGACAAAGAGCCCGTGATGATCAGTCATCTGCCGGACGATGCCGACAATCACCAGGGCTTTGCGCAACTCGGAAAACACGTCAGCGCGGGCGGCACACTTCTATTGGGCGTGCAGGGGCCGCATTTCGACTACGAACGCGTCATTTCCAACGGCATGAAGTATTCGCAAAAGATTCTCGCGGGCGAAGACGGCTTCACCAAGCACTACTACCTCGCCGACGAAGCGAAGACGGTGATGGCGCAGACGATCAAATATCGCACCTATAGTTTCGCCGACGCGCGCAAGCTCATGACGACTTACGGCTTCGAATACAATCCTGACGCGGATTTCGACAAGCGCTTTCTCGGCTTCACCAAGCAATGAGTTTGGGCGTTACGGCGCCGGGCGACCGCACGGCGGCGCAGGCTGCGAGCGACAAGCCGCGCATCTTTTTTGTCGGCGTCGGCAACATGGGCAACCCGATGGCCGCCAACCTCGTCAAAGCGGGTTATGCAGTCGCTGTGTTCGATCTCGTTCGCGACAAGGCCGACAATCTGCTGAAGCTCGGCGCAAGCTGGGCTGACAGCCTTATTGCAGGCGCTACCGCCGCCGATGTGGTGATCGCCTCGCTGCCGGGGCCGCGCCAGGTCAAAGAAGCGATGCTGGGCACACCGAACGATGCCGGCATTCTCGCCGCGGTCCGGCCCGGCACGACGGTGATCGATACATCGACCAGTGCGGCCGATCTCGTGCGCGAGCTGGTCGAACATGCCGGCAAGCGCGGTGTCGATTTTCTCGAAGCGCCGGTGACTAACGCCATCGACGCTGCCGCGGCCGGCAAGCTGACCATTTTCGTCGGCGGCGATAAGGCTTGCTATGAAAAACATTTGCCGATTTTCAAAACGCTCGGCGAAAAAATATTGCACGTTGGCGCTCCCGGCAACGGCGCGACCGTCAAGCTCTTGACCAACCTACTGTGGTTCGTCAGCGCAGCCGCCATCGGCGAAGGCCTGATGCTGGGCGCCAAAGCGGGTGTTCCGCTCGACACGGTGTGGGAAGCAATCAGATCGAGCGCCGGCAACAGCTGGGTCGCGGAACATGACGTGCCTTCCATTTTTGCCGGCCACTACGATCCGAGTTTTTCGCTGGAGCTCTGCTGCAAAGATCTTGGCCTGGTCAACGACATCGCCAAGGCGCAGGGCCACACGCTGGTCATGGGTAGCTTCGTAAAGACCCTCTTCGAAGAAGCGAAGGCGCGCTACGGCGCCGGGGCCGCGGAACTGCACGTCGTGCGCCTGCTTGAAGAGCGCGCCGGGCTTTTCCTGCGTCCGCCTCACGGCGTGCCGTCCGACGGCCAGAGTAACGCATGAAGAAATCAAAACAATCTTCGCTGATGGCGGAAGCGCACCGGCACATGCCGCAGGGCGTGGCGGAAAATTATCGTTACTGGGGCGACGAGCGCACCGTCTTCGTCGAGCAGGCGCAAGGCTGCCAGTTCACCGACTGCGACGGCAAAACGTTCACCGACTTCCGGCTCGGCTACGGCCCTATCATTCTCGGTTACCGCGACGAACGTGTCGACCGCGCCGTCGTCGAGCAGATTACGCAGCGCGGCACGCTGTCGGGCTTTTCCACGGAACTCGACATCACCGTCGCGCGACAGATCAAAGCGTTATGCCCGCAGATCGACAAACTTCGTTTCGCCAATTCAGGCACTGAAGCGGTGATGGGCGCGGTGCGCACGGCGCGCGGCTTCACCAAACGCGATCGTATCGCCGTTGTGGAAGGCTGCTTTCACGGGCTTTACGACGAGATGATGTGGAAGGCCGACGTCGAACAGTGGGATCCGCAAGGCAGAACCGCGCCGGCCATCATTCCGTTCGGCGCCGGCGAACCCGCGCGCTCACGCGAACTCGTCGACCTGATACAGCTCAATAATTTTGAAACACTCGAAGCGCTGTTTGCGAAGAATGGCGACACGCTCGCCTGCGTGGTACTCGAACCCATCATCGGCAACGCCGGCAGCATCGCCGCGACCGAACCCTGGCTGCAGCGGCTGCGCGATCTATGCGATCAGCACGGCGCGCTACTGCTGCTCGACGAAGTGAAATCGGGTTTCCGCGTGGCCAAAGGCGGCGCGCAGGAACTCTACGGCATCCATGCCGACCTCACGACGTATGCGAAGGCGATGGGCAACGGTTATCCGGTCGCCGCATTCGGCGGCCGCGCGGCGGTCATGGACGTCGTCGGCTCGCACGCGGGCGGCGTGGTCCACGGCGGCACTTATACGGCCAACCTCGTCGCGCTGAGTGCCGCTCACGCCACGCTGAAAATACTCGCCGACACCGATGCGCTGCAAACGGTCGCACGAGTCGGCGCCGAGATCCGCGATCTGCTCGGCCGCGTCTTTACTGCCGCCGGCATCGAACACGCATTCGCTGGACCGCCCGCGATGTTCGGCGTGCATTTCACGCCGAATGTGCCGGCCAACTATCGCGACTGGCGCGTCACCAACAGTTCGCTCTATCGCGCGTTCGCATGGAACCTGATCGATCGCGGCGTCATGCTCGAGCCCGATTCGCGCGAGCCGTGGTTTATCTGCGAAGCCCACCAGCAAGTCAATCTGGGCTGGCTCGAAGATATCGCGACGCAGTCGATCAAAAATGCCCGCGCAGAAGGCCAGCGATAACAAACCCCGCCGAAACGGGGTTTGCGTCGTCGCTGTCGAAGCGGATCAAGCGGCTGACTGTTTCCTGCGGCGCGCGATAAATCCGAGCCAGCCTAGACCGGCCAGCATCATCGCGTAGTTTTCAGGTTCTGGCACCGCAGCCACGACCGCGGAACCCGCCGTGATGTCTCGCCGCGCATTGAGGTGCTGCTCGAAGCTAGCGAAAGTATTGATCGTGATCGGCGAGCCGGTCGCTGTCAGGCTCGTGAACGTCACTTGAAGAATGTTGTCCAGCGCCGTCGTGCTCAGTACGAGGATGGAGGGCAGCGACGTTGAAGTGCTGTTGGAGGTCGCCGGCGTGTAATTAAAGCCCAGACCGCCTGCTCCCGGTGAAGTTGTGATGTTGTAGTTGAGCAGCGAAGAGATGGCATCGTTGGTCGTGAAATTACCGGTGAGGGTTCCGCCGTCGCTGAACGTCACGCCTGAAAACGTATACGAAATATTTGCCAGCGCCTGTCCGGCAGTCAGGGAAAGGGCCAGTACCAGCGCGCGACTCATGAAACTAACGTATTTCATTATTGGTAGCTCCTTATCAAATGATTCGGTTTTTTTGGGCAGGGTGTTTTGACGCGCCAAGTGCGCTTCGCGAAATGCTTGGGTGTGCTGGAATGTTGATCGACGTGATACGGGCTCAAGGGGGCGTCAAGACAAGAGAGATACTGACCCCTGAACCGCCGCAGCACTTGAGGGAAAAAGCCTATTTCCATGTGCGAAGTTGACCTACGAGCACGGCGGCTTTGATCTTATTTCGGAGAGTTCTTCAGCGGTTGTCTCCTCCCACCCACCATATTTTGCAACAGCCCTCCGAACTAAAACCCGGAAGTAGAACCGCGGCCGGGTTCCTCGCCGACGCGAACACGATGAGTGCTTGTCGGGAATAATCGGACGTTGTAATCAGACCGTTTCCGATAAGCAGGTGCGTATGCCTCGGATACTGTCCAACCGCACACTCGGCTAGTTAGCTATCGCTCCCACGGGTGTCAGGGGTTTTTTTTTAATCAGCAGGAGGTCTTATCGCCGATATTTTTTAGGAGGAGGCATGCTTACATTCTGCAGTCTGAATCGCTTTTGCCGCACGCTCGCAATTGGTATTTTGTTAGCATCTGGAGCCATACAGTCCGTTTCTGCAGCCGATCCTGTAACGACCAAGCGCGATTACAATTTTCCGGTGAATACGCCGGGCCTTATTAGCTTCTCGTTGAATGGCCGGATAAATCTGAAAGGCACGGCGGACGAGAATTCACCGCCTGAAACAAACAAGACGGGCCCCAAGATTTCTTTCACCGCGGGACCCCCTCCTGCGTTCACTAATCAAACGTTGAACGACGCATCGACGGTCGTGTCGAACCGGGTTCCGGGCACGCAGGCCGTACAAAGCGCGAGCTTGGCTGCATCAGGCACAACGCTAGCAGGCGGAAATCTGCACACGACCATCACCAAGACGACCAGCGCGGAGGTGCAGCTTGGCGTGCCTCCTCCCGGCCAAGGAACCGGCGGAGTCTCGCGAGCGAGGGCACGCGATCCGCTCATCGTCGGCACGAGCGGGCTTGGAGGTCAACCGATTCCGCAAGGGTCGATCTTCTCGATGAATTTTGCTTTGCAAGGGGTTTCACATCTGGCACCCGGCAGCTCGTGGAGTGCCAGCAACTACATAGCGCCCGGTGCAATTGCGGATCCTGATGCGTTCGCTGCGGGATTGACGGGGCTGACAAATCTCTTTGCACTTACCGCCGATAGTACCGGTTTCCATTTCACGCCTGGAACCTCTAATTCCAATTTCGCGATTTCATTTTCAAACACGACGGCGCAGATCGAATCCGGGCTGCTTTCGTACTTTAACGGCGGCGGCGATCAAAGCCTCTTTTCAGTCAACGTCATGACATTGGCAGCATTCGACAACATCACGTTGGGCAGCGAAGATTTGTCGACCGCTGCCCGGTCCGTCGCAGCAGTACCAGAGCCGGACACCTATGCAATGATGCTGGCCGGACTTGGGCTGGTGGCATTCGTCGGCGCGCGCCGAAGAAAAAGTCGTCAAGCGTAGCGCGTGTAAGCGTGACGGTGAAGCCGCTCGCCTAAAACGCGCGGGTTAGTCCGATGGCGCCGCATTATGTGCGGCGCCATCGATACTGTTATCAATCATTACTCGCGCTTGATCGCGTCCGCCCATTTTGCGGTTTCTTTCCGGAGGTGCCCGGCGAAACGCCCGGGCGTGCCGCTGACGGATTCTGTCCCGAGCGCCACTCAGCGTTCGCGGATCGCCGGTGGAGCGATGACTGTTGAGCCGGCATCAACTCAGTGGCAAATTTATATTTCGCATCGCGCTGAATTTACCTGACCTGGTTACTTGGGCGTTGGCAAGTCGCTCTGCCAATTCAAGGTAGACTTCCAGCTATGAATACTCGAATGCTGCGAACTGCTGCGATGATTCTTTCGACCGCGGCAAGCGCTGATGCGCTGAGCCAGGCACCTGCCTACCCGGCGAAACCGGTCCGCCTGGTGGTGCCGTTCGCGCCCGGCGCCAGTAACGACACCTTGTCGCGCGCCACCGCGTTGGTCATGGGCCCGATGCTCGGACAGGGGTTCGTAGTAGACAACCGGCCCGGCGCGGGCGCGATGATAGGCGCGGAGTATGTCGCTCACGCAGACCCGGACGGCTACACCATCCTGACGATACAAACGTCCTTTACGACGAACGCCGCGGTTCGCGCGAAGATGCCGTACGATGTGTTCGGTGATTTCGCCTATATCGGCATCATGGCGAAGAGCCCGATGATCGTCGTCGTCCACCCTTCGATGCCGATCAAGTCGGTTAAGGAACTGGTAGCGCTCGCGCGCAAGCGCCCGGGCGAACTGAATTACGGTTCTTCCGGTACGGGCGGCAGCAATCACCTGACAACCGAGCTCTTCGCGAAGTTGGCCGGTATCAAGATCGTTCACGTTCCGTACAAGAGCATTGGCCCCGCCCTCACCGAACTCATCGGGGGACAGGTGGAAATGGTGATAACCACACTGCCTTCGGCGCTGGTGCAGGTTAAAGCGGGCCGACTGAAGGCGCTCGGTATTGCGGGTGCTCAGCGTTCGAGTTTCGCACCTGAGATCCCGACCATTACGGAAGGCGGCGTCCCTTACGTGAGCGAGCAGTTTTGGGGCCTCGCCGCGCCAGGCAAAACGCCGCCCGATATCGTCAACCGGCTCGCCGAAACTTTGCGCAAGGCGCTACAGGTGCCGCAACTGAAAGAGCAATTCGCCCGCGAAGGCGGAGAAGTCGTCCCGATGACGCAGGAGGAATTTGCGAAATTTGTATTCGCCGACGTGACTCGTTGGCGGCAGATCGTGAAAGACATCGGGATGAAGCTGGAGTGACGGCCGCGCACACCGGAACCGGCCTTGCGCCGACGCCGCTCCCGCTCACTCGCCCTTGAGGCCCGCGCGCTTGATCACGTCCGTCCATTTCGCCGTTTCTTTTCTGACATGCTCGGCGAAACGCTCGGGCGTACCGCCGACCGGTTCTATTCCAAGCGCCACCCAGCGTTCGCGGATAGCCGGCGAAGCGATGACCTTGTTGAGTTCCGCATTGAGCTTGGCGACAACGGGCGCGGACGTTCCTACCGGCGCCATATAGCCGCCCCACGCAGTAATCTCATATCCCGCGACGCCGGCCTCGGCCACCGTCGGAATGTCCGGCGCGAGCGGAATTCGCCGCGGACCCGTGACACCGAGCGCGCGCAGCCGCCCTGCCGTGACATGCGGCAGCACTGAAGTCACATTGTCGGACATGAGCTGAAGGCGGCCGCCGATGATTTCGGTGATGACCTGCTGCATGCCTTTGTACGGCACGTTCACCATCCGCGTGCTCGTCAAAATCTTGAAGAGCTCCATGCTGAGGTTCATCGTGCTGCCGCTGCCGGTGGAGCCGAACATCAACTGGTCGGGGTTGCGCTTCGCGTAAGCAATCAGCTCCGATATCGAATTCACGGGCAGCGCCGGCGTGATGGCGATCATGTTCGGCGAGACGTTCGTCAGGATCACCATCCGGAAATCCTTATTCACGTCGTACGGGACTTTGGCGAGCAGGCTCGGATTCGTCGCCAGTGGAAATCCGCCGTAACCAATCGTATAGCCATCCGGCTGTGCCCTCGCGACCGCCTCGAAACCAATCGTGCTGCTGGCGCCGGGGCGGTTGTCCACCACGACCTGCTGGCCGATCTGCTTGCTAAGCTCGGCGGCGACGAGCCGCGAATTGGTGTCGGGCTGGCCGCCGGCCGCGGACGGCACGATCATGCGCAGCGGCCGTTCGGGATAAGCGGCGAACACAGTGTGAGCCGACATGCAGCCTATTGCGGTAAGCAGCAGTGCTGCTAATTCAGATTTCATGACGAGGTCCTAAAGAGTTCATAACATGATGAAACGGTAAGGCAGCGATGATACTGCGAGCGCGCTGCTTGTCGAACGACATGGGACCGTATAATCGCGACAGATTAACGCAACATTTTATCGCCGGCGTTCCGGCGCAAGGAGACATGCATGGCAGCACTGGGGCTACCCGCCGAAGGACGCGAACTCGCGGGCCAGGTCGCGCTCGTCACCGGCGGCGCTAAAAATATCGGCCGTGCGATCTCGCTGGCGTTCGCGGCGGCAGGCGCAGCCGTTGCAATCAACACACTGCAATCGCGCGAAGACGCCGAAGCCGTGGCGAAGGAAATTCGCGCGGCGGGCGGCGACGCCGAAATTTTTCTCGCCGACATCTCGGATGCTGACGCGGTGCGCGCGATGGGCGAAGGCGTGATGAAGCGCTTCGGCAAAATCGACATCCTCGTCCTCAATGCTTCCCAGCGCAAAGAGATCCTCTTCAAGGACATGACTTTCGAAGAATGGCGCAACACGATGTCGATCACGCTCGACGGCTCGTTTCACTGCATCAAGGCCTGCCTGCCTTCGATGCTGGCGAACCGGCGCGGCAACATCATCACCATTGGCGGCGACGCGGTCCTGCAGGGCGGCAATCGTAAAGCGCACAATACGACGGCGAAGAACGGGCTGGTCGGACTTACGCGCGCGCTGGCGAAAGAACTGGCTGCCGACGGCATCCGCGTGAACTGCGTATCGCCCGGCAGCATCAACACGACGCGGCCCGCGCACCGCAGTATTCGCACGGACGCCAACATCACGATCCCGCTGGGGCGCAGGGGCGAATCGGAAGAAATTGCCGCCGTGGTGCGCTTCCTGTGCGGCCCCGGCGGCGGTTTCATCACCGGCCAGACCCTGCACGTGAGCGGCGGCGATTTTATGTTCGCGTAGCAGCAGTAATTAAAAAAAGATTGCCATGACGGCATCCAATGCGCATGGCGTAATAACTTCAGGGGAGATGTAGTCGATGCGTAAGTTGATGGTCGGTTTTTTGTGCGCGTTTCTGTCCGCAACCGTTTCCGCCCAGCCTCAAGGCAGTGCAAATCAGAGTTCCAGAATCATATTGGCATCGGGCGCCGTGTATTGGGCTCATTGCGACAAGCGGTGTGATGAATTGCGCTGTCCGGACAAGAAAGCCTGTTATAAATCGTGCGTAGATAACAAGGGAACCGTGTCGATGTGCCCCCGCGCGGACCCACAAACGAAATAAGGCACCACAGCAGGGAATGGCGTCAGGCTGGGATTTTCCGGCCTCGTTCAAATAAATGAACAAGGATTCCACATGCCGCACAAGAAAATAAGCCGTATCTACACCGGGGAGGACGGCCGCTCGCACTTCGAGGACCTGATCGTACCCATGGACGAACTGCTCGCCGGTAAACGCGTCTCGCTGCGATCCGCGCTGGTACCGACGACGGGCGTGTCATTCCGCGAGACACCGCTCGGCCGCTCCGAAGAATTTCATTGTCCCAAGCAGCGGCAATTCGTGATCATGATTTACGGCGCGGTGGAGATCAGCTGCGGCGGCGGCAAACGCTGTTTCGGTCCCGGCGATGTGCTGTTCGCCGAAGACTTGACCGGCGAAGGCCATGCCAATCGCGAACTGCTGGGCCCGCGCGAAAGCCTGATTCTTCCCGTACCCGACGACTTCGATATCCGGCGCTGGGCAACGGCGGCGTGATGAGACACCCGCTGCGGAACCGTTGCCGCAAAAGGAGGGGCAAGATGCCGCAACTGAACATTCGACTTCGATATTTTTCGGGGTACGCGATGCCCGAGCGGCTCCGGGAAATCATGCGCGAGGCGATCGCGACGTGCACGAAAATCATCAAGGACGTCGGCATTAAAGTTGACTAGCTGGTCATTTATAAATTTCCACGAAATGGCTTCGCTGAGTAGGGGCGAACGCCACTTCACAAGTTAAACCAACCGAAGTGCTCCGCTCTCACATCCCGTGCGAACTAATCTCCGAAATCTCGATTGAGGATTGCGGGATCTGGAAGTGCGGATGGCCTTCAAATGTTTTTGCCGCCACATCGTGTGATTCTGCTTCCACGATCGAATAGAGCATCGTGTCATTTCTCAAGTCAGCCGTGCCCTGTCCGGTGACGCGCTTGGTCTTGCCGACGCCGGCCCCTCTATCAACAAAAATTTTGCTGTGATCGCCCATCCATTTTTTCCATTCGGCCATCATCTTCTCTTCGGCCGGCTTCCTTATCGCGGCATCGGTTTTCTGCCAGTCGTCAATCACCGAAGCGGGTGCGAGATAAGTGACTAAGAATTTCTTCATGGTTGTGGCTCCTTAAAAAGTGTTTTTGTAACCGGTAACGAAAGACGCTTGCGGCAAGGCCGTTTGACCGGGGTCGCCACAAAGAATTCCATCGGAGCACTGGGGGAAATAAATCAAGCGCTTAGCCGCGAGGGAGCCCGCATTCTAGCGGACGCGGACGAAACCACATCGCGTCGGTTTCGTCTTACACAAAAAACCCGACAATGCTGATTCGTGATGACACCGTTCGGCTTGGATAATTGAATTTTCCGAAACCGATTGTCACGACACTCGCTGGAGGTTAATCATGATGCAAAGCTCGCCCATGTATTCGTATATTCCCGCAACTGACATCACGCGTGCGCGCCAGTTCTACGAACAAAAGCTTGGCCTAAAGGCGAAGCAGGAAATCAATGGCGGCGTCGTTTATGAATTCGGCAAGGGCACGGCGTGTTTCATGTATCCGACGCCGAACGCCGGCACATCGAAGGCCAGCCAGGCATTCTGGTCTGTCGACGATGTCGCGCGCGAAGTGGCGGAACTGAAGTCGCGCGGCGTTGAGTTCGAGCAATACGATCTGCCGGAAATGAAAAGGGATGGAGACGTTTATACCGGCGGTGGCGCGCGCGCCGCCTGGTTCAAGGACAGCGAAGGCAATATCCTCGCGATTATTCAGAACGAGTAATCGCGGCCGGGTTCGAGGCTTCGTCGGAAGCGGACGCTCGTCCGGCTCGACTTTATTTTCGGCGCCGCGCGCCCTTGCCCGTCTTGACCTTCACCTTCCCCTTGCCTTTCACCTGCTGCGCTTCGGCAATTTCCTGCCCGCTTCGCCCGGCGAGCTTCGGCGTGATGTTGTCGTCAATCCACTTCTGGTCCCACCACTCGACCGGCAGCACTGCCAAGCCGTCGAGGTAAACGCCGAAGTGCAGATGATCGCCGGCGGCCAGCCCGGTCTCGCCGGTTTTGCCGATTGCCTGGCGCTTCGTGACTGAATCGCCGACCTTGGCGTCAATCGCGCTCAAGTGCCCGTACAGCGTGAACAGGCCGAGACCGTGATCGATGATCACAGCATTGCCGTAGATACCGAGTGGGCCGGTAAACGCTACCTTGCCGGCGTTCGACGCTTCGACCGGGTAATTCTTCGTGACCGACAAGTCGTAACCCAGATGGTAAGCACTGTCGACCGGCTCGCCGTTATAAGTATAGGTGCGAGCGTCGGCGAAGTTCGCTTCCACTTTCGAGTTACTGAGCTGGGCAAAAGCGCCGTCCCACAGCATCTGCGGCGTCGCCTGCTTCGTGATCTCGATGATTTTGTCCTCGTTCACCTTGCGCAGTGTCTTGTTGACGGCAATGAATTGATCTTTGGGCGTGCCCTGCCGCGCGGCGACATCTTCGATCAATGGCACCACCTTGTTCTGCAGGAAATTATCGCTAAGCGCGATCGTGCTTTTCTTGTACTTTACATTCTTCAGCTCGTACGCAATCCGCATTTCGCGCGTGTTGCCTGCCTTGTCGGTGGCTATGAGCGTGGGGCGCGCTTCCGGTGGCGCGCTGTAAGGATGCGCAAAGAGGGCGAGAAAGTAATCGGGATGGTCTTTCACCTGCCCTGCAAAGCCCGGAAAAAAGTAATCCCCCATCTTCACGCCGCTCGTCGCTGTGTCGTCCGAGGGCTTATAGACGATCACGCCGACGCCGCCGAAATTGACATAGCGGTCATCGGCGATCAAATCGAGTGTGGGCGGCGTGATGTCAATCGCGACATTTTTTTCGAGGACGGCTTCATTGCCCTTGAAGAAATGCGACAGCGACGCGTCGCGCGCGGTGATGCGAAGCACCGCCGGCCCTTCCTTGATGCCAGGCTTCTTCGCGAGCGAGAGCGTGATCTTTTTTTCGGCCGCGGGCTGGCCGAACTGTTCGTCGGCTAGAGGGAGGACGGTCCCACCTTGCGTCAACGTCGCCGACAGCGACTTCAAACCCGCCCCTTTGTCGGTGACCTGCAACTCGATCGGCGCAAGGCCTACCGCGTCAACGTTGGGGGTGAGACTGATTTGCGGCGGCTCCGATTCGAACCGCGACCGGAAGTACCAAGCGCCGGCGCATAGGGCCGCGATGATAATCAGGAGAAATATAATGAGAGGTGCTTTGCTGCGCGAAGTACTCGATGGGAACGTGCTCATTTTTCGCTTGGTAAGATAGGAAAGCGGCACATCTTACTTCACGCAGCCCGCTTATAAAACTTGTGTTACATAAAATTGTCACCGCCGGCCCGGACGAAAAAGGTGGCGGCTCGATTCTAAGCCGGTGTAATCTTGGGATCCGCACCACCAGTAAATCCTGATCAATAAAAAGATCGCAAGCGCCGCGCGCGCTCGTGCAAGGAGTGATTGCCATGCCGTTTTATGAAAAAGGCAGTGTCCGTATCCATTACGAAGAGGCCGGCTCCGGTTTTCCGACGCTGATTATTGCCGGCGGCGGCTTGAACTCGGTCATTCCCTACCTTGCCACCAAGGCGCCGTTCAATCCGATGGCGGAGTTCAAGAACGAATGCCGCTGCATCGCGATGGACCAGCGCAACGCCAATGGCGGCGAGTCATCCGGCCCGCTCGAGATCGATCGCCCGTGGGAGTCGTACGCCGACGATCATCTGGGACTAATGGATCACCTCGGCATCAAAAAATTCATGGTGATGGGCTTTTGCATCGGCGCGCCGTTCATCTGGAACCTGATGAGACGCGCACCCGACCGCATCGTCGCGGCCGTGCTTGCCAACCCGAGCGGCTCGCGTCCGGAGAAGCGCGATCTCTTCTACGACAACAACATGAAGGCCTGGGGCCCGCAACTGGTTGCGCGGCGGCCCGATCTCTCGATGGAGATGGTCGATAAATTTCTGACGAAGATGTACAAGAACAATCCCGATTTCGTGCTGAGCGTGTCGCGCGACTTCGTGCGCAGTTGCCAGACGCCGGTTCTTATCCTGCCCGACGACACGCCGCCGCATCCGTATGCCGTCGCGGTTGAAAGTGCGATGCTCGCGCCGAATGCGCAAATGAGTTTCTTTCCGTGGAACGACGCGAAGGACAAAATTTCGCTCGTGGTGCGGCATGTGAGAGCGTTTCTGAAGGCGAACCTGCCGGCGTAAGCGCTGGCGGCTTTACTTCATGCCGGCGAATGCGGTCGCATTCGCTCCCTCGCGGTTATTTCCCGTCGCCTCGAATGCCCATCTGCCACGTCGAGTTGCGCACGTCCTTGAACGCGCGCTGCCGCCTGCTCAAATAATGGCCGAACACCGGCGGCAGTTGCGCATAAGGCGCGGGGATGCCGAGCTTGAGCGCTGCGTCGAGCGCCCAATTTGGATTGACAAGATATTCGCGGCCTAGCGCGACGAGATCGGCTTCGCCTGCCTGCAAAATTTCTTCGGCCTGATCTGCGTGGACAATCATGCCGACGGCCATCGACTTCACGCCTGAACCGTGGCGAACCGCTTTCGCATACTTGACCTGATAGCCGTACTCGACTGGATTGGTGACCGGCCCCGAATCCAGCATGCCGCCGGCGCTGCAATCGATCACGTCAACGCCATGCTCGCCGAGCGTGCGCGCGAGTGCGACGCTGTCTTCAATGGTCCAGTCGATTTCATCGGTCGCGGAGATGCGCAGGAACAGCGGCTTCTGCTCCGGCCAATAACGACGCACGCCACGCACGACCTCTACCGCGAAACGCATGCGGTTCTCGAGCGAGCCGCCATACCGGTCCGTGCGCTTATTCGCCGTGGCCGACAGAAACTGGTGGATGAGATAGCCATGCGCACCGTGGATCTCCATGACATCGAAGCCCGCCTCTTCAGCGCGGCGCGCGCCCTGCGACCACGCATCGACCATTTCGGCGATGTCCGCGTGCGTCATCTCGCGCGGCGCCTCGTATGCTTCCGCATGAGGGATCGGGCTGGGAGCGATGAGATCCCACTGCTCCCCGTGATCGACGCCGGGGAAATTTTTGAGCGGCGTGCGTCCCTCCCACGGCACCGAGCGGCGCGCCTTGCGGCCGGAGTGTCCGAGCTGAATCGCGCATGCGGCGCCGTAGCACTTCACCAGATCGACAATGCGGCGCATCCCCGGAACGAACTCATCCTTCCACAGCCCGAGATCGCGCGGCGTCGAACAGCCGCGCGGATCGATCTTCGTCGATTCGACAAACACCAGCCCCGCACCGCCGACTGCGAATTTCGCGAGATGCGCAAGGTGTGTGTCGTTCGTATAGCCGTTTATAGCTGAATACGTAAGCATCGGCGAGACCACAATGCGATTGCGCAACGTGAGGCCGCGGATGGTGAGCGGTGAAAACAGCATTGATTCCATGACGGAGTAATCCTGGCCCGGTGAGATTGCGATATTTTATTTGGAAGCAGCTTGGTTTCCGGAGACTCAGGGGCTGCGTTCCATGATGAAACGTTTTTGAATGACTATCCGCTCGATCGTCCCTTCGATCAGGCCGTCGGAGATGTGTACGACCGGCTCCTCACTGAAAGATGCACGCCACTGTCCGTGCATTAAGCGGTTTTAGGTCGTCGCAATCACTCCTGCTTAAGCCCCAAACTCTGCGCGAGCTTCGTCCATCTCGCGAGTTCCGCCTGCATCGTCGCCGTGAGCTGCTCCGGCGTACTCCCCACCGGCTCAATGCCGAGCGTCGCGAGCTTCTCGCGAATATCGCGCTGACCGGCGATTTTTGCAAGCTCGCCGCTGAGCCGCGAAACAATCGCCGCCGGCGTGCCCGTCGGTGCGAGCACTGAATAAGATGCGACAACATCGAAATCGGGGTAGCCGGACTCGGCAACGGTCGGCACATCGGGCAGCGTGGACATGCGCTTTGCGGTGGTGACCGCGAGCAAACGAAGGCGGCCGGTGCGAACGTGGGGCAGGCTCACAGGCGCGCCGATAAACGTCATCTCGCACTGGCCGGCGATAACGTCGTTCACCGCCAGGCCGCCGCCTTTGTAGGGCACGTGAACGATATCGATTCCCGCGAGCGATTTGAGCAACTCTCCCGCGAGATGCGTAGGGCCGAACGCACCGGACGACGCAAAATTAATCTGGTGAGGCCGGGTGCGCGCCAATGCCACCAGCTCCTTGACGTTGCGCGCAGGCAATGACGGATTGACGACCAGCGTTTGCGCACCGACTGCCACCATCGACACCGGCGCAAAATCCTTCAGCGGGTGATACGGCATCTTCGTTCGAAACGGCGGATTCATCGTGTGGCCGGAGCTCACGTAGGAGAGCGTATAGCCATCGGGCGGCGATTTCGCGACGAGCTCGGCCGCAATGATGCCATCCGCGCCCGGGCGGTTGTCGATGATGACCGATTGACCCAACGCCTCCGACAGGCGCTGCGCGATCACGCGCCCTGATACATCGACCGCGCCGCCCGCGGTGAAGCCGACGGTCATCCGAATCAATCGTGTCGGATATTTCGACGCATCGGCGGACACGTCGCGTGACGGAGTCTGGGCATGGACAGCACTGGCCAGCGCAATGCCGATAACAACTGACACTGTTTGAATCTTATTATTCATGATGTGGCTCCTTCCTGCCTTTTCACTTGCGATGCGCCGCGAGCGTCCGGCAGCTAGCCGCTGTTTAAAACTTCGACGAAAGCAGCAGTAATAGTATCAGGCGACACACGTTCTACTTAAACGGCCTTGCTCGAACTTCGGAATTTTCTGATAACTGGAACAAGGACCACGGCGGCGATGCCAGTTCATGCTTTGCCTGCTGCCACCACACGCCGACGATAAACCTGCATTTATCCAGGCGCTAACTTAAATATTAAATCAATCACCGTTGTTAGCTACGGCCGACTATTGTCGGGCGTCCCGGTGGGTATAATGCCGAAGTCATACAAAAGTGTTTAGCTCGGCTGGGAATAGTTTCAAAAAACAAACAAGAAAAGGGAGAGATCAAATGAGATTCGCTTGCTTGCGCCTATTGCTTAGTGTGCCATTACTTGTGACTGTCGTAGGTTGCGCCTCAATTACCGGCACGACGAATCAAAGCGTGTCTGTCCAGACTGTGGATAGCGCGGCAAAGGAAGTTACCGGTAGCGCATGTGAGCTGACGAATAATAAGGGAAAGTGGTTTCTGAACAGTCCCGGATCTACGACCATTACGCGCTCAAATGACGACCTTCAGGTTCTTTGCAAGAAAGAGAGTTTGGAAGTTGGACGCGCGTCAGTAGTATCGGCAACTAAAGGATCGATGTTCGGGAACATACTTTTCGGCGGCGGAATCGGGGCAATCATTGACCACAATAATGGCGCCGCTTATGAATATCCGGCGTTCATTCAAGTCCAAATGGGTAGCAACAAGGCTATAGATATGACAAAGCCCGAAGGCCAGCAAATTGTATTCAGGCCTATGGACGTAAAACCAGAAAAACCAATGGAAACCGCAGATACGGGCAGCGGAATTTTAGCGAAGCCGCCATCCTCCGGCCAATAGCGCCTTTGGTTGGACGAGACGCTACGAGAACTCAGGGATCCGAACCGCCGATACCTCATTGGGAGGGCGATGTCCGGTTCGACATCCCGACGATTACTGGCAACTCGGTCCAGCTATCCGGCGCCTCGATGACTCTCTCCAGAACCGTGTGCAACGCCCTCATCACTTAACTCGTTCGGCTGCCATTCGGCATTGCATTGCACGCCATTAAGCTGTTGATGAACGTCTCGCCGATTTTAAATGTAACCGGAGCGAGAGCGTCGGCGCATGCGCGCCGCTGACTACCAACAGCAAACAAGAATCAATCGAAAATTTAGTGATGCTGCTCCTCCTTTGCGATGGCGCGATGCATACGCACAATTGGGAAAGTAACCTGTCGCAGACGGGCAACGCGACGAGCGGATTGACACAGGCCGGCCATTACCGCTAAATGCGAAATTCCTGCAGCCGCTGTGCACACCGCGAGCGGCTCGTCCACAGCACGGAAATTTTGCATGCCCATTCAAGTCAAACCCTCCGGTGCCGCGCTGGGCGCTGAAATCATCGGCGCCGATCTGACGAAACCACTCGACGACGCAGCGTTTGCGCAGATAAGCGCGGCCTTCTATCAGCACGAAGTCATTTATCTTCGCGGCCAGGAATTAAGCGACGAAGATCATATTCGCTTCAGCGCGCGGTTCGGCGAGCTGCGCAAGCTGAAACTCACCAGCCAGCTCCATGTCGATCATCCGGAGATTTTCGTCGTCTCCAACATCAAGAAAGACGGCAAACACATCGGCAGTTACGATGCCGGCATCTTCTGGCACACCGATGGCGCCTATCTTCCGAATCCGCACGCGGTCTCGGCGCTGCGCGCGCTGCAAGTGCCGACGGTCGACGGACGCGTGCTCGGCGCAACCAACTTTGCGAGCACTTCAGCAGCGTATGACGCGCTGCCCGAATCCATGAAGAAGCGTCTCGACGGGCTGCAGGCGCTGCACAGCGTCATCCAGCGCCTGAACAAGACCCTGGAATCCGGCCTGAAGAAAGACTACAACGCCGAGGTCAAAGCCGAACCCGAAGCCGTCCATCCGCTGGTGCGCGTGCACCCAATCAACGGCCGCAAATGCCTGTACGTGACCGAAGGCTACACCGTGCGCATTCTCGGCCTGCCCGAAGACGAGAGCCGCGACCTGATCGCCGAGCTCACCGCGCAATGCGTGAAGCCGGAGTTCACCTACCTGCACAACTGGCGCAAGAACGATCTGGTGATGTGGGACGACTGCAGCACGCAGCACAAGGCGACCTTCGATTACGCCGCATCAACCCCGCGGCTCATGCATCGCACGACGGTGGTATCGAAAACTGCGTGATTGGCGACGAGGTGATCGCTGCACGCGGCTTGCTTACTCCGCCTCGATTCCCGCCTGTTTCATCACGTCTTTCCAGCGAATTATTTCCGACGCAATCAATGCCTTGAATTCCTGCGGCGTGCCGGCAACAGGATCGGCGCCAATACTCATGAATTTATCGCGGACGTCCTTGCTTCTGAGAATATCCACGAGCGCTTCGTTCAGCCGCTTGATAATGGCGGGCGGTGTCCGCGCCGGAACCAATATGCCCTGCCAGCCCGTGAGATCGTAACCGGGCACCGTTTCCGCAATCGCCGGCACGTTCGGAAAAAGACTGGAGCGCTTTGTGCTGGTGATTCCCAGCGCGCGTACGCGCCCTGTCGCCACGTAGCGCACGCAATTCGTAATGACATCGAACATCATCTCGAGGCGGCCTGCCAGAAAATCAACACTTGCCAGCGCGCTGCCTTTATACGGCACGCGCACGATATCGACGCCCGCCCTGCGCTTGAAAAGCTCGCCCGCAAGATGCTGCGAAGTGCCGTTGCCGGAAGAGCCGTAATTAAGCTGGCCGGGCCGGGCTTTTGCCATTTCAATGAGTTCACCGACCGAGCGCGCCGCGACGCCTTGGTGCACGACCAGCATGTTGGGCACCGAGACCGCCAATACCACGGGCTCGAAATCCTTTATAGGATCGTAGGGAAGCTTCTTGTACAAGCTCGGATTGACCGCATGGGAGATCGACACATAAAGAATCGTGTAGCCGTCAGGCGCGGCTTGCGCCGTCAGGCTTTCGCCGATGACCCCGCCTGCGCCGCCCCTGTTATCAATGACTACTTGCTGGCCCCAACGCTCATTAAGTTTGTCGGCAAGCGGTCTCGCGATCGCATCCGCATTTCCGCCGGCAGGGAAAGGCACGATGAATCGGATCGGCTTGACTGGATACGACTGGTCCGCCGCACGAGTCACCGCGCTCAGAGTCAGCAGCGAGAAACCTGCCGCGGCGAAGACGCAATTGCGCACTGCGAGATAAGCACTCGTTTTCATCGAAGATACTTGCGTTCCCATTCGTTGAAATCCCCTGTGCCCAGTACGTCGTTGTATTGCTGCATGGTCAACATGCGGTCGGACAGGGCGTTGATGTCCCCATCGCGTTTAAGAACATGTAATGCTTCGCTGACCGCGAAACCCGCCGCGTACCGCCCGAGCCCCGGGTAGATTGCCATGCGAAGTCCGGCGGCTTCGATTTGCGCCTTGCCTAACTGGCCGAGCTTGCCGCCGCCATCGACATTGACCAGGCACGGTGCATCGACCGACCCCGTCACGCGCCGCAAATCCTCCAATACGGTCGGCGTGGTTTTCAATTCGACGAAACACATGTCCGCGCCGGCGTTTCGAAACGCTTGCGCGCGCTTTATCGCCTCATCAAGTCCATGGCCGGGCGCCGCGTCAGTGCGCGCGATGATGATGAAATCCGGATCGCGACGCGCGGCAACCGCGGCCTCGATCTTGCGAACAGCTTCTCCAAACTCGATAACCTCGCGCGATCCCGGCATATGTCCACTGCGCTTCGGTGACACCTGGTCCTCGATGTGTATCGCTGCGACGCCGGCCGCTTCGAATTCCTGAACGGTATGTCGAACGTTGACGACATTTCCAAAGCCGGTGTCCGCGTCGCACACCAGCGGGATATCGATACAGGAGGCAGCCCTGTGCGCATGCTGCGTAATCAGAGTCAGGTCGATGAGCCCAAAATCGGGTTGCCCTAAAAGCAATGCGGAGGTGCTGTTGCCGCCCAGATACGCGACCTCGAATCCGGCCTGCTCTACCAGGCGCGCACCGAATGCATCGGAGATGCCCGGCGCGATAATCATTGGGCCCGTATTCAGTCTTGCGCGCAGCCGTGCGCGTACCGATGTCGGCATTGCTATCCTTCCAGGGAGATGTTGATTCTCGATTTTAGCGGACAGTAGACGACGCCGTCGGGCGCAGCCCCTTCACCACGAGCCCGTCGCCATGTCGATCGACGCCCTTCCCATGCAACGAATTAGCGATCATCTCGCCGTGACCGGTCTTGCGCTGCAACAATCCACCCGGCCTGAGCTCGACGCTTGATCGAGTCCCATAATTCGGACGCTTAACCCACATGATAGAGACATATTTTTAAAAACCTACGCTCACGTAGTCGTTGCTCCTACATGAGACCCGAGGAGAGTGCGTTAAGATTTGTTACGACCCGTTTACAGAATCAAAAAAGGTCGCGTGCCCTGACCATCCATAGCCGAATCTGGACGTTGCCGGCCACCATCCGATCGTTCAGTGAGGGGAGAAGGTCAGTGAATAGCAAAGTCAAATTCGAGCAGGAATCGGTTGAAGCTATGAGCGCGGGAGCGCACGGGCATTGTCATGCCGCGCATGCAACCGCGCACCAGCCATGGACCTCGCTTCTCGATTCCGCGGCGCAGTCCGATCACATCGTTCAGCTCTACCAGGACCAGCAGTTCCTGAATCGCGCCGTATGCCGGTTCGCCGCCTCCGCTATTGCAAATGGCGAGGGAATCATATTAGTTCCGACCGTGCCTCACTGGAATGCGTTTCGTCCGCGCCTCGAAGCAGAGGGCGTCGATGTCAAGGCAGCACTGGACCGCGGTCAGTTGACCGTCGTGGATGCCGACAACCTGCTGCCTCAATTCATGCAAGATGCCATGCCGGATGCACCGGTATTTCTTGGCCTGGCTGCCGACGTCATCGCAAAGGCCCACGGCGGGGGCGCCTATCCGAAAGTCCGCTGGTGGGGGGAGATGGTCAATATTCTCTGGGAACGCGGCGACGTCGCGGCCAGCATGAGTCTCGAGGATATGTTCGACCAGCTCGCGCATGAGCACGAGATTGCCATTTTCTGCTCGTTCGTCATGGATAATTTCAGCGGCGACGTTCACTCCCGCATGCTGCCGAGGCTGGGTGAAAACCACTCGCATCTCATTCCGGTCGAAGACTACCACCGCCTCGAACGCGCAGTGGCGGACGCCTTGCGCGAGACAGTCGGCTCCGATGAAGCGCGCGTGCTTGAAGCACGGCTGCTGTCGCGCCAGACATCGCCGTTCAAAATGCCGCGCTCCCAGGCCCTGCTTCTCGCTCTGAGGCAAAGCTTACCCGTCGTTGCCGAAGCCGTGCTGCAGCGAAGCCGCACGCTGTATCACGGATCCGTCTAAGTGATTTGCGATAACCCGGTCACCGTCGCGTCGGTTGCAGGCGCCGGTTTCATGCCTGATTCGCGACTCACCGCCGCAGATCCCGCACAGCCCGACGCCGGCATGAGCAGTATTTTCGATGCCATCGACATGCCGATCATCGTCGTTGGCCGCAATCTTGCAGTGACCAGCTTCAACATCGCTGCCGGCGCGGCGCTTCGTATAACACCAGCGGATATCGGCCGGCCCTCCTGCGAAATCAATTTATTAAATAAAGCAGCCGATTTTCAGGCGTTGTGTGAGCGTGTGATTGAGGACGGATTGCCGGTGCGCCGCGAAATCCGCGATGGCTATCGCTGGTTCGTCGCGCGCATCGCCCCTTACGCGACGGGCGGCGTACACACAGACGGCGCCATCATCACCCTGACGAACGTAACTGCGTTTCGGGAAAGCATCGACAAAGCGATTTACGAACGCGAATATACAAAAGTGATCCTGAATACGGTATTTCAGCCGTTGGTGGTTCTCGATGCACAGCTGAAAGTGCAGACTGCCAACTCGGCGTTCTATACGCTGCTTCAGATCACGCGCGAGCAAGCCCATGGCGTGCCGCTGCCGGATTTGGGCAAGTGCGATTGGAAAGAGCGTGATGTGTGGGCTTCGCTTAAAACCAGCGTCACCGATAAAAGCACATTTCAAGCGGCGGAACTCGAGTGCGATTTTCCGTCGATCGGACGCAGAACCGTGATGGTCAACGCGAGCCCGATGCCGTTCGAAGGCGCGGCGCGGATGCTGCTGGTATTCAACGACATCACCGACCGCAAGCGCATCGAAGCGGCGCTGCGCGACACCGACCGCCGCAAGAACGAATTTTTGGCCACCCTCGCGCACGAACTGCGCAATCCTCTCGCGCCAATCCAGAACGTTGTGCAGGTTTTCCGGATGGCCGAACCGGGAGAAATGGAACTCAAGTGGGGGCGTGAAGTCATTGACCGGCAGGTCCAGCACCTGGTCCGGCTGGTAGACGACTTGATGGATCTCGCTCGCATCACTCAGGGCAAGATCGATTTGCAACTCGTCCCGATCGCAATCTCGGAAGTCATCTCAGGCGCCGTGGAAACAAGCCGTCCGCTCATCGATGCCCGCGCCCACGAGCTCACAATTACGGTTCCGCATCGGCCGCTGCTCGTCAACGGCGATCTGATCCGGCTGGCGCAAGTCGTGGCGAATCTTCTCAATAACAGCGCTAAGTACACGCCAACGGGCGGAAAAATTACGCTTGCAGTCGAAACTCAGGACGGTGAGGTCCTGGTACGCGTAAGTGATAACGGTGTTGGCATTGCGGAGCAGATGCTCTCTGCAATATTCGAAATGTTCACTCAGGCGGAGAACACGGCGTCGCTCACCCAGGGTGGGCTCGGTATCGGATTAACGCTCGCTCAGCGCCTTACGCAACTGCATACCGGACGCATCGAAGCCAAAAGCGAAGGCATCGGCAAGGGCAGTGAATTTGTATTGCACCTTCCGCTTCATAACGCGGTGAAAGATGCTCAGGCGCCCTGCGGCGCGCGGGGTAACGTGACTGCTGCTTTCCGGTCGCCGCAAAAAATTCTGGTCGCCGATGACAATCGCGATGCGGCGGATACGCTCGCCATGCTGCTGAAGATGGCGGGCCATACCGTCAGCATTGCCTGCGATGGCCTTGAAGCGGTGGAAAAAGCGGCGTCCGATCGACCGGATGTCATCTTCCTGGACATCGGGATGCCAAGGCTGGACGGCTATGAAGCTGCCCGACGTATCCGCGCGGAAGGCTGGGGCGAAAAAATGACGTTGATTGCACTCACGGGCTGGGGCCAGGAAGAGGACAAGCGGCGCGCCATCGAGGCGGGCTTTTCGCATCACCTCGTCAAGCCGATCGACTTTGCGGCGCTCGAAGCGCTTTTCTGAAAACGTAGCGAAAACTTGGAGCGAAAGCGGCCGCTAGCCGCTGCGCATATCAAGGCCAGTTACGCTTAACCGCGGCTGGCCGCCCTCTTCCTCGCTGCATCACCAAACGCGGTATACAGCGCACCCGATAGTTCATGCTCGTCGGGCTGCCACTCCGCATGCCACTGCACGCCGACAATGAACTGCGAATCATCGTTATAGCGCAACCCTTCGACGACGCCGTCGGGCGAGGTCGCTTCGACAACAAGTCCGTCGCCGAGACGATCGACGCCCTGCCCATGCAATGAATTGACCATCGTTTCGTCGTGACCGGTCAGGCGCTGGAACAATCCGCCCGCTGTTAGCTTGACCATGTGATTCAAGCGAAAAATTTCTTCGGTCGTGACGTCCTGGCGCTGCGGCCGGCGGTGATCGTTTTTGCCGGGCACCTGGTGAATGCGGTAATGCAATGAACCGCCGAGCGCGACGTTGATTTCCTGGATGCCGCGGCAGATGCCGAACACCGGCACGCGCTTCGCGATGCACGCGCGCACGAGCGGCAGCACAAGCGCATCGCGGCCGGGGTCGATCACTTCATCGTCCGGGAATTCGGGCCCGCCGTAATGATGCGGCTCGACGTTCGCACGGCCGCCCGTGAGCACGAAGCCATCCATGCGCGAGACGAGGTCATCGACGTTTACCGCGGCGCCGACCGGCGGCATCAAGACGGGAATGCAATCGACCATTTTCATCAGCGCATGCACGTTGCGCTCGCCGGTGCCATGCAACAAATGCCGCATGTGCGCAGCCTCCATCGCGTTCGCGGACACGCAGATGAGCGGACGCGGCGCGGTGGTTGTCATTGCATGGATGGCGGTTGCGTTATTGGCGCAGGCCGAGCCGCTCGGCGAGCTGCTCGTAAAACTGATATTGATCGCGCACGAACTTGTCGCTGTCGGCAGGACTGCGCACCGCGGGAATGCCGCCGATCGCCTCGACGCCGGCGAGCCATGCGGAGTCGCGAGCCAGTTTGACGAACACATCGGTCCAGCGCGCGGAGACGTCGGCCGGCAAGCGCTTCGGCCCTGCGAGTGCGGACCACGCGGCGAGCTTCTCCATCTCCGGCCAGCCGAGGCTGCGCGCAGTCGGCGCTGCCGGAAAATCCTTCAGCGGTTCGCGCATCGTCGTCATCAGCGGCCGCAATGCGCCCGAGCGGAAATGCGGCAGCAGCGCGCCGAGATTGCTGCATGCGAATTGCGTCTGGCCGCCGAGCAGCGACACGGTGAGATCGCCCGAGCCCTTATACGGAATGCCGGTCGCCGCGTCTTTCGGTAAGCCGACGAGGCTGAACAGATATTGCGGGCCGAAGTTCTGCAACGTGCCGTCGCCAACGGTCGCGAAGTTGAGCTTGCCCGGGCGCTTGCGGATATCGGCAATCAGGTCCTTCATCGACTGATACGGCGTGTCGCTCTTCACCGCGCACACGTATGGATTGACTTCGAGCACCGACAGGAAAGTGAAATCGTTCGCGCCGTACGCGGTCTTGCGGTCGGTCGCCGGCAAAATCACCTGCGATGCGATGCGCGACAGCAGCAGGCGGTAACCGTCAGGTGCCGCATCGCGCACGGCTATCGTGCCGATCGCGCCGGAAGCGCCGGGCTGATTCATGATGACGATCGATTGCCCGTTCAGGTACTTCGACGCGTGCTGGGCGAGATTGCGTGCGGCCAGATCGGCATCGCTGCCCGCCGTGTACGGCACAACGAGCAGGATAGGACGCGAGGGATATTGCGCCTGCGCCGCTATTGAGGCGGCAAACAGGCAGATTGGAACGAGCGCGCGAAGCACCGAAGTGCTCAAGCCGCTTTCGCGTTCCAGGATTTCACGCCGGCGTGATCGAGCACGGCTTCGTACACCGCCATGAGCTTCGGATACGCCGCGAAAATCGTCGCCGGAATGTGATCGACTTTGCCGCCGACGAACCAGCGCACCGCCATATGGAGTTTAAGGTCGACGACGCTGAGCTTGGCGCCGGCGAAGAACGGGCCGCCCGGAATGTTCTTCTCGGTTGCCTGCGCCCACGCCGGCAGGAAATCCTTCACCATGCCCTCGCGTGCAGTCTTCTTCTCGGCTTCACCCATGCGGATGGTCGGGCCGACGACACCGCGCAATTCCTCGACGTGCTGCATCATGCCTTCGTGGAGCGCCGCCTCGAAATCGTCCGCCGGATGCAGCCCGTGTTTGCGGCCGATCATCACGAGGATCGCGTTCGAATGCGCGAGCACCGGCTTGCCCGGCAATTCGAGTATGGGCAAACTGCCGTAGGGCGTCTGGGCTTTCATGTCAGGCCACGACTGAAAGTTGATGCGGACATCTTCGAAATCGATGCCGGCGATGTGGAGAGCGAGCCGGCATTCTTCGCCGCGGCTCGAGGGAAAATCGAAATAAGTCAGTTTTGGTTTTGTCATGGCAGCGAAGATATCACGTTTTACTTCAGCGTTCCCGGCCGGTGCTGGACAACATCACGTGTGCGCGCCGACAATGAGAATACTTTCCGGAGGAATAAAAATGAGTTCAGGCTTCGAAGAAATCATGAGCATCCGCGGGCGCGGCATGCCGGCGGCAGGCGAAGTAACGATTTCAGGACACGATCCCGTCTATTCAGCGCGCTTCAAGATCGGCGAGACGACGGCCAACATTCTCGGCGGCATCGGCGTCGCGGTCACCGACATTCACGAACTGAAAACCGGCAAGCGCCAGAAAGTCGCGATCGACGTTCGCCATGCGGCGGCGACGTGCCAGAGCTCGAAGTATCTGAAGCGCAAGCCCGCCGGCGGCGATGCATGGCAGTCAGTGCAATCGCCGTCGATGGAACACATGCGCCAGATCACGCAGCCGTGGCAATGCAAGGACGGCCGCTACTATCTGCCGCATTTCAACCTGCCGCACCTGCACGATCGCGTGATCGGTGTGTTGAAGTGCGAGTCGAACGCCGATGCCGTCGCCAAGGCGATCGCGAAATGGGATTCGCACGATCTCGAAGAAGCGGTCGCCGCGGCACGCGCGTGCGGCTCGGTGATTCGCTCGAACGCGGAATGGCTCGAGCATCCGCACGGCAAAATGCTTGCGGGCAAACCGCTCGTCGAGATCACCAAGATCGGCGACAGCGATCCGATCCCGTTTCCCAAAGGTGAGCGCCCGCTCTCCGGCATCAAGGTGCTCGACCTCACGCGCATCCTCGCCGGGCCGATTGCCGCGCGCACGCTCGCCGAGAATGGCGCCAATGTGTTGATGATCACGGCGAAACACCTGCCGCAGGTGCCCGAGCACGTGATGGACACCAGCCACGGCAAGCGCAGCACTTTTCTCGATCTCACCAATCCAGCCGACGTCGCGACGGTCAAGCAGCTCGTCAAGAACGCGGATGTCTTCAGCCAGGGTTATCGTCCCGGCATCATGGACAAGCACGGTCTTACGCCCGAGCAGCTCGCGGCCGAGCGTCCCGGCCTCATTTATCTTTCGATCAGCTGCTATGGCCACGGCGGACCGTTTTCGAATCGCGGCGGCTGGGAACAGATTGCCCAATGCGCGACCGGCATCTGCCTTGAGAACGGCGACGAGCGTCCGAAATTATTGCCCGCTTCGGCGTGCGATTACACGACGGGCTACAACGGCGCGTACGGCGTGCTGCTCGCGCTCGCGCGCCGCGCCCGCGAAGGTGGCTCGTACCACGTGCGCGTTTCGCTGTGCCGCTCGGGAATGTACATCTACAAGCAAGGTCAGGTGAAATACACCGATGCGAACTTGGGGCTCAGCGACACCGAATTGAATTCGATCCTGCATGAAACCGCGGGCGGCAACGGCACGTTGAAGCATCTCGGCCCGGTACTGAAGATGTCCGAGACGAAACCGTTTTGGGAGCGGCCGTCGCCGCTGCTCGGATCGAGCAAGGCGGAGTGGGTATAAGTCCATCCGTAAACTCTCACTTCACTTAGCGAAGTGGGTATTCAACCGGCGGCTACTTCTCGCTCTTGAGTCCGGCGTCCTTGATGACCCTCGCCCACTTGGCGGTTTCTTCGCGAATTTCGCGCGCAAATTCCTGCGGCGTGTTGCCCACGGGCATGCCGCCGTCCTGCGTGATGCGCGCGACGATGTCGGGCTGCTTCAACACCGCCACGGTTTCCTTATGCCATCGCGCAATGATCGCCGCCGGCGTGCGTGCGGGCGCGGCCAAGCCATACCACGACTGCGATTCGAAATTGGGAAATCCCGATTCGTGAAATGTTGGCATGTCGGGCAGCGCGACGCTGCGTTCGAGACTGGCAGAAGCAAGCGAGCGCAGCCGTCCGGACTTGATATGCGGCATGAACACAGCCGGATTGGCGAACATCAAATCGGCTTCATTCGAGAGCACGCCCAGCAGCGCTGGTCCGGCGCCTTTGTATGGAATGGTAATGACGTCGATGGCGGTGGTGAGCTTGAACAACTCCATCGACATCGTGCCCGCCGAACCGGTGCCTGACGATGCCCAGCGTAATTTGCCTGGATTGGCTCGCGCGTAAGGTGCAATCTCCTGCACCTTGCCGATCGGCAGCGCAGCACGCGCGGCCAGCATATTCGGCACGTTCGCAAACTTGGTGATCGGCGTGAAATCTTTGATCGGATCGAACGGCATCTTTTGCATGCTGCCGGTGACCGTCATCACCGCTACCGCCGCGACCAACAGCGTGTAGCCATCCGGATTCGCATTGGCGACTATTTCACCCGCGATTACCCCGCCGCCACCGCCGCGATTGTCGTAGAGGATTTGCTGTCCGATGCGATCGGTGAGTTTGGCGGCAACCGGTCGCGCCACCATATCCGTACCGCCGCCGGGCTGAAACGGGATGACCCAGCGTATCGGCTTATTCGGATAGGCATCAACCTGCGCGAGCGCGCCCGAGGCGACGGCGAATGCAAAGATCGCCGCGAGGTTGATGTGCGTCTTCATCACGCTCTCATTTATCCGGGCGATTACTCAGGCCGCGCGCCCGAGGCCTTGACCGCTTTGCTCCACTTGCCAATCTCGCTCCTTATGTAAGGCGCGAGCTCCGCGGGCGCCATCGATTTCGGCTCCATGCCCGCCGCGGCTATGCGCTCGCGCAAATCAACTCCCTTCAGAGCCTCGGCAGTATCGATGTGGATCTTCTGCGCGACGGCAGCAGGCACGCCGGCGGGGCCCAGAATCGCAAACCAGTTGATCGCTTCATAGCCGGGCATGCCGGCCTCCGCAAGCGTCGGCACGTCGGGCGCAGCCAGCGAGCGTTGCAGCGAACTTACGCCGATTGCGCGCAAGCGTCCGGAGCGCAGATGCGGCAATACGGCGTTGACCGTCGGCATGCCCATCTGCACCTGGCCGCCGAGCATATCGATGAGCGCCGGCGCCATGCTCTTGTATGGCACGTGCACGATGTCGATGCCGGCCGTGATCTTCAGCAGCTCCATGCCGAGATGGCTGGTCGGCGCGCCCGAACCGGCGGACCCATAGCTCATTGCGCCGGGCTTTGCCTTCGCGAGCGCAATCAATTCCTTCAGATTGCGCGCCGGCAGCGATGGATGCGTGACGAGCATGCCGGGACCCGACGCGATCAGCGTAATTGGCGTGAAATCGCGAACCGCGTCGAAAGGCAGTTTGGGATAGAGCGTGACATTGACCGTAAACGACGCGGAGATCAGCAGGAGCGTATAGCCGTCTGGCGCCGCCCGCGCCGCGACTTCGCTGCCGACGATGCTGTTTGCACCGGCGCGATTGTCGATGACGATCTGCTGGCCCCAGATTTCCGCAAGCCGCGGCGTGAAAAGACGGCCCATCGAATCGACCGGTCCGCCTGCGGCGTACGGAACGATGAGCCGCACCGGCTTGGCCGGGTACGCCGGCGGCTGTTGCGCGAAGCAGGCGACCGGAATCGCCAACGCAGCCAGCGCGCTTACCAGTCTGCGCCGATTAATCATGCTCCTCCTTCGCGAACCATCCGGCGGATGCGGACCGTGGCATGCCGTACTAATGCAATGAGGCGGCGCTGCCCGGTCAGGCGATAGCGCCCTCTCGTCTTAGCGCCGCGATTTGATCCGCGCTGTAACCCGCCGACTTCAACACCGATTCGGTGTGCTCGCCCATGCGCGCAGGCGCGCGCTCGAGCGACGGGCCGTCGTGCGCGAACTTGAACGCGGCGACCGGCACGGTGACCGGCTTGCCGACGCCGGGCACGTTGTCGTGCCGGTGCAGAAGACCGCGATGCTTTAACTGCGGGTCAGCGAGCGTCTCTTTTATTTCGCGCACGCGCATCGCCGGAATGTGACGCTCTTCGAGAAAGTTTTCCCACTCGTCGGCGGTTTTCTCTTTCATCTTTTTCGAAATCATCGAAAATTTTTCATCGTAGCGGCCATAGCGCTCGTCGAGGGTGACGCGCTCGGCTTCCGCCGGCTCGTCGATCGCTTTATAGAAGCGGCGGTGCTGGCGCGGATTCGACGCCGCGAGCTGGATGAGCCCGTCCTTGCTTTCGAACATCGAGGTTTCCGCGAACCGCATCTTGTTGCCGGCGCGCTTCGGGTTGTGGCCCGAGTGCAGATGATCGGTGATGTGCGTCGCCTGCATCATGAGCGCGACGTCCATCATCGCCATGTCGATGTACTGGCCTTTACCCGTGCGCAGCGTCTGATACAGCGCGGACGCAATCGCGAATGCGCCGGTGGTGCCGGTTGCATAGTCAATCACAGGCGCGCCGGTCTTGATCGGGCCGCTTTCGGCGGTGCCGGTTGAAGCGGTGAAGCCTGAGGTCGCCTGAATCGCCATGTCGTAGGCGGTCTGCTTGCCGCGTGGACCATCCTGGCCGAACGCCGTCATCGACGCGTACACGAGCGCAGGCTTCAGTTTCGACATTTCATCGTAGCCCAGACCCAGCGCTTTGAACGCGCCGGGACGGTAATTTTCGACGAGCACATCGGCCCAGTCGCGCACCAGGCGCTTCATTGCTTCGCGCCCACCTTCGGTTTTCAGATTCAATGCGATCGAGCGCTTGTTCGAGCCCTGCGTGAGAAAACCGGTGCCCATGCGCGTCTTGTTCAACGCCATGTCGGCGCCCGACTCGCGGCTTTGGTCGGGCTCGTTCGGGTCTTCGACCTTGATTACATCGGCGCCGAGGACAGCGAGTTGATAAGCGGCGAACGGGCCAGCCAGCACGTGCGTGCAGTCGAGAATCTTGACGCCTTCGAAAGGTCGCATTGAGTCTTCCTGAATAACGTTAGCGGATTAACCGACGTGCTTCGCGAGAAAGTCGAGGGTACGCTCGCGCGCGGTTTTCGAGGCGCCGGCGTTGTATGAGCCGCGCTGATCGCAATTGAATCCGTGGCCCGCGGCGTAAAAATGGTGAATCTGGTCCTTCTGGGCGGCCGCGACTTCTTTGGCTTTCTCGAGCGGGATCGAATGGTCGGTCTCGCCCCAATGGAACATTACCGGACATCTCGGCTTCTCATTCATGAGGCCCGGAATGCCGCCGCCGTAATACGGGATCGAGCACGCAAGGCCGTCGAGATTGCACGCCGATTTCCACGCGACCGTGCCGCCCCAGCAATAACCGACGATGCCGATCTTGCCGGCCGACGATACGTTCTTCATCGCGGCGCTTACATCCTTCAACGCGTCGTCGAGTTTCATTTTTTGCATGATGCCGCGGCCCACTTCAATGTCCTCGGGCGTATAGCCGATGTCGAGACCGGGCTGCACGCGGTCGAACATCGCGGGCGCGATTGCGAGATAACCGTCGGCTGCGTATTCGTCGGTGACTTTCTTGATGTGGCTGTTGACGCCGAAGATTTCCATCACGACGATCAGCGCGCCCTTGGGCTTGCCCGCCGGCTCGGCGCGGTAAGCGGAAAATTTGTGGCCGTCGGCGGCCGTCAGTTGAATCATATTGCCCATGGTTATTCCTCCTTCAGGGGATGTCAGCGAAATCACAGCGGCGGACAAAAATTATAGTGCGTGCCGGGGCTGCGTTTTTCAAGGCTGGATTGGACTGCGGGAACACGTATGATACGCTTTCGATTGACCTTCGTTGTTCCAGCAGCAGCAGACCTCAAAGCGCCGCACAGGCGCGCCGCAGTCCGGAGAAACTCATGTTCGTATTCATGCCTCGCGTGGCTGCGAGCTGCGTCGCGGCTGGCATGCTCATGTGCATTGCCGCCGCTGGGGCCATTGCGCAGCCGGCATGGAAGCCGGAAAAATCCGTCGAGATCATCGTCGGCACGTCGCCCGGCGGACCGCAGGACCGCATGGGCCGCATGCTGCAGAAAATCCTGCAGGAGGCGCGCTTGGTCGAGGTTCCCGTGTCAGTCGAGAACAGACCCGGTGGCGGCGGCGCCGTCGCGCTCGCAGCACTTGCACAGCGCACGGGCGGCAGCACGCTCATGATCAACGCGCCGACGATGCTCAACAACCAGATCACGGGCAAGAGCGCGCTGCCGTACACCGATTTCGCTGCGCTCGCGATTCTCGGCATCGAGTACGAAAGCGTTACGGTGCGCGCCGATTCGCCGCTGAAAAGCGGCAAAGAACTCGTCGAGCGTCTCAGGAAAGACCCATCCGCATTGAGCGTATCCATCGGCACTTCGATGGGCAATGCCGGTCATCTCGCGTTTGCGCTTGCGATGAAAGCGGCCGGCGTCGACATCAGGAAATTAAAGACCGTCGCCTTCAATTCAGCCGGCGACGGCATCACCGCCCTGCTCGGCGGCCACATCGACCTCGCTTCAACGCCGCCGTCGGCCGTGCTGCCGCACGTGCAGGGAGGAAAGCTGCGCGTGCTCGCCGTTACAGCGCCGACCCGCTTGCAAGGCGAACTTGCCAACGTGCCGACCTGGAAAGAACTCGGCGTCAACAGCACGCATGAAGTCTGGCGCGGCGTGATCGGCCCGCGCGGCATGACACGCGCGCAAGTCGCCTTTTGGGACGACGTGCTTGGCAGGCTCGCCAGGACCGAAGCGTGGAAAAAAGACCTCGAGCAAAGCCAGATCGAGAATGTTTATCGCAACAGCACCGAAACCGCCAAGTACCTGAAAGCGGAGTTCGAGGAGTCGCGAGTCATTCTGTCCGATCTCGGACTCGCAAAAAACTGAATTGATCGCAACCGCCGATTAGAAAAGGAACTAAAAGCAAATGTCGACTGCACCCGCCTGCGTAGGCCCTCATCCGAACCCGGGCAAACCCCGCCATAAAATTCCTGCTGGCAGCACCGACTGCCATTGCCATGTATTCGAAGACCCGGCTAAATATCCGTTCAGCGAAATCCGCAGCTACACGCCGCCGTACCTGCCGCTCACGCGTTACATGTCGATGTGCAAAACGGTGGGGCTCACGCGCACGGTGCAGGTCAACGCGAGCGTCTACGGCCTCGACAACAGTCTCACGCTCGACATCATTGCCGAGCTCGGGCAGGAGCGCGCGCGCGGCGTCGCCGGCGTGAGCCCGGACGTGACGGTGAAAGAACTCAAGCGGCTCGACGCGGGCGGCATGCGCGGCGCGCGGCTGTCGACTCACGTCAAAGGCTATGGCGGCACCGAACTGATCGACAGCATTGCAGAGAAAGTGGCGGACCTCGGCTGGCACATTCAGCTGCATGTCGGCAGCAACAACGAGATCGCCGAGCTCGAAGACGCGCTGATGAACGTGCCTGCCGCCATTGTGTTCGATCACATGGGCTGCGTGCGCGGCGGCAAGGACGACGTCAGTTCGCCGGGCTTTCAGGCGATGCTGCGCATCCTGCAGGACCGCGACGATTGCTGGGTCAAGATTTCGAGCTGGTACAACCGTTCGCGCACGGGCGCGCCGCTCTATACCGACATGCAGCCGTTCGCACACGCGGTTGTCGCCGCGCGTCCTGACCGCGCCGTGTTCGGCACCAACTGGCCGCACCCGAATCAGTTTCCGCCAACGGTAAATCCCGACGACGGCGATCTCGTCGACGTATTCTGCTACTGGTTCCCCGACGAAGCACTGCGCCACCGGATCCTCGTCGAAAATCCCGCCAAGCTCTACGGCTTCCCGTCCGCCTGACGTCTGCGCACCTAGAGGTAATCGCCATGACCGGTATCACCCGCACGCTCGCGCGTTTCGCCGCGCATTCAAAATTCGACGCGCTGCCCGCCGCGGTAAAACGCGAAGGCACGCGCGCATTCGTCAACTGGGTCGGCTGCGCGGCCGGCGGCTCGCAGGAAGACGCGATCCAGCGCTCGCTCGACGTGCTGACTGAATTCAACGGTGCTGCGTCGAGCACGGTGATCGGCCGCCGCGAAAAGCTCGATGCCTTGAACGCGACGTTCATCAATTCGATGAGTTCCGCCGCGCTCGCCTATAACGATACGCATTACACGACGGTCGCCCATCCAACGAGCCCGGTCGGCGCCGTATTGCTGGCACTCGCCGAGCGTCAGCCGATAAGCGGCAAAGACTTCGTGCACGCGCTCGTGATCGGCAATGAAATTCAGTGCCGCGTGGGCGGCATTCTCGTCACGCCGCCGGCCGAATCGGCGATCGGCTTGTCGATGGCAGGCCTCGTCGGCTGTATCGGGGCCGCGGTGTCGGCCGGCATGATTCTCGGTTTCGACGAGAACGTGATGACGGCGACAATCGGTCTGGCGGCGAATCAATCGGCCGGATTGCGCGAAACGCACGCGTCGAACGGCAGCCAGTACATTCAGGGCCACACGGCGCGCTGCGGCCTGATGGCGGCGTTCCTCGCGGCACGCGGATTCACCTGCAACGACAGCGGGCTCGAAGGCCCGAAAGGATTCGGCGTGTCGTTCGCGAGCAAGCCGCAGTTCGACATCGCAGTCCAGCAACTTGGTGAGCAGTGGGAAATTTCTTCGCTCGCGTACAAGCCCTACCCGTCGGGCTTCGTGATTCATCCGGTCACCGATGCGTGTCTCGAGATCGCGCAGAAGAATTCATACGATCCAGCGCAGATCGAGCGCATCGAGCTTTTGCTGAACCCGCTCGCGGTGCAATTGACGAGCCGCCCGACGCCGACGACGCGCAACCAGGCGATGGTCAGCCTTCAGCACTGGACAGCCGTTTCCCTGATATACAAAGCCGCCGGCATCGCGCAACTCGCCGACTCGATACTGCGCGATCCGCTCGTCGCAGCAACGCGCGCGAAGACCGTGATGAAAACCGACGACGCGGTCGGACGCGAAGCAGCGACCGCGCGCATCGTGTTCAAGGACGGCAAAGCGCTTGAAGCGACCGTCAAGGATTGCCGCGGCAGTGCCCGCCGTCCGCTGACCGACGACGACATCTCGGTAAAGACGCTCGATCAATTGAGCGTCGCATTCTCGAAGCAGGCGGCCGAGCGCATCGTGGCCGAATGCTGGAAGCTCGAGCAATACCCGCGAGTCGATGTGCTCGCGAAGACGTTGGGCGCGGCATGACACAGAAAACCGCGCTCGTCGCGGGCGCTTCGGGACTCATCGGCCGGCGCATCGTCGAGCACCTCATCGAGACGGGCGGCTGGAACATCATCGGGCTCGCGCGCACGCCGCGCACGTCTAACGGCATGCGCTGGATCGCGGTCGACTTGAACGATGCCGCGGACTGCGCGCGCAAACTCACGCTGCCGGAAGTCACGCATTTGTTTTATGCGGCGCGTTACGATCATCCCGAAGGCGTGCCTGAATCGGTCGAAATTAACGCGGCGATGCTCGAGAACGTCGTCAACGCAGTCGCGCCTTCGGGCCAGCTCGTTCACGTGCACGCCGTTCACGGCAGCAAATACTATGGTACTCAGCTCGGCCCGGTCGAAGTGCCGCTGACCGAACAGTCGCCGCGCGCGAACAATCGAAACTTTTATTTCCAGCAGGAAGATTTCCTGCGTGCGCAGAGCAATGGGAAAACGTGGAGCTATTCGACGTCGCGCCCGCATTCGTTCTGCGATCCGGCAGTCGATTACGCGCGCTCGGCATCGATGGTCATCGCCGTTTACGCCGCCGTACAGCGCGAACTCGGCCTGCCGCTCGACTTTCCCGGCACGACCGCGAGCTTCGAAGTACGTAACCAGTTCACCGACACATCGCTGCTCGCGCGCGCGATTGCATGGATGGCGTGCGAACGGCGCTGCGCAAACCAATCATTTAACGTAGTGAATGGCGATTATCCGCGGTGGGCGGAGCTGTGGCCGGGCATCGCGAAAACGTTCGACATGCAGACGGGCGCGGCGAGCAACGTGAAGCTTGCAACGTATATGGCGGATAAAGGTCCGGTGTGGGACCTCGTCGTAAAAAAGCACGGCCTCAAGGCGACCAGCCTCGAGTCGGTCGCGTTATGGCCGTATGGCGATTACCTGCTGCGGCCGGAGTGGGAAATTCACTCGTCGACGGACAAGGCGCGTGGACTTGGCTTTACCGAGACGCTCGACACCGGCGCGATGTTCGCGCAGCACTTCGCGCATTACCGCGCGGAAAAAATCATTCCCTGATCAGGCGGCGGGCTTGCTGCCCGGAAATATGGCGCAAGAACGGCGCTAATCGCTTTTAGGTATCACCACTTTGTCCGGCAGCGGCACCGCCTGCCCGCGTTCGTATTTCTCGTCGCTCGCAATGAGGCCAAGCGCGAACCACGCCGCAAAACCAATCACCACAACCGCGGCAACGATCAGCGCGATCTTCTCCGTCCGCTCTTTCGCCGCGTGCTCGGAGTCGAGTTTGTCGACGAGCTTTCTAACTTTGCGCAACGCAGTGCGCTTGACCGTCTGCTCGATGTTAGCCGCCATCGCGCTTTTATCCGCTTCTACTTCGAGATTTATAGCGTCTTCGTTTTGATTTTTTTCAAACGTCATGTCGCACCATGTGCCCGGTTGTGACCGTACACGTTAAGCTTATGGTCATGTTAAGCGGAGGACGTTTGACACGCAATCTCGCGCCTCGCTACATTACAGGGGTCAGGTCCGGCTGATTGCGCCGGATGCTTCGAGCCATTTAACCGTGGAGTTACCACATGTCCGCCGCCAGATTTTCAGTCACGCCGTATGTCGCCGCCGCCGTTTCATTATGCTCGCTCGTGCTTGCTGGGACCGCGGTGGCGCAGGCCTACCCGTCGAAGTCGGTCAAAAGCATCGTCGGTTTTCCCGCGGGCGGCGGTTCGGATGCGCTCGCGCGCCTCGTCTCGGCGGCGCTCAGCGACAAATTCGGTCAGCAGTTCGTGGTCGACAACAAAGCGGGCGCGAATACGATCGTCGCCACGCAGTACGTGAAGAGCCAGCCGGCGGATGGCAACACGCTGCTGTTCGTGTCCGCTTCATTCGCAATCAACCCGAGCCTCTACAAACTCGATTACGACATTGAAAAAGACTTCACGCCGGTCACTGTGATGGCGATCGTGCCGCTGCTCTTGATCACGAACAACAATCTGCCCGTCAACTCGATCAGGGAACTGATCGCGATGGCGAAAGCGCAGCCGGGCAAACTGAATTACGCGTCGTTCGGCATCGGCAGTGCCGCGCATCTCGCGGGCGAGATGTTTTTGAGCATGACGGGCACCGACCTGATTCACGTGCCGTATAAAGGCAGCGCGCCCGCGGTCGCCGACGTGATGGGCGGCCGCATCACGATGATGCTGCCGGGCATCGGGTCGGCGATCAATCTCGCGAAGGAAGGCAAGTTAAAAGCGCTCGCGGTCTCGACCGGCAAGCGCGTGCTAGGCGCGCCCGACGTGCCGACGATTGCAGAAGCGGGCGTGCCCGGCTTCGATGTCGCAACCTGGGAATCGATCCAGGCGCCCGCCGGCACGCCGCCCGATATCGTCGCCAAGCTCAACGCGGCCGTGCGCGAGGCCGTCACGAATGCGAGCCTGCGCCAGAAAATGATCGATCTCGGTTTCGAGCCGGACGGACAAAAATCGCCCGCTGAAACCGGTCAGTTCGTCAAAAGCGAGATGTTGAAGTGGGGCAAGCTCGTGCGCGAACGCAACATCAAGGTCGAGTAAGTGGCGGAAGTTACCGTCGTCGGCGCCGGCATTGTCGGCGTCTGTTCCACCGCGTGGCTGCAGCGCGCAGGCTTCACCGTCACGTTGATCGACGCGGGCGCAGTTGGCGAAGGCGCATCGTTCGGCAATGCGGGAAATTTAAGTCCCGGCGCGGTCGTGCCGTACATGATTCCGGGTTTCATGAAAGAGGTGCCGGGCTGGCTTGCGCAAAACGGGCCGCTCGCGGTACGGCCGTCCTACTTTCTGAAAGTGTTGCCATGGCTGCTCACCGCGGTCAAAACCAGCCGCGCTGAAACTGCATTCAAGACGTCGCGCGCAATGCACGCGTTGCATCGCGGCACGCTCGACGCATACGACACGCTGACTAAAAACACCGAAGCGGCTGCGCTGATCGAACGCTGCGGCCAGCTTTACGTCTCCACGCGGGAAGGTGCAGCGCAGGGTTCCGCCGTCGCGCAGGCGATGCGCGAAGCGGCCGGCGTCAAAATCCAGTCGCTCGACCCTATGGAAATCCGCGAACTCGAACCTGCGCTCGCGCCCATTTTTAAAAGCGGCATGCTGATCCCCGACAACGGCCGCTGCAAAAATCCGCACCAGCTCGTGCAGCTCATCGCGGCCGAAGCACAGCGCAATGGCGCCAGCATCGTGCGCGGCGAAGTCAGCGGCTTTGAAACGAATGGAGCAAACGTTACGGGCATCGTCGTTGACGGGAAAGTTCGGCCGGTCGAACGAGTCGTCATCGCGGCCGGCGCTGCAGCGGGACGCTTAAGCGCAAAACTCGGCACGCCGCTGCCGGTGGAAGCCGAGCGCGGTTATCACATCACGATCGGGGAACCTGGCGTCGTGCCGCGCATTCCGGTTACGCACGTCGATGCGAAATTCGTGTGCTCGCCGATGAATATGGGGCTGCGGGTTGCCGGCACCGCGGAGTTCGCAGGCTACGACGCGGAGCCGAACTGGCGGCGTGCCGAGCTGCTCGCGACGCAGGCAAGCGCGATGTTTCCGGGCTTGCGGATGGAAAAAGTATCGCGCTGGATGGGCCGCCGCCCGAGCCTGCCCGACGGCCTGCCGGTGCTGGGCGCGGCGCCGAACTACGCCAATGCGTTTTTCGCGTTCGGCAATTCCCATTTCGGCATGAGCGCCGGTTCCGTGATGGGAAAAATCGTTGCCGAGCTCGTCGCCCAACGGACGCCGGACATCGACATAACGCCGTTCAGCCCGCGGCGGTTCGGTTAATCTCTCGTCGTCGCAAACGGCATCGCTATGACGACCGAATTGCCGCGAAGCGTTTCCCGTGGCAAGATGATTCAGGAGGTGACGCCGCCGTCGTGCTAGCAAGAGCGGGCACCCCCACTTATCAGGGAGATCAACATGCTTAACGGCAAATGGTTTCACATGGTTGCGGGCGGGATCTGCATGCTGCTCTGCGCATCGGTACACGCCCAGCAGATGTACCGCTGCGGTAAAGCGTTTCAGGACACGCCGTGCGACGGCAATCAGCAAATCAATTCCGCACCGGCGGCCGCCGGCAACTCGAATACCGGCCGCAGTCCGTCCGGCGCGTTGAATGTTGCGTGCACCCGCCGCGGTGAAGATGCGCAGAAGATCGTGTGGGCAAAAGAAGCCGGCCGCACCGAGGAACAACAACTTGCCGCCGCGTCGAATTCGGAGCAGCGCAGGCTAATCGTTGAAGTCTATCGTCGCCGCGGCACCTCGGGCGACATCCGCAATGCAACCGAGGGCGAATGCGTCGCTGAACAGGAAAAAGCCGCGCAAGCCGCGGCACTGCTGAGGGCGATGCAAGGGGGCTCGCCCGTCGCGGCACCGGCGCCGGCTGCGCCCAGTGGTCCAAGCGAAGCCGATAAAGCGGCCGAAAAACGCGATGCGCTTGCCGTGGCCGAACGCAATAAGATGAGCCGTTGCAAAAGCACCATGACCGAATTGGCAAACGTCAGGGAGCAACAACGCGCAGGCACCAGCCGCGAGGGAATGGATCGCCTGAATCAGCGGCAGGCGGAGACGGAGCGCACCCGCCGCGAGCTTGGCTGCTGAGTTGCGCGTCGCCCGAATTTAAAGTCGAACGGCTTTCGGGTCATCGGGCCGCGGTTAATGTTGTCCGCGGCGCCGGCCTTCCTTATTTAGCGTAATCGAATTTCGGCATTCCCTTGAGCGCTTCCTTAGTCGCCCCGGTGAGGATGAATTTTCCATTGTCCTCGCTGATCTGGCCGACCGGAATCGCAACGTCATGCCGCGCCACGCCGAGGAAGCCGCCGGCGCCGATGATGAAAAAAGACGCGGTGCCGTCGGGCGCAACTATGATGTCGCTGATCTTGCCGATGCGTTTGTTGTCTTCGTTGTAGACGACTTTATTCAGTACCTTCTTCTTGACGCTCCAGCCGTTCGCAACCATCGTCAGGTTGGCAACGCCGAGCGACGTTGATCCCGCGACCTGCGCGTGGGCGGTGCCGGCAAGCAGCGGCATGCAAAGCGCGGCTGCGGCGAGACATTGTTTGATGGGCATGGCAGGACCTCTCTAATCGACTTTGTAAGCGAATAGTGTCCGTCATGGCCGCCGCATAGTCTGTGCGTTGGCGCACGTACTCGCATTCGCCGCGATGGCAGGTCTGACAGCGTCGATACCCGATTACAGCGTATCGGCGCTGAGCGGCGGCGCGACTTCTTCAAGCGGCTTGCACTCGGCATTCACGCCAAGAAAAAGTGTCACGACCACCGCGATTAGCATCAGCGCGGCGGCGGCAAGATAGCCGTAGAACAAAACTTCGCGCGAACCGGTGCCGATCAGGGTGCCGAACAGCCACGGCGCGACGATGCCGCCGGTGCCGGTGCCGATCGCGAAAAAGATTGCAATCGCGAGCGCGCGGATTTCGAGAGGAAACACTTCGCTCGCCGTCAGGTATGCCGAGCTCGCGGCCGCCGATGCGAAGAAGAAAATCGCGCACCACAACGCCGTCTGTCCAACCGCCGAAATAAGTTCGCGGACGAACAATCCGCCGGTAACCGCGAGCAACAGCGCCGCAATTGCATAAGTCGAAGCGATCATGATGCGGCGGCCGACGATGTCGAACGCGGGGCCGAGCACCAGCGGACCGAGAAAATTGCCGAGCGCGAACGGCAGCAGATACAACGCGGTGTCGGGCGCCGGCACCGCATAAAACCGCGTCAGCACCATCGCATAAGTAAAAAAGATGGAGTTGTAGAGAAACGCCTGCGACATCATGAGCACGACGCACAGCACCGAGCGCGCGCGGTAGCGCTTGAACAACACATGCGCCGCAAAGCCCAGGCCAAAGTAAGCCCGCGGGCGCAGCGTCAGAACGGCGCCGGACGGCGGCGCGAGGCGGCATCCACTCTTTTCTTCAAGCTGACGTTCGATTGACGCGACGATGCGCTCTGCTTCGTCGACCCGGCCGTGCGTGAACAGCCAGCGCGGGCTTTCGGGAATCGAATTACGAAAACACAGAATGATGAGGCCGAGTGCCGCGCCGACGCCGAAGCCGAGCCGCCAGCCGAAATCCGGCGCGAACAACGCCGGATCGAGCACGACGAGCGCCGCGCCCGCGCCGACGGCTGCGCCAATCCAGAATGTGCCGTTGATCAGCAGCGCGACGCGGCCCCGAAAGCGCGCGGGTATCAGCTCGTCGATCGCCGAATTGATCGCCGCGTATTCGCCGCCGATGCCGCAGCCGGTCAGGAACCGGAATAACGCGAAGCTCGCGAGATCCCATGAGAACGCGCTCAAGCCAACGCCTGCGAGATAAACACCCAGCGTGACGAAGAAGAGTTTCTTGCGGCCATAACGATCGGCGAGGCGGCCGAACACGAGCGCACCGAGTACCGCGCCGGCGAGGTAAGCCGAGCCAAGCAAGCCGATTTGCGCCGAGGTGAAATTGAGCGTCGTCGGCAGCTGGAGTACGCCGCTCACCGCGCCTTTGAACGTGACTTCGAGCCCGTCGAGCAGCCACGTGATGCCGAGCGCGAAGACCACCCGCCAGTGAAACGCGCTCCACGGCAGCCGGTCGAGGCGCGCGGGCACCTGCGTCGAAATGACTGCGCCGGGCTCCGCGGGACGAAAATTCATTCCGGTACGATTGCAACAGGCGCCCGGAGTTCACGCGAAGACGGACGGCGCGCCTATGACGCCGTGCTGTGAAGCTTTTACAAGCGCGCTTAGTCCGGCTTGCGTTCCTTGCGCACGAAGCCGCCGAGCTTTTGCTTCCATTCGTCCGAATGCATGCAGCCGACCCAGGCCTCGTTATCGAAGCGCAAGCCAGCGGTCAACGCGACTTCCTGCGATTGATTCATCGCCGACTTCGACTGCACGACGCCGATCGACGGGTTCGCGGCGATGCGCTTGGCCATGGCTATCGTTTCTTCCATCACCTTGTCGTGCGGCACGACTTTGTTGACGAGCCCGAGTTCGGCCGCTTCCTTCGCGTCCCAGCGCCGGCCGGTGAAGATCAGCTCTTTCGCTTTCTGCACGCCAACCAGACGCGGCAGCCGCTGGCACGCGCCGCCGCCGGGGAAAAAGCCATGCGTCGTTTCAGGCAACGAAAAAATGGCGCGTTCGGATGCAATACTGATATCGCACTGGAGCACCAGTTCGAAACCGCCAGCCATGCAATAACCGTTGATCGCGGCGAGCACGGGCTTGCGGATGTTGGCAACCAGGCTCGTCCATTTGGCGACCACGTTGAGACGGTCGTGAACCATCTGGGCGGTCGTGCGCGCGGCGCGCTCTTTCAGGTCGGCCCCGCTGCAGAACGCCTTGTCGCCGGCGCCGGTAATCACGATTACCCGCACGTTGTCGTCAAGATCGAGCTGCGGCAGCAATACGGTTAATTCGTCGCGCAGCTGTGAGTTAAGCGAGTTCATCGCCTCGGGTCGGTTGAGCGTGACGACGGCAACGCCATCGGCGATAGCGAGCAAATGCAAAGGGGTCGGTGCGTTCATGTCGAATCTTTCCTCGGGTTGTCTTGCGTAGCGCTATTTTCGCTTATTTGAAACGTCGCCGTCCGGCATGCTCGCCAAAAATCATCGGCGACGACGCCGGTTATTCGACGCGCACGAACCGGATAACGATGCCCTGCGGCTTCTGCGTCAGCACCAGCATGTCGCCGGCGATGCTGTAGTCGAAATTGTTGCCCGGCCCGGCCATCGCGAAAGCGCTTTTCGCGACGATAGACTTGGTCGTCAGCGTATTTGCCGTCGCCGTATAGGTGCCGGCATTCAGATAAAGCGCATCGAACACCGCGACTTTTTCCGCGTCGGTCGCCTTGTCGTTGGTCGGATAATCCGGTAGCGGCTTGCTGCCGTTGATCCGCGTGAAGCTGTAATACTGCTTCGCGAAGATCAGCAGGCCCGGCTGCGGACTTGTAACCGGCGGTTTATTCGGCTCCGCGATCTGCGTGACCCGCCATGCGCCGCCCAGCGGAGTCTGCGGAGCAGTGGATTGCGCTTGCGCGCCGGCCACGGTCACAATCATTCCCACAAGCACGAACGCCATAATTCGATACATGAAGCCTCCCATTCGGTTTTTGTTCGGGTTTCGGTCAGGCAAAGTCGCGCCTGATGCTACTTCTGCGGTTTCGCCGGAGCGCGCGGCGCAATCAGGCCATTGGCCGCCGCGACGACACGCAAGCGCTCGCACTGCTCGCCCGTCAGCCGCGTGTTAGTCGAACCCGTACGCGGGCGCATCAGGTTTTCGGGCGCATCGCTGTGCTCGCCGCTATCGGACAGGACGTGCACCAGCTCGTGCGCGACCGCGAGATGCAGGTCATGCGTGCCGAACGCGAGCCAGATCGTGTTCGACATTTCCGGCCGCTCGCGCGCGTTACTGAGGCCGATCGCTTCCGCATCGTACGCGGGTTCGCTATGCGTATCGTCGACAAACAGAATCGCCGGCTTGGTTACGGTGAACTCGCGCAGCATTTCGCGCGCGACGGGGACCGAATAGAAAAAGTATTTCCGCGGCGCTTCGAGCACACGCAACTCGACGCTCGCCACCGCGACGCCGCATTGCGCGATCATCGGCAGCGCATCGAGCACCGACGTGATGACGTCGTTCGGCTTCCACTCCGAGTCCTTGAACGTGTACAGCGAGAGGTTGAGCTCGTAGGTTGCCGCGGGCGGCGCGGGCAGCTGCTTCTGCGGCACGCTGCGCGTTTCGATGATGCGCACCGGCTCGGCGGCAAAAGCCGCGACGCTCGCTGACAGCAGTAATCCGCCCAGCAACCGGATCACGGCTGCGCGCAGGCCGCGTTCAACTTTTGCGGGGATATGACGGCGCCGGCTGCTCAAACCGTCATGCGGGAACCGTCGGTCCTTCGCCCATGACAGTCGTGCGATGAAGAATGCGCGGATGCTCGGTCATTTTGTACGGCCGCGCGCGATGCAGCGCCGCGCGGTTGTCGTACATGACGAGGTCGCCCACCTTCCAGTGGTGCAGATATGTGAACTGCTCCTGCGTCGCGAAGTCGAGCAGCTCTTTGAGCAGCGCACGGCCTTCTGCCTCCGGCATGCCGCGGATGTGCGAAGCATGCGAGCCGACGTACAACGCTTTGCGGCCGTTGGCCGGGTTTGCGCGAATCATCGCTTGCGGCACCGGCGGGAAACGCCGGTCTTCTTCCTCGTTCGTCAGCTCGTAGCCGTCGTTGCGGCGAGAATAGCCGTAATGGTGAATCGCGACCTTGTCTTCGAGCTCGCGCTTGCGCGCTTCAGACAGCGCGTCGTAAGCGGCACGCAGGCTCGCGAACTGGGTGTCGCCGCCATCGGGCGGCAGCATGCGCGCATGCAGCAGCGACGCCTTCGCGGGCACGCGCTTGAAAGAACTGTCGGAGTGCCAGTTGCGCTGGCCTTTGCGATAGAGCAAACGCGGGTCGTCGGCCGCCATCAGCTTGCCGTTCGGATCGAGATTCGAAATTTCCGACACGTGCTTGACCTGAAAATTATTGGCAATGTGACCCTGCGTCTTCTCGAGATCGCCGAACCGCCGGCTGAATGCGATTTGGGCGTCGTCATCGAGATTCTGCGCGGGGAACACCAGTACCGAATACGTCTCGAATGCAGTTTCGATGTGCTTGAACGTCGCATCGTCGAGACGGGTTAAATCGACGCCGGTGATTTCGGCGCCGAAGACCGGCGTCAGTTTGCGCACGGTAATTGGAATGTTGTTGTCCATCGATAGTCCTTGCGTCGTGAATACTGCAGTGATTAGCGCGCCAACTGCTGCGCGAGATAGTGCTGGCCGCGTGGATGCGGCGCCCCGTCAGCCGCAGGATCGCGCGCGGGCCGCGCAGCGTCGCGCGCCTGCGCGCGGTGCATGATGCGGCGGCCGCTGGCGTCGAACGGATCGCGATGATGCATGACGCAGCGATTGTCCCATACCACGACATCGCCAGCCTGCCATTGGTGATGCCATGCGAGGAAATTCTGCGTCGCATGCTGCCATAAAGTGTCGAGCAGCTCTTCCGACTCCGCCACGTCGAGCCCGAGTATGTAAGCGTTGCGCCGGCGCCCGAGATAAAGCGCATTGCGGCGGGTGTCGGGATGCGTGCGCACAAGCGGATGCGTCGCGCCCGGACATGCACGCACGTCGGTGACCGGCGTAAAGCCATCGCGCCGCTGGCCGCCGGCCGTGTAGGTGATGTCCTGCTTGGCGCTGAGTGTATCGATGCGCTCGCGCAACGACGGCGGCAGCGTCTCGAGCGCGAGATACATATTCGAGAATCCGGTGTCGCCGCCCTTCGCGGGAATTTCCAGCGCCTGCAGCACGCTCGCCGACGGCGGCACATCGCGATATGAGGTGTCGGAATGCCACAGCACTTCATCATCGCCGAGACCGCCGATCGGCACGCCGTTTTCGATGATGTTGGAGATTACCGAAATGTGCTTGTTGTAGCGCGGCGCCTGGCCCTTGCTGACGATCGGCACTTCATCGAGAACGCCAAAACGCGCGCTGAACGCGGTCAGATCATCGTCGCCGATTTGCTGGCCGCGAATCACGATCACGAGATGTTCGAGCCAGGTTGCGTGAAGCGCCGCGAACAGAGCGGCGTCGAGTTGGCGCAAATCGACGCCCGTCACTATGGCGCCGAGCGCAAACGGCAGTGGCTCAACGTGCATGCGGGTCGATTTCAACGGGCTAGTCGTCGCGTTCATTGCTCCTCCATGCGAGCCACCGAATCTCGCATGATGGCCGTTGGTCAAATTTGTCTCTATGATAGCGCATCGCGCCGAGGTAAAAAAAGCGGCCCCGCGAAATAATCCATTCCCATCCGGCGCTTCCTACGAAAGGGAGGCTGTGAATGGCGTACCGCATTCAAACGCAGGAGGAAACCAATGCAACACCGCAATTTATTAGACCACGCACGCATCATTAGCGCACGTGCACTATGTGCCGTCGCAACGTTAACCGCGACCATGCCGGCGCTTTTCGCCGCCGACTGGAAACCGGTAAACCAGATCGAACTCGTGGTGCCGAATTCGCCGGGCGGCAATAACGATGCGGTCGCGCGCGTGATGCAAAAGCTGATGCAGGACCGTCAGCTCATCCCCACCGCGGCGGTCGTGTCGAACAAGCCCGCGGGCGGCGGCAGCGCGACGCTAAGTTATCTTGCGCAAAAACCCAACGATGCGCACATTCTCGCCGTCGTATCCATCACACAGCAGCTGAATTACATCACCGGGACGCAGGTGCAGCGCTATCGCGACTTCACGCCGCTGGTGACGATGATCGGCGACTTCATCGGCTTCGCAGTGCGCGCGGATTCGCCGATCACTTCGGGCAAGGATCTGCTCGATCGCCTGAAGAAAGACCCGTCATCGATCGCCGCGGGCATCACCGCGCTCGGCGGCAACAACCATATTGCGTATGTACTCGCGGCGCGCGCCGCCGGCATCGACACGCGGCGCCTGAAGACGCCGGTGTTTCAATCGTCGGGCGATTCGCTCACCGCATTGCTGGGCGGCCATATCGACCTGCACATCGGCAGCGTCGGCCAGATTTCGAAGCAGTTGGAAGCCGGCAAGGTGCGGGTCATCGCGGTTACGTCCGAGCAACGCCTGACCGGGCCGATGGCCGGCTCGCCGACGTGGAAGGAACAGGGCATCGCCGGCACTTTCAACACGTGGCGCGGCATCTGGGCACCGAAAGGCCTCACCGCCGAGCAGATTGCGTTCTGGGACAACGCGCTTGAACGCATCTCGCGCGATCCGTTATGGAAAGAGAACCTGGTCGCGAACCAGTGGGAAAGCGATTTTCGCAATCACCGCGACACGCTCAAGTATCTCGACGCAATGCACGGCGAACTGCGCGACGTGCTGAAAGAGCTCGGGCTCGCGAAAAAACTCGATTAAGCGCATCACGGGCTCGCCGTGGGCGCAGCTGCGCCTTAATTTTAAAGGCTTTTCCGGCTGAAACACTTGCTCACAATTGCTTGCAGACCGCAATGCGATTGCGGTGAACAATGGCTGCACGTGGGGACGGTAACTCCCACCACATTGAGAAGGAGACAGCCATGAACATCACTAAAAAACTTATTTCCACCCTGGTTGCCGGCGCCGCACTCGGCCTCGCTGCACCGGTATTTGCGGACTCGTATCACCACGACCGCGGCTACGAACGGCACTACGACCGTTTCGACCGCCACGTTTCCCGCGAGCATTACGAGTATCGCGGTTACGCGCGCCGGCCGGTCGTCATCCAGCGTCCGTACTATGCGGCGCGTCCAGTCATCGTCGAACAGCCGGTTTATTACAGCCAGCCGGCGCCTGCGATGGGCATGGGCGCAATGATCGGCGCCGCCATCGGCACCATCATCGATAACCAGCGCTAGTTAGTTTTTTGCGGGCGGCGCGAACCTGCGCCGCCCGCTCAATCGACGCGGGCGCCGGTCGCTTTGACGACCTTCGCCCATTTTTCTATTTCAGATGTCATCAGTTCGGCCGCCTGCGCGGGCGTGCCGGATTTGATCGTCGCGCCGTGCGTTAAAAGGCGCGCCTTCACCGTGCTGTCGTCGAGCGCCCGGTTCAATTCGCTGTTGAGCCGTGCAATCACCGCCGGCGGCGTGCGCTCCGGCACCAGCAAACCCCACCACGAACTCGCTTCGAATCCCGGGTAGCCCGACTCGGCAAACGTCGCGAGCTGCGGCGCGGCTTCCGAGCGCTGGGCGCTGCCGATTGCGATGCCGCGCAGGCGGCCCGAATCGATATGCGGTTTGAGCGACGTGATGTTGTCGGTCACGAGCGGCACGAAGCCCGCCATCGCATCGACGATGGCCGGACCGGCGCCTTTATACGGAATATGCGTGAGATCTGCTTTCGACACGAGTTTGAAAAGCTCGACGCCAAAGTGAGACGCGGTGCCGATGCCGGGACTTGCGAAATCGATTTTGCCGGCGCGCGCGCGCGACAGCATGGCGAGTTCTTTGGCATTGCGTGCAGGCAACGACGGATGCGCCGCGAGCACGACGGGAATCACGGCAATCAGTCCGACAGAAGCGAAATCCTTGCGCGTGTCGTAGGCGAGCTTTGAATACAGGCTGTGATTGATCGCCTGCGTCGTGATGGTCTGGATCAGCACCGTGTAGCCATCGGCGGCGGCCGTCGCGGCGAGCCCCGCGGCGAGCGTCGTGCCGGCGCCGCCGCGAAAGTCGACGATGAACTGCTGCCCGATCAATTCGCCCATGCGCGGCGTGATGCTGCGCGACAGGAATTCACCGGTGCCGCCCGGCGCGAACGGCACGACCATGCGGATCGGCTTGGTTGGAAAGTTTTGAGCATTGGCAGACGTTGGGAGCATTGCGAGCAGCGCAGCGCATAGTGCTGTGACCCTGATCATTTAAAACCTCCTCAGAAAAAAACCGTGCGTCGCCGCCTTCTGGCGTTGCGGTCGCCGCGTTCGCCATCATAAAGCCGAAATAGCGCTTTCGTCATAGACCCTCAGTCCACTATCGGCGCAACACCTGCGCGCGTAACCTCGGCAACAGTCAATCGCGCCGGTCTTGAAGGAAGCTGACATGAACTTTTTATTTGGTTGCGGACAGGTAATCAGCATCATTGGTTTGCTGTACGGCGCATACACATCGATCGCTTATGCCTTCCGCATGCGGTCAGGGCATGAAAATGAAGCAGACGCTCAGGCTGAGGCGCCGCCGCATTCGAGCGTTGGTTACGACGCGCTGACTGGCCACGTATGGATCCGCCGTCATTCCACTGAGCGCTAACGCAAGAGCAGATAGCGACGATTGAGAGAAACTCCGGCACCGGCATAGAATAGCGCCAGGAGGAATCGCGATGACGATACTGCCTGCACTTTTATTGTTTGCCGGACTCATGGGGGCGGCCGGCGGTCAGCCGCTGGCGCAAACGGCATATCCAACCAAGCCGATCCGCATCATCGTGCCTTACCCACCTGGCGCCGGCACCGACTTCACCGGGCGCGAGGTCGGCGCCCTCTTCGCCAAAGCGCTCGGCCAACCGGTCGTCATCGACAATCGCGGTGGCGCGGCCGCCATCATCGGCCACACGCTTGGCGCCAAGGCCGCGCCCGACGGCTACACGCTGCTACTGGGAACAACGGGCGGACTGGTGTCCGGGCCCGCGCTGATGGGCGCCAGGATTCCCTACGACCCGCTCAAGGACTTCGCGACGATCGGGCTGGCGACGTATGTGTTCTATGCGATTGCCGTCACCGGCACGCTGCCGGCGAACAACATCAAGGAATTGATCGAACTTGCGCGCGCCTCGCCGCGTAAACTGAACGTCGCCTCGCCGGGCGTCGGCACGCCCAACCACATCGGCGCAGCGCAACTCATGACGTTGACCGGCATCGAGCTGGTTCACGTGCCCTACAAAGGGAGCTCACTCGCCATGACGGATTTGCTCGCGGGCAACGTTCAAGTCATCGTCACCGGCTTGCTGCAGCTGCTGCCGCATCATCAGACCGGCCGCCTGAAAATTTTGGGCGTCGGCCACAACACGCGAATCAAGGCGTATCCCGACATTCCGGCGATCGCGGAGACCGTGCCGGGCTACTACAACACCGGCTGGTGGGGCATTGTCGCGCCGGCGCGGACGCCGAAACCGATCGTCGATAAGTTGAATGCAATCATGCGCACGCAGCTCGTGACGTCCGAAGTCTCGCAGCGGTTCGAAAAGAACGGACTCGAGGTCGCGACGAGCACGCCGCGCGGCTTTCACGAGATGATCGCGAGCGATCTCGAGATGTGGAAGAAGCTGATCAAGGACGCAAAGATCAGCGTCGACGTGCTGCCGTAAAACAGCTTACGTGAAGACCGCTTACTTCAGCGGCGTCATCGGCTCGCCGGCGAGCCAGTGCTTGATATTCTTCAGCGCGTTTTCATAAAACATTTTCATATTGTCGTCGACGACGTACCCGACGTGCGGCGTCAGCACCACGTTGTCGAGCCGGCGCAGCGGATGGTCTGACGCGAGCGGCTCGCTCCAGAACACGTCGAGCCCGGCGCCGCCGATGCGTTTTTCCTTCAAGGCGTCCATCAACGCCTGCTCGTCGATGAGCGGCCCGCGCGACGTGTTGACGATATATGCCGTCGGCTTCATCCGCGCAATGTCGGCCGCGCCGACGATCCCGCGCGTCGCCGCCGCCAGCACCATATGCACCGAGATGATGTCGGCCTGGGCAAACAGCGCATCTTTGGATACATGGCGCACGCCGAACTCCGCCGTGCGTTCGGGCGTGAGATTCGGGCTCCATGCAATGACGCTCATGCCGAATGCCTGGCCGTATTTCGCGACGTACTGGCCGAGCCTGCCGAGCCCAAGCACACCGAGCGTTTTACCGGAGAGCGATTCGGTCATGACCGTCTCCTGCCAACCGCCGCTGCGCATGGACTTCTCCGACTGAGGCATTTTTTTCGTCAGCGCGAGAATAAGTCCCCACGCGACTTCCGAGGTCGAGCTTTGCGCGTGCTTCGTCCCTTGCGCGCCCGACAACGCAATTTTACGGCGCTCGCACGCTTTGCTGTCGATGCTCGCATTGCGCGCGCCGGTGCTGACCAGCAGACGCAGATTCGGCAGCGCATCGATCACCTCCGCCGAAAACCGCGTGCGCTCGCGCATCGCAATGATCACGTCAAATGGCGCGAGTTGCTTGATGACTTCAGCCTGCGACGGGATGTATTGCGCGAAGGATTTGACTTCGGTACCCGCCGGCAGCGACTTCCAATCCGCGGCATTGAGCGCAATCTGCTGGTAATCATCGAGTATGGCGATTTTCATTTCACGGCCTGCCTTGGAGGTTGTCTTGCGGGGTCATGACTTTATCACCCGGCACGCTTCGATTGGTCGGCTTCGAAAATCAAAGCTGTCGCAAAATGAAAAACCCCGCTCACGCGGGGCGTGTGATCAGACCTTGGCGACATCTACTGCCAGGTCGACTTATTGACCGGCGGCGTGATCTCACGTTTCTGGATAACGCCCGGCGTGATCTGATACGGCGTAGCGGTTCGCCGCTCGAGCGTACCGCCGCCGCGCAAGCCGCCGCCGCTCAGCGGCGCGTGCTCAGGCGGCGCGCCGGTCGACAATACCGAGGGCCCTTTTGCATCCAGTGCATTGGCCTGGGTAATTGCGGCGGTGGGATAAACGATGCTGGGCGACGGCTGGCCGTTGCCATAGTCGCGCACGCCGTCGAGAAAACGCTCGGTCGACTGCTGCGGAATGACGGGTGGGCTGCCGGGCATGCCTTCGATGCTCGCGGCCCACGTTGCCGCAGCCGTCAACAAAGCGATTCCTGCTGCAGCATTCAATACCAGCGAAGTTTTCATTGCGGCTCCTGCGTCCTGAACGATTGCGCACCCGGTGATATGAGGCGCACGTCAACATAAACATTCTAAATTGAAATGGACCGCAGAAAACAGATGCATCGACGATGCGTGTAAAGAATATGCGCACTGGGAGGCACTAATGCACGATCGCACGCGAGTCGCCGCTATTCAGGCTTGATGCCGCCTTCGCGTATCAGTGCGCGAAAGCGCAGATATTCGCCTTGCATCATCCGGGTGAATCCGTCGGGCGTGCCTTCCGGCGTCGATTCGGCGCCCTGACGCACAAACTGTTCGCGCAGCGCGGCCGTGCGCAATCCGCGCACGATATCGCCGTGCAACTGCTCAACGATGCGCCGCGGCGTTCCCTTCGGCGCGACGATGCCGGACCAGCTGTCGAACTGCGCTTCGGGCAGACCCGCTTCCGCAATCGCCGGCACATTCGGCAGCGCCGGGCTGCGTTGCGGCGTCATCACCGCGAGCGCGCGCATCCGCCCTTCGCGCAGCGGCGGCAGCACCGAAGGCAGTGTGAACACGCCGTAATGCACGCGGCCCAAGCCCATCTCGACGACGAAGTCATACAAATTTCTGAATGGCACATGGACTGCGGCAATGCCGACAGCCTGCGTAAACACTTCACCGGCAAGATGCGACGCCGAGCCGATGCCGAGCGACGCATAATTCAGTTCACCCGGCCGGCCACGCGCGTGCGTGACAAACTCGGGCGCCGTGCGCACCGGCAGCGCGTTGGTCACGGCGAGCACGTTGGTGATCGACGCCACGTGCGTGACGCCGACGATATCCGCGAGCGCGCTGTATGGCGCGCGGTCCCGCATGAGCTCGGTAATGATGCGGGTCACATCCACCATGCCGAGCGTATATCCATCGGCGTTCGCTTTGGACACCATGTTGTTGCCGATGAGGCCGCCGGCGCCGGCGCGATTGTCGATGACGACGCGCTGCTTATAGAAGGCGCTCAGTTCCTCGCCGAGCGAACGCGCAAAGATATCGCTCGCCGTGCCGGGCGACGATGCGACGATGATGCGAATCGGCTTGACCGGATATACGGCCAGGGATGGCTCCGGCTCTGCGGCGCGCGAAGTCGCAGCCACGAGCAGTGCCGATGCGATCGATATCAGCAGGCGCAGCATCCCTACGCTTTCTTCTTCGCTTCGAGCAGTGCTTTGAGTTGCTCAAACGGGTTATGCGTCGACACCGGCACTTCGGAACCCGCGTCGGTCCGGCCGGCCATGTCCTTCAATTTGGAATGTTCGTGCTCGTGACAGTAAGTGCAGAGCAATTCCCAGTTGCTGCCATCAACCGGATTGTCGTCGTGATTGCCGTTCTTGTGATGCACTTCGAGCAACTGCAGGTTGGCGTGCGTGAACGTGCGGGCGCAGCCGCCGCAAACCCACGGATAAAGTTTAAGCGCCTGCGCACGATAACCGGCCGCACGCTTCGCATCGTCGCGGCGCGCATCGCGCAGCGCCTGATCGAGCCGTTTGCTCATTTCCGCCATAGCCTGAAAGCTTCTGCCTCGCCGCGGCCGGCGTCAAGCGGCGGGCGCGCGGAAAACATGATGACCGCCAGAACGCGCTTGACGGCGCGGCGCCATCTGAAGGAAGCTCTCGGCGAGACACGGCATCATCACTAAGCCGCGCGACACGAGAATGACCGGAGAGCAACCATGACTGCTGCAAAAACGTTCGCCATCGCCGCCGCCATTGCGTTCAGTGCAACGGCGGATATGCTGCGGGCGCAGGACAAGTGGCCGTCGAAACCGGTGCGTATGATCGTGCCTTTCCCCGTGGGCGCCGCGAGCGACGTGACCGGACGCATCATCGCGCAACGGCTGACGGAGATGTACGGCGAGCAAATCGTCGCCGACAACCGGACTGGTGCGGGCGGATTGATCGGCAGCCAGCTCGTGCGCGATGCGGCGCCCGACGGCTATACGATTGCGATGATCGGCCAGCCGCATTTATCGAATGCGCTGATGCGCGCCGACAAGCCGTACGATGCGCTCAAGGATTTCTCCGCGATTGGCCTCACGTCGATTACGCCCAACGTGATCGTGCTGGGCAAAGGTGTCGACGTTAAAACCATTCCCGAACTCATTGCGCTTGCGAAGGCCAGGCCCGGCGCGCTGAACTACGGCTCGGGCGGCGTCGGCAGCTCATCGCATCTCGCCGGCGCCCTGTTTCAGTCGAAGGCGAAGATCAACGTCGTGCACGTGCCGTTTCGCCAGGGCGGCGAAAGCCGCACCGCGCTGATCAACGGCACGATCCAGTACTACATTTATCCGCTACCGGCGATTGCCACCCTGCTCAGAGCGGGCACGCTCAAGGCCGTCGCCATCACCTCGACAAAACGCGCGCCGGCGCTGCCTGACATGCCGACCAGCGCGGAAGCCGGGTTTCCCGAATACGTCTCGGTGTCATGGTTCGGTCTCGTCGGCCCGCGCGGCATGCCGAAGCGGCTGATCGACAAACTCAATGCCGACACGCTCAAAGTGCTGGCCGAACCGGCGACGCGCCAAAAGTTCGAACTGCAAGGCGCCGAACCGGGTTACGGTTCACCCGAGCAGTTCGCGAAAATGCAGCGCGACGAATACGTCGAGCTCGGTGCCCTCATCAAGGACATCGGCATGACCGCGCAGTAACGTCGCGCTGTTTCAGCCGCTGTCGGCTCGCAGCGGTACTGGTTCCTGCGGTGTCCCGTCCGGCTCGATGCGTTCGTATTCGGCGATGACCTGCGCGCCGAGCAGCAACACGGTCGCCGCCACTTCAAAACTCAGCAGCACAATGATTGCCGTTGCAAGCGAGCCGTATAAGACGCTGACTTGCGACAGCGTGCCGAAATACCAGCGCAGGCCATGCCGGATGATTTCCCAAAGTGCCCCGGCGGATGCGCCGCCGATCAAGGCATGTTGGGGAGAAAGGCGTCCAACCGGCATGAAATAGTACACGGCAGAAATGAGCAGAATTTCGGTCGCAACACCCGCGGCATAAAGCACGAATTGCGACCCCCCGGTCAGTGACCAGGTGTGGCCAAACACTTCGAGCTGAAACTCGCCCATGCTCATGAGATCGGTCAGCACGAAGGTAACCGCGACCAAAACCGCGCCGATGAAAATGATGTAACCGAATGGCAACAGCAGCGACACTGCGAAATGGCGCCGGCGCACGGCGATGCGGTGCAGGAAAATAACCGAGATCGCGTTTTCCAGCACCTTGAAGCCAAGCTGGCTGAAAAATATCATCGTGACGAGCAATACCCAGCCGATAAATTGGCGTTGGTCGAGGAAGGCACTCAGTTCCGTGACCACCGCGTAGCTTTGTCCCGGCACCACGTATTCAAGCGCGCGGCGCAGCGTTGTCAGCAGCACTTGCTGGTCGATCACGTGCGAAAGCGCGATCACGATCAGGATCAATAGCGGAATAATGGACAGCAGTGCGTAATAAGCAACGGCGCCAGCGAGCAACAGGCCCTGATTCAGGTTGAACGCCTTCAATACCTTGACCGCGAAACCGAGCGGGTTCTTGACGACCTGAAGAAACTGCGGCGCGACTGGACTCATGACCTCACTTCGGAGGCACGCGCGACGACGCTTTCGGCCGTGATTCGCCGTACTCCAATTCCGCGCGCTCTTTTGCCGGCTGGCCTTTTTTCGCGGTGATGCTCATGCGACTGGCGCGTCGATTGCCCGGCGCAGCGGACTTCATCGCCGCGACGCGCTCAAGCACCTTGGCGTATTCCTCGTCGGACAAAATGCGCGGTTTGCCCGCCGCGTGCGCGAGTCTTTCCTGCAGCAGGATGGTTTCCACTTCCGGCGGCGCTACGATGGTGACGGGCGCCGCCCCCCAGACCTCCTTCGGCTGCGCGGCGGCCTCGGCGAATTCTTGTTCGGCAGTCACCATTTTGGCGATGGTCAGGTGATTGTTGCGCATGGCCCATGTCAGCGCGTCTTCGTCCCAGTCGTTTTTGGCGCTGCGCACGGCGCCGTGTTCGATCAGCAGCCCGGCGATCTTGTCGTAGCCTTCGCGCGCCGCCATCATAAGCACCGTCGAACCATTGGTTGATCGGGCGTTGACGTCGGCTTTGTTCTCGATTAGAAAGCGGGCGATCTCGAAGTGCCCGCCGAACGTCGCGTAATGCAGGGCGCTCCATTCGTTGCCTTCGCGATTGACACGTGCGCCATTCAACACGAGCCAGCCGGCGGCTTCGCGCTGGCCCTTAAATACGGCGAGCATCAGCGCCTGCTCGTGGAAGCGGTTTTCGAAATTAACATCGGCGCCGTACTTCAGGAACAGCGTCATCATCGGCATATCGCCACGCCACGCGGCGATCATGAGGCCGGTGCCGATGTGTTCGCTTTCGAAATTCGGATTGAGCCCCGCTGCGAGCCAGCGGCCGACCGTATCGACATCGCCCTGCTCGACCCGAACGCCGAACGTTATCTCATCGGGCAGGTCCGCAGCGAATGCAAACGCAGGCGCAGCGAGCGCGCAGCACATGATCAGCGCCCGGATGAGCGGCGCCGAAATCGCCCTGAGTTTAAGAAAAATAAATTTCATCGCGACATTTTAACTGCCGGCTCGCCGATTGCCTTGCCAACGCGCCTGTCGCAGCCTATTCTCCCGCGAAGCTGCTTGTCAAAATAATCTAATGGCCATTTTGTAAAACATGCGCGCATCAATTGCCGTCGCTCTGTTCGCGAGCACTGCGCTGCACGCCGGCCTGCTCTTTTATTCGCCGCCCGGCGCGGATTCCCGCCGTCAAGCGCCGCCTGTCGCAGCAAATCCGGGCGTCGTCATCGTCGCGCATCTCAAGAACACGCTCGACTCGGGCAAATCCGAGCGCGCAAGCGGTGTGCGATCGGCGGGAGGCGGCGAAACAAACGCGGCCCGCAAGCCGCGCATGAATAACCCGATGCACTTTTATCCGCCCGAAGCGATTGCGCGCGGCATCGAAGGCGAAACCATCCTCATGCTGAGATACAAACCGGATGGCACGCTGCTCGACGCGAAAATTGCGCACAGCAGCGGTCATGCGATTCTCGATCAGGCTGCTTTGCGCGCGGTGCGCGCCACACCGCGCCAGATTGACGGTCCGCGCGAAGTGCTGTTTCCGGTCACGTTCGCACTGCAGTAACCGCTCACCGCCCGACGTCGTTCAGGCGCCAGTCATAATCGAGATAGCGGATCGGCAGCTTTGCCCGTCGCACCATCGCATGGCCGACCGCTTCGTCGGCGACGAAATCGGCGTAACGCGCCAGAAACCGAGGTACCGATGCGATGCCGGGACCGCCCTTTTCAAAATCTGCTTTATACCAATCGAAAATCGGCGAGATTTCCAGACGGCCCGCGACCGGATCGTAGCGATTGCGGCTGCGATCGCCGAGGAAACGGCGCACGGCGCTTTCAAGTTGCGCTTCGAGTTTGGCGCCGACGTACGCTTCTTCGCGCAGCATCGGACAGCCGATCGACGCGCAGTTCAGCGCAAAATGGATGCGCGGCTCGTCGAACGCGCCGGGCGCGCGAATCATGCGCTGCTCGACGTCGTCGAGGCTGCGCTTTTCGCCCAGCAGCACGAAAAACGGCCGCTTCCACGGCGACTGCAGCAGCGACCCGATGTCCTTGATGGACTTGACGCCGGGATAGCGCGTAAGCACGAGCTTGATCGTAAAAGCGTTGTACGCATTGACGAGGAACGCGAGCTTCTGCTCGCGAGTCCATCCGTCGTATTCGGCCGGCGTCACGGCTGAAAGCTCAGTAAGGTAGCGATCGAGCGCATCGCTCTCGCGTTTGAACGCCGCATAATCGACGCGTGAAGAATTGGCGTTCGGCGCGACAACCACGTTGCGCTTCAACAGCGCATCCCATGCAGCGTGATTGTGATCCAAAGCGAACGCAGTGCGGCTGGTGACGCAAAGCACCGCACCCAAGATCAAGCCAACGACGTACCGCCGCATCGCAACTACCGAAAAACGAAAGACCGGCTTTACTTCTCCCGCATCGCGCGGACCTTCTTCGCCGCCGGTCGCTCCCAGCTTGTCTTGAGCCAGGCTTGTGCCTTCGGCCATTTGCCCAGGTCGACGGTGAGTGCCCGATACAGCGCTGACGCGACGTTGAGATCGGCGACCGAAAAATTGCCGCCGGCCAGCCACTGCGACTTTTTGAGCGCGTCTTCGAGCACATCGAACGCGGCAACGCATTCGCCCCACGCTTTGTCGGCGACTTCGGGATTGCGTTCTGCTGCCGGCAGCTGGCTTACGTGCCGTTGATAGTCGACGATCTGGCGGTCGAGCCGGTCGGTTTCCCATAAGCTCCATTGCAGCGCGAGCGCTTCATTTTTTGCATCGGCCGGATACAGCGCGCTTTTATGCTTCTTGGCGAGATATAAATTGATCGCCATCGATTCGGACAGCACGAAGCCGTCGTCGTCGATCGTCGGCACGCGGCCGTTCGCGTTGAGCGCGCGAAAATCCGGCGCCTTGGTTTCGGGCGCGCGCGGCAGCCAATCCTTGTGCTCGTAAGGCAGGTCAAGTTCCGCCGCCATCCACAACACGCGCATTGCGCGCGAATTCACCGAGCCGTAAATCTTCAGCATGTTCGTTCTCCTCTTGAGGTCGGCGATAGTGTAGCCGAACGTGGTTTTTCGCGTTTGAGCCGGCGACCGCTACTCGAGCTTGATGTCGGCCGCTTTGGCGACGCTGATCCAGCGCGTCACTTCGCGCTGCACGAATTCTTCAAATTGCGCGGGCGGATTGCCCATCGGCTGGAACTGCATGTCGTCCAGCCGCGTGCGCATCTCCGGAATTTTCAACGTGCGCTCGACCGCTTCCTGCAGCTTGTTGACGATGGCGGGATTCGTGCCGGCAGGTGCCAGCAATCCCCAGAACGCATCGACGACCACCGGAATGCCGGCTTCCTGCAGCGTCGGCAATTCCGGCAGGCTCGGCAATCGCCTGCTGCCCGATACGGCGAGCGCGCGCATGCGGCCCGCCTTGATATGCGCGAGCAAAGCCGCGGGCACCGAAATCAGCATCGACACTTCACCCGAGATCAGCGCGGTGATTTGCTGGGCGCCGCCTTTGTACGGCACATGGATGGCATCAAGGCCGGTCACGACTTTGATCTGCGCGAACGCCAGATGCGCGGTCGTGCCCGCACCGGTCGTGCCGTACGTAAGAACGCCGGGACGCGCCCTGGCGAGCGCAATCAATTCCTTGACCGTCTTCACCGGCAATGAAGGATGCACGACGAAAACCGGCGAGGTCGACGCGATCATGGTCACGCGCACGAAATCCTTCAAGGTGTCGTACGGCAGGTTGGGCTGAATGCCCGGCGCGGACACGTACGCATTGTCGACCGTAACCAGCGTATAGCCGTCCGGCGCCGAACGCGCCGCCAACTGCGTGCCAATCACCGTATTGCCGCCGGCGCGGTTATCGACGATCGTGTTCTGGCCCAAGTCGGCAATCGCTTTCGTCAGGACGGTGCGCGCAAGAATGTCGTTCGCACCGCCCGGCGTATACGGCACGATAATCTTGACCGGCTTGGCCGGATAGGACTCGGCCGCGGGCAATTGCGCATGCGCCGTCATGCCGGTTGCCGCAGATGCCAGCAGGCATGCCATCGCCCGGCCGAATGCTCGCTTCATGGCGTGTCCATCGCAGATCATTCCGGCTTGATGCTCGCGTCTTTGAGCCACGCGCGTCCATTTCGCAATCTTTTCTTTCATGACCTTACCGAAGTCCTCCGGTGTGGTCACGGTCGCAGGCTCTGCGCCCTCGGCCGATAAACGCTTTTTCATGTCCGGAATGGCCATCACGGCGAGAATCTACGTATTCAGCGTTCTGATCGCGGCGATCGGCGTGCCGGCGTTACTGAGCGCGATACTGGTTGACGAATTCCCAGTCGATTTCCATGCCGAAGCCGGGCGCGTCGGTGATATGCACTTCGCCGTCTTTCACCTGCGGGCCGTTTTTGTAAATGCCGAGTCCGAGCACGTCGCGCACTTTATTGCCGATCGTCTCGACAGCGAAACTCGCCGACGGAAAGGCTACACACAGATGCGTGTGCACTTCGGGCGACAGATGCGGTGCAATGCGCACGCCGCTCTGCTCGGCGAAGTGGGCCACACGCAGGCCTTCGGTGAAGCCGCCATAGCGCGTCGAATCGAATTGCGCGAAGCGCAGCGCGCCCGAAGCAATGAAGTCGCGCATCGTAAAGCGCGTCAATTCCCGTTCGCCGTGTGCAAGCGGAATCGGGCTCTCGGCGGCAAGCTTCACGTAATCGGCCGGCTGCAAATACCAATGCAGCGGCTCCTCGAGCCAGAAGATGTCGTACGGCGCGACCGCATGCGAGAAACGGATGCACTCATCGAGATCGTACGGCGCATTCATGTCGAGCATCAAAAGCGTGTCCTTGCCGATCGCCTCGCGGATCGCGGCGATGCGCTCGACTTCTTCGGACATCTCCGCCCAGCAGCACTTGGCTTTGACAGCGCGGTAACCGTTCTTGACGAACGACGCCATTTCGCTCGCGTAAGTTTCGATCGTCGCGTTGTCGCGATAGTAACTACCGGTCGCATACGTGAAGAACGACTTGCGCGCACCGCCGAGCAGCTTGTACACCGGCATGCCGGCGGCTTTGCCCTTGATGTCCCACAGCGCGATGTCGATGCCCGCAATCGCCGCCATGATGTTCGGACGTGCGCTGCGCGGCAGCGGCGGCGGCAGACCGCGGCTGCCTTGCAGACCGCCCGGCCGCGGACAGGTCAGCAGGAAGAGCTTCTCCCACACTTCGGTGTGTCCGAGCGCATCCATGCCCTTGATGATCTCGCCGAAACGCAGTATCCATTCGCAGATGGTTTTCATCGGCTCGCCGTGCACCTTGCCGTAGCCGGTGATCCCCTCGTCGGTCTTCACCTCGACCAGAATGAAATGCGAAGTGCGAAAAGTTTCGTGCGCGGTGGACAGCGGCACGGCGGTCGTGGCGGATAGCGGGTGGACGGCAATCGAAGCGATTTTCATGAGATTGGTTTTTCGTTTGTTTGACAGTTAATGAGGTGATTAAAGCGGTTCGGAAGCGGCCGCGCAGCGAGGACGGTCATTCCCCCTTGATGCCGGCGGCGTTAATGACTTTGGCCCATTTCGCAATCTCGGTCTGGATGAACGCCGTATAGACTTCCGGCGAGCTGCCGACCGGATCGGCGCCGGCGTCGATCAACTTCCCGCGCAGGTCCGGCGTATTGAGTGCGCGCACGATCTCGGTATACAGGCGGTCGACGATCGCGCGCGGTGTTTTGGCCGGCGCAGAAATACCGTACATGGTCGTCACTTCGAAGCCCGGTATGAACTCGGCCACCGTCGGCAACTCGGGCGCGGCTGCCGCGCGCTTCGCGCCCGTGGTCCCGAGCGCACGCAGCTTGCCCGCGCGGGAGAACGGCAGCGCGGTTGGCAGATTCGGAAACATCAGCGACGTCTGGCCCGCGAGCAGTTCCTGCATGGCGAGTCCGCCACCCTTGTAGGGAATGTGTATCCACTTGGTGCCGGTCATGAACTGGAACAGCTCGGCCGACAGATGCACGGTCGAACCGGTACCGGACGACGCGTAGTTGATTCGCCCGGGATGTTGCTTCGAAATCGCAACCAGATCCTTGACGGTCTTGACCGGCAGCGACGGATGCACGACGAGCAGATTCACCGACTCCGCGATTTGCGTAATAAATGCGAAGTCATTGACCGAATCGAAATCGAGTTTCATCAGTGACGGATTCGTGATGTGCCCGGGTGAGTTGAGCATCAGCGTATAGCCGTCGGGGGCCGCGCGCACGAACTGCGCCGATGCAATCGCGGTATTCGCACCACCGCGATTTTCGACGACGATCGACTGGCCCATCTGCTCCGTCAGCTTCTGGCCGAGCAGGCGCGCCACGAGATCGTTGGTGGCCCCCGGCGCAAAGCCGACGATGAGCCGTATCGGTTTCGATGGGTACTGCGCCTGGGCCATCGCCGCTTGAGGCAGCACGGCGGCTACGGTCAGGCAGCAGACCAACTTCCACGCGAACGCAATACATCGCGCTGCGGGCGGCGCGCCACCGTGCAAAAACGCCATCATGACCGTCTCCTCCTTGTGGCGCCGCGGCGGCTCGCACGTCCGATTGGCGCGCGCCACTGCGAATATTTCCCGCGCATTGCGCGTTGAATTTATCGACCCGAATTCCTGCGCAGATTTTTTCGCTGTACCGTCCGGGCGTGCGGGTCAGTGTAGCCCATCGCGCTTTTGCGCGTGTAAGATGCAACTCTGAAACGTCGCGAAGACGACGATCGCATTTTGAGTTGATCGAAATACACGGAGAGAGACCGCAGTGAAACTCGTCGATATCGCCAAAGTCATTCGCAGTAAAAACGCCGGGCCGACCGTGCTCACGCTCGATCTGCTGTTCAATGATGAAAAAGGATTCAAGCTCGCCGCCGCGTCGAAGTCGCTTACCCCCGATGCGATCGCAAAGCTTTATTCGCAGCCGGCCGCCAAGGTCGAAGTCCTGCCGTATCCGCCCGCGCTCGCGATCAAAATCGTGATGCCCCGCCGCATCGTTTCCGGCAATCCGGGTGACAGCGACGTCTACGGCGCACAGCAGCACGGACCCATGCTGGGAATCGAACTATGACCACCGCGATCGAACGCCTGCGCAAGGAAGTCGTCGGCAGCGACGGCAAGTTAAAACCGTTGCGCGTGATGGCCGCTTCCGGCCAGCTCGGGTATGGCATTCCCGATCCGGCTTTTAATGCCGGGCTCGAAAGAAAACCGCACTTGATCGGCGCCGACATGGGCTCGATCGATCCGGGACCGTACTATCTGGGCGCGGGCAAGATGGCGCAGTCCGACACCATGGTGCGCGTCGATCTCGCCAAGTGCATTAACGGCGCACGCAAGCTTGGTATTCCGCTGCTGATCGGTACTGCCGGCAGCGCGGGCGCCGCGCCCCATCTCGCCGCAACGCTCGACATGGTGCGCGAAATTGCGCATCGCGACGGCCTCCACTTCCGTCTCGCGTCGATTGCGGGCGACATGCCGCGCGACGTGGTCAAGCAGGCGATCCGCAACAAGCGCGTCGTGCCGCTCGGCGAAATCGGCGAATTAACCGAGGCCGACGTCGACAACGCGACTCATCTCGTCGGGCAGATGGGCCTGGAAGCATTCCAGCGCGCGCTCAATGCCGGCGCCGACGTGATCATCGCCGGTCGCGCTTGCGACTCCGCCGTGTTTGCCGCGGTGCCGGCGCTGCTCGGCTATCCGCTCGGCCCCACGCTGCACATGTCGAAAATCATCGAATGCTGCTCGCTGTGCTGCACGCCCGGTGGGCGCGACACCATTATCGGCACCATCGAAGGCGACAGCTTCACCGTCGACAGCATGAATCCGATGCGTCATGCCTCGCCGATGTCGGTCGCCGCGCACAGTCTCTACGAGCAGGCTGATCCGTACGCGGTGCGCGAGCCCGAAGGCACGTTGCACACGAAAGATGCACGCTATGAAGTCGTCGACGAACACCGCACGCGGGTGTCCGGCTCGCGCTGGGAGCCGGCCGCCCAGCTCACGGTAAAAATCGAAGGCGCCATGCGCGTCGGCGAACGCGCGATTTTGCTGGCCGGTTCAGCCGACCCGCGCGTGATCGCGAACGCGAAGTCGATCACGGCCGGCGTCGAGAAAACCGTGCGCGAGTTGACACCGCCGAATCCGGCGAAGCCGTACCAGATCATCTGGCGTGTGTATGGAATCGACGCGGTCTTTCCGTGGGCGACGCCGCCCGACCCGCTGCCGCGCGAAATCTTTTTCATGTGCGAAGTCATCGCCGATACCGCCGAAGAAGCGCGCGCGGTGGCGACCGTTACCAAGCAGTACCTGCTGCATCATGGCTTTCCGGGACGGCTGTCGACCGCGGGCAATCTCGCTTTCCCGTTCACGCCGCCGGAAGTCGCCGCCGCGACTGCCTACCGCTTCAACGTCTATCACGTGATGGACGTCGATGCGCTCGAGCCTTTGTTCCCGCTCACCATCGAGGAGTTGTGATGAAACCGACCGGGCTGATTATCGTCGCGCTGGCGCTCATGCTCGCAACCGGCTCGCATGCTGCCGAGACGAACGAAGTGCGCATCGTCAAGCAGATCGGGCTCGGCTTTCTGCCGATCATGGTGATGGAGCATGAGAAGTTGATCGAAAAGCACACGCGCGCAGCCGGCTTAGGCGACGTGAAAGGCGTTTACGCGACAACCGTCGGTCCAGCGGTGATGAACGACGCCATGCTCGCCGGCCGCATCGACATCGGCACCAACGGGCCCACCTCGGTCATTCTCATCTGGGCGCGCACCAAAGGCACGGAGAATGAGATCAAAGGCGTGGCGGCGATGATCACCTCGCCGATGTGGCTCAACACGAACAAACCGAACATCAAGACGGTGCGCGACATCGCGCCGGAAGACCGCATCGCCGTGCCCGGCATCAAGACCTCCAACCAGGCGATCGTGCTGCAGATGGCAACGGCGCAGGCGCTCGGCAAGGAGCAGTTCGACAAGTTCACCGCGCAGACGGTCGCGATGTCGCACTTCGACGGCATGGCCGCGCTGCTGTCGAAAAAAGAGATTACGCTGCATTTGACGTCGCCGCCTGTGCAATACCTCGAGCTCGAGCAGCCGGGCATTCAGCGCGTGCTCAATTCGGACGATATCCTCGGCGGCCCGTCGACGTTCTCGAATATTTTCTCGAGCGGCAAATTCCGCGCCGCGAACCCTCGCACGTACAAGGCGGCGCTCGCGGCTTTCACTGAGGCCGTCGCACTGATCAATAAGGACAAGAAGTGGGCGTCGCAGGTTTACCTGAACGTTTCAGGCGACAAGAAAAGCACGGTGGCGGACATCCTGAAGCAGCTCGAAGACGTGAACATCCAGTTCACCACGACCCCGCGCAATGTCCAGAAATATGCCGACTTCATGTTCGACGCCGGCTATATCAAAACGCGGGCTGCCTCGTGGAAGGACTTGTACTTCCCCGAAATTCACGATCTCCCGGGGAGCTGAGATGGCTTTAGCACTGCTCGGCGGCGGTTTCGATTGCTCGGCGGCCGCACCGGACGAGTTCGACGATTGGTACGATACCGAGCACGTGCCGGAACGGCTGCGGATCAGCGGCTTCATCAACGCCGTGCGCTGGATCGGCGCCGAAAATCCCAAAATCTCGCTAGCAATCTACGATCTGGAAAGCCTGGCGGTGCTGCAGAAGCCTGAATACATCGCGGTGTCGCCGGCAAACTTCTCGCCGTGGGCGAAACGCATGCTGATCGATCACTGCACGCGACTTTGCCGCTTCAACTGCATACAGATCACCCCTGGCGATCGCGTGGCGCCGGACAACGCGCAGGGACTGCTCGTGTCTGCGATAAATGTGGCACCTGAGGCCGATGCCGAATTCAACGAGTGGTACGACACTGAGCACCTGCCGCGGCTCACAGAAATTCCGGGGGTCATCTGCGCGCGGCGCTTCACTTCGCCCGGCGCCGGCCACAAGTATGTCGCCACCTACCATCTCAGCACGCCGGATGTCTGCGCGTCGGCGGCGTGGCAGGCAGCGGCGACCACGCCGTGGACACAGAAATTGCTGCCGCACCTGAGCGATCGCCTGCGCCTGGTGCTCAGACGCTACGTGCGAACACGGCCGCTGCCGTAACCCGAAGTCGCGTCGAACCTGCGCGTCAGGCCGTCTTCGGAAATCCGTAAAGCGATTCCGGGTTGTTCACGAGAATGCGATTGCGCATTTTCTCATCGGGTACCCACACCGTCATCAGGTCGAACAGCACTGCGTCGTCCGGTTTGGTGTCGACCATCGTCGGGTGCGGCCAATCGCTGCCCCACACCAGGCGCTCGGGCGCGGCTTTCACGAATGCATGCGCGATTTTCGTCGCGTCCGGATAATCCGGCGGGCCGACTTTCGTGTTCGAGTACGCGCCCGACAGCTTGACCCACGTCTTGCCCTTATCCATGAGGCCGAGAACGATCGCGTGCGACGCATGCTCGGTGCCCGCGGGCAACGTCGGATTGCCCAGGTGGTCGAACACCATCGGTGTCGGCAGGCGCCGCAGCACGTCCGCCAGTTCGACGATCTGCGCAGCTTCCATGTTGAATTGAACGTGCCAGCCCATGTCCGCGATGCGCCTGGCGAGCGGCTCGATCATTTCGGGCTGCACCACGCGGCTCTTCGGATCGCCGATGCTGAAGCGAATGCCGCGTACGCCGGCGTCGTGAAAACGTTTCAATTCCGCATCGCTGATTGTCGGCAGCACGACCGCAACTCCGCGCGCATTGCCGTTTGCCTGCTTCAACGCGTCGATCGTGACTTCATTTTCGGTGCCGTAATTGCGCGGCTGCACGATGACGTGACGCGTCGTGCCGATGCGCTTCTGCAGCAGGCGGTATTCGGCCATCGAGCCGTTCGACGGCGCCGGTCGTCCCGGCGTCGGCACCATTGCAAAGCGCGCCGGATCGTAAATATGATGATGACAATCGCACGCGTTGACAGGCGCCTTCAATTTGGGCGGCGCGGTGCCGCTCGAATTCGGCACCTGCTGCGCCAGCGTCTCACGCATGGAAATTCCCGCCGTCGCAACGGCCGCCGCCGCCATCGATGCCGCCTTGATAAATCCGCGTCGTGCAATCATGTTCTCCCCCTGTTGGTTTCATTATGCCGAAAGCTTCGCCCATGCCCCGATTCGCGTCAAGCCTTAACCGCGGGCCGGCATGTAATAATCCCGCTCGACGTCAAAACGATGGCCGCAGAGGCCACATCACAGGAGAGAGAACAATGAAAACACGCAGAGACTTCCTGAAGGACACGGCTGCGACCGCGGGCGTGATATTCACCGGCTGCAGCCTGCTCGACGCCGCGCCTGTGCGCGCCCAGGCGCCCGGCAAGAAACGCACGCCGGTGATGCTCAAGGGCAAACGCGTAAAGACAATCGATGTCCACGCGCATTGCCTGATTCCCGAAGCGCTCGCACTGCTGCCGGCCGACGAAGCGAAAACCATTTTTCCGCAGACCAAGGGTGCGCAGCAATTCGAAATTCAGCTAGGCGAGCGGCTCGCCGGCATGGATGCGCAGGGCATCGACATCGAAGTATTGAGCATCAACCCGTGGTGGTATCGCAAGGAGCGCGAGCTTGTGGAAAAAATTATCCGCGCGCAGAACGAAGGGCTCGCGGCGCTATGCGCCAAGCAGCCGGACCGGTTCTATGCGTTCGCGTCGCTCTCCCTGCAATTTCCCGATCTCGCGGTACAGCAACTCGACGACGCCGTGCGAAAGTACGGCTTGAAAGGCGCAGCGATCGGCGGCAGCGTCGCCGGCGAGGAATTCGCGGATCCTAAATTTCATCCGGTATGGGCGAAGGCGGAAGAACTCGGGGTAACGCTGTTCATCCACCCGCAAAGCACGCCCGAGCTCGCGAAGCGCTTTCGCGGCAACGGCTGGCTGTCGAACGTGATCGGCAATCCGCTCGATACGACGATTGCGCTGCAACACCTGATCTTCGAAGGCACGCTCGACAAGTATCCGCGGCTTAAAGTCTGCTCCGCGCACGGCGGCGGCTATCTCGGTTCGTATGCGCCGCGCTCGGACCATGGCTGCTTCATCTCGCCGCAGAACTGCAATCCGAACGTCGTGCTGAAGAAGAAGCCGACCGAGTATCTGAACCAGATGTATTTCGACGCGCTCGTGTTCACGCCCGAAGCTTTACGCCATCTCGTCGCCCAGGTTGGCTCAAGCCAGGTCGTGCTCGGCACCGATCACCCGATTCCGTGGGAAGAGCATCCGGTCGACCATGTGATGGCAACCAAGACGCTGTCGAACAAGGACAAGTTCGGGATTCTGTCCGGCAACGCGGCGAAAATGCTCGGCATCAAGGTTTAACGCCCGCATGAAGCGCTATCTGCTGCTTGTCCTGCTGGCGGCGAGCTGCGCCGCCGGCGCGGCTGACCGCCCCACGCCTCGCCAGCCTTTCACCGTCGTCGAAGCAAGCATTGCCGACATGCAGAAGGCGCTCGCGAGCGGCCGCATCACCTCGCGCCAGCTCGTGCAGCAGTACCTGGCGCGCATCGCATTTTATGAAGACAAGCTCAACGCGGCGATGACGGTGAATGCGCGTGCGCTCGAGCAGGCCGACGCCCTCGATCGCGAGCGCGCGCGCGGTAAGGTGCGCGGGCCGCTGCATGGCATTCCGATCGCGGTCAAAGACAACATTCACACCACCGACATGCCGACGACCGGCGGGGCGCTGGCTTTCGACGGTCTCGTGCCGCCGTACGAAGCGACTCTCATCAAAAATCTGCGCGATGCGGGCGCGATCATTATCGCGAAAACGATCATGACCGAACTCGCCAACTGGGTCACGACGGCACCGACGTTGATGCCGTCAAACTACAACGCGCTCAAAGGTTACGGCATGAACCCGTACGATCCGCGGCGCGACCCGCGCGAGCCGAACTTCGACGGCCGTCCGGTGCTGCTGCCCGGCGGCTCGAGTTCGGGTATTGGTACATCAGCGAATCTGTGGGCGGCTAATGTCGGCACTGAAACGTCCGGTTCGCTGTTGAGTCCGGCGAATCTCACGATGCTCGCAACCATCAAGCCGACCGTCGGCCGCATCAGCCGCTACGGCATCATTCCGCTCACGGCCGATCAGGACACCGCGGGGCCGATGGGCCGCACGGTTGCCGACGTCGCGATCCTGATGGGTGTGCTCGAAGGCGCTGCGCCCGACCCGCGCGATGCCGCTACTACCGCGTGCACGCCGCCGCCGCGCCGCGATTACACCCGTTACCTGAAGCGTGACGCATTGCAAGGCGCTCGCATCGGCATTCCGCGCGCTTTTTATTACGACGCCATTACGCCGCCGGGCGAGAAGGCGGCGCGCGGCGGACTGCCGGCCGATCAGCAAGCGGTCATGGCAGGCGCGATTGCAATCTTGAAGCACTTGGGCGCGGTGATCGTCGATCCCGCCGACATTCCAAGCGTCGTCGAAAAAGATGAAAGCAAAAACGTTCTGCGATGGGACACCTGCCGCGGCTATCAAAACGCCAAGGGCAAGGACGCCAATTGCTCGGTGGTCGCAAAATATGGATTCAAGCGCGACTTCAATCTCTGGCTCGCAAGCCTCGGCAGCCGCGCGCCCGTCAAAGATCTGGCCGAACTGCGCAACTGGAACCTTGCGCACAAGAATGCAGGCGCGATCAAATACGGCCAGTCGCTGCTCGACGTCTCAGATGAAATGGATCTCGATGCCGACCGCGCGCGTTACGAGGCCGATCGCGCAAAAGACATCGCCATCTATGGCACGAACGGCATTGATGCGATCATGAAGTCCGAGCGGCTCGATGCAATCCTGTTTCCGGCTGGTAGCGGTGCGGCGATTTCGGCGAAGCCCGGCTATCCGACCGTTATCGTGCCGTTTGCAATGGTCGCCAATCCGCCGACGCCGCCGTTTCCCGCCGGCTTCACGCCGCAGCCGCAACCGTTCGGCGTGAGCTTCGCCGGCATGGCGTGCAGCGAACCGCGCCTCATCGCTCTTGCGTACGCGTTCGAACAGGCGACGCGGCGACGCGTGCCGCCGGCGGCGGCGCCCTGATTTCCTGCGCGGCGATCATGCATGACCAATCGAGGTTACCGCCTGAACACCGGCTATTTCATCGTTCGGGTGCAAGCGTCAATGCTCGATAAATGAAACTGTATGCGGTCAGCCACCGAGCCGTTTCAACTCCACAACTGCGCCTCGATATTCAGTGAAGTCCCTGGGGCAACCCTGCTTCGCATGCTCTAGAAGTTCGCGCGCCTCGCGCTCGCGGTTATCGATGAGATACGATTCGGCCAGATAAAACTCCGCTTCGCAAACCTGTCCGCGCCGCGTCTTAGGGTCTGCGTTTTCCGCCGCCGCGAGCAAACCGTTAGCGTCCGTTTTTCCGCGCAGGAAATCGATTATCGGCGCCGGCCACTTTGCTCTATCGCCTGCGGCCCCGCTTGACGCGAGTTCGCTGCGCGCCGTCTGCGCATTCCCGCTGCGCGCTAATGCCAAAAAACGCCAGATCACCATATAAGCGTCGGCGTCTTTCAGCAGCAACCCGTCTGCGAAATCGGTCGCCGACGACGAGTATTGAGCGTGATAAAAGTTGGCAAGGCCGCGCTGGTAATAAAAGGAACCATTTTTTGGCTCAACGCGAATCGCTTCGTTAAAATCGGCAATCGCGCGCATAAATTCGCCTTTCGCCTGCCACGCGCCGGCGCGAATGTTATAAGCCATCCCGACCTTGGCATTGCGCGATATCGCCTCGCCGGAATCTGCAATTACACGGTCGTACTCGCCAATGAAAAGTCCGGCAACAGCGCGATACACATAGCTGTCGCCGCTTTTGGGGTCCAACTTGATTGCGTCGTTCAAGTCGGCAATTGCACGCTCGTAATCGCCCTTGATGAGCCACGCTTTACCGCGGTTCAAGTACGCGTATGCATACTTTGGATCGAGCCGAACGGCCTCATTGAAGTCCGCTATTGCATTGTCCGAATCGCGTTGCTTCATCCGCTCTTCGCCGCGCAGCAGAAATCCGATCGCGCTGTGCGGTTCGAGCCCGATGGGACGGGCGAGCAGGACCGCTGCCACAGCGAGTGCAGCCATTGATCCGCCAAGTCGTGCCCAGCTCTTGGTTCGGCGGGCAGGATCGAGCGGGCGTGCAAGCGCGAGGCCAAGCAAAAAGCCGGCTGCCAGCCCGCCAAGATGCGCCGCATTGTCGATACCGGCATGGCTGAACCCGTAAAAAAGCGAATAGGCAATGAACGCGTAAGTGCCATTGCGTTGCTCCTTCATGACCGACAGCGGCACCTGATTGCGCTTGTCCAGCATGAACGAAACCATTGCGCCGAAGACGCCGAAGATGGCGCCGGATGCGCCCGCGCTGTTTACCATCGGATTCCACAGCACGCTGGCGAGACTGCCGGCAAGTCCCGCCAGCACGTAAATCACCAGATAGTAGAAATTTCCGTACAGCCTTTCCACGACACGCCCGGTTTCATAGAGCGCCCACATATTCAGCAGCAAATGGATAAAGCCAAAATGTATGAACGTGCTCGTGAAGAGGCGCCACCATTGACCGCTCGTCGTAAACGGGCCGAAATTGGACCCCCACGCGACGTGGATTGCGCCATTCGGGGTCATGAAACCGGCGCCCGTCAGCAGCATCAACAAAAAAACCACGACATTGAGCACCACCAGCGTCGGCGTGACATACGCTTTGGAAGTCACCGCCCGCAAGCGCATCTGGAAATCTATTGCGTCCGCACGCTCCCTGGAAAACTGCTCGCTCTGCCGCTGCGGCAACAGCGCTTCCAGCTCTGCAGCCTCCGGTTCATCCGCCGCCCACACCGTGATGAACGGCGGCCCTGCCCCCTTGGTAATTAGAGCAGCGTCGATCTGATCGGGAGCGATTTTCCAAGCGCAGCTTTTTTCCGGTGCGCTGCACGTTGACGACGCTCGAAAGCGGCAAGGTGAGTTGGTCATCGTCCGCAAACATCAAAAATCTTTTACGACTTGTTTCAAAGACCGCATCGGTCGCGTTGACCGTCAAAGCAGCTTTACCCTTTAACCGAAACCGGTTTGCCGGCAGACTACTAGCAACAAAAAACGCGGGATCGCTCAGGCTGACCGAAAAGGTTTTATAGGTCATCGCCGTGCCGGACGTTAAGTCGCCCGCGGCAGGCTCACTCGATTGGTCCGTCATGCCACCCCCCTCTGCACGTTGCAATCGGCAGGCAAACCACGCGCCGATCTCCCTTGTTTTTTTATTCGGCTGCTGACCTTTGGGAATCGAAATACGCCCAAAGCTTCCGCGAGGCCGCTGCATTAGTCAAGCAATTATGCAATCGATATGCCTATTGCATAATGCTTACTACATTTATCCAACACCGCACGTGTCGTGGGATAGCGTTTACGGCGCGAGAGACGCGAGGTACGCGGTGATCGCGACCATGTCGTCATCACCGAGCCTGGCGACGACTTCTCGCATCAACACGCTGCTGGCACCCGCGCGCGCGCCTGACTTCAGGTCATAAAGCTGGCGGGCCATATAACTCGGCGAGCGGCCGGCGATCGCGGGAATGCGGCCCACTCCTTTCAAGTCGGGGCCATGGCAAACCGCGCACTGCACGGTTTTACCCGCGCCGCCGGTCTTTACGAGCGCCTCGCCTCGAGCGACGCTGCCCGGAGGCACGTACGCGATGAACTTCGCATGCGTGTCGCGGTTAACGAAGCTGTCGAGCACCTCCGGCACTTCGATGATGCGCGTGCCGATCGGCTCGCGTTCGCCCGATTTTGCGTCGGCCAGATGGTTCGACATGATGAAAGTCTTGGGCACCGTATCGCTCTCGACGACCTTGATCACCGCACGCGGCTTCAACGCCGAAAAGTACGCGGCCGCAGTCGCAATTTCGTCATCCGTCATCGGCTTCGTCAGCGCGATCATCAGATCGACATTGCGCTTGGCCACTGAAGTTTTGCGCAGACCGTTTTTAAAATCGTTCATCTGCTGCACGATGTAAGCGGCGGGTTGCCCGGCTAGATTTGCATTTTCCGGGCCGCCGGGACCGTCCGCGCGGTGACAGAATCCGCACGCGAACACGTCCGGCTTGCGGCCCTGCGCGACGATTTCCGGCAATGGCGGATGCTCGCCGGGATGCCAGACCGGTGCGATGAAACGATCGCGCAACTGGGTGACGGTATAGCTTGCGGTGCTGCCGGCCACGCGCCGGGGCACGCCATCATCGGGCGCCGGCTTGAAATCCGGCGGATTCACGGGATAGGCCCACGCGGGCGGCGCGTCTGCGGCGGGCGCAGGCGATGCCATCGTCAGCAAAGAAAACGTCGAGGCCGTTAATACGAACAGCATCGATTTCGCGTTCCTCACCGGTCGTGCCAGTAAATTGCTCATCGCGCCCCTCCCGTTTTTATATGGCGCTCACATCATACGCGGTGCGGCGTCCCTCGCTGCGCGGCCGCAAAAAATACGGCCGCGGCTTACTGGAAGTACATGCCGCCGTTCACAAGGTAATTTTGTCCGGTGATGAACCCCGCGTTTTCGCTGGCGAGGTACAGCATCAGCGACACGACTTCCTCGGACGTGCCCATGCGGCGGATTGGCTGCGACGGGCGCAATGCTTTTGGTTTCAGGTTCGCGTCGCGCTCGACGTCGATCGTCCCGGGGCCGATGCAGTTGGCGGTGATTTCATGCTCGGCGAATTCGCGCGCGAGCCCGCGCGTAAAGCCGACGATGCCGAGCTTGGCCATGCCTTTGGTGACGCTGCCGCCAAGCAGCGGATCGATGCCGGAAAAGTTGATGATGCGCCCCCAGCGCTGCTTGATCATCAGCGGCAGCACGGCGCGGCAGATATTGCGCGGTCCGCCGAGATTCACGCGAAAGCTTTTTTCCCAGTCTTCGTCGGGCACCTTGAGAAACGGCGCGGTGTCGACGCGATAAACCGCGTTATTGAGCACGACGTGGACCGTGCCGAGTTCGGCCGCGACCTTGTCGACAAAACCATTAACCGATGCGGCATCGGCGACGTCGCATTGGGCGGCAATCACGTTGGCGCCGAGCGCGCGGCATTCGGCGGCGACTTCATTCAACTGCGCCATTTTCGCGCTCGTGCACAGCGCGAGGTTGGCGCGCTCGCGCGCGTATGCAATTGCCGCCAGGCGGCCCATGTTACGGCTCGCGCCGGTGATCAGTACGGTTTTGCCTTTAAGTCCGGTGTCCATGCAGTCCGCTCGATTAGATTGACGCCGTATTATAAGTGCACTCGTCCCGCGCGGATAACAGCGCGGGCGCAGCAGCCGGCCTGCTAGAATTAACGCACGTCCGATCCCCGGATTTCGGCGCAAACTGAATCGCGCTGTCTCAATGCGCGGCTCAATCAACAAAAACACGGAAGGTGAGCGTGATGCAGACCAATAATGTCGACGTCGTCGACCGCGGCCACATCCGCATCGTCTACCGCGCGAACACCGGCATGCGCATACTTAACGCCTCCGGCGCATCGCGCAAGATCGCGAACCGGCCCGCGTCCTAGGCACGGCAGCGCGCATGTGCGGACGTTACACGGCCGGGCGCCATCGTCCGGAAAAAGCCGAGAAGGCGCTCGCCGAGCTCATTCAAAGCCAATGGCCCGTCATACCGCCGCGCTTCAACGTGTCGCCGGGCACGCGCATTCCAGTCATACGCCTGGCGCCTGAAACGGGTGCCGAGCTCACCGAGCTTAAATGGGGCTTGCTGCCGCATTGGTGCACGGAACCGCGCGTCGCGTACAACACGATCAACGCGATGGCTGAAACCGTGGAGTCGAAGGCGTCATACCGCGTGCCGTTCAGAAAACGCCGCTGCCTGGTTCCGGCCGACGGCTGGTTTGAATGGCAGGCGCTGCCGCGCGGCAAACAGAAATGGTGGTTTCACCTGGCCGACGACAGCGACTTCTGTTTCGCCGGTATCTGGGACCGCTGGCAGCGCGGCGACCAGATCGTCGAAACCTGCAGCCTCATCGTCACCGACGCCGCTGATTCGATCAAACATATCCACGACCGCATGCCGGCCATTATCGATCCCGCCGATTATCGTTACTGGCTCGACCCTGCTGTGGAAGACGTGCCCGCGCTGAAAGAATTGCTGAAGCCGGCGCGCGACGCGCTCGAAGCCGTATCGGTGGCGAATCCGAAACAGCCGCGCGACGACGACCCTGCTTTGATCAAGGCGGCTGCAATTAATCCTGAACCGCCGGCGCTGATGCGCGACCTGTTTTAACCCTATTGCGGCACGATGCGCGCCTCGCGCACGACTTTCGTCCATTTCGCCATTTCGTTTTTCTGGAACGCGGCGAATGCCTGCGGTGAAGCGCTCGGTGTGGCGTCGGCGCCGTTGTCGGTAAATCGTTTGCGCACAAGCGGATCCTGCAGCGCGACGAGCACCGCAGCGTGTAGTTGCATGACGATGGCGCGCGGCGTGCCGGCGGGCGCCACGAGACCCGACCAGTTGTACGCTTCGTAGCCCGGCACGCCCGCTTCGGCGATCGTCGGTATCTCCGGCGCGGCGCTCGTGCGCTGCAAACCCGAAACGCCGTACGCGCGCAGGCGCCCGCTTCTGATATGCGGCAACGCGCTCAACGCGCTGCCCATCAACAGCGGCACGTGTCCCGCGATCACATCGACGAGCGCCGGTCCAACGCCGCGATATTGCACGTTGATCATCCTGAGCCCGCTCATGCTCAAAAAGTATTCCATGGCGAGATGAGAACTGCCGCCGTAGCTGCCGGAAGCGACCTGCAACTGACCGGGCCGCGCGCGCGCCAACGCAATCACGTCGGCAAGCGTCTGCGCCGCCAGTGACGGATGCGATGCAAGCACGTTCGGCAAGGTGACCGTCAGCGCGATCGGCGTGAAATCCTGCTGCAGATCGTACGGCATGTTCTTTGTCATCGCTGCATCGGTTACCTGCGACGCTATCGCTGCAAGCAGCGTATAGCCATCCGCCGGCGCATGCGCGGCAGTCACCGCGCCGATGGTCCCGCCAGCGCCGCCGCGATTGTCGATCACGATCTGCTGACCGAGGACTTCGCTCAATTTCGGCGCGAGTATGCGCGCGACAGTGTCGGCGCCACCGCCGGGCGGGCTCGGCACCAAGAGGCGCACCGGCCGGTCGGGATACGCAGCAGCAGCGGCGAACGTTACGCACGAGACGAGCGCCAACGCGATCAGTATTCGCACAACATTGCCGGGCGGCTTGTCATGCGTCGATTGTACCTGCGCCGGATGCGCGCCGTTTTCGTGCAAAATGCGGACACCGGCCATGCGTGCGGTAAACGCGCGGCGCACATCAATTTCAACCACGGAGTTCACATGACCAGCAAGCTGCACGACAAGGGACTTGCGCTGCGCAAGGAAGTACTCGGCGCCGCGCATGTCGAGAAGACGCTTTCGACCGTCGATCAGTACACGCAACCGTTGCAGGAAATCGTCAACGAATACGTGTGGGGCGCCGTATGGGCGCGCCCCGGCTTGAAGCCGCGCGACCGCAGCATGATCACGATTTCGATGCTGACGGCGCTTAACCGGCCGCAGGAATTGAAAACGCATATCCGCGCCGCGCTGACCAACGGCGTCACGCGCGAAGAAATTTCGGAAATTCTGCTGCACGCCAATATTTATTGCGGCGCGCCGGCAGCCGTCGACGCGTTTCGCATGATGCGCGAAGTTTTCGACGCGACCGCCTGAAGGAGATGACGATGGACAATCCATTAGTCGAGCCCGCCGAACTCGCGCGCGGCCGCGAAATCCGCCGGCAGGTGCTCGGCGAAAAACACGTCGCCGGCTCGCATGCAGTCGATGCGTTGTCGCAGCCGAAGACCCAGCTTTCCGAATATGTGTGGAGCAAGATCTGGGCGCGAACGGGACTGTCGTTCAAACAGCGCAGCATCGCCAATCTCGCAATGCTCACCGCGCTCAATCGTCCGCATGAATTGAAACTGCACGTGCATGGCGCGCTCAACAACGGGCTCACCAAAGAGGAAATCATGGAAGTGCTGCTGCAAACCGGCATGTATTGCGGCCTGCCCGCCGCAGTCGACAGCTTCCGTGTGATGCAGGAGGTTTTCGCGGAACGCGCTGGTTAGCCGCGTTCTTGCTTTTGCTCAATGTTGGGGGAATCTCGTTTGTTAAGCTGCCGTTCGATTTAGGGAGAATCTAATGCTAAAACGCCTGCAGATATTGTGTTTGGCCCTGCTGTTCAGTCTCGCCCAAGCCGCGGATAAGCCAGCTGCGGCGCCAGCCGGTGAAACGGTGCGGGGCGAAGTTCTGGAGACGATGGATTCCGGCGGCTTCACCTATATGCGGCTCAAGACGAAGAACGGCGAAATGTGGAGCGCGGTGCGCGCAGCGCCAGTCAAGGCCGGCGCCCAGGTCACGGTCGAGAACGGCATGACGATGAAAAACTTCGAAAGCAAAACCTTGAAGCGCACGTTCCCGTCTATCGTGCTCGGCGACCTTGGCGGCGCAGCGAAAAACGCGGCGGGCGCATCTCCGCATGCAGCGAGCGCCGCGCAGAGCGATGCTCCGGACGTTAAAGTGGATAAAGCCAGGGGCGCGAATGCGCGCACGATTGCCGAGGTCAACACTAAAAGCGGCGAATTGAAGGACAAGCCCGTCGTCGTGCGCGGCAAAGTCGTCAAATATAACGGCGGCATCATGGGCAAAAACTGGATCCACCTACGCGATGGGTCGGGAGCGGACGCTGAAGGCAGCAACGATTTACTCGCGACGAGCAGCGATCAAGCCAAAGTCGGTGACATCGTAACCGTCGAAGGCGTCGTGCGTACGGATAAAGACTTCGGATCGGGTTACGCGTACAAAGTAATGATCGAGGACGCGAAGATCAAAAACTGAGCAGCGGCTACTCAGGCTGAATATTCGCCTCGCGCACGACTTTGCCCCACTTCGTAATCTCCGTTTTCAGAAAGGCGCCGAACTGGGCAGGCGTGCTGGCGACGACGTCTGCGCCGAACTCGAGCAGGCGCTGCTTCACGTCCGGATTGGCGAGCGCCTTGCGCAATTCGGCATTGAGCCGGTCGATCTGAACCGCGGCGGTTTTCGCGGGCGCCAGAAAACCATACCACCCACTCAGCACGAAACCGGGCAAGCCGGATTCGCCCGCCGTCGCCAGATCCGGCGCCGCGCCCGAGCGTATCGATCCAGTCACCGCAAGCGCGCGTAATTTGCCGGCCTGAATGTGCGCCGAAACCGTCGGCATGCTGATGAACGCCATTTGCGTTTCGCCGCCGAGCAATGACGTCAGCGCCGGCCCCGCGCCTTTGTAGATGATGCCGGGGATTTTCACGCCGACCATCGAATTGAACTGGGCGAGACCCATGTGCATCGGCGTGCCGGATCCGGCGATCGCCGAATTCAATTTGCCGGGCGCTGATTTCGCGAGCGCGACGAGTTCGCGTACCGATTTCGCCGGCACCGACGGATGCACGACCAGCACATACAAACCGTCCGCGGCCAGCATGACCGGCGCGAAATCGCGCAGCGTATCGAACGGCAGCGATTTGTTCAGCGTCGAGTTCACCGCGAGCGTGCTCGTCGTGATGCCGATCGTATAGCCGTCGGGCGGTGACTTTGCGAGCAGATCGAGACCGATTATCGTGGCCGCACCCGCGCGATTGTCGATCACGACCTGCTGGCCGAGGCCTTCGCTCATTTTCGGCGCGAGGATCCGCGCGATCACATCGGAACCGCCGCCTGGAGGATAAGGGACGATCAAGCGGATGGGTCTTGTCGGGAACTGCGGTGTTAAGTTTGTCGTCTGCGCATTTGCGCTGATCACGGAGATGCAGCAAACAAATACTACGCTCGTGCTGATACACTTTGCGTCCCGTTGAAAAACCGCTCGGCAATGCAATGAGATTTTCATTCGTCAGTTTTTCGCTGTGCGCTGGTGCGACGCTTCTATGTGGTTGTGCGAATGCGCAGACCTACCCGGTTAAACCGGTACGGCTCATCGTGCCATATCCGCCCGGCGGCGGCACGGACATTTTTGCGCGCATGCTCGGCGCACGGCTCGGCGAATCGCTCGGTCAGCAGCTCGTCATTGAAAATCGCGCGGGCGCGGCGGGCGTGCTCGGCGCGGAGGCCGCTTCGAAAGCGGCGCCTGATGGTTATACGCTCGTGGTCGGCCAGGCAAGCAATCTCGCGATCAATCAGAACTTGATGAGCAAATTGCCGTACGACCCGCTGAAAGATTTTGCGCCGATCACGCTGATCGCAACCTCGCCGAGCCTGCTCGTGGTGCATCCGTCACTGCCGGTGCGTTCGGTGAAAGACCTCGTGGCGCTCGCCAAAGCGCAGCCGGGCGCGATCAACTATGCGTCGGCGGGCAACGGGAGCCCCGGCCATCTCGCGGCCGAATATTTTAAAAAGCTCGCGAAGATCGATCTTGTGCACATTCCGTACAAGGGCGCGACGCCCGCGATGCTCGACGTGATCGCAGGCCAGGCATCGCTTTACTTCACGTCACCGGTTGCCGCCCAGCCCTACGTGCATTCGGGGCGTCTGCGGCAAATCGCGGTCACCAGCGCAAAGCGCTTCGCGCCGCTCGCCGATGTGGCGACGATCGCGGAAGCGGGCTATCCGGAATTCGACCTCACGAGCTGGTGGGGCCTGCTCGCGCCGGCAGGCGTCTCGAAGGACATCGTCGCGCGTTTACATGCAGATGCGGTGAAAGTGCTGGAGACCGCGGACATGAAAGAAAAGCTTGCCACGCAGGGCGCAATGGTGGTCACCAACACACCTGCGCAATTCGCGGCTTATATAAAATCCGAAATCGCGAACTGGGGCCGCATCGTCGCGGTGTCGGGCGCGCGCATGGACTAACCGGGAGAATCGAGTGCTGCTGGGTCAAGGTGTGATGATCAACTGGAGCGACGTTTCGCCCGAACATCGCGCCGCGTATTACGAATGGCACAGCCGCGAGCATATGCCGGGGCGTGTACGCATCGAAGGATTTTTGCGCGGCCGCCGGTACCTGAAAGCGGATGCCGGGCGCGATTTCCTGGTGCTCTATGAGGTTGCGGACGTTAACGTGCTGACGGGCGCCAATTATCTGGTGAAGGCGAACGCGCCGAGCGAACTCACCCGGCGCACGACGCCGGTTGTGAAAAACAGCGTGCGCGGGCTGGGCCGGGTCAAACAGTCGCTCGGCATCGGCAGCGGCGGCTGTGCGCTCACGCTGAGATTCGATCCTGCCCCCGGCGCCGATGACCGGCTCGAAAATTATCTCGCCAGGGAGGCGTTGCCGGCGCTCGCCGCAATTCCCGAAATCGTCGGCGCTCATCTCATCGTTGCCGATCGCGAGGCGAGCTCCATCGTGCCGGAAGAGCGGAAAAACCGGCCGACCGTGATACCCAACTGGATCGTGGTGCTCGAAGGCATATCGCTCGATGCGCTCGCACAGGCGTGTGACGCTCATCTCTCCGCGCAAAAACTCACCGCTCATGGATGCGGACAGGAAATTGCGCGTGAAACGTATACGCTCCAGCTGCTGGTACCCAAACCGCGCGTTGCATGAGGGCTGTAGTGGATTCGCCTCTATCTGCGCTTATGCGTGCTTATCTGTGGTTGCTATGCCTTGGCGGCAGTCTATTTCTCGCTGCACTCCCGGCTACTGTCATGGCGCAGCAATATCCATCCCGCCCGATCCGCATGATCACGCCATCGCCGCCGGGCGGCTCCGTGGATTTTTTGAGCCGCACGGTATCGCAGCATCTCGCGCGCGTCTATGGCGTGCCGGTGATCGTCGACAATCGCGCCGGGGCGAGCGCCGTGATCGGGACCGAGCTCCTCGCCAAATCCGCACCCGATGGCTACACGCTGATGCTCGGCTATTCAACGCACGCGACCAATCCGATTTTCATCAAGAAACTGCCCTACGACACGCTCAACGATTTCGCGGGCGTCGTCCACGTCGGCGACATTCCGCTGCTGCTCGTCGTGCATCCGTCGGTGGCGGCAACGTCGGTGCGCGAATTAATTGCGCTCGCCAGGGCGCGGCCGGGTCAATTGCAGTTCGCCGCGGGCGCCGCGGGCGGCGGGCCGTCGATGGCGGGACTGCTGTTGCGGCAGCTCGCACAAGTCGACGTCGTGCAGGTTTCGTACAAGGGCAATGCACCCGCGCTCACCGATCTCCTTGGCGGCCAGGTCACGATGATGTTCGACACGATCAACACCAGCATTCAGTTTGCGAAAGCCGGGCGCTTGCGCCCGCTTGCGGTGACCAGCGTCAAACGTTCTTCGCTCGCGCCTGAATTACCGACAATGATCGAAGCAGGCCTGCCCGGCTTCGACGTACGCGCGTGGTTCGGCGTGTTTGCTCCTGCGCGCACGCCGCGTGAAATCATCCAGAAGCTGAATGCCGAAATCAATCGCGGCTTGAGCGACCCCGCCACCCGCGCGCGGCTGCCGGCGGATGGCGTCGAACTCGTCGGCGGGACACCGGCCGACTTTGACAATTTCATTCGCGCGGAAATGGCGCGCTGGCCTAAAATCATCAAGGCGCCGGACTGAGCGCGGCACACAGGTTCGTCATGAAAATATTTATTTGGTTGTCGCTTTTGTCTCCGCTCGCGGCGGCCGCCGCGGACGATAACGCCATCCAACAGCAGCAAATGCAGATCGACCGGCAGCAGATCGAATTGCAGCGTCCGCAAAGTCCCGCGCAGGTCAGGCAGCAGCAGCTGAAGCACCAGGAATTGCTGCTCAGGCAGGGGCAGCTCGACAGTCCGCAAACCACGCCGCAGCAACAGCAGCAGATCGAGGGTCAAAAAATGCAGCTGCAACAGCAGCAACTGATGATCCAGCAAAAGCAGCGGCAGGTTCCCCGCTAGCAGCGGACGAGGAACCGCATTCGTGACGATGTGATTCCTTATGTGCGGTAGCGCATAGAAGCGCGGCCGCAGTCCTCTTAAGCTTGCATTCATCCAGACCGCACTCGCGGCCACTGGATGCAGCTGAAGCTCAATAAACAGGAGGCGACAATGAAAAAATTATCCGCGCTTGGAATGGTATTCGCCGGAGCGATCATGCTTGCCGGCTGTGCAGATCAACCGTACCAATCTCAGTCGCAATATCCGTCGGGCTCTTCGTCCCAAAGCGCCTACGTCGGGACAGTCGACCGGATTGAAGTGGTCAACCGGAAAGATCCCAACAATATCGCCGGCACCGTGATCGGCGGCATCGTCGGCGGCCTCATCGGCCACCAGGTCGGCGGCGGCACCGGCAACACGGTAGCGACGATTGCAGGCGCCGCGGGCGGCGCCTATGCCGGTAACCAGATCCAGAACCGCAAGCGCACTGACACCGAGTCATTTCGCGTGACCGTGCGCATGGATAACGGGTCGTATCAGACCGTGACGCAGGACAACATCACGGATCTGCGCACCGGCGATCGCGTGCGCGTGGACGGCAACAACATTTCACGCTACTAACGCCGAACGCTATACGCACGGCCGCGGTGACAACCGCCATGCACTTTCCCCTGCGGCGCCCTTGTTCAACGAGCGCGCCTACTCGGGTTTGATGCCAGCCTCGCGCGCGATTGCCGCCCACCGCAGCAGCTCGGTACCAATCAATGTCTTCAGTTGGGCGGGCGTCGTCGTACGCACGTCGACGGCAAGTTCATTGACGCGCTCGCGAACCGAAGGATGATCGAGGGTCGCGACGAGGTCCTTATTGAGGCGTGCGACGATCCCGGCCGGCACGCTCGCCGGCGCGACGTAACCCCACCATTGGTTGATGACCAGGTCTTTCATGCCAAGCTCGCCGGTCGTGGGCACGTCAGGCAGCGCATCGAGGCGCTTGTCGCCGGCGATCGCGACGGGCGTAATCCGCCCGCTCTTTATCGTGCCGGCGGCGCTCGCGAGAGTAAAAATCCCGAGCTGAACCTGGCCGCCCGCGAGCTCGATCATCGCCGGTGCCGCGCCTTTATAGCCTACCTGATTGAATTTGGTACCGCTGCGTGACTGCAAGAGTTCAAGCGACAAATGCGTGAACGAGCCGGGCCCGGTGTGCGCAGCCCCGATCTCACCGGGCTTCGCTTTGGCCATTGCAATGAAGTCCTTTAAATTTTTAGCCGGCAAAGCCGCATTCACAAATATGATTTGCGGCGACACGCCGATCAGCGTCAACGGCGCGAAATCGCGCGCCAGATCGTAAGGCAGGCGGGCGGTCGTGGCGGGCATGACGACATGGGCCGCTTCGACGATGGTGATGGTGTAACCGTCGCCGATCGACTTGGCCACCATGTCGACGCCGATGGTGCCGGTGGCGCCGGCGCGATTGTCGATCACGACCGGTTGATTGACGAGCGTCGTCAGGCGCTGGCCGATGATGCGTGCGAGCGTGTCGGTGCTGCCGCCCGCCGGCCACGGCACGACGACGCGAATCGGTTTTGCCGGATAATCGGCGGCGGCAGCGGCCAGCGGCAGCAACGCGGCAAAAATGCTAATTAAACGGCGCCGGCTTTTCATAGTTGCACTCCTGGTGACATCCGAGATGTGGCCGAATTCAGCGCAGCGCTTCGCAGGCGCGCTGGATGCGCGTGCACGCTTCGCCCAATACTTCAACCGACGAGGCGATCGAAATCCGCAGGTGCGCGGGCGCGCCGTACGCGCTGCCGTGCATGACTGCGACGCCCTCGCTCTCGAGCAGGTAGTGCGCGAAATCGCGGTCGTCGGCGATTGTCTTGCCGTCGGGCGTGCGCTTGCCGATCACGCCCGCGCACGACGGAAACACGTAGAACGCGCCTTCGGGCACGCTTACATGGATGCCGCGCGCTTGGTTCAGCGTCTCGACGACGAAATCACGGCGCCGCTGAAAAAGCTGCGAGCGCTCGCGCACGATGTCCTGCGGGCCGTTGAGCGCGGCAATCGCGGCCGCCTGGCTGATCGAGCACGCCGCATGCGTGCATTGCGACTGGACTTTACCCATCGCCTTGATCAGATGCTTCGGGCCGCCGGCATAGCCGATGCGCCAGCCGGTCATTGCGTAAGCTTTGGAGACGCCGTTGACGGTGAGCGTGCGCTCGTGCAATTCGGGCACCGCCTGCGCGATCGTGCAAAATTCGCGGCCGTCGAACAGGATGTGCTCGTAGATATCGTCGGACAGCACGGCGACTTGCGGATGCCGCGCGAGCACGGCGGCAAGCGCCCGCAATTCAGCGCGCGAATAAACCGCGCCGCCGGGATTGCCCGGCGAATTCAATATAAGCCAGCGCGTGCGCGGCGTGATCGTTGCCTCGAGCGCAGCCGGCAGCAGCCTGAAACCTTCGGCGCTCGCCGGCGCGGGCTTAGGCTCGCCGCCCGCGAGCCGCACCATGTCGAAATAAGACACGTAATACGGCGTCGGGATAATAACTTCATCACCGGCCTCGAGCGTGGCCATCAGCGCGTTGAAGATTGCCTGCTTGGCGCCGGCGCCGACGATGATCTCGTCGATTGCGTAATCGAGTCCGTTCTCGCGCTTGAATTTCGCCGCCACCGCGCGTTTTAGTTCCGGCGTGCCGTCGGTGTTCGTGTACTTGGTCTGCTCGCGCTTCATTGCCTCGATTGCAGCCTGCTTCACGTGCTCGGGCGTCGGAAAATCCGGCTCGCCCGTCGTCAGCGCGAGAACGTCGCGGCCCTGCGCCTGCAACGCGCGCGCAATCTGCGAGGCGCGCGCGCTCGCGGACTCTTCAAAACGGCTCATGCGGGTGGCGAGATTAATCAAGATTGCTGCGACTTATCGAGGGTTGAGAGCGCCTCCATCGCGAGGAAATACTGCAGCCCTTCGTCGAGCTGCTTGCGCAGCGGATGCGTGAGCACCGCCCGCGTATAACGCAGCAGCATGTCGTTCTTCCTGGCGAGCTGCTCGGCAAGCTGCCACGCGCGCGGCAACAACTTGTCGCGCGGCATCAGTTCGGCAACGAGCCCGATGTCCTTCGCTTCTTTCGCACTCAACACCTGCCCTGTCAGCATCAGGTAGCGCGCGCGGTTAAGTCCCATCAACATCGTATAGACGACGTTGATGCCGTCGCCCGGGACGATGCCGCCGTTGTGGAAATGCGCGGTGTCCTCGAACGTCACATCGTCGGCCGCGATCACGATATCGCACATGAGCGCGAGATCGGCGTGGCGCTTTGCCGGCCCGTTCACCGCGGCGATCATCGGCACTTCGATGGCAAGGACGGCGTTGACCATCTTGCGCGCATTCGCAAATACTTCGTGCACGCCCGCCGGCGACAATTTCGCACCGTGAAAAAACGGCGCGTCGGGATCCAGCCGCGGACCGCTGAATTCATTGCCGCTGCCGGTCAAAATCACGATGCGGTTGTCACGGTCGACGCCGACATCGGTGAAGGCGCGCACGAATTCAACCTGCGCTTCGAGGTTCCATTGCAGCGGGCCGCCGTCGGTGTGCAGCGTCATCTGCAGAATGCCGCCGCGGCGCTCCATGTTGATGAAACGGTAGCTGCGGCTATAGTCGTCGAACTTCGGCATTACACTCTCCAAAAATTGATGCGGGATTTCAGTCGACCTTTGCGCCGGACTCCTTGATGACCTTCGCCCATTTGGTGACTTCCACTCTAATGTAATCGGTAAACTCTGCCGGCGTATTTGAAACCGGATCGAAGCCCAGCACCGCGAGCCGCTCCTTCGTTTCCGGCTGCGCGATGATTGCAGCCATCGCGCGGTTGAGTTTGGCGACGTGCGCCTTCGGCGTGCCCGCCGGCGCGAAAAAGCCAATCCAGGTGTAATCGACGTAACCGGGAAAGCCCTGCTCGGCAACGGTGGCGACTGCCGGCAGCGACGGCATCCGCGCAGGACTGGTGACCGCAATGCCACGAATCTTGCCGGACTTGATGAGCGGCACCGTCGGTGGCATGGCCGTGAGTCCGACCGGGATCTGTCCCGCCGCGACGGCGAGCATCGCCGGCGCGGCGCTGCTGTACGGAATGTGCGTGACGGGCAGCCCCGCCATCAGTTTCAACAGCCGTTCGCCGGTCAGGTGCGGCGTGCTGCCCGCACCCGCCGAGCCATACGACAGCGGCTGCTTTTTCGCGAGCGCGATGAGTTCCTGCAGGTTATTAGCCGCGACCGTCGGGTGAACAAACATCATGTTGGGGCTCACGCCGGCGTTGATGATCGGCGAAAAATCCTTGAACGGATCGTAGCCCGGATTTTTGTACAGGCTCGGTGCGGCGACGTACTGGCTGCTGTTGCAGAGCAGCGTGTAGCCGTCGGGCACGGCCTGCGCCGCGATGCGCGTCGCGATGGTGCCGCCGGCGCCGGCGCGATTGTCGATCACAATCGATTGGCCGAGCAGGTCGGCAAGCTTTTGGCCGACGACGCGGCCCATGATGTCGATCGGTCCGCCGGCCGCGCCGCCCGCAAGCACGCGGATCGGCCGGTCAGGGTACGTATCGGCGGCGGAAACCTGGATCGCCAGCGCAAATAGAGCAATACACGGAACGCATATCCGGCTGGTTCGCATCGTGATCCTCCACATACGCAGACAAGCTAAACAATTAACCGCAAAGGACGCCAAGGACGCAAAGGGAAACAAAGATAAGCTTTACAGGGAAATCCCAAAATGTCTTTGCAATTCTTGAGTTTCTTTCTTTTGCGACCTTCGCGTCCTTTGTGGTTCAAGATTTTTTTAGAATGTTGTCACCATCTAATCATAGAATTTCAGTCTGCGCTATGATGACGCCACAACAATTCGCCGTGGTTTCACGGCGCTCAAACCGGCCGGGCTCGCGGCCCGATCAGGAGAGCATCAATGGCGGAAAAAATGAAAGGCTCGCGTCTCATTGCGCATCTGCTCAAAGCGCACGGTGTCACGCACGTATTTTTCATGGACGCGGTGCTGCGGCGCGCGCTCGCCGAGATGGAAGACTTCGGCATCACGCGCATCCTCGGTCACTCTGAAAAAGCAGTGGCCTACATGGCCGATGGCTACGCGCGCGTGTCGGGACGTCCCGGCATCTGCATGGCGCAATCGGTCGGCGCCGCGAACCTTGCAGCGGGCATGCAAGACCCTTATCTCGGCCATTCGCCGGTGATCGCGTTGACCGGCCGCCACGTCGCGCCGTTTCAATATCGCAATGCGTATCAGGAAGTCGATCATGGACCGCTCTATGCACCAGTCACCAAATTTCACGGCCGCATCGACGCGCTCGAACAGATTCCGCTGCTGTTTCGCGCCGCGTTTCGCGAAGCGACGACGGGCACGCCGCGCCCGGTGCACCTGGATGTCGCGGGTTTCACGGGCGATGCATTGACGCCGTTCGAAGGCACGTTCGATGTGACGATCGACGACGCGCACACGCGCTTTCCCGCGTTTCGGCCGGCGCCGGATCCCGCTGCGGTCGAGCGCGCGATCGTTGCGATCCGCGCGGCCAAGCGGCCGGTAGTCATCGCCGATCGTGGCGTCATCGTTTCAGGCGCCTCGGCAGAACTTGCGCGATTCGCCGAGCGCATTCAATCGCCCGTCGTGGTGACGCTCGATGCGAAACACGCGATGCTCGAAGACCACAAGCTGTTTCGCGGCGCCGTCGGCCTGTACGGGCGCGGCTGCGCCAACCATGCGGTCGCGGAAGCCGACCTCGTGATTTACGCGGGCAGCAATACGAGCGATCACACGACCGCGAACTGGACTATGCCAAAACAAGGCACCGCGATTATTCAGATCGACATCGATCCGCTTGAAATCGGCCGCAATTACACCGACGTAATCGGATTATTGTGCGACGTGCGTGCGGGCCTTGATGCGCTGGCAACGCTCGCCGATGCCGCCCAGCATCCCGAGTGGCTTGCGCACACGCAAAAATTTGTCGATGAATGGCGTATCGAAGCCCAGAAAGCGCGTTTATCGGAAAACCTCCCGATGCGGCCTGAGCGCCTCTGCAAAGAACTCACCGAAGTGCTGCCTGAAGATGCGATCCTGATCGCGGACACCGGGTATGCCGCATTGTGGACCGGCACCCTGGTGGGCCTGCATCATCCGAAGCAGCAGTATTTCCGCGCCGCCGGCTCGCTCGGCTGGTCGTTCCCCGCCTCGCTTGGCGCGAAGTGCGCAGCGCCTGACAGACCGGTGATCTGCTTCTGCGGCGACGGCGGATTCTTTTACCATCTGCCCGAACTCGAAACCGCGCGTCGCCGCAATATCAAGACAGTCACCATCGTCAACAACAATCATTGCCTGTCGCAGGGCCTGCGCAATCTCAACATCGCGTACGAAGGCCGCAGCGAGCCCAACCACAAAGACGAATGCTACGAATATCGCGAAACCGATTTCGCCAAAGTCGCGCAATCGTTCGACTGCTTCGGCGTCACCGTCGACAAGCCGCAGAATTTCGCTAAAGCGTTCGAAGCCGCAATGAATTCGCCGTTGCCGGCGGTAATCGACGTGAAGACGGAATTCGCGGTGCAGGCGCCGTTGCCGTGGGTGCCTGCTTAAGCCGAAATCTATCCCGCACGCGCCTCGGCGGCGCTGCAGGTTTTGCTGACTGCGATCGCACTGGCGCAGTAAGACGCGCCCCTGCGCCATTGATGTCACAGGCGCTCGGCGAACAGACGCGATTGTTCTTTGCCCGCGTAACGGCAGTGATTGAACTGGCGACTTCGTCGTTTCGAACTGCCGTCGCAAACCGATGTCAAAACGGGACTCCCGCGGATACCCTGCCCGGCAAAGCTGCGGCTCAAGGAGACATATGAGCAATGAGGTAGTGAAGGCGGCATCATTCCCGGTGCCGGCGAAAACGTTCGACACCGTAGCGCAAAAGCTGGGCGAAACGATACTCGATTTTATCGGCAAAATTCCGTTCACGAATAAGCGCAAGGCCTCGCAGCCTTCCGTCGAGGCGCGCACTCTGATACGAGCCGCGGCGTCCAAGGCGGCGCTGACTTCAGGTTCGCTCGCGCTGCCGATCGGTCCGCTCGGCATGCTGACGCTGATTCCCGACCTGATTGCGGTCTGGAAGATTCAGGCGCAGCTGGTCGCCGACATTGCTGCGCTCTACGGCAAGGACGCGGCGCTCACCCGGGAGCAAATGATTTACTGCCTGTTTCGCCACCTGGCAGCGCAAGCACTGCGCGACGTCATCGTACGCGCGGGCGAACGGGTGCTGATCAGGAGCGCGTCACTCGGGGTACTCCAGACGACCGCCAACCGGATTGGCGTGCACGTGGCGCAGAAAGTCATCGGTAAAAGCATTTCGCGCTGGATTCCAATTGCCGGTGCACTCGGTGTCGGCGCTTATGCTTACTTCGATACTCACCAGGTTGCGGCAACCGCGATCGAGTTGTTCGAGCAGGACGTCGACGTCGGGCAAATGTCTACCGAAGGGCGTTGACCCGCGTTTATCAGAACCGCCAGCCGAGCGACGCGCGCACCATATGATTGCGTGAAAAATTGACGTACGGATCGCTCGCCACGCGGGCGAAGTAACGGCCGAAATCGTACGTCACCGTCGCGCCGGTACCGTGCACCCACTCGCCGTCATCGGACGAACGCCCCTCCTTGTAGAACGCATCGAACGTCCAGCGCGTCCGGTTGCCGGTTTCGATGCGCGCGGCCAGATGCGTGACGCGCTGGCCAGTGCCGAGACGGTCGTCCATGATCTGGAACACAGTGAGCGTGGTATTGCGCAGCGCGCGCGTGCCGGCCCCGAACAGCACCATGTCGTTCGGGTCGAAATTGAGATTGAAGTAATCGCACAAATTGGTGCGCCCGAAACCGAGCAGCGCAAAATTCTCTTTGCCGATTTCAGCGGTGATGCTGCCGCCCAGAAAACCGCGCGTTGCATATTGCACGGAGGGCACGACGCGGCCAAACGGCAGTTCGACGGTGTGGTCGTAACCCACGCGCAGTTGCTGAAATTCGTTTGCGCGCTGGTAGTAACCAATCCATGCCGTGTTCGGCCCGAGATTGCCGCGCAGATTAAAATCGTACGCAAGCGGCTCGTGCGTCGTGCGATATACCGTCGGCGTGAATTTATAGGCGGTTTTGTCGTCCTCAACCGGCGCTCGGCCCAGCGTAACGTCGGCGCGGTCATCGATTGCCAAAGCTTGAGCGGCTGCAATCAAGAGCAAGATGGCGACGGGGGTGCAAGACCAACGGTCAGGCTGGCGCTTACGCGGTAACTGTCGCGATACTTGCATCGGGGTAAGCTAACACACGGGAAAGCGTCGTGTGCGTTGTAACATAGACGACGTTTCCAAAATGCAGGCAACAGTTCAAAAATCATAAAGCCGTGAAAATACCCTGCGCGTTCTTTTTGCTCGTGCTCGCCTCAGGCGCATCCGTCGCCGCCTATCCCGAGCGGCCGATTCGTCTTGTTGTGCCGGCGGCGCCCGGCGGCGCGATCGACGTCGTCGGTCGCATCATGGGCGTCAAGCTTTCCGACGTGCTCGGGCAAAACGTCGTGATCGATAACCGCGCCGGCGCCAACAACATCATTGGTACGGAGATCGCGGCGCGCGCCGTGCCCGATGGCTATACGCTGCTTATCACCGCCGGCGCGCATACGATCAATCCGGCCGTCTATAAGAAGCTGCCTTACGACGCGCTGCGAGATTTTTCGCCGATCGGCCATATCTGCAATTCGGGCGGGCTCGTCGTCGTCGTGCATCCGTCATTCGGTGCCAAAACGCTGCAGCAGCTGATCGACATGGCGCGCGCGAGTCCGGGCAAAATCGCCTACGGCTCGGCGGGCTTCGGCAACAGCACGCATCTTGCCGCCGAACTTTTTCAGATGATGGCGAACGTGAAGCTGATTCACGTGCCGTACAAAGGCGCGGGCCCGGCGGTCACCGATTTGCTGGGCGGCCAGATCCCGCTGATGTTCGGCCCGAGCCCGGTCGTCGTGCCGATGGTGCAGGCCGGACGCCTGCGGCCGCTCGCCTTCACCGGGCTCAAGCGCTCGTCGCAATTACCCGACGTGCCGACCGTCGACGAAGCCGGCATCAAAGGTTACGAGAACAGCGGCTGGTATGGCATGTACGGTCCGCGCGGAACGCCGAAAGAAATTGTGGCGCGCGTCAATGCCGCCATCAGGCAAATCGTGCAGATGCCGGACACGCGCGAGCGCTTCGCGGGATTGAATCTCGATCCGATCGGCAGTACGCCGGAAGAGTTCGCGAGATTTTTGAAAGACGATCTCGCGAAGTACGCCGCGATTGCGAAGGCGGCGGGAATCAAACCTGAGTAATCTCAGACCGCAAGCATGGTTAAGAATCGCTTGAAGTTTTAACGCGAAGCGAAGCCAGCGCCCGGCCCATACAGAACACGCCCGGGTCGTTCGGCGGTCATGGCGCCGTTTTCATAAACGATTTTGCCATTGACGATTACATACGGGAATCCGACCGCGTATTGATGCGGCTTTTCGAAAGTCGCCATGTCTTTCACCGTGGCCGGGTCGAACACGGCGATGTCTGCTTTCATGCCGGGCTTCAGCACGCCGCGGTCGGTGAGGCCGAGGCGCGCGGCGGGATACGATGACATTTTTCGCACGGCGTCTTCAAGCGTCAGAATTTTCTTGTCGCGCACATAGACGGCGAGTACGCGCGCGAGCGTGCCGTAGCTGCGCGGATGCGGCGCGCCGAGGCCGAATATGGGAACCGTGCCGTCGGAGGCAATCATCGTCGCTGGATGGCGGATGATGCGCTGCAAATCCTGTTCGTCCATCGCGTGGAACACGCCGCCGCAATTGCCCTGCTCGACGATCCACATCGTCGTCTCCGCCGCGTTGTCGATGTTGACGGCTTGGCCGCGCGCCACGGTCAGCTCGGCCAGATTTTTGCCGGCGAGTTTCGCGTCCCAATCGCAGATTGAAACTACGATGTTCGCCGGATCGCCGCCGCCGCGCTCGTCGCGAATGCTGTCGGCAATCGCGCTTTTGATTTTCGCCCGCACGGGCGCGTCCTTCAGACGCTGAACCGTCGCCTGATGGCCGCCTTCCTGCGCCCATTGCGGCAACAGCGCAGCGCCGATGCTCGTGCTCGACGCGGTATAAGGATATTGATCAATGGTCGCGTCGAAGCCGCGCGCGCGCGCTTCTTCGACGAGCTTCAGCGTCTCGACGCTTTTTCCCCAGTACGATTTGCCGATAATCTTATGGTGCGATATCTGCGTGGGCACGCCGCCCTGCTCACCGATGGCGATGGTTTCTTTTACGCTGTCGATCACGCGCGAGGCTTCGTCGCGCATGTGCGACGTGTGCAAGCCGCGAAACGGCGCCACCACTTTTTGCAGCTCGACGACTTCAGCGAGCGGCGTGAAATTGCCTGGCACGTAAAAAAGTCCTGTGCTCATGCCAAATGCGCCGTCGCGCATGCCGTCGCGCACGATTCCACGCATGCGCTCAAGCTCTTCGGCCGTCGCAGGCCGGTTTGCGAGCCCGATCACCGCCTCGCGCACCGAGCCCTGGCCGATGAAGCTGCCGATGTTGAGCGATTTGGGCAGCGCAGCGAGCTTGTCGAGAAACGGCTTCAATGGCACGGGCGAACCGCCGTCCGGCCCTTCCATGATGGTGGTCACGCCCTGGCGTACATAGTTATCGGCCGTCGGCACCAGGAAAATACCGCGCATTGCGTGCGTGTGCAGGTCGATAAAGCCGGGCGCGACAACGAGGCCGCCAATGTCGACCACGCGCGTCGCGGGCTCGTCGATCGACGGTGCGATGCGCGCAATAACGTCGCCGCGGATCGCGATGTCGGCGCGATACCATGGATTGCCGGTACCATCGACGACACGCGCATTGCGCAGCACCAGATCGTACGGTGTTTCAGCGGCGCGCGCCGTCCCGAGCGAAAAAAGCACGCAGCACGCAATTATTGTTAGCTGCCGGCGACTTTTCATGCGCGCATCGCTTGAGCGTCGGTTAACGCGGGCCGTCAAGAATGCCGACGATGAAAGCAGTGATGCGTTCGGCCGCGGGGATCGCGATAAAGGCAGCCACCGTCGCGACCGGCCACGCGATGGCCCACGCGATCATCCAGCGGTGAAAAAAATCGGGTGGCGCGCCCAAATTGACGTAAGTAATAACCAGCGTGACCAGAAACGTCATGATCGCAGCGACGATGGTCGGGCGAATTATATTTGTCTTGTTCAATTGCATTCCCTTAAGTTCGGCTTGCGCCAGCAATTTTCTCTCAACGCCGGCACTTTCGATATACTTTTACTTCGCGCAGAAATACAAGAGCCGGCATTCAGCGACCGGGCCCTTCTGCCCATTCATGTTTAAAAGAGGGGGAATCATGTTTAGATTTTTGGTCGCTTTGTTCATGCTCGCCAGCCTGTGCGCTCATGCGCAGCAGGCAATTCAGTTTGACGGCGTCAATCCGCTCAAGCTGCCGAAAAATATGTATCTGGGCGAGGTCACCGGCGTTGCCGTCAACGCCAAGGGCCATATCTTCGTGCTGTCGCGCGGCAACACCACCGGCCCTGCCTATTCGGCCGCCGCGGCGCAGTTGCTCGAGTTCGACGCCAGCGGTAAGTTCGTACGCGAAATCGGCAAAAACCTTTATGCATGGTCGTTCGGTCACACCGTGCGCATCGATAAAGAGCAGAACATCTGGGTCGCCGACAAGGGCTCGGACATGATCGTTCGTTTCAACCCGAAAGGCGACGTAACGATGGTATTCGGTCGCAAGCAGGAAGCTTCCGACAAGGAAACCGGGCCGCTCGAGCACCCAAATCCGCCGCTGCCCGCCGACGAGGGGCGCTTTCGTCAGGTCACCGATATGGCCTGGGATGCCGCGGGAAATTTGTACATAAGCGACGGCTACATCAATTCACGCGTGGCGAAAGCGGACAAGAACGGCAACTGGTTGAAGTCATGGGGCACCAAAGGCAACAAGCCCGGTGAATTCACGACGCCGCACAGCATCGCCACCGACGCGCAGGGCAACGTATACGTCGCCGACCGCGGCAACCGGCGGATTCAGGTGTTTGACGGCGAAGGCAACTTGCAGCGCATCATGACGATCGACGTGCCGTACGATGCTAACGCGCGTACTGCCATCGGCGTGCGGCCCGACGTCGCGAAAGTCGAAGCTTCGGGTGCGCAAAAGACCCAGTTGCCCGGCGCGCCGTGGGCGCTCTGCATTACGCCGGGCCCGAATCAGGTGCTCTTCGCTTCTGACGCTTATCCGGGCCGCGTCTATAAGATGACCCTCGATGGGAAAGTGCTCGGCTATCTCGGCGAAAGCGGCAAGCAGCTGAAGCAGTTTGGCTGGATCCATGAGATCGCATGCCCGAACGAAAATACGCTGTACGTCGCCGAGCTTTTAAACTGGCGCGTGCAAAAACTGATGCTGAAGGCGCAGAAATAAGTTTGCGCCCGGACACAAACAAAAAGGCGCTCTTACGGAGCGCCTTTTTTTTGTCTGTTACGTTCCTTCAGCGGGCAGAATAAAACGGGATAACGCTCATTCCGTTGTCACGCCGGCGTCGCGCACCACTTTCTCATAGCGCTGCATTTCCGCCTTGATGAATGCGCCGAACTCAGCCGGCGAACTGCCGGCAGGATCGGCGCCCTGCGCGGTCAGATTCTCGCTGACCTCTTTCGACCGGATGATGCGCGCGACTTCAGTGCTCAATTTTTTGAGTGTTGCCGGCGGCAGGTGTGCGGGTGCAACCATGCCGTACCAGGCGATCGACTGATAGCCCGGGAGCCCCGCTTCGGCAACGGTCGGCATGTCGGCCCATGCCGCATTGCGCTTCGACGTTGTAATTGCGAGGCCGCGCAGCCGGCCGGACTTGATGTGCGGCGTCAGCGACAGGATCGTCGAGATCATCATATTGACCTGGCCGCCGACGGTATCGAGCAGCCCTTGGTTACCGCCTTTGTATGGAACGTGCACGATGTCGATTTTTGCCATCGAGGTAAAAAGCGCAGTCGCCAGATGCTGTGATGAACCAACGCCGCCCGATGCGTAACTCAGTTTCCGCGTCTTTGCGAGCGCGATGAGTTCCTTGACGCTGATTGCCGGCACCGATGGATGCACCGTCACGATCAGCGGCAGCACGGCAGTGAGACTGACCGGGGTGAAGTCTTTTTCCGTGTTGTACGGCAAATTTTTCTGCAACAGCGGATTGATCGCGTGGCCGATTGCGACGAACAGCAGCGTGTGCCCGTCGGGTGTCGCTTTGGCAGTCAAGTCGGCGGCGAGAATGCCGTTCGCGCCCGGACGATTGTCGACGACGACCTGCTGGCCCCACGTCTGGGTGAGATTGTTGGCGACGAGACGCGCCAGAATGTCGGTTGCGCCGCCCGGCACGAACGGCACGAGAATGCGGATTGGTTTCGATGGGTAGTCGTCGGCGCTGGCCGCCAGTGAACCCGCGCACAGCAGACCGCCTGCGCCGAGGACTGCGGCGCGCAAATACCGGCTCATGCTCATCACGCCGCCTGCGCGACGTAACCGGACGGCGTGCCGAGTACCGTGGTGCGCTCGAGATGGCGCAATTGCGTTTCGTCAAAATCGCCGAGCGCGCAGTGCATCGTGCAACGGTTGTCCCAGATCAGAATGTCGTTCGCGCGCCATTGATGGCGGTAGACAAACTCATGCTTCGTCGCGTGGCGGCACAGAAAATCGATCAGCGGCCCGCTTTCTTCTTCCGTCATGCCGTCGAAGCGGCTGACCTTCTCGCCGATGTAGAGCGCCTTGCGGCCGGTTTCCGGATGCACGCGCACCACGGGCTGCGCGATTGGCGGGTTGATCTTTTTCTGCTCGGCGGCGCGGTCAATGCCGGTGCCGGTGTTCGCGATTTTCCGCGTGCCCGACATATGAATGCCGTGCAGATCGGCAATCAGCTTCTTCATGCCGTCGGACAGCGCATCGTAGGCCGCGTACATATTGGCGAACAGGGTGTCACCGCCCACCGGTGGCGAAGTCACGCAGCGCAGCAAAGAGCCGAGCGACGGCACGAGCGTGAACGACATGTCCGAATGCCATTGCCGGCCGGTGTATTTCGAATCCGAAGGCGAGCCATCCGGCTTCGGTTCGTTGGTCACCATCAGCAATTCTGGATAATCGGGATGGCGATCGCGCGGCAATGCATCGTGATTGTCGAGCTCGCCAAAGTGACGGCTGAATTCGATGTGCTGCTCGCGCGTCAGCTTTTGATCGCGAAACAGCAGGATGCCGTTGTCGAGAAACGCGCGGTAAATCCCGCCGAACTCATGCTCGCTCATGTTGCGCGCTGTGTCGATATCGCAGACTTCAGCACCCAGTGCGTAGGACAAGGGCCGCAATTTCACTGCCATGGCTTTTCTCCGGATTCCTGCGACGCTGAGTGCGCCGTCGAATCGATAATTCTACAGGAGGCTTGCCGATCGCGTGAACGCCTGGCGGGCTACTTCGTCAATCGACCTTCGCGCCCGAACGCTTGATCACATCCGCCCACTTCGCGTTTTCCTTGCGGATGAATTCGCCGAACTGCTCGGGCGTGCCAATCACCGGCTCCGAACCGATGCCGATGAGTTTTTCCTTGAGCGAAGGATTGGCGAGCGCCGCATTAATTTCGGCGTTGAGCTTCCTGACGATGGATTTGGGCACACCGGCCGGCGCGACGATGCCCGTCCACGTCGTCGCGTCGTATCCCGGCACGCCCGCTTCGGCGATGGTCGGCAGATCCGGAAACGCCAATGAACGTGTCGGGCTGCTCACCGCGAGACCGCGCACCTTGCCCGACTTTACATGCGGCGTCATCGAATTCGAGCTTTCCATCATCAGCTGCACCTGCCCTGCAATGAGATCGATGATGCCGGCGGCGCCGCCTTTATACGGGATATGCACGATGCGCGTGCCGGTCATGTATTTGAAAAGCTCGAAGCCGACATGGCCCGGGGTGCCGTTGCCCGAAGATGCATTCGATAACTTGTCCGGATTCTGTTTCGCGTAATCGATCACGTCGCGCACGGTTTTGAATGGCGTCGAAGGTGCTGCCGCGAGCAGCATGCTGCCGGTCGTCGTCTGCGCGAGCGGTTGCAAGTCTTTCGTCACGCTGAACGTGAGCCCTTTCACCATGTTCGGCCCGATCGCGAGCGCGCCGATCGGCCCGTAACCGATCGTGTAGCCGTCGGCCGGCGCACGGGCAACGAGTTCCATGCCGATCATGAGCGCGCCGCCCGGCCGGTTGTCGATCACGACCTGCTGACCCATCTGGCGAACGAGCTCCGCTGCAACGAGGCGCGCCACGTTATCGGACGCGCTGCCCGCGGCTTGCGGCACGATCAGGCGAATCGGCCGCGTTGGATAATCCGCCGCCGCGCTCATCGCAGACAAAGAAAGCGCCATTACGGCAAGTGTCGAAACTGCGAAGTAGCGTCTGCTCATCACTGTTCGGGCCTCGCACCTGACAGTTTCACAATCTGCGCATACTTGTCGATTTCGCGCGCAAAGAAAGCCGCGAATTCCGCCGGTGAACTCGCAACCGGTTCGGCGCCCTCGCTCACCATGAACTGCTTCGATTCCGGATGCTGCAGGCCTTTGACGACCTCGGTGTAGATTCGATTGATGATGGCCGGCGACGTTCCGGCGGGCGCGAACAATGAAAACCAGTTGTCGATGTCGAAACCCGCGTACGTGGAGTCGAGCGTCGGGACGTCGGGCAGTACGGACGATTTGCGCTTCGTCGTCACGGCGAGCGCCCGCAACTTGCCCGCGCGCAGGTGCGGCTGCACGCTGATCACCGCGGGAAATCCGATTTCCACTTCGCCCGACAAAAGCGACGTCATCAGCGCGCCGGCACCTTTATACGGGATATGGGTGAGCGACATGCCCGCCATCTGCTTGAACATTTCCATCGCAAGGTGGCTCGTCGTACCGGTGCCGTTCGAGCCGAAATTGAGTCCGCCGCTGGTTTTCTTCGCGAGCGCGACGAATTCCTTCACGCTGCGCGCAGGCACCGAGGGATGCACCGTGACAACCAGCGGTGCGGATGCAACCTGCGTGATCGGTATGAAGTCCTTGCGCGAATCGAACGGCAGTTTCGAATACAGCGAAACATTGACGGCGACCGAGGCCGTCGACATCATCAGCGTGTAACCGTCGGGCGCGCTTTTGGCGACGATTTCCGCGCCGAGAATGCCCCCGGCACCCGGCCGGTTATCGACGGTCGCGACCTGACCGAACGCTTCATAGAAACGCTTGCTCAAAAGCCGTGCGAGCAAATCGGTGCCGCCACCCGGACTAAACGGCAGCACGATACGGATCGGCTTCGCGGGATAATCCTGCGCGCATGCGGGCGCGCAGGCGAGCAGCGCAAGCATCGCTGTGGCGACCGGCAATCTGTCCATCATTTGTATTTCCCCTCGCATGCGGGCCGGTACTTGCCGGCAGTTTGCGCCGAAGCTTCGCGCACCCGCGGCACCGCGTCAAGCGTGGTCCATCGGCCACGGTCTTTACAATCAGCGCTGCTCGCCGTATGTTCTCAGCTGTTTATAAGAATCGCCTTCTCGCGCGTCCGCGCACACTCAAACACGAATCGAGGAAACACGAATGGCAACAAATAATAAAGCTGAAATGCTCGCAAAGCTGCCCGTGCGGGCGGACGAGGACCCGTTCGTCGTTGCGATCGGCGGCTTCTATCGGCGCTGGTTCAATCTGGTCGACGACTTGCAGCCGATGCTCGACACGGTTGCAACGCTCAAAGGCACTGAAGACGAAGACTGGGTACCGGCGTGGAGCACCGTCGCCGCGCGCTATGAGCAGGACGCCGAATCTGCGCTAAAGCGCGGCGACAAGGACGCCGCGCGCAATGGATTTATCCAGGCCAAGACTTATTACAGCCTCGCGCGTTTTCCGGCGCCCTATCATTCCGGCTCGCCGATCTGCCCGCCGACCATGAGCAAGATCAAGGAAGAGTCGTACAACAAATACCTCGACTGCTTCCGCCGCGCGACCGAGTTGCGCGAAGGCTCGCATGAAGTCATCCGCGTTGCGCGCGACGACAAGGAAGCGGTTGGCTTCCTGCGCGTGCCGGCCAACGCTTCGGCGACGAACAAGGTGCCGGCAATCCTCGTGATGTGCGGCGGCGACATGTACAAGGAAGACCGCGAGAAGTACGCCGATGGCGCGATGAAGGAAGGCATGGCCGCACTCGTCGTCGATGCCCCGGGGACCGGACAAACGTCATTCGCGCATGCGCCCGAATCGGTCGTCGCATGGCAATCTGCGCTCGACGCATTGCAAAAGCGTCCGGAGATCGATGGCAATCGGCTCGGCGCATTTGGCGTGAGCCGCGGCGGCTTGTGGGTCATGCGCCTGGCCGCGGTCGATAATCGCATCAAGGGACTGATCTCCTGCGCGCCCGGCGGCGTCGGTTACTGGGGATCTGCCGAAGAGCGCGCCGAATGGCGCAAGGCGGCTGAAGAACGCGCGCGTACGAACTGGTTCGGCCCCCGCGGTACCAAGCCCCCGAAATATACGATCAGCGAAGAAGAGCAGCGTAAGGAATTTCTGCGCTGGTCGCTGAAAGACAACGGACTCCTCGAAAAACTGACGATGCCGATGTACATGGTCAACGGCAAGATCGATCACCTGACGCCGATCGGCAATCTTTATCTCGCACTCGAAAGCGGTCCACCCGCCGGACGAGTCGCCCGCGTGTATCCGGACGACGGCCACATCGCGGCGAAGAACGAACGCGAATGGGGACCGGCGGCGTGGCAGTGGCTGCGTGAGCAGCTGACCAAATAGTATTCAGGTGAAAAAAAATCGGGCAAACGAAAAAAATAGTTTGCCCGGT
>JAQGMI010000056.1 GCA_028292435.1 Betaproteobacteria bacterium
GACTACGAATGGGCGCTATTTTACAGCATCTTTCAGTGCCTTGCCAGCACTGAACTTGGGCACGCTGGCCGCCGCAATCTTTATTTCCTCGCCGGTTCGCGGATTGCGCCCGGTGCGCGCTGCGCGCTTGCCTACCTTGAAAGTGCCAAAGCCGACAAGTGTCACGCTGGAGCCCTTCTTCAATGCACCCTTGATCGCGCCCAACGCACCGTCAAGCGCCTTTTCGGCGGACGCTTTCGAGATATCGGCGGATTTCGCGACAGCCTCAATTAATTCCGATTTATTCACGTAAATCCCCTCTGAAATTTGAACAAGGGCAAGCACGACAGCCTGCCCGCTGGAATAAAAACCCGGCACGCGATAGACGCGGTACCGGGCTCAAATGTGCAATTGATTTATAGCAAGCGCGAAAACGGAGTGTCAAGCAAATGGCAGAAAATTGCGCCATTCATTTTACGCGCCGTGTGTAAATTGTCACACGGCGTTTTTTTTCGCGCTTGTTAAACCGGCATCAGTGCTTGATTGCAGGTGCCGGTGTTGCATCGACCGCGGGCACGGGCGCGACCTCGGTTTTTTCCGGCAGCGCCTCGGGCTTGCGCTCGAGCGCCATTTCAAGCACCTGATCGATCCATTTCACCGGATGAATTTCAAGCCGGTTTTTGATGTTGTCCGGAATCTCCGCGAGGTCTTTGACGTTTTCCTGCGGGATGAGCACCATCTTGATACCGCCGCGATGCGCTGCCAGCAGTTTTTCCTTGAGACCGCCGATCGGCAGCACTTCGCCGCGCAACGTAATCTCACCGGTCATCGCGACGTCCGCGCGCACCGGAATTCCGGTGAACACCGACACCATCGCCGTGCAGATGCCGATACCCGCGCTCGGACCGTCTTTGGGCGTCGCGCCTTCGGGCAAGTGAATGTGAATATCGTTCTTCTGATAAAAATCTTCGTTGATGCCAAGCTTGCGCGAACGGCTGCGCACCACGGACAACGCAGCCTGGATCGACTCCTGCATGACTTCGCCGAGTTTGCCGGTCGTGATCGTCTTGCCTTTACCCGGCATGACCGCGCTTTCAATCGTCAGCAATTCGCCGCCGACTTCCGTCCAGGCGAGGCCCGTGACCTGGCCAACCTGATTGTTTTTCTCGGCCAGACCGAATGTGTAACGCCGCACGCCGAGAAATTTGTCCAGGTTGCGCGCATTGATCGCAACTTTTTTCAACGCAGCGCCGCCTTTGCGCACGACCAGCATCTTGACGACTTTGCGGCAGATCTTCGAGACTTCGCGCTCGACGCTGCGCACACCTGCTTCGCGTGAGTAGTAGCGAATGATGTCGCGCACAGCGCTTTCGGAGACCACGATTTCTTCCGGCTTCAATCCATGGTTCTTCATCTGCTTGGGCAGCAGGTGATGCGTCGCGATGTGCACCTTTTCGTCTTCGGTGTAACCGGACAGGCGAATGACTTCCATGCGATCGAGCAGGGCCGGCGGAATGTTCAGCGTGTTCGCAGTGGCGACGAACATCACGTCTGAAAGATCGTACTCGACTTCGATGTAATGATCGACGAACGTGTGGTTCTGCTCGGGATCGAGCACTTCGAGCAGCGCGCTCGCCGGGTCACCGCGAAAGTCCATGCCCATCTTGTCGACTTCGTCGAGCAGAAACAGCGGATTACGCACCGCGACTTTGGTCATGTTCTGCAGAATCTTGCCGGGCATCGAGCCGATATACGTGCGGCGATGGCCGCGAATCTCGGCTTCATCGCGCACGCCGCCTAAGGACATGCGCACGAACTTGCGATTCGTTGCGCGCGCGATCGACTGACCGAGCGAGGTTTTGCCGACGCCGGGCGCGCCGACCAGGCACAGGATCGGCGCCTTCATCTTGTCTACGCGCTGCTGCACGGCCAGATACTCAACGATGCGCTCTTTGACCTTCTCGAGCCCGTAGTGGTCTTCATCCAGCACGGCTTCGGCTTTGATGAGATCGGTGCTGATCTTGCTTTTCTTGCGCCAGGGCAGCGACACGATGGCATCGATGTAGTTGCGCACTACGGTCGCTTCAGCGGACATCGGTGACATCAGGCGCAACTTCTTGAATTCGGTTTCGGCTTTCTTGCGCGCGTCTTTCGGCATGTGCGCGGTCTTGATGCGCTTTTCCATGTCGTCGAGATCGGCGCCCTCTTCGAGCTCACCCAACTCTTTCTGGATCGCTTTGACCTGCTCGTTCAGATAGTACTCGCGCTGGCTTTTCTCCATCTGGCGCTTGACGCGGCCGCGGATGCGCTTTTCAACCTGAAGGATGTCGAGTTCGCCTTCGATCAGCGTCAATAAATGCTCAAGCCGCTTTTTGGCGGCGAACATTTCGAGCACTTCCTGCTTCTGCTCGAGTTTAAGCGGCAGATGCGCGGCAATCGTATCGGCGAGACGGCCGGGTTCATCGATGCCGGACAGCGACGTCAGAATTTCGGGCGGAATTTTCTTGTTGAGTTTCACGTACTGGTCGAACTGCGCAACGAGCGTGCGGCGCATTGCTTCGACTTCGGCGGTGATTTCGTTGTCGGCTTCGATCGGCGTCGCTTCAACGGTGAAATGCGTGGTCGCGTCGAGCACCTGATTGATGTGCGCGCGCTGACTGCCTTCGACCAGCACTTTGACGGTGCCGTCGGGCAGTTTCAGCATCTGCAAAATATTGGCAACCGTGCCGATCGAATAGAGATCTTCGGGTGCGGGCTCGTCTTTGGCCGCCGACTTTTGCGCGATGAGCACAATGCTCTTGCCGGCTTCCATCGCGGTTTCAAGCGCTTTGATGGATTTAGGGCGGCCGACGAACAGCGGGATAACCATATGCGGAAAAACCACGACGTCTCGCAAGGGCAATAACGGCAGTTGCACCATATTCGTCACCTGGTCGTTGGAATTGGACATGTAGTTTTATTCTCGATGTAAATTAAAAAGGAGAAACGAAGAAAACGGAGCGTGGAGCGAAGCGCTCCGGTGCTGCAATCATTGACGCCCTCGCCGCAGCACTTGAAAGCGTGCGGCGACGGTTGGTGTGAAGATTATACCGAACCCGCAACCTTGGGTTGGTCGGAGTAGATGAGAATGGGCCGTGTATCCGTGCCGATCGACCCTTCGTCGACAACGACTTTAATCACGTTGTCGAGTGAAGGTAAATCGAACATGGTATCGAGCAGCGTTTGCTCGAGTATGGAGCGCAAGCCGCGCGCGCCGGTTTTGCGTTCAAGCGCCTTACGCGATACGGCTTTCAACGCCGCGTCGCGAACTTCGAGTTCGACGCCTTCCATCGCAAACATTTTCTGGTACTGCTTGAGCAGCGCGTTCTTCGGCTCAGTCAGAATCTGGATCAGTGCGATCTCATCGAGTTCTTCAAGCGTGGCAACGACTGGCAGGCGGCCGACGAATTCCGGAATCAGGCCGTATTTGATCAAGTCTTCCGGCTGCACACCGCGCAGAACTTTTGTAGCGTCCTTGCGGTTGTCGCGGCTCTTCACTTCAGCGCCGAAACCGATACCGCCTTTTTCCGAACGCGCGCGAATGACTTTATCCAGCCCGTCGAACGCGCCGCCGCAGATGAACAGAATGTTCGTCGTATCTACCTGCACGAACTCCTGGTTCGGGTGCTTGCGTCCACCCTGAGGGGGCACCGATGCAATCGTGCCTTCGATTAATTTCAGCAGCGCCTGCTGCACGCCCTCGCCCGACACGTCGCGCGTGATTGACGGGTTATCCGACTTGCGCGAGATCTTGTCGATCTCGTCGATGTAAACGATGCCGCGCTGCGCCTTCTCGACGTCATAGTCGCATTTTTGCAGCAGCTTCTGAATGATGTTCTCGACGTCCTCGCCGACATAACCCGCTTCGGTCAACGTCGTCGCATCCGCCATCACGAACGGCACGTTTAAAAGCCGCGCGAGCGTTTGAGCAAGCAGCGTCTTGCCCGAGCCCGTCGGCCCGACCAGCAGAATGTTGCTCTTGGCGAGCTCGACTTCGTCGTTCTTGGTCAGGTTCTTCAGGCGCTTGTAGTGATTGTATACAGCGACCGACAGAATTTTTTTGGCGAGATCCTGGCCGATTACATACTGGTCGAGAATCTCGCGAATTTCGTGCGGGACCGGCAAATCGGATTTGGCGCCTTTGGCGCCATGCTCGCCCTGCGTCTCTTCGCGAATGATGTCGTTGCACAGTTCAATGCATTCATCGCAGATGAAGACGGACGGGCCTGCGATCAGCTTGCGGACCTCGTGCTGACTCTTGCCGCAAAACGAGCAGTAGAGCAGTTTTTCGCCGCCGATCTTGTCTGACATACGATATTTTCCTTATGAGACCGTATTGTAGGACATTATTTCGCGGTTTCTGTTCGATTGGCCAGCACTTTATCGACGAGTCCGTACTCAACGGACTGGTCGGCGGACAAAAAGTTATCGCGATCGGTATCTTTTTCGATGACGTCGATCTTGCGACCCGTGTGTTTCGCCATAATCTCGTTCAGTTTCGCTTTCAAAAACAGAATTTCTTTGGCGTGAATTTCGATGTCTGATGCCTGGCCCTGAAAGCCGCCCATCGGCTGGTGAATCATCACGCGCGAATTCGGCAGGCAGAAGCGCTTATTCTTGGCTCCCGCCGCCAGCAGCAAGGCGCCCATGCTCGCAGCCTGGCCGACACACAACGTCGAAACGTCAGGCTTGATGAACTGCATCGTGTCATAAATCGCGAGCCCGGCTGAAACCGAGCCGCCCGGCGAATTAATATAAAACGAAATGTCCTTGTCCGGATTGTCGGATTCAAGAAACAGCAACTGCGCAACGATTACGTTCGCCGTTACCTCGTTGACCGGCCCGACCAGAAACACGACCCGCTCTTTCAATAAACGCGAATAGATATCGTATGCGCGCTCGCCGCGTCCGCTCTGTTCGATCACCATTGGAATCAAGCCCAACCCCTGCGGCTCCATTCCATTGCGTTCCCAATTCGACTGCCTCATTTGGTGTTCCCCATCAATTCGTCGAATTCGGTGGTTTGGTCTTCGACTTTCGCGGTCGCCAGCGCCCATGCCACAACATTCTCTTCGACTACTAACGATTCAATTTCTCGCAACCGGTCGGGCGACTGGTAATACCACTTAACGACCTCGGCCGGCTGCTCGTAACTTTTCGACTGCTCTTCAACTGCCGTGCGTACTTGCTCGGGCTTGGCATGCAATGCGTGCGCCTTCACAACTTCGGCCAGGATCAGGCCCAAGGTAACGCGGCGCTGCGCTTGCGATTCAAACAAGTCCTTCGGCAACTGCATTCCCTGCGCTTTCACGCCGCGTGCCGTTAAATCCTGCTGCGCCGCCGACTGCATGCGTTCAATCTCGAGCTCGACCAGCGATTTGGGCGCTTCGACTTTGGTGGTATCGATCAACGCCTGCATGATCTGGTCCTTAACCCGACTGCTGACTCTGCGCTTCACTTCACGCTCGAGGTTCTCGCGAACTTCGCGGCGCATCGTATCGAGGTTACCGTCAGCGACGCCCAGCGCTTTCGCGAAGTCGGCATCCACCGGCGGCAAACGCGGTCCCGCAACCTGCTTTAACTTCACGTCGAAAGTTGCGGTTTTTCCAGCTAATTCCTTGCCATGATAGTCTTCCGGAAAGCGTATTTCAAATGTCTTGTCGGCGCCCGCCGCCACGCCAACGAGGTGTTGCTCGAAATCCTTGAGCAGACGGCCTTCTCCGAGCGTCATGGCAAAATTTTCACTCTTGCCGCCCTCGAATTCCTGGCCGCCAATCTTGCCCACGAAATCGATAGTCACCTTGTCGCCGAGTTCGGCTGAACGCGTCACCGTTTCATAATCAGCGCGTTGTTTGCGCATGATTTCAATGGTCTTGTCGACTTCCGTCTCGCTGACCGTTGAAGTCGGGCGCTTGATCACGACGCTTGAGATGTCACTCGCCTTGACCTCGGGATAGATTTCAAAAGTGGCGCTAAATTCGACATTGGCAACGCTGCCCAGTTCACCTTTGGGCTCGAAACGCGGATAGCCGGCGACTTTGAGGTTTTGCGTGCGCACTTCGTCACCGAAAGTTTTCTGCAGTGCGTCGCCAAGCACTTCGCGTCGTACTTGCTCTTCGTACTGTTGCGCGACCACTTTCATGGGCACTTTGCCCGGACGAAAGCCGTGCATCTTGACATTGCGAGCAAGCTTCTTGAGCCGAACCTGCACTTCGCCGTCGATTTCATTAGAAGGCAGCGAGATGTTCATGCGCCGCTCGAGTTGACTGATATTTTCCAAAGTTGCCGCCATTATTCTTTCCTGACCCTCGTTGCCTGTCGATAATTCCGATTGATTCGGGACCCTGGTGCGAAAGGAGGGACTCGAACCCACACGCCTTTCGGCGCCAGAACCTAAATCTGGTGCGTCTACCAATTCCGCCACTTTCGCAACACTTTGATTGTAATATAATTACCTTAGTCCGTCAGCTTCGAATCGGGTCGGTGGCGTGCGCTGGACTCCTTTAAGCCGTTGTAATTCCGGTCGTTTCCGCGACCATTTGCGTGACTATCGACCATTACGAAAATTTTCCTGTCGCGTCCGTGCTGTTGCCAGCCAGTCTGCGCACGCCGGTCGAGCTCATTTATCGCTTCGCGCGGGCGGCCGATGACTTCGCCGATGAAGGCGATTTGCGCGACGACGAGCGCCTCGCCCTACTTGCCAATTTCAGCGCAGAGCTGCGCACAATCGAAACTGGCACCCAACCGCAAACATTGCTTTTCCGCCAACTCGCGGCGCTGATCGCGGAACGGCACCTGCCGCTCAGTCTCTTTCATGATCTATTGTCGGCGTTCGTGCAGGACGTAACCACGAAACGCTACGCAGACCTCACCGACGTAATGGATTATTGCCGGCGGTCCGCGAATCCGGTCGGACGCCTGCTGCTCGTGTTATATGGGGCGGCGACGCCGCAAAACAATACATGGTCCGACAATATTTGCTCGGCGCTGCAGATCATCAATTTTCTGCAGGATATTGATATCGATTATGCGAACGGACGCATCTACATGGCGCAGGATGATCTCGCGCGCTTCGGTATCGATGAAGCACAATTCGCCGCGCGGCAAGTGAATGCCAAGTGGCGCAGCTTCATGGCCTTTCAAATCGAGCGCACGCGCGCGATGCTGATGGCCGGCGCGCCGCTCGGCCGCGTGCTGAAAGGCCGCATCGGACTCGAAATGCGCATGATCATCGCCGGCGGCGAACGCATTTTGCGCAAGATCGAGCGCGCGGACTACGACGTGTTTCGCCGGCGTCCCGTGCTACGCTCGCACGATTGGGCATTGATGCTTGCCCGCACGTTTTCCATCCGCTGATCAGACATTTTCGCGCACCCTCGTGACGCCCGACGAATACTGCCAACCGAAAGCCGCCGGATTCTACGAGCGCAGCTTTTGTAAATTTGCGCGCCGCCTTTCCTGTTGGGGCAACGCCAAATGACGCCCGACGAATATTGCCAACAGAAAGCCGCGCAAAGTGGTTCAAGCTTTTATTACAGCTTTCTGTTTTTGCCGCCGCCGCGCCGCCGCGCAATCACCGCGCTGTATGCGTTCTGCCGCGAGGTCGACGACGTCGTCGACGAGTGCACTGACGTAACGGTCGCGCGCACGAAGCTCGCCTGGTGGCGCACCGAGGTTTCAACCATTTATGCCGGCAACGCGCGCCATCCTGTCGCACAGGCGCTGACCCGTGTCGTTGCCGATTTCAAGTTGCCGCAAGAACGCCTGCTCGAGATCATCGATGGCATGGAGATGGATCTCACGCACCACCGTTACGCCGATTTTACCGAATTGAGAATGTATTGCTTTCGGGTCGCCGGCGTCGTCGGCCTGCTGTCGGCGCAAATTTTCGGCTACGCGGACGCGCGCACGCTCGAGTACGCAGAGAATCTCGGCATTGCGTTTCAGCTGACGAACATCATTCGCGACGTCGGCGAAGACGCGCGCCGCGACCGCGTATACCTGCCGCAGGATGACCTCGCGCGTTTCAAGGTTTCGGTCGCCGATATCATGCACGCGCGCATGACCGTCGAGTTCAAACAGTTAATGGAATTCCAGGCCGAGCGCGCACTCGAATATTATCGAACTGCATTCGCAGCGTTGCCGGCAAGCGACCGCAAAGCTCAGCGCCCCGGGCTCGTCATGGCGGCGATTTACCAGACGCTGCTCGCGGAAATACGCGCTGACGGTATGCCGGTGTTGACGCAACGCACCTCACTCACGCCGCTCAGAAAACTGTGGATTGCGTGGTGCACGTGGATAAAAAACTAAGGCCGGCCGCAAGCTAAAATACGCTGAAACGATCAACCGTCGACAAGGACTGAAGATGGACCTGCAACTCAAAGGCAAGACCGCGCTCGTCACCGGCGCCAGCCAGGGCATCGGCCGTGCAATCGCCAAAGCACTCGCCGCCGAAGGCGTGCGCGTTTGCATCGCCGCGCGCAGACGCGAGTTACTCGAGGAACTCGCCAAAGAAATCGTCGCAGCCGGCGGCCCTGCGCCGCACATTGCGCTAGCCGACGTCATGAGTGAAGGCGCGCCGAAAGCACTGACACAGGAAGCGCTGAAGGGCCTCGGGCAGATTGACATACTCATCAATTGCGCGGGCGGCAGCCGCCCGCTCGGCATCGATGCACCTGACGAGAAATGGCAAGAGGCGATGACGCTGAATTTCACGCGCGTGCGCCAGCTCACTCACGCAGTCTTTCCCGACATGATCAAGCATGGCTGGGGCCGCATCATCAACATCACCGGAAAATCGGAACCCGAGGGATTGAACGCAGCATTTTCCGCCAAGGCCGGCGTTCACGCTTGGTCGAAAGGTTTGTCGCGCGAAATCGGCAAGCACGGCATCACAATTAATTGCATACCGCCCGGCCGCATCATGAGCGAACAGATCCGCCGCAACTATCCGGAGGAATACCGCAAAGAACACGCGGCGAAAGACATTCCCGTCGGCCGTTACGGCGAGCCGGAAGAACTCGCCGCGCTTGCCGTATTTCTCGCCTCCCCCGTCGCGGCGTATATCACGGGCACTGTCATGCCGGTCGACGGCGGCTTGCGCCGTTTCGCGTTCTAGGTCGTTCGCGCGCGGACATGCCGCTACGATGACGCATGTCGCAATCATAGGCGGCGGTTATGCCGGCATGTCTGCGGCGGCGACGCTCGCAACTCGTAAGATCAAGGTCACCGTGTTCGAAGCGGCGCGCCAGCTGGGCGGCCGTGCGCGACGCGTCGACTATCGCGACGAGGCGCTCGACAACGGATTGCATATCCTGATCGGCGCTTATACCGAAACCCTGCGCCTGATCGAGCTCGTCAATTCCCGGCACGCGAGCGCGGTGCTGCGCATGCCGCTCGAATGGAAAGTACATGAAGAATTTCACCTACGCGCGGCGAACCTGCCTGCGCCGTTCCATTTGCTCGTCGGCCTGGCATCCGCGCAAGGTCTTGGCATTGCCGAGAAATTTTCAGCTGCGCGCTTCCTCGCGAAATTGCGATCCAACCGCTACAAGCTCGAGCGTGACTTAAGCGTCGAAACTTTGTTAAAGCAGCACGCGCAAAGCGAAACGCTCAGGCGCGTGCTGTGGAGGCCGCTATGCGTCGCGGCGCTCAACACGCCGCCGCAAAGCGCTTCGGCGCAGGTATTTCTAAACGTGCTTCGCGACTCACTGGACGCCACTCAATCGGCAAGCGATCTCGTGCTCGCCAAAGTCGATTTGTCGGCGTTGCTGCCGGAACCGGCCGCCGCTTACGTCGAGCATCGCGGCGGCACCGTGCTGCGCTCCCAACGCGTGACTGCGATTGATCCGCTCGCATCGGGATTCGAAATCGAAGCCAACAATCAGCGCGCCACGTTCACTCATGTCATCTGCGCAATTTCGCCACACCAGGTCAATGCGTTTCTGATCGGCATTACAGCACTGTCGGAGATCGCCGCCGTGATCGACCAGCTTCGATATCAACCCATCCATTCGGTCTGGCTAAAATATCCCGGCTCAGTCTCGCTGCCATCGCCCATGCTGGGCCTTACGCGCGGCCTCATCCACTGGGTATTCGATCGCGAAACGCTGTGCGGCCAGCGCGGCCTCGTCGGCGCCGTCATCAGCGCCGCTGGCGAACACGAGAACCTGACGCAGGACGAACTCGGCGCGCGCATTCATTGTGAGTTGCAGCAGCACGTCAGCGGCCTGCCCGACCCGCTGTGGACGCGCGTGATCGCTGAAAAGCGCGCGACCTTTGCCTGCATGCCAGGCGTCAGGCGCCCGCCCCAAGTCACACCGCTTAAAAACTTTTATCTTGCCGGCGACTACACGGAAAGCGACTATCCGGCGACGATAGAATCGGCCGTCCGCAGCGGCATCGTGTGCGCGGAACACATTGCGCAGCAGGCATGACGCACCGCACGTTGGTCTGGCGGCATCCGCGGTATAAAATCACGCTTTAATGCAGAAAATCTTTTAAGGAACGCCAGTGAGTGAACGCGAATCGATGGAGTATGACGTCGTCATTGTGGGCGCCGGCCCGGCCGGCCTGTCTGCAGCCATCCGTCTGAAGCAGCTTGCCGCCGAACAGGGCAAGGAAATCGGCGTCTGCGTAATCGAAAAAGGGTCCGAAGTCGGCGCGCACATCTTGTCCGGCGCGGTGATGGACCCGCGCGCACTCGACGAGCTCATTCCGGACTGGAAATCACTCGGCGCACCGCTCAATGCCCCCGTCAGCGAAGACCGATTTCTGTTTTTGACCGAAAAATCTTCGTTCAAGCTGCCCACGTTCATGCTGCCGCAGTGTTTTCAAAATCACGGCAATTACGTTATCAGCCTCGGCAACGTTTGCCGCTGGCTCGGCCAGCAGGCCGAGGGTCTCGGCGTCGAAATCTTTCCCGGGTTTGCGGCCGCTGAGGTGCTCTATAACGATGACGGCAGCGTCAAAGGTGTGGCGACGGGCGACATGGGCGTCAACAAGGAAGGCAAGCCGACGGACGCGTTTCAGCGCGGCATGGAGTTGCACGCCAAGTACACGTTTTTCGCCGAAGGATGCCGCGGTAATCTGGGCAAGGAATTGCACGCAAAATTCAAATTGCGTGACGGTGTCGATCCGCAGGTTTACGGCATCGGTATCAAGGAACTGTGGGAGATCAAGCCTGAGATGCATCAGACCGGGCTTGTCGTGCACACGGCGGGCTGGCCGCTCGACAGCGATACATACGGCGGCTCCTTCCTGTATCACATGGAAAACAATCTCGTCGCGGTTGGCTATGTCGTCGGTCTCGCTTATACGAATCCATACCTGAGCCCGTATGAAGAATTCCAGCGGTATAAAACGCATCCGGCAATCCGCACTTTCTTCGAAGGCGGCAAGCGCGTTGCCTACGGCGCACGCGCGATTACGGCCGGCGGCCTGCAATCGCTGCCCAAGCTCGTATTTCCCGGCGGCTGTCTCGTCGGCGATGACGCAGGATTTCTCAATGCATCGCGCATCAAGGGCAGCCACTGTGCAATTAAGTCGGGAATGCTCGCCGCGGAATCGGCATTCGAAGCGGTTACTTCGGGACGTGCGGCAGATGAGCTTACAAGCTATCCGAACAGCTTTCGCAAAAGCTGGCTCTACGACGAGCTTTATCGCGCGCGCAATTTCAAGCCGTGGATGAGCAAAGGACTGTACACCGGCACGCTGATGGTCGGCATCGACCAGGTCGTGCTCGGCGGCAAGGCGCCGTGGACGCTGCATCACGGACACGCCGACAACGAAACGCTCGTCAATAAAACCGAAGCGACCCCGATCGCTTATCCCAAACCGGATGGTGTGCTCACGTTTGACCGCTTGTCATCGGTGTTTATCTCGAACACCAATCACAGCGAAGACCAGCCCAGCCATCTGACGCTCAAAGATCCGTCCGTTCCGGTCAACGTAAACCTCGCGCTTTACGACGCGCCGGAGCAGCGGTATTGCCCGGCGGGTGTTTATGAAATCGTGCGCAATGACGACGGCTCGAATCCGCGACTGCAGATCAACGCTCAGAATTGCGTGCACTGCAAGACCTGCGACATCAAAGACCCGACGCAAAATATTGTGTGGGTCACGCCCGAAGGCGGCGGCGGACCGAACTATCCCAATATGTAAGTCGAGCGGACCTTAATACGCCGCGGGCGGTGCGCCGAGCGCAGCAAGATTGCGCACATCGACATTGCCGCCGCTGATGATTATTCCGACACGTTTACCGCGCGCGTCGATTTTGCCTTCGAGCAGCGCCGCCGCCGCGAGCGCGCCCGTCGGCTCGACGACAATTTTCATGCGCTCCCAGAGGTAATACATCGCGCGCAGAAGCTCGGTATCGGTTACGGTCAGCATGGAGTGCACGTGATGCAGTATCAGCGGGAATGTGAGCTTGCCCGCCGAACTGGTGCGCGCGCCGTCGGCAATCGTGTCCGGATTGTGCACGGTCTGCAGAATCCGCGACTGAAATGAACGCGTGACGTCATCGCCCGCAGCAGGCTCGACGCCGGTCACGCGAATACCGGGCGACAAGTGGTTGGCAGCGATGGCGCAGCCCGAGATAAGTCCGCCGCCACCGCACGGCACGAGCAGATAGTCGAGTGGTCCGAGATCGTCGATCAACTCTTTTGCCGCCGTGCCTTGCCCGGCGATCACATGCGGATGATCGAACGGCGGAATCATCGTAAGTCCGCGCGTTGCAGCCAGCCCGTTGGAAATCGCTTCGCGGTCGTCTTTATCGCCGCTGTAAACGATCACTTCCGCGCCATAGCCGCGAGTCGCTTCGAGCTTGACCGCAGGCGCGTCGTGCGGCATCACGATGACGACAGGCACATTCAATAAGCGGCCTGCAAGCGCCACGGCCTGCGCGTGATTGCCTGACGAATACGCAACGACGCCGCGACGCTTTTCTACGGCGCTTAAATGGGACAACGCATTGAAGGCGCCGCGAAACTTGAAAGCTCCCATGCGCTGAAGATTTTCACATTTAAAAAACACTTCGGCGCCGGTCAACGCATCTACCGTCCGCGAGGTGAGTACCGGCGTGCGGTGAGCGACGCCTTTAATAAGTCGGGCGGCGGCCACCACGTCGTCATAGCTGACCGGCAGCTTCTGCGTATCTGTGAGATTCATCACATTCCTGTCTGCGGCAACTGTAGCGAGCGTCGGCGGATTGTCATCAAGTCGACGCCGGTTTGAGTGGCGAACGGCCTCGCGACCCACCGAAAACCTTGAGCTGAGTCTCTTATTCTATCGTAGAAACAGCCGGTTACTAGCGGTTGCGTTGGCTGGCAACACCGACGCATAAACATGGCCTGCAACTTGCTGATAAAAAGCAGACAGTTAAGCGTACCGGCCAGGAGACAGACATGGTGATTTATCTCGACCGCTATAGAACAGAGCAACCCGCAGCACAAACATGGCTCAAGAACGGCACCTATGGCAACGCAGCCATGAACACTGGCTCAAATCCCGCCATCGTACTAATGCATCGCGAGCGCGCACCCGCCGTGCCGAGCCATGAATTGCCGCACGACCTAACAAACGTCGATGTGGACGCGTTTCTAAATCGTGCTTACGGATTGGCAAGTTTGATTTAAGGCGCTGCTTCGCGGCAGCGGCGGCGATGCCGGGATCCCCTCCTCCCCTGGTGTCGCCGTAATTTTTTCAGGAAATACGCCGCGCTTAACCGCGGCGTTTTTTATTCCTGCGTCACGGCGGCGATCACACGCTCACGGCTGATCGGCATGTCGCGCACGCGCGCGCCGATTGCCGTCGCTACCGCATTGGCGATCGCCGCAGCGGTCGGCCCGGTTGCGCCTTCGCCCGAGCCCACCGGCGGCAGGTCCGGGCGATTCACGAGCGTCACCTCGACCAACGGCGCTTCGCTGAATTTCATCACCGGATAACTGTCCCAGCTGCGCGAGGTAATCGCGTCGCGGTCGAACGTGACCTGTTCCTTCAGCGTCATGCTCGCGGCCTGAATAATGCCGCCTTCAATTTGATTGATGACGCCATCGGGATTGACGACGAGACCGACATCGACCGCCGCCCACGCGCGCGTCACGCGCGGTTCGGATTCAACATCGACCTCGGTAACGACGGCCAGGTAGCAGCCGAGATTTTTGTAGCGCGCGAAACCGATGCCAAGCGCACGCGTGTCCGACGGCGCGTAATTTTTCCAACCGCATTTCTCCGCAACCGTCTCGATGACTTTTTTCCCGCGTGCATCCTTTAAATGACGCAGCCGGAATTCAACCGGATCAGCGCCTGCGGCATGCGCCAGTTCGTCCATGAACGATTCGATTGCAAATACGTTGGCGTGCGCGCCGAGCCCGCGCAACGCCGATGCGCGTAGTGGCGAATGCGTGACCAGATGATTGGCGACCCGCTGATTCGGGAAGTCATAAAGCGGGACGGCATTGCGATGGCTGCCGCCGGGCGGCAACGGCGGATTGCCGGGTATGCCTGGCGGATGCGGCTCCGCAAGATGCCACGCGGCGATCAGATTGACGCCGTTTTTCCCCTCGGGACGCGTGCTGTGCGGATAACTCCACACGTCGAGTTGCCAGTCGACAATGCTGCCATCCTTCGCGAGTGCCGCGCTCGTCTTGACCACCATCGCCGGACCGTACGGCTCCCAGGCGAACTCGTCTTCACGCATCCACTGCACTTGGACCGGACGTCCTGGCGCGCCGAGCGCAAGCAATGCCGCATCGAGTGCTACGTCGTCCGCGCCATTGTGTCCGTAGCAGCCGGCGCCATCGGCGTGACTGATAATGAGCGCTTCGAGCGGAATGCGCAGTGCCTTGGCCATATCCCGCCGCAGCGGATGAATGCCCTGACTGTGCGTCCAGACGCGATAGCTGCCGTTCTCGAAGCGCGCAATCGCGCACGACGGCGCCATCGACGCGTGCGCGATATACGGCCGCGTGTAAGTTGCCGTTAAGGTGGTGCAGCTTTTTTGTAACGAAGCCGCATCGGATTTTTCGCTGATGACGTCGGTTTTGGCCGGTTGCGAAAGCAAATACTCGCCCGGCGTCATGTCCGCCGGCAGCGCCGCGCTGTTGCCCCACTGCGCACTGTGCGCGAGACGCCGCGCCGCACGTATGGCCTGTTCTTCGCGCGCCGCAATCACACCCAGAAAACTGCCGTCGCGAATCACCGCAACGACGCCGGGCATCGCCTTCACTTCGGCGTCATCGAGTGCGACGAGCCGCGCTGAATAGGTCGGCGGACGCACGACGCGGCCGTACAACATGCCCGGCAAGTCGAGGTCCTGAATATAAGCGGCGGCGCCGATGAGTTTCGCCGGCAAGTCATCGCGCCGAACCGGCTTGCCGATGTAAGTGTGTTCAGCCGCCGATTTCGGCACCGCCTGTGCCGTTGCGTCGCGCTCAAGCATGCGGTCGTCGACAAGCTCTGCATAAGCGACCGAGTTGCCGCCGCCGCTGACGACGCCGTCCGTCACCGTCACCTTTTCAATCGACACGCCGAGCTTTGCGGCGGCACGCTGCAGCAGGATCTCACGCGCTTCAGCACATACATATCGCAAAGCAACCGCGCTTTCCTCGATGGAACGGCTGCCCGACGTGATGCCTTCGTCAGGGCCGTGATCGGTGGCCGCAGTCATCACGTGAATACGCTGCGGTGAAATATCAAGCTCGTCGGCGACGACCTGCCTGATGGCGGTGAGAATGCCCTGTCCGATTTCGACCTTGCCCGTTCGCGCCGTGATCGTGCCATCGCGGTTGATTTGCAGCCAGTCGCTAAGCCGCGGATTGCCCGCGAGACTGCCCGGCAGCTTCGGCGGCGTGCTCATGCTTTCGCTCCCGCGGCTTTCTGAATCGCACGCACGATGCGCGCATGCGTGCCGCAGCGGCAGATGTTGCCGTCGAGCGCCGTGCGGATTTCCGCTTCGGTCGGATGAGGATTGCCGGCGAGCAGCGCGTACGCGGTCATGATGATGCCGCTCGTGCAATAGCCGCATTGTGCCGCCTGCTCTTCGACGAACGCGCTCTGCAGTGCATGCATCTTGTCGATACTGCCAATGCCTTCGAGCGTAGTGATCGACTTCCCCGCCACAGCTGAAAGCGAAATGTCGCAGGACTGCACTGGCTTTCCGGCGATCACCACCGTGCAGGCGCCGCACAGCCCGAGCCCGCAGCCGAAGCGCGCGCCCTTCAGCTTCAAATCGTTTCGTAACACGTACAGCAGCGGCGTCTCACCGTCGACGTCCAACGCATGCGCGCGGCCGTTTACTTCTATTGATATCGACATTACCTGAAACCTCTTTTCAAGCCAGAGCTGTCTTCATGCGTTCGCGCGTAAAGGGCAAATCACGCACACGCGTGCCGGTCGCGTTGGCGATCGCATTCGCAATGGCTGCCACGGTCGGCCCCTGCGCGATCGTCGTAACCGGCTTACTGCCGACCGTCGACAACAAGGTCGTGCAAGAACGCACTGCCTTGCCATCGATGACGACGGTGCATGCACCGCACTGTGCGAAGCCGCAGCCATATTTGGCGCCGTTCAACTCGAGATCATTGCGCAACACGTAGAGCAGCGGCGTATCGCCCGCCGCGTCGACGCTGTGGGATTTGCCATTGACATTGATGCTTTGCCATTTTTTTCCCTCCGTCCGTCCTACATGTTCGCGCGAGAAACGAAATTACGAATAAACATCGGTTTATACTGCCACCCCTCGCAGTCACTCGGCAAAACTATTTTGCCGCAGCCGGTTTGGGTCTATACTTTTTTGTTCCATCTGGATGGAAGGAGCTGCCCATGCAGACTGACCATGACCTTTTGCGCAAACGCATTCTCGAACTTAACCTCGAACACCGCGACCTTGACGATGTGATCGCAACCCTCGCCGCCAAACCCGGCCAGGATCAATTGCAGTTGCAACGCCTGAAAAAGAAAAAACTTCTGGTCAAGGACCAGATCTGGCAGCTTGAACGCCAACTGACGCCGGACATCTCGGCGTAATCAGCAAACAGAGCTTTAAATCTGCGGTGGGCGGCGGCGCTGTATCACACACCGCCGGCAGTTCTGCGCGCGGCAATGGCGATGTATATCGCATAAGCGCCCAGCAGTACAAACCAGACCAGCGACCATTCGGCGATGGAGAGGCCCATCATCCGCCAACCCACTTCAGCGCACTCGCCGGAACCGCGAAAGATCTTTTCAAAGGCAGTGAAGAGCGGCAAACGGTCAAGCATGTAGCTCAAGCCGGGGCCGCACTCGGGCACCTTGTCTTTGGGCAGGTGCTGCAGCCACACGTGACGGCCGGCGATGCCCGCGCCAATCGTAGCGATCATTACAAGCAACGAACTGTAAATGAAAACACCGGTGCGGCGCGGTGCATGCAATCCGGCGATCAGGAACACCGCCGCCAGCGCGATGTAAACAACGCGTTGCAAAATGCACAGGGGGCACGGGTCCTGGTATTCGACGTACTGCAGATAGAGTGCAAAGGCAATCAATCCGCCGGCGATAAAAAACCCGGCCAGAAACGCGAGGCGCGGGGTCAGGTTCAACTTCATGGATGCGCGTCCTTGAACGATTGCGTCGGCGAGAATTTTATCATGGGCATGCCACTGCGCCGGCGCGTCCGCGGTACCGCGCTACAATTCATCTCCGTCAGTGAAACGCCGTTATGACAAGTCAGCGCACCGTCGCCAGGATATGCACGCGCAATTATTTTGGCGTGCCGCTGCTGCTCGCGGTCACGGCTTCGGGCGCGATGGCGCAAAGTTTTCCCGACAAGCCCGTTACGATAATCGCGCCCTTCCCTGCCGGCGGCTCAGTCGATCTGGTGGCGCGTGCAGTCGCCCAGCGCATGAGCGAGCTGTGGAAGCAGCCGGTGGTGGTCGCCAATCGGCCGGGTGCCGGCGGCAACATCGGCGCCGAGGCTGTCGCGCGCGCAGCGCCCGATGGCTATACGTTACTGATGGGAACCACCGCGCTGGCGAGCAGCCCCGCGCTTTATTCTAAACTCGCCTATGACCTGACGCGCGATCTCGCACCGGTAAGCCTCGTCGTGACGATGAGCAACGTGCTGGTCGTCCATCCCGCGCTTCCGGTTCGCTCGGTCCGCGAACTCGTCGCTCTTGCCAAAGCCCGGCGGGGCACTTTAACTTCAGCGTCGGCGGGTGTTGGCAGCTCGAATCACCTCGCGCTGGTTTTGTTCAACACCATGACCGGCGCCGAAATTTCCCACATCCCGTATAAGGGCGCCGCACCTGCAGTCGCCGATGTCATGGGTGGTCACGTCGCAATGACCTTCGTGCCGATTGCCGCCGCAGTCGCGCCGGTGAGAGCAGGCCGCTTGCGCGCACTGGGCGTGACGGGTGAGGTGCGCTCGCCGGCCCTGCCCGATATACCGACGATCAACGAAAGCGGCGTAACCGGCTACGAAGCAACTTCATGGAATGCATTGCTTGCACCCGGCGGAACGCCGCGCGAACTCCTGTTGCACATTCAGACCACTGTCGCGGACAGTTTGCGCGCCGCCAAAGTCAAAGAGATTTTGGTCAGCGCGGGTGCGGACGCCGCCGGCGGCACGCCCGACGAATTAGCGGGGTTTTTGCGTACCGAAATGGTCAAGTGGGGCAAGGTCGTTAAAGCCGCCGGTATTAAAGCGGAATAATCCAGCCATGCTCGCGATTTCACCGACCATTCAGATTGCCGAGAGCGAACTCGCCGAACAATTCGTACGCGCATCCGGCCCGGGCGGACAAAACGTTAATAAGGTGTCGACCGCCGTCCAGCTGCGCTTCAACGTCTATGCAGCGGCTTCGTTGCCGTGGGATGTGCGTGCGCGGCTCATCAAAATCGCGGGCAATCGCATGAACGCAGCCGGTGAGCTGATGATCGTCGCCCAGCGCTTTCGAACGCAGGCTCAAAACCGCGCCGATGCCCGCGAGCGCCTCGCGGCGCTCGTGCGTGAAGCGCTGACGGTACCGAAAACGCGCCGTAAAACGAAACCCACCGCATCCTCTAAACGCCGCCGGCTCGAAACCAAGCATCGGCGCAGCGAAACCAAACAGGGCCGCCGCGGCAAGTTAAGCGCTGACGAGTAAATTGCTCGAGTTGGCGGCGCGCATGCGGCCGACATAATGCGGTGAGCCGAAAAAAACCGAGCCGGCGGGACGGAATAGACCGCCTCCGGCGAGTGTTATACCATCCGGCATTCACCGTAATGGCGAGATGCTCGCTAAACCACTGTTAAAAACGAGGAGAGCACTATGAACAAACGGTTACTTTCGATTGGTCTTGCCGTGCTGGTCAGCGCCGGTTACTCGCTGTCTGCGTTTGCGCAGGCGAAACCGGAAACGCTCGTCAAGCAACGCCAGTCGGCCATGGTATTGCAGGGAAAATACTTCGGTCCGCTCGGCGGCATGGCGCAGGGTAAAGTCCCGTACGATCAGGCGGTAGTGGCGCGCAATGCGGGGTATCTCGATGCATTGAGCAGGATGGCGTGGGACGGCTTCAACCCGAACACCAAGGACGTCAAGTCTGCCGCATTGCCGGCGGTTTACAGCGACACTGCAAAATTCAAGGAAGCTCAGGATCATTTCATCAGCGAAGCGTCGAAGCTCGCCGCCGTCAGCAAGTCCGGCGATGAAGCGGCGGTGAAAGCGCAGATCGGCGCCGTCGGCAAAACGTGCGGCGGCTGCCACGAGAATTTCCGCGAGAAGCAATAAAGCATCCGATCGTCACGGAGCCCCGCCGCAAGCGGGGCTTTCGCTTTTTCGGCGTCCACCGACTATGTATTCAGCAACGCAGACCACTCAAACACGGCAAAGGCGTCAACGCCTGAGCAGCGCCTGGCTGGTCTTTGCGGGCGGTGTGCTATCGCTGCTGATTGTCGGCGGCGCTGGCAGCGTGCACGCGCAAGGCAATGCCAAACACGGCGAATACCTCGCGAAGATCGGCGGCTGCGTCGGCTGCCACACGGAAGAAAAAGAAGATAAGAAAAGCGCTGTTCCGTTTGCTGGCGGCCGCGCGCTCAAAACGCCATTCGGCACTTTTTACGGCCCGAACATCACGCCTCACCCCCAAGCCGGAATCGGCCGCTGGACCGAGGCCGACTTTGTACGTGCCATGCGGCATGGCGAGCGGCCTGACGGCGCCAATTATTTTCCGGCGTTTCCCTATCCTTCTTTTACGCGCATCAGCGACGAAGACCTGCGCGACCTGTGGGCTTATCTGCAATCGCTGCCGCAGAGCGACAAGCGCAGCCAAGCGCACGACCTGCGCACGCCCTACGGCTGGCGCTTTCTCGTCACGGCGTGGAAGTGGTTGTTTTTTACGCCCGGTCCGCAGGCTGCGGCCGAAGCCCAAAGCGTCGCCGTCAACCGGGGCGCTTACCTTGTCCAGGCGCTCGGCCATTGCGGCGAGTGCCATACACCGCGCAATTCGCTCGGCGGTCCGCGCCAGGACCGTTTTCTCGCCGGCGGCAAAGGTCCCGACGGCAAGGGCGTACCGAACCTGACGCCGACGCGCCTCAAGAAATTGAGCGATGCCGAAGTGAAAGACTTTTTGCATACCGGCATGACCGCTGATGGCGACGTCGCGGCCGAATCGATGGCGGAAGTCGTGCGCAACACAACGAGCCAGCTCACTGCCGACGACATGAATGCGCTGATTGCATATCTGCGTTCTTTGCCGCCGTTGCCGGACGAGCCCAAATAGGTTGCTGTGATTACCGCCCTGCTCGCACGGTTGCAGGCCTGCGCATTATTGTTATTCGTCATACCCGTTTGCGTCGGCGCCGCACAACTGCCGCTCGACAAGATCAAACTGCCCCCCGGCTTTGAAATCAGTGTGTTCGCCGATAACGTGCCGAATGCGCGCGCGATGGCATTGGGCGAAAAAGGTACGGTCTTCGTCGGCAGCATGCGGGCGGGCAAGGTCTACGCGGTACGCAGCCGCGACGGCAAAGCAACGGAAACACTCGTCGTTGCTTCGGGACTCAATATGCCGGTTGGCGTAACGTTTCACCAGGGCTCGTTGTACGTGTCGGCCGTCGACCGCATCTTGCGGCTCGACAAAATCGAGGACAACCTGGCGCGCGCGCCTCAACCACAGGTCGTCACCGATCGACTGCCATCCGATACCCATCACGGCTGGAAATTTATCAGCTTTGGGCCCGATGGCCTGCTCTATGTTCCGGTGGGCGCGCCGTGCAATGTCTGCGATCCGGACAGCAATCGCCACGCCAACATCATGCGCATGAAGGCAGACGGCAGCGGACTCGAAGTCTTCGCGCGCGGCGTGCGCAACTCCGTCGGCTTCGACTGGCATCCGGAGACGCGGGATTTGTGGTTTACCGACAACGGGCGCGACTGGCTCGGCGACGACAAACCCGATTGCGAGTTAAATCACGCGCCGCGCAAAGACATGCATTTCGGCTTTCCGTTTTGCCACGCCGGCGACATCAGCGATCCCGAGTTCGGTCATCTGCGCGCATGCACCAAATTCACGCCGCCCGCCGTCAAGCTCGGCCCGCACGTCGCGCCGCTCGGCATGCGTTTCTACACCGGCAATTCATTTCCGGCCGCATACAAAAATAATATCTTCATCGCCGAGCACGGTTCCTGGAACCGTAGCCGCAAATCCGGTTACCGCGTTGTGCGGGTCGTCACGGCGCCTGGCAGACAGCCGGTGCACGAAGTATTCGCCGAAGGCTGGCTGCAGGATCAATCGGCGTGGGGACGCCCCACCGATGTACTGGTGATGCCGGACGGCGCGCTGCTGGTCTCCGACGATCAGGCCGGCGTTATCTACCGGATTGCATACAAGCAGTCGCGCTAAGCGCCGTCTTTACGGTTGACTTCGACGAGCCGCGGACGCGCCGTCGTAACGAGGGTCTTCAACATCACGTAGTCGGTTTTGCCGCTTCCCAGCAACGGCAGTTCTCTCACGTGCTCGAGGCGCCGCGCCACCGCCAGGTCCTGGCTGCCGAGCAACTGCGCCGAGCGTTGCAACGTGGCGCGAGTCAATTGGGGATCCGTCGTAAACAGTACCGTGCCCTCGCCACTCTCGGCGATGACGTCAACCATCGCCGCATGCTGATGATAGGGCGACGCATGCGAGGCCACCCGTTCGACCATTTCAAGCGCCACCATTTCACCTGCAATCTTGGCGAAGCGTCGTATGCGCCCAACGACCGTCACGAAACCGGCGGCATCGACATTGACGACGTCCCCCGTGTCATACCAGCCGGCGCCAAGTTCAGACTGCGGCGGGCGCAGCATGCCGGGCTCGTCGTAAAAATAATAACCGAGCATCACGTTTGGGCCGCGCACGTGCAGGCAGCCGCCGTGCGGGATGCCGTCTACTTTCACCAGCTGGGATTCGACGCACGGCAAAAACCGGCCGACGGTATTCGCTTCGTACGCGAGCGGCGTGTTCAACGAAATGACGGGCGCGCACTCGGTCGCGCCGTAACCTTCAAAAATACGCAAGCCGAATTTGTCGAGCCACAGCTTCGCCACTTCGGGGCTCAGCCTTTCGGCGCCTGAAATCACGCACCGTACGCGGTAGAAGTCGTACGCATGCGCTTCGCGCGCATACCGCGACAGGAAGGTGGCAGTGCCGAACACGAAAGTGCAGTCGCGCATATAGGCGATTTCGGGAATCACGCGATAGCGCAGCGGCGATGTGTATAGGTACAGACCGACGCCGCACACGAGCGGCATCAGCGTGCACGCCGTCAAGCCGTACGAGTGAAACATCGGCAAAGCATTGAGGAAGCGATCGGCGGGCGAAAAATCAATCACTGCACGCATCTGCGCGACATTCGCCAGCAGTGCATCGTGACTCAGCGCGACACCTTTCGGTCTTGCTTCAGAGCCCGATGTAAACAAGACTACCGCCGCGGCGGCGGGATCCGCCGACTGCAGGACACAACGCGGCCGCCACCATGCCCACAACACGAGCCACAACTTGTCGATCCCGCCAAAATCGTTGCACAGGTCTTCGACGAACACGATGCGCTGATTGCACAGCGCGTCGAGCACCGGATAAAGCCTGCCCGCTTCGATGAAGCGGCGGGAGGTAATCACGGTCTTAACGCCTGCAGCGACACAGGCGCTGCGGATCGCTTCGGCGCCCGCCGTGTAATTGAGCATCGCCGGCACGCGGCCGGCCGCCCCCATACCGAGCAGGAGGCTCACGGTCGTACTGATGTTCGGCATCATGACGCCGATAATTTCGCCTGCAGGCCCAAGGCGGCTCGTGATGCGAGCGAGCGCCAGTATCGCGCGTAAAAGGTCGCCATAGGTCTCGCGCTTGCCGCGCACGTCTTCGACCAGTTCGTAGCCGCGTCCGAACAATTCGGCGGCGCCCAGAAACGCCTCGTATAGCGTCTCGCGCTTGCGCGTCTCGACGGCGGCACGCTGCATGACGCCGCTCAGATGGTCGACTGCGCGCTGGCGTTTGACGCGCGTTCTCGCATCCGCATATTCGGGCAGGCGCGTTGCTGCATGGACGCGGATCGAAACCCGCGGCAGCCAGCGCCGTGCAAACGTTCCGGGCACACGACCGAAACGCGAATACATCAAGCCATCGATCGTTACCGGAATGATCGGCACGCCCGAACGCGCCGCGATCGTCGCGACCGATGGATACAGCTTCATCGCGCTCGCCGTCGTCGTCACCCGACCCTGCGGAAACACAATAACTGTTTCACCTGCGGCGAGCATGCGCGCGACGCGTTTCACGGTCGACGGCTCGGACAAGTCGAGCACGCAATGCCGGTAGAACCTGCCCAGCCAACGACTTGCGGTCCCAGCCATGTCGTCGCGTGACATCACCACGCACGAGCGGCGCGGCAGGAACAGCCCCAACAGCGCGCCATCGAGCCATGCGTCGTGGTTCGCAATGACGAGTGAAGGCGTTGCCGCTAGCTGGTTCAGGTCTCCGCTGACCTTTAGCCGCAACAACACCCGAACAAATAGTTTAAGTACGTAACGCATCGCACGGATTCTAAGTCAATAGTTATGAAAATGCTGGTCAAAAACTAATCAGCGAATTCCCCACACACATGAATTCACTGAAAAATTATTTTCAATTTGCACATTTTTCAAATTTTAACTTAGCGCTGTTTTTAAAAGGAAAAAATCCAAATCTATCAGAATGTTAGATTTGCTTTATGAAAAAATCCTATTTTTAATGATCATGCGGCCCTGGTCGGCCACATTTTTATCAACCGCTTTTTGAGGAGTAATTCACATGAACGCGTTCGATATTCCACCAGAAGTTCTACGTACGCCGGATCCGCAATTTCTGCGCAACCCCGAAATTCCTGCGGTTGCCTGGCGGACTTCGAATATCGAACTCGCATTTTCCGACCAGCTGCGCGCTTACTACCAGCCTGAACTGCGCACAATGTGGTCGCGCTGGAATCCGTTTCCGCGGCCCTGCTTCAATGCCAGATTGCTCGGCGACATTCGCGCATACCACGACTTTCTCGGCAAAAGCGGTGGTCAGATCGAGTGCATGGGCAAAGCGCAACCGATTGAATACGTCGTGCTCGCATCCGACCGGCAAGGTGTCTTCAACCTTGGCGGCGATCTCGATCTCTTCAAGAAGTTGATCGGCGAGCAGAACCGCGCCGAACTGCTGCGTTACGGCCGCGAATGCATCGATGTGCTGTATTCGAACTACACGTCGTTCGATTTACCGGTGACGACGATTTCACTGGTCCAGGGCGATGCGCTAGGCGGCGGCTTCGAAGCGGCGCTCTCGGGCGACCTCATCATCGCCGAAAAAAGCGCGCGCTTCGGCTTCCCCGAAATTCTGTTCAACCTGTTTCCGGGCATGGGCGCTTACTCGTTTCTCGAACGCAAGATCGGCCAGCGCGGCGCCGAAGAGATTATCTCGAGCGGGCAAATTTACAGTGCCGATCAGATGCGCGAGAAAGGCGTGATCGATGTGGTGGTCGCAGATGGCGAAGGCGAAGCCGGCGTCGCGGGCCTGATCGAACGCCGCAAGCGCAGCCAGAATGGCTTCGCCGCATTGGCCCGGACGCGCCGGCGCGTCCATCGGGTGCAATTTCCAGAGTTGCTCGATATCGTCGAAATCTGGGTCGACAGCGCTTTGCGCCTTAACCTGCGCGACTTGAAGCTTATGCACCGACTCGTGTCCCGTCAAAACGGACTTGGCGAGTCTCACGAAGTCCACTAAGCGGGCACTGAACTAACGCCGACCAGCGGCGAACGGTCTCCGCGAGAGTCCGTTCGCCGCGCTTCGTTTCCGCATGGAGACTCGCGCCGAAAGGTATTACCATGGATAAAAATAACGTAATCGCAGACCGGGCAGTAACAGACCATTTCGGGAGGCCTGTCGTGTCAGACGAGAGCCTGTACTACTCAATCCAGGAAGTCTCTGAAAAGCTCAGCATCCCAATCCAGAAACTGCGCCGGTGGGACACTGACGGCGTGCTGCAGGCCCAGCGCTCGGTCGGCGGCCATCGCCGTTATCTGAAGGAACTGATCGATCGCCTCGCCGCGCAATCGCTGAGCGCCGACAAGGGGACCAAAGAACTCGCGACGATCAAGAAATCGCTCGCCGAAAAAAGCCGCATCATTCAGCTGTTGCTTGAAAGCGAGCATCGTTACCGCGATCTGGTTGAAACCTCGCACGACCTCGTGTGGACGACCGATCCGCAGGGACGCTTCACCTACCTGAATACCGCTTCGCAGGAGATTTTCGGCCTGCCGCCGCGCGATCTTTCAGGGCGCTGCTTCTTCGATTTCGAAGCCGGCAACGCGCACATCGCGAACCGCCGTTTCCTCGCCATGCTCCGCCGCGGCGGCGAGGTCAAAAACTACGTCACGCACGTCGTGACGGCGCGCGGCGAAGACCGCTGGATCGGCATCAATGCACGCGCGCTGCTCGATGAGAATCGCGAGATCAAAGGCATCCGCGGCACCGCGCGCGACATCACCGAGCAGCACGTCGCGACGCGCCGCATCGAGCATCTTGCGATGCACGATACGCTGACCGACCTGCCGAACCGGATTGCGCTGCAAAAAATCATCGAACAAAGCATGGGCGACGGCACAGCCGGCGCGATCCTCTTTCTTGACATTGATCACTTCAAATACGTGAACGACAATTTCGGCCACCGGATCGGCGACCAGATGATCAAGGGTGTGGGCAGTGCATTGCGCGGCATGATGCGCGACTTCTCGGGCAGCCTGTTCAGGCTCGGCGGCGATGAGTTCGCGATCCACCTGCCCGGCTGCCTGCGGCCGGATGCAGTCCGCGTCGCGGAATGCGCGCTCGAAACGGTTCGCCATTACCGCCT